>JANYFL010000060.1 GCA_025362735.1 Betaproteobacteria bacterium | reverse complement strand
CTGACGGTGTGGTAAACCTCACCGTGGATAGTTTCACGTCCACGGCCACGACCGCAACCTCAACCGTGCACCTGACCAGCCTGCCCGCCCTCAAGGTGACGCAAGCCTATGCTCCGGCCGCGGCAGCTCCCGGGCTTCTCTTCGAAGACAAAGTCACCATTACCAACACCGGCCTCACCGCCTTGAACAACGTCCGCTACGTCCGCGTGATGGATTGGGATATTCCTCCAACCGAGTTCAACGAGTTCGTCACCATCAAGGGCACCGCTACGACGACTCTACTCTCTAGCTCGCACGACAATGGTTTCAATACGGCTAATCCTCTCTCCCCCGGTAGCGGCAGTGCCGGAACCAACAACGTTGACTTCGCCGACAACGGCCCGGCTGACCACGGTGCCTACTTCAACTTCAACTTCGGCACCATCGCCGCTGGCGCGTCCTACAGTTTCTCGGTGTTCTACGGCGCGGGCTATAGCGAGTCCAGCGTCCTCGGCGCTCTCGGCAGCGTCGGTATCGAGCTCTACTCCCTCGGCGAGTCCAACACCACCGGCGGCCCGACCCTCGGCACGCCCTACACCTTCGCCTTCGGTTTCAAGGGTGTCGGTGGCGTCACCGTTCTGCCCGATCCCGGCACACCCGCGGTTCCTGAGCCCAGCACCTACGGTCTGATGGGCGTTGCCGCTCTCGGTCTTGTCGTCGCGATTCGTCGCCGTCGCTCGAAGGTCGCCTAAGCTGAGCTTTTAGATTCGATTTCAGGCCCTCCATCTTATCAATGGGGGGCCTTTTTATTTCTACGCCCCGCCCTTCCATCCACCGAACTCCCCATGCGCCCCGCCTCACTCCGCCTCAGTCTCTTGGTCGCCCTTTTCGCCACGGCCTGCTCGCCCCGCGCCAAGGAATCTTCCAAGCCCGCGGAGTCCGTTCCAGCTAAAGCTTCCGCATCCGCCGCTGCGCCCGTTCGCCCCGCCACTAACCTGAAGATTGCGCCGAATGATTTACTCTTCGGCAAAGCCCCGCAGGACAAAATTATCTCCGCAAAGCTCGCGACTGCGCTCGACACCTACATCGCCGGCAACCTCGCCGAGTGCGAGCGCATCCTGCGGGCGATCATCGCGGAGTTCCCTCGCGAAGCCCCGCCCCACGTCGCTCTCGCCCGCTTTCTCTACGTTCAGAAAAAATTTCCAGAAACCGAGTCCGAACTCCTCACTGCGGCCAAGCTCAAACCCGCCGCCTACATCTACGTCGATCTGGGCACCCTCTACGCCGAAGCCCTCGACCGCGCTGTGGAAGCCGTCGATTATTTCAACAAGGCCGCCCTTCTCGATCCCCGCCATGCCGGCACGCATTACGCCCTGGGCCAGCTCTACACTCGGCTCGATCAGCCCGACGCGGCCCTCCCCGAACTCGCCAAGGCCGCTGAACTCAGCCCGCATATCGCCGCGCCGTTCATCGTCCGGGCCCGCGCCTACCTGCAGCTCAAAAAGCCCAACGAAGCCCTGAAAGAATGCGACGAAGCCCTCCGCCGCGAACCGGGCAACCGCATCGCGTTCGAAATCATGGCAGATATTTACAACGCCACAGGCGAGGACAAAGCCGCGCGCGAATATTACGAAAAAGCCGTCTATGCGACGCCACCTGATGCCGGAGCCTGGACCAAGCTCGGCATGTTCCACCAATCCCGCGGCCAGTGGGCCGACGCTGACGCCGCTTACGCCAAAGCCCTCGACCTGCGTGCTGACTCCTCCCTCGTCCTGAACAACCGCGCCGCTCTTTCCCTCGCCACGGGCGCCGATCTCCCGCGCGCCATCAGCTGGGCCCGCGACGCCGTGCGCCTCAAGCCCGGCAACGCCGATTTCCTCGATACCCTCGGCGAACTCCTTCACCGCCAGGGCGAGCACGCCGCCGCCCGCACCCAGCTCGAAGCCGCCCTCGCGGTCGTGCCGGACTATCCCTCGGCAAAATTTCACCTCGCGCAAACCTTGCAGGCCCTCGGGCAGTCGCCCGCCGCAGCCGACCAGCTGCGCGCCGCCCTCGCCAGCAAAGCCGCGTTTCCCGAGCGCGCCGCCGCGGAAAA
>JANYFL010000051.1 GCA_025362735.1 Betaproteobacteria bacterium | reverse complement strand
TATTTGTTATTCAGGAATTCGGCTTTGATGAATTCGGACTTTACTGCGCCGGTGAAGCGCATCGACAAGTCAATGGCGCGCACATGTTTTGTGAGTGAACCGACCGAGATGTAATCGACGCCGCTATTGGCCAGCCGCTTGAGGCGTGCTTCATCGACATTGCCTGAAATTTCGATCTTGGCGCGCTTGTTGTTGAGACGGACGGCTTGTTCGACTGCGTTGTCATCGAAGTTGTCGAGCATCACGATATCAGCGCCGTGGCTGATCGCTTCTTCCAGTTGCGCCAGTGTTTCAACTTCCACTTCGACCGGTTTACCCGGTGCAATCTCATGCGCGCGTGCAATCGCTTTGGCAATGTTGCCTGCTGCAGCGATGTGGTTTTCCTTGATGAGAAAAGCGTCGTAGAGGCCGATGCGATGATTGGTGCCGCCACCACAGCGCACCGCATATTTCTGTGCGAGTCGATGGCCGGGAATCGTCTTGCGGGTATCGAGCAAGCGCGTAGCGCTACCGGCTAGCCACTGAGCGTAATGACGGGTCACGGTGGCGGTGCCACTCAACATCTGGATGAAGTTCATGGCGGTGCGCTCGCCGGTGAGCAGCGCACGCGAGGGGCCAGTCAAATCACATAGCTTTGCGTTGGCGGGTACGTCATCGCCATCCTGGAAATGCCATTTGATTTGTACACGGTCATCCAGCTGCGCAAAAACAGCGTCGAACCAGGACGTACCAGACAGACACATTGGCTCGCGCGTGATCAGCGTGGCCTGACCCATTGCACCGGCGTCAATCAACTGCGCGGTAATGTCGCCGCTGCCCACATCTTCCTCGAGGGCTGCGCGCACGCTGGCATCGATGACTTCTTTTGCTACCCCTTCAATCATGGACATGCAGCCTTACTTTCCTTGTGCGTTGAAGTCGAGCATGCGCTGCAGAGGCACCATCGCGCGTTTGCACAATTCCAGGTCCAGCTTGATTTCGCCCGAACCCTTTTCCAGGCAGTCAGCCAGGTTGTAAAGGGTATTCATGCCCATCCAGGGACAGTGCGCGCAACTGCGACAGGTTGCGCCGTTGCCACCGGTGGGCGCGGCGATCAGCGTTTTCTCAGGAACGGCTTGCTGCATTTTGTAGAAAATGCCCGCTTCAGTGGCAACGATCATCATCGGATGCGGTAGGGTCTGTGCGGCCTTGATCAATTGCGAGGTCGAGCCCACGGCATCGGCCAGGGCAATCACGTCTTCGGGCGATTCCGGGTGAACCAGGACACCGGCTTCCGGATGCTGCTGCTTAAGTTGTCGTAGCGCGTTGGCCTTGAATTCTTCGTGCACGATACAGGCGCCGTCCCAGAGCAGCATGTCGGCCTTGGTTTGGCGCTTGACGTAATCGCCCAGGAAGCGATCGGGCGCCCAGATCAGTTTCTTGCCTTCGGCATCCAGATAATCGACGACCTTGACCGCAATGCTGGAAGTGACCACCCAGTCGGCGCGTGCTTTGACTTCGGCAGAGGTATTGGCATAGACCACGACGATGCGGTCTGGATTTGCATCACAAAATGCCGTGAACTCATCGGCTGGACAACTCAGATCAAGCGAGCATTCGGCCTTCAGGTCGGGCATCAGCACGCGTTTTTCCGGGCTGATAATTTTTGCGGTTTCGCCCATGAAACGTACACCGGCCACAACCAGGGTTTGCGCAGTATGGCGTGAACCAAAACGGGCCATCTCCAGAGAGTCAGAAACGATGCCGCCGGTTTCCTCGGCCAGACGCTGGATTTCAGGATCGACGTAGTAATGGGCAATCAGCACCGCATTCTCACGAACGAGCAGGGTTTTGATCTTGTCGCGCCAGACTTCAATGTCATCACCTTCCGGCCGGTCCGGGGGAGGGGGCCAGTGAATGTCCACGCGTCGCTGTAGGGTGGCTTCGCGAATTCCGGTTTCAGTCATGGTTTGTCTTGAGGAAATCTGAAAAATAATCTCAGGGTCTATTGTATTGCGATCTGCATTAGCTCTAAAGATTCCTTCCTCATGGCCGAAAACAAGCGGTGAGCATCAAGAAAGCAAGAATATTTTGTATCAAACCCTAAAGCCGGGTTTTCGGCTGCCGTAAACCTGTTTGTGCGATGCCGTACATGGCATTGATAAATATTGAAGCGAGGATTTTTAATATCAGCTTGTTTTCACCCTTTATTAAGCGGATAGCGTTGTGACTCATTGACGTATTCTGCTGTTTCTTTACCGCCGTCGGCCGAATCTGGCAGGGAGCGTGTACGTGTTTGTCTGACAAACA
>JANYFL010000016.1 GCA_025362735.1 Betaproteobacteria bacterium | reverse complement strand
GGCCTGATCGCCCTGCGAGTATGATAAGAGGCGAGCAGAGGAAGAACGGGGAGAAGGCCTTATGATCGTCAGCGCGCCCGAATCCCCGTAACCCCTGTAACGAGCCCTATCAGCGAACCCGTTAACCAGCCCCAGTAACCGTACACCCTCCCAGGAGAAGCGTAACCATGTCCAACGAATCGCAAGCTGCGGCCCAACACGCAGCCACCGATGCCGCAATCGTGGCTCCCCCCGCCGTCGCCGACGTTCAGGAAAACTTCAAAGCCGCCATGCGGCGTCTCGCCGCCACCGTCTGCATTGTCACTATTGCCGACGAAGACGGCTGGAACGGCATCACCGTCACCTCCATCACCTCCGTCTCCATGGACCCCGCGTCGGTGCTGGTCTGTGTCAACGCCAGCGCCTCCATGCACGAACGCATGCGCCCCGGCACCCGTTTTTGCATCAACGTCCTGCGCAGCTCCCAGATTCCCCACGCCGGTGCCTTCAGCAGCAAAAAGATCAAAGGCAACGACCGCTTTACCGAAGGTGCCTGGGAAGCCCCCGAACACGGCATCCCCTACTTGATCGAAGCCCAGGCCAATTTGTTTTGCACCGTCGACCAAACCGTCCCCTACGGCACCCACACCATCTTTATCGGCCGGGTCGATGAAGTCCGTGTCGCCGAAGACATCGAACCCCTGATTTATCAGGACGGCAAGTTTGCGGTCACCGCCCGCATTCCCGACTACCCCATCAACTCCCTGTTCCTGCAACGCTGGTCCCCGCGCGCCTTCACCCGCGAATCGATCTCCGAACAAGAACTCCTCACCATGTTCGAAGCCGCTCGCTGGGCCCCGTCCTGCTTCAACTCCCAGCCCTGGCGTTTTCTCTACGCCCGGCGCGATACGCCAAGCTGGGACAAATTCCTCAGCCTGTTGATCGAATACAACCAGAACTGGGCTCAGAACGCCTCCGCCCTCATCATCGTCGTCTCCAACACGATGTTGAAAGAACCCAAGACCGGTGAATGGATTCCCTCCCATTCGCACTCCTTTGATGCCGGTGCTGCCTGGGCCCATCTGGGACTGCAAGCCACACTCTCCGGCTGGCGTGCCCACGGCATGGCCGGCTTCGACATGGAACGGGCCCGCATCGAACTCAACGTCCCTGACAACTTCCGCATTGAAGCCGCTATCGCCATCGGCAGGCAAGGCGAGAAATCCACGCTCGAAGAGAAACTGCAAAAGCGTGAGAAACCGAGCGAACGCGAAGCCTTGTCTACCATCGCCCTTGAAGGTGGTTTCCCGAAAGCTTGAGCCGCATTGCGCATCTGATTTAGTAGCCAAATAGTGAAATTAGCCTTGATGAAGTTTCCTGCGTGCTTGCTTGCGGCCCTGATGATGTTGGGGGCAGTTTGGGCTGCTCCTGAACAAAGTTCTGTAGCGCGCGAAGCGAATGCTGCCGAACCCAACAAGCTGATCATCCGGGATCGTGACCTCAAGACCATCAAGGTCTATCAGTGGGAACGCAATGGCCAGGTGTTCCATGCCTGGCCGGGTGAGAAAATAGAAGTACCTTACGATGCTTCTCTCAATGAAGTAAAACTTTATAACTTTCCTACCGGACAATTGCGCAAACTTTTTTTTCGTGCGGGGGCGCGGTCAGCTTGGCATGTCAATGACGATGACATCGTCATGGTTAACTTGCCACCGCTGCATCAAGTGGAGTTCGTTGGAAACAAGGTGTTCGATGGATACCCTGGCGATGTAACGCTGCATCCCGCGGGGACGCGCCATCACAGTGAGACGATTGAAGGTGGTTGGAAACTGGAATTCGCGTTTGCACCGCAAGGACGTTCCGGGGTTGATCTGATTGCAGAAGCCACACGCGGCAAGAAGCTAGAGTCGCTTATTGAAAGCGTTCAGGAAGGTCGACGCATCGTTGCTCCCGCTGCTACCAGTCAAACTGCCGGTCAGACCATCGGTCAATTCACTGCATTGACTTTCGCCTTGCCGGGATACACCTTGATCGAGGCACACTATCCGCGCGGCGAAGCCATCGCGTCGCACATCAATGCTTCGGAAAAACTTGCCTATGTCGTGTCGGGCCGCCTCAGTGTAACGACCGACAATCAGACTGAAGAACTTGGACCTGGCGACATGATGCGCATGGTAGCGGGACGTCCGTTTGCCCGCGCGGCATTGGAAGATAGCGTCGTCATCGAAATTGACGGTTCAGTGGCACCTCCCAATCGCTAGAAGCTCGGACTGCGATCTGGATGTATGGGTCGAGTAGAGGCAAGCGAGTGCGAGCGATCATCGAATCGCTCGCATCTGACGAAACGCTTTTACTGCGCTCTTACCTTCGGGGTATAAGCTTCAAAGCTCTCAGCTGAATTCGGATCGCCCTTGCCTTTATACCGAGCTTGAACAGGGTAAGGATAGACCGGGCGCTCAAATGCGACGTTATCTTTTGCGAGGTACATCTGGAAAGTAACAGGCCCCGCGAAACGCTCGTGTTTACGAAGTTTTTGGGCGAGCAGAACATCCGGTGCCACGCCACGTTCGACCCACGCTTCCATATAGCTCAAATAATCGACGGTCTCAGCACCGCCGTTGACCGGGATATGACTTTCCCCGGGGATCATGAATAGTCGGAAAAAATCCTGCGTATTGACACGTCCGCCCATCAAGCGCTCGACCGTTTCGTAATAGATCACCGGATTATTGGGATACGTCGCTTCATCTGCCCAGCCTTGATAAACAATGAGCTTGCCACCAGCCGCTTTGAATGCTCGCAGATCGGGGTTGGTCGCATCGTTGTAGACCCATGCATAGGGATAGTGGTAGCTGTTACCCCAATTTCTTCCATAGCGGCCCATGCTGCCGTCTTTCAGGATATAGGCGCCTAGCCAGGCTTTTTCAGAGCCCGGTCTTGCACCAGCAGCATAAACACCTTTGACCGCATCGACTTGCTCTTGTGTCAGGCAATCCGGAGTTTTTGCGCCTTTACACAGCAATTGTTCGGGTGAGAAATCGCAACGATTCGGATCAGAAATAATCCCGTCTTTCAAATTGTCGTCCATGTCACAGCGCGCGACGGCACGCTCATTCAGCATCAAAATTTCGGTGGGGGTTACGACCGGCTTTTGGTTGGGTGCAAGTGACCTGACGGCTTCAAAGAGCTTCGGGCCGACTTCGGGATACGCGCTGCCGGGTGTACATCGCCGGTTCGCCAGCAACGATGCCGTTAAAATCGTAGGGGAAGCGCTGCGCTTCCACAAGACCTTGTCGTCCACCTGTCGAAGCGCCGATGTAATACGAATAGCGCGGAGGCTTGCCGTAGAACTGGGTAACGACGGCCTTGCCAGTCAGGTTCGTGACGTGGGTCGCGCGAAAACCGAAATCAATTTCTCCGGCAACATTGTCGATGGCCCAAAGGTTATCGTACATCGTGCCCGTATGTCCGAGGTCTGCGGCAATACAGGCATAGCCTCGCGCCAAAACAACCTGGCAGCCCTCGTCGAGTATGTGCCCGCAGCGGCCACCGCAGCCACCTTGCGCAAATTTCCCGTTCCAGGTTTCAAGCGGCAACCACATCCGGAAGCTGATGGTCGGTGCAATCCGGCCATCGACCAAACAATGCTTGGGCATCTCTGCCGTCGCTTCCTGAATGACAGCCGTGGCGACGAGTGATGGCGCGTCTTTCACCGTGGAAAAGTCATAGGCGACCAGTGCAGCACAAGCTTTTGCAGGGTCGCCGACAGGGGTGCCATTTCCTGGCGGCGTCGGAGTTGGGCTGGAGAGTGCGGCAAATGCCGACACCATCAAACTCATATACAGGCTCAAAATTGCAAAGAAACGAAAGCTGAAGCGCTGCATAGGAGTTCTCCTGGTCCCAGAAATAAAAACGGCCACTTCCCGAAGGAAGTGGCCGACATTTTAGCTAACGAGTTCTAGATGCGCTTAGAACTTATAGCCGACGTCCGCACCCCATTGACGGGGACGGCGCGGACTACCACCTACCGATTGATTATAGCCGAGGCCACCTGAGGCAACGGGCGCGTTGCTGGCACGTGGATCGGTCAGACGGGTAAAGCGCAAGAGTTGGTCGTCGTTGCTGCAATTCCGGCAACCCACTGAGAAGCTCCAACCGCCTTTTTCCAGACCGGTGCTGACAGCGTAAGTGATTGAACTTGGTGTTTTAACCAGATTCGTTTCATCTGCATACTGACCATCTTGATATTGAACACCAGCATGAACATTCCAGCGCCAGTTATCCATCACCATGGTGTGGTAATCGACTGTGAAAGAACCCGTCTTGGCTGGAGAGGTCTCCAGGTGCTTACCCGCCACACTGACACCACGCTGATTGAACCTGGTTACGCAGCTTGCATCTGCGCCGACCAAGGGACTGGTCGAGGCAGGACCGTACAACAGGTTGGCCAACTGTACCGAGCACAGGTCAACATAACGCGAATTGTTGACCGAGAAGGTGCCCCGCAAGGTCAGATTCTTGCTGGCTGCGTATTCGGCTTCGAGGTCCAGACCGTCGATTTTGGCCTTGCCACGATTTTCAGTCACACCGAAGAAGGTCGAAGCTGGGTCAAAATAGGTTGCCGTATTTTGCAGATTCTTCCAGATCATGTGATAAACGGCGGCGTTAATACGCAAGGTATTGTTCAGCCACATGGACTTGAATCCCGCCTCGTAGTTGTCGAGGATTTCTTCCTTGATCAACCGTTGTGACAGAGACGTTCCGGTGCCTGGACGACCCAATTGAACGGCGGTGTTCAGGCCGCCCGGATTGTTACCGCGCGAGATAACGCCATACACATTAAAGTCAGGCGTGAACTTGTACTGAATGTTCAAACGTGGCAGAACTGCGTAGAACTCCACCGTGCCGCCAATCGGCGCAGCAGGATTCGAAATGTTAACGTTTGTAACCAGTTCATCCTGATAACGAACTTCAACGCTGGCGGTCAGCTTGTTGGTGAAATCGTAAAAGACGCCACCGAAGATCGATTTGTCGCGTACGCCGGTATTCGTATCAAATTTGCTGGCTGTACGACCCTGTGTACTTGTGCCAGTGACCGATCCTGTAAAGCCAGTAGGCGTCGTACCGGGTACTGCAACAGCGGTGTTAAACAAGGCTGCTGGGGAGGTAGGTACGCAAATGGTGGTACAGACAAAATCGCCATACGAGCCATTGGGGTTACCACGCAAGGTATTTTTGACATCGAGGTAGTACACGCCGGCTGAATAACGCAGACTTTGTTTCTGATTCGAATCCAGACGCACTTCGAGTGAATTATCCTTCACTGTGGTGTGGTTTGGAGTAAATCTCGATGAAGGAAAGTCCGAGAAATCGCTGTCGGCAAACTGACCGATTGGCGTCTCTTCCCGGTTCATTGAAAGCGTGGTTTTTACGACGGCTTCATTCGGCAGGGTCCAGTCACCAACAACTGTGTTGCGCTGGGTGTTGTTGTGGTAGGTCGGATCTGGACTTTGGTCCAGATTCAATGCTGCGTAGGGGAACCCACTTTGGAATGCAGTATGGTTGCTCAAGACGCCGGAAAAGTAGTAGGCCGGTGCTGGAGCCGCAAATGTACAAGAGGAAGCCAGTGCAGAGGTACAACTTACACGTGTTTGCGCATAAGCGGCTGTGCGGTCCGATGGCAACATGAGGACAACACTGACAGGATCATCATGGTCCTTCGTGTACGAAACGCGACCGGTCAGTTGAAAGTTATCCGTGACATTAAAGACTAACTTGCCCGAAATCATCTTCGTTTCCGTACCGCCTAAACGAACGCCATCTGGATGCAGGATATCGGGTGGGTTTCTCCACTTGTCTGGAGCGCCATATTTCTGGTAACCAAAGTACAAGGAGCCGAGCAGTACGTCAGGAATCAACGGGCCACCAATCCAAGCGTCAACCGTCTTCTCGCCTTGTGTTGCGGCCGAAACTTTGATGTCACCCTTGAAGGTATTGGTCGGGCGCTTGGTGATGTAATTCAGGGCGCCACCGAAGGTCGAACGACCATACTGTGTACTTTGTGGGCCAAGCAGAACTTCAACGCGTTCCATTTCACCGAACAGGACGTTAGCCGCGCTGTTGGCAATGAAAACACCGTCGAGGAAGGTCGATGCGCGTGTGGTACCGGCAACGCCACCGGTCAAACCACGAACGAAGAAGCGGCCAGGGCCACCACGGCCGGTTGCATCCTGGAAGTTCATGCCAGGTGTCAGCGCGTTCAAATCCGTCAGCTTGATGACCTTGTTTTCTTCCAGAGCCTTCGCGCTGTATGCGGTAACGGTCAACGGGATGTCTTGCAGTTTTTCCGAGACCTTACGTGAGGTCACGACGATTTCTTCAAGCCCTTGAGCTTTTTGTTGGGCCAAAACAGGTTGAAATACGAGTGTGCCGGCTACGGTAAGGCCGGAGGCGAGCAGGGCGCGCCGCATCTTGGTAAGTTGCCGACAGGAAGTCAGCACTGGTTTGACGTGTTCGGATTTCATTTATCCATCCCTCTATAGAGTAGTAATCCACCTAAAAAGCCCTACATGTAATACCGAATTGGTAGTCGGATGCATGTATAAGCCAACTTGTGACAAAGTATGTCAGATGGGAACTTTTTCACACACGCAAGAGTGTCGCAATGAATGATCTTGCAAAAGTTCAACACGTGGATAAAAAGTGCGGGTTGGGCGCACCAAAATAGGTCGATTTTGTGCGTGGGGCAAGCCCATTTGGTTCGTCTTGCTAGACCCTCATAAAGTCCGTTCTCCTCTGAAAAGATGATAAAAACCAATATAGCCGGACAGTAAATTAGGTCGTATGAATGTAGGTATGGGAGGCTTGATTTGTTTTTTATCCCGCGTTGTTATTACGAGACATTCGGGTCGCAGAAGGCGAAAAACAGTTCTGAGTTCTATAAAAGCAGGTCACCCGCAACAGAAAAAAGTTGCTATCCAAAGAGCTGGGATGCGCCAATCCGGGTCGACAGCTTTGCTGCGCATCTTGAGGTTTGATGAACAGGAACGGGAGCTTTAAATGTTATGGGTGCATCTCGGGGTAATCAAGGCGGGCCTAATTTATGAATATTACTGGTGTAGGCGTAATGCCTACCCGTAGAGGCTTGTGATGGCTTGTGACAACTCAAATTTGTGAGAATTTATTTCAAAGCTTAATTTTTCATATACTTCCCTAATCACAAAGCTTCAAATTAGGAACACCAACATGCAATAGGGGATTGCATCGCGGCTAAGTCCAATTCCAAAAATTTTCGCAAGTCAACAAAACAGTTTGCCTTGTTGTTTCAAGCGGATACTGCAAGCAAATGACGTCCATAGAAAAGATCGTTTGGGAGATGCGAACATCATTGAGCTTTATAGCCTGCAAATCATTCAAGTGTTCTGGGCACCTTAAAGAGGGCCGAGGGATTAGGAATTTTAAAAAATGAAGGAGGAGAGCCGGTGAATCGAATCTTGAGATTGTTTTATATCCTGCACGGACTGGTTCTGATTGGAGTGGTTTTCTTACCCTTTGCCGCGCAGGCACAAGACGCAGCCAAAGTATGCAAGCAATTTGGTCCCGGCGGTCCTGCTGATCTGGCTGCACGTCTCGCTCAGATTCCAGATGCGCCAGTTGCGATTGAATCGGCAGAAATCCTGCCAGCCACTGATGGTCTTCCAGAGGTCTGCCACATCATCGGTTACGTAGCTCCCAGTGTTGGCTTTGAATTAAGAATGCCGACTTCAACCTGGAACGGCAAGATGATGATGCAGGGGTGCGGCGGTTATTGCGGTTCACTGCATACCGATCGCGGAAATGTTGCATTGGCACGCAACTATGCGGTGGTCAGCACCGATATGGGCCACAAGATCAAGAGCTGGCTCTTTGCCTACAACAACATACAAGGCGAAATTGACTTTGCTTATCGCTCAACCCATGTCGTGGCCGTGGCGTCCAAAGTCATCATCGACGTGTTCTATACCAAACCCGCCAAGCATTCCTATTTCATGGGCTGTTCGACCGGCGGACGGCAAGGCATGGTCGAGGCGCAACGTTTCCCAAAAGATTTCCAGGGAATTATTTCCGGCTCGCCACCGGTAAACGAAACGGCTGATGGGACCTTGTCCTTGCTTTGGAGTGCGCGCGCCAACGTTGATGCGAACGGTAAGCCTATCCTGGATGCGTCGAAGCTGCCTGTGATTCACAATGCGGTGCTTGCCGCATGCGGAGGCAAGAAGGGTGTGTTGCTTGATCCGGCCCAATGCACCTGGGACCCATCGGCGATTCTGTGTAAAAAAGGCGATGCGGGCAAACAATGCTTGAGCGAAGCGGAAGCGACGGTTGTTCGTAAAATTTATCAGGGGGCGACCAACTCTGCCGGAGAACAACTTTTCTACGGCATGCCACGCGGTTCTGAATACAACTGGGCGCCTGACTTCATCGGTGCGAATGGTGCGCTTGGTTCCGACATCTCTGGGGCGGGTGGTCCCATTGCGGGATTCGCCAACAACATGGCGTTCTTTTATGACCAACCTCCTGCATACACCGGAGCTCAGTTCGATTTCGACAAAGACCCGGATCGTATGGCGTTGACGGAAGTTCTTTACAACGCCCAGAACCCCGATCTGCGCAAATTCAAAGCGGCTGGTGGCAAGCTGATTCTCTATCACGGTTGGGATGACAATCAGGTTCCCGCTTTAGGTAGTGTTGACTATTACGAAACCGCGACGAATACGATGGGTGGCGAACAAAAAACCAAGGACTTCTTTCGGCTCTTCATGTTGCCGACCAGTGGTCATTGTTTTGGCGGAGCAGGCGGTGGCGAAGTGGACTGGATTACCTACCTTGAAAATTGGGTAGAAAAAGGACAGGCTCCCGATCAAGTAACCGTCTACCATATGTCGAGCGATGCTTACCTCCCGCGGCCACGTCATCCGTTGAAGCCATCCGAATTTGACCGTACCAGAGTCATTTATCCGTACCCCGCAATACCCCGTGAATAATCTCGACCGACAACTGCTTTTTACAGAATGGAGCGTTTTATGTTGATCAGAAAGTTTCTTTTCCTTATCGGCTTTTTAGCGAGTGCGATGGCATCGACTGCCGGACTCGCGCAAAGTCACGACATGCAGGCCTCGGCCTGTACAGCATTTGCAAACGCGTACTTTGGCAACAACAAATACGAAGCGATGCTGGCGCAGATCCCGGATGCACCGACAACCGTTATTTCTGCAAAAGTCATCGCGGCTGGCGGGGATGGTAGTGCCATCCAGGACGATCTACCTGAATACTGTCGCATCGAGGCTCAAATTACGCCGACGATTGGCGTATTGATCCGCATGCCAACCAAAAACTGGAACGGCAAAATGTTGATGGGTGGTTGTGGTGGCCCATGTGGAAACTACCTTGAAGATCGTGTCGATCCCGGACTCGTGCGTGGCTACGCTACTGTCAACACGGACATGGGGCACAAGGGCATTGGATGGGGTTTTGGCTATAACAACGTTCAGGGCCAGATCGATTTCGGCTTTCGCGCAACCCACCTTACGGCTGAGGTTGGCAAGGTGGTTGTCGGCGCTTACTACGGTCAGGCACCCAAACGTAATTACTTCATGGGATGCTCAACCGGCGGACGTCAGGGCTTGATCGAAGCACAACGCTTTCCAAAAGACTTTGATGGGATTCTTGCCGGCGCTCCGCCTGTGACGCAGACAGGCTGGCAGTCGCTGGTTCAGAACTGGGCGGCTACGGTCAACAATCCAATTGTTGATGGCAAGCGCAAGCAAATTCTTTCGCCATCCAAGCTGCCAATGATCCACAACGCGGTGCTTAAAAAGTGCGATGCGATTGATGGCCTGAAAGATGGCGTCTTGCAAAACCCGCTGCTCTGCAACTGGGAACCGAAAGAGATTCAGTGCAAGGGTGCAACAACGCCGGACTGTCTCAGCGCTGAAGAAGTGAAAGTGGTTGAAAAGATTTATCAAGGTGCAACCTGGTCAGACGGCAAGCCGATGTACTACGGCAACTCAGGCATTGCACGTGGTACCGAGTTGAAGTGGGCTTTCGATCTGGAGCCACCCGTAGGTACGAATAGTTCGCAAGCCAAATACTGGGGTGTCGGTACATCGAATGGGCCAACGTATGATGACACCAGCGTAGACATTGACCGTGACATTCCACGACTGGCGATGCTGGAAACGCTTTATCACCACACCAATCCTGATCTGAGAAATTTCAAAACAGTTGGTGGCAAGCTGATTTTCTACGGTGGTTGGGACGACACATGCTGCCGTGCCAATGGTCTCATCGACTACTACGAAATGGTCACGCGCACGATGGGTGGTTTGAAGGCGACTCAAGATTTCATGCGTCTTTTCCTGCCTTCAGGAATGGATCACTGTCGTTATGGCATTGGTGGTGGTGAAGTGGATTGGCTCACTGCACTGGAGAACTGGGTCGAAAAAGGTCAGGCACCTGAACAGGTGATTGCACATCACATGCTCAAGGAGCCTTATCCTTCGAAAGCACGTGAGCTGACCGATTCCGGCGGCCCATACGCAAAGTTGCCACGTCATCCATTGCAAGCGGGTACTTATGATCGGGCTCATCCGGTTTACCCCTATCCTGACTGGCCGAAGTATTCAGGCAATGGCAACTCGAACGATCCAGCAACCTGGGTGCGTATGAAGGGTGATTTGAAACCGCTCGTGAACTAATATGATCAAGACCCGATGGATACGTTGGATCAGTCGTGCTCTATTCATCGGGATATTGTTTGTAACTTCATCGGCGGCGAGCGCCGCCGATGGTGTGAACGATGGTGCGGCCGATGTGGCTGCTCCATGTCGTGCATTGCTGAAAAAAAGTTTTGTCAATCTGATCGATGCGCCGACTTTGCTGGTTAGTGCAGATCATGTTGCGGCAAGTAACGATCTTCCTGAACATTGTCTAGTTGAAGCCTATGTTGCACGCAATGTGGGCGTCCAGGTCCGTCTGCCCATGCATGGCTGGAACGGCAAATTTCTGATGCAAGGTTGTGGTGGGTCATGCGGCGTTTATCCGACTGGCGCATGCGACGATGCACTCAGTCGCAACTACGCGGTGTCGACCACGGACATGGGACACAAAGGCGGTGCGATGTCCTCATGGTATTGGGCCTATAACGCACGCGAAGCGGAAATTGACTTTGGTTACCGCGCGACGCATGTCGCCGCGATTGCGAGCAAGGCCATCATCCAGGCTTTTTATACCAGCGCCCCAAAGTATTCGTATTTTCGTGGCTGCTCGACCGGGGGCCGACAAGGCTTCGTTGAGGCACAACGATTTCCAGATGATTTTGATGGAATCATCGCAGGCGCGCCGCCACTGGACGAAACGGGTGATGGTCCGCTGCATCTGATGTGGAGCGCGCGTGCCCTTATTGATAGCGATGGCAAGCATGTCGTCACGCCAGCCGATATTGCGTTAACGCATCGCGCTGTATTGGCCGCATGCGATGCGCTGGATGGTCTCGCTGACGGCGTGATCCAGGATCCGAGTTTATGCAAATGGGATCCAGGCCAAATCCGTTGTGGGGCAAGCAAGTCGATGCAGTGCTTGAGCGATACGGCCGTTGGTGCGATTCGAAAGATTTACGACGGTGCGCGCAATTCCCAAGGCAGAAAACTCCTGCGCGGTGGGGGTATGCCGCGCGGCTCGGAATACACCTGGATTCCAATGTTCCTGAACGAGAATGGAACGCCATCCGGCTTGCTGGACAAAGGCGAGTTCGCCGATCAGTTTCTTGGCTATATGAGCTTCTATGAAGATCCGGGTCCTGCATACTCTTGGCAATCGTTCGACTGGGATCGTGATCCGCAGCGGTTTGCCATGATGGAGGCGCTGTTCTCAGCCCGCAATCCGGACTTGCGTGATTATCGTGATCGTGGCGGCAAGATTCTGCTTTTCTGGGGTTGGGATGATCCAGCCGTCAGTGCAGGGCAAGGCATTGATTACTATCAGACCGTCACCGCCTTGATGGGCGGCGAGTCACAAACTCAGCAATTCTTTCGACTCTTTATGGTTCCCGGTATGGCGCACTGCCGACGTGGGCCAGGCGAAGCGGCGATTGATTACTTGAGCTATATGGAAAAGTGGGTCGAAGAAGGACGGGCTCCGGAAAGTCTGCTTGCCTATCACTTGAAAAAAGAACAATCCTTTGGCGGAATTCCACCCGTGTATTTTCCGATTGCGAAGGATGATTACACCTGGTCGCGCCCCATATTTGCCTATCCAGATGTGGCAACGTGGATGGGGAAAGGTGACTGGAAGGATCCGGCCACCTGGGTCAAGAAAAAACGCGCGCCCTAGGGCCGTGTCATTGACTACCCAATGCTCACGGCGGGGAAGCGACTGATCCAGTGCGCCTTGATTACAAAAGCGTACACGCCTCATCGAAATCCAGGCGGGGTGAGCGCTGGAAAAGCGCTGCAGGATCACCATGGCCAAGATTGCAGATGAAATTGGACTTGAAATGGCCGGTCGGGAAAAACTCCTGCGATGAAGAGCCTTCACTTTCATTACCCGAGCCGAAAAACTCTTCGTCAACTTTGGCGTGGTCGAAGCCTGACATTGGTCCGCAATCAAGACCCAGAGCGCGCGCAGCCATCATGAGGTAAGCACCTTGCAATGATGAGTTGCGTTCTGCAGTGACCCGAACAAGCTCGGGGGCTTTCTCGTACATCGCGCGCATACCGGGATTGTGTGGGAACAGCTTTCCCATTTTTTCGTAAAACATCAGATCGTAGGCAATGATGACGGTCACTGGTGCGGTCCGGGTTTTTTCGGCATTACCTCGGGATAGCGCAGGCAATAATCTGGCTTTGGCTTCAGGCGTGCGTAAAAAAAAGAACCGCGCAGGCATGCCGTTGGCGCTGGTTGGCGCCCACTTCACCACATCATAAAGACGGTGCAGGAGGTCATCCGAAACCGGTTTGTCCAGCCATGCGTTATGGGTGCGTGCTTCGAAAAACAGCAGATTGAGGGCTTCTTCGTTTAAGGCCTTATCCATCTAATTATTCCTTTCAATTGCTGTTTGATCGTGTGAGTCCATTAGAATTACGAACCGCGAGGTTCGAGTTTGAGGGATGGGCCTGCCGCCTAACTACACTAAGCGGGAAACTATCCAACGTGCGGATACCTCAATACGGAGTCTTGATTGGCGTGTCAGGGCAAACATACATTGAGGCTCGATCGAACGTTGGTATCTACGATAATTTTTCTAACTAAGCTCAATAAAGCGTTCGTCATTCCAATTTATCTATATTGGAAAGTAATCTGGCAGATAAGCTGGCAATAGTGAGTTGTTAAAAGCTGCGCGGCTTTGAGTTTGTGAATCGATCAACAATCCCGGAGAATTCTATGTTTGTAATAGTGCTTGAATACAATCAACCGATCGAAAAGACTTTAGAGAAAGTGACTGCGGCGATGCCGGGTCATATGGCCTTCCTCAATCAGCACTATGCGTCGGGTCATTTCCTGCTCTCTGGGCGCAGGGAACCACGCAACGGAGGCGTAATTATTGCCCGCGGAAAAAATCGATCAGAAATCGAAGAACTGGTAAAACTCGATCCCTTCCATCAACAGAATCTGGCGCAATACACCATCTTTGAATTTCACCCAACCATGGCGGCGAACGAACTCGCAGCGTTTAAAGTCGCCTAGAAGTTGTAAGACGCTGATTTCACTCTGGCGCACCTTCATAACAATTTAATAAAAGGGGATATATGACTTCGTTATCGTCCATCAAGCGTGGCTATGTCGATTGCCGGTTTGGGCAAGTTCATTTTTTCGAAACCAATAATTCGGGCGACGTAGATCCCGCTCAGTCCACGGTGTATTGCATGCACGCCACGGCCTATTCCGGGCAAACCTTCCTGCCTTTAATGGAGGCGATGCGCGCCAGGCGCCATGTCATTGCACTCGATACACCGGGTTACGGTTCATCCGATGCTCCACCGTCTGAGATCGATATCGCAGGCTACGCGGAAGCCATGGCAGAAGCCATTCAGGCCATTGAGGCACGGAAACCAAATGGCGCAAAGCCGGCGGATATCCTGGGTTTTCACACCGGCGTATCGATTGGTGCGGAGATGGCCGTGCTGTATCCAAAACTCGTGCGCAAACTTGTCTTGATTGGCATTCCGTTTTTTATGGGCGAGGACAAAGTCGCATGGCGGAAGAAGCTGGTGCATACGACTCAGCTCACCGAATCGTTTGAACAGTTCCATGCGCGCTGGGATTATTTCGTGACCAACCGTGCACCGGGTTTATCGCTTTCGCGCGGTTTCGATAATTTCGTTGATGAATTGCGTTCTTATCCACGCGATTGGTGGGCACACAAAGCTTTGTTCGATTACTTGCCGGAAGAGCGTTTTCCCTTTGTTCAAGCGCCGGTGCAGATCATCAATCCAACCGGATCGCTTGCAGAATTTTCGCGTAACGCTGCTGCACTATTCAAGAATGTCAGTGTGGTTGAGCTGCCCCAGGTGAAAGGACCGCCGTTTGATTTCGCACCAGACATACTGGCCAGCGAAATGGAGAAATTTCTCACAGCCATTTAAGATTGATTCATCAAAGTAGTATGCATTACTAACAGCGCCCGATGCATTTCCGTTCGTTACCCTGTCGTTCGACACATAAAGGAGTCTGTTTTGAAAAAAGCAAAATTTTGCCTGTCACTGATGTTTCTGGCTGCGAGTGCGTTCAGTTTTAGCGCGGTTGCCGCCGAAGAAGCTTGCCCCCCACTTGCTGGCTTGGGTTTGAAGCCAGGCATCGAGATCATTGAGGCCATACGCACCTATACGGGTCCGGATAATCAATCTCATATTGAAAAAGTTGAACTTAAGGGTGAGACCAAGCGCTTTTTCAATAACACGACGGTGTTGACTCAATTCGACCTGGGTGATCCTTCGGCAGTCGTGATTGTATATGGTCACCCCAATGCCTTCATTCCTAAACATCCAGCGCCTTATCGCGAAATGTTTTTGATCCTTGAGGGCTCCTCCATCCTTGAGCTTGCGGATGGCACCAAACATCAGTTCACGCCGGGAAGTTTATTTATTGCAGAAGATACGACAGGGGAAGGCCGCACTGGTCGTGCCGGACCGTGCGGCTATGTGGCCCTCGACATCCAGTTCAAGCCAAAGAAACCGCAATAACGATCGGCGATGCAGATCGCCCGTTCGTCGATCCCTCTGCAAGCGGGTTTTGCAGAGGGATTTCTTTTTGAGCGGTGGGAAACTAGCCTTGATGCGCGAGCAAATTTGTAATAGTCAGTGCGTGAGTTGAATCGTCGGTGGCAAGGCAGCGTGGTGCTTGTGGCAAGAGCGAGTTTAAATGTTCGTCATAAACTGAAAACGGCGTATGCGGATCGTTAATCAAGATCACCGCACACTTCAACTCTGCGAGTGCTTTATCGGTCTCGAAGTCAATCGCTGCATGAATCAGATGTTGGTAGCTGGTGTGCTGCTTCATCACATCGAAAGTCCAGGCATGCATGCGCTCACCGTCAAAATCACCAGGTGCCGGACGCGTCGCGTTATAGCGCCGGTTATACCAGGGCCAATAAATCAGCGAGTCACGGAGCATTAACCAGGTTCGATACCAATGACTGCCATCCTGCTGGATGGTGATTGGCGGCGCATAGTCTTTACGTAGCGCCTGCCGTTCTGATACATCGGGCAGCAATACGCCGCGCAGGAGAAGGCCAGCGATCCGGCCTTCTAATTGTTGAGCCAATGCAATTGCTGCAGAGGATCCAAATCCGATTCCATATACAAGTGGTTGCTTGAACCCATTTTTTTCACAGAACTGTTCAAGGGCCCTTGCGAATTCGGAAATAGTTGCAGCGTCACCGGGCAAAGGGTCTGATTCGCCACACCCAGGAAGATCGGGCGCGCAGACAAAATAGCGCGTGCTCAAGGCCTCAATTAAAGGACCTAGAAATTGAGCGGATCCCGGCGCGTCGTGTAGCAACAGCAGCGGCGGTGAGGTTCGTTGACCGGCATACCGGACGTGAATTTCGCCATGTTCACCATCAACGAATTGACGTTCAACGAGCGTGCTCGATCGCAGTTCACAGTCATCGTGTGGCGCAGCTCCTGCGCTACCAAACTGGATAAAACTTTTCTCGGTCAGTGCTCGTTTGCGTTCGAGCGAACTGCCGATCCCTTGTATTTCCTGACCCGGTTTCAAAGCAGGGAGTCGCGCCAGATGGGGATGCAGCATGTCAGTCTCGGTGGCTGTAAAAATCATCGGGCCATTGATTGCGGCGACTGCGTCCAACGCACGCTCGCCATAAGAAAGTGCGGCGCGATAGGCGGGGGCATAAGTGTGCGCGGCATAGAAATACATCATGACCCATTCATGGGTACGCTCTGGTGGCGACAGATCGTAATGATTGAGATTGTCCGGATGGCGGGCGAACCACGGAAACCAGATCGACTGGTCGCGAAAGCGGGTCCAGGTGCGCGCATAGTGCCCGCCGAATTCGTCGAAGGGCATCGTTTGAAAATACTTGCTGACCAGGCTTTTGCTTTCTTCATTCATGTAGATCGGTACACCATCCAGCACCGTGCCCGTCACTTTTTCCGGATGGCGAGCCGTGAGTTCGAGAGCAATCGCAGCGCCGGTATGCGAGCCGAACACAGGGCAGGGAGGGAGTCCAAGTACATCCATCGCTTCTGCGAGTGCATCGGCCAGATCGGCCACTTCCATCTCTTCGAGTTGTAGTGGGTCCGACAGACCGAAGCTTGGAGTATCGAACGCGATGCAGGTGAACCGTGTGGAAAGATGAGCGATTTCCGGAAGCAGAATCGTGACGTTGGCCGGCGACGAATGCACGAGCAAAGCGGGTGGGCCTTCGCCGGCACGCAAATAATGCATGCGGCGATTGCCAACTTTCAGGAAACGTCGATGAATGCGTGTCTTCGCAGAAGTTTCTGAAGTGTTCATAGCTTTATCGATTGGCGCGTGACGAAAATTGTGGATCAAGCTTAGACGATCTCAGTTGTTCGCAACCAAAACACGTAAAAGCTTGAAGCCGTTAACCAAGAAAAAGCACCGTTCCCACAAGAAGTGCTCAATACTACGATGTATTCCAAATCGGGCAACACTTTTTCATGAGCGAAAGTTCCCTCCAATCTGAATCCCCTAAGTGACCATCTGCCGGATATATATTAATCGTACAGCTGGAGTGTCAGCAGCAACGCGCCTTGATCATGTCTGCCGCCTTCTCGGCGATGGCAATGACCGGTACGTTGGTATTGGCACTCGTGACTGTTGGCATGATCGACGCATCAGCGATGCTTAGTCCAGAAAGACCATGCACGCGCAAGTCAGAGCCAACGACGTCACCGGGTCCGTTCCCCATGCGGCAAGTGCTGGTCGGATGCCAGTTGAGACCGGCGTTAATGCGAAAGAATGCGAGCCAATCACTATCCGACTCAACGTTCGAGGCAGGCACGAAGACACTTGCCTTGAATTTGGCACCGCCTTCTCTGAGCATATCGCGCGCGAATTTAACGCCTGCCAAGAGTGCTGCGATATCGTGGTCTGAATCAAGCATCTTGATATTGATGCGGGGCGGTACTTTGGAGTCCGCAGATGCCAAACCAACTTCTCCACGTACTTCGGGGTGGCAGAGGCTCACGACGGCGGTGATGCCGTCACTTCGATCAGCCGAATCTTCATTGAAACCCATCGCCATTAATTGCACTTGCACGTCCGCGGTCGGCAAGCCGGGATTCATTTTGATGAACGCTTGGCAATGATTGGCTGGACTCGACGCGGGGCCACTTCGATCCATTAGCCAGCGCAGTCCATAAAATGCTTTGCGAACGCCGAACCGAGCGCTGTTGTAAGTCGGTACGTTGACATGAGCCGATAGTTTGATATTCACGTGTTCGTTCAAATTGCGGCCCACTCCAGGCAGAGCATGTTTTGTCGCAATGCCATGCCTGGCCAGACTTTCTGGAGCGCCGATTCCTGAGAGGAGCAACAGCTTGGGCGTACCGATGGCTCCGGCGGTGACAATCAGCTCTCGTTCCGCCTCGACTGTTTCCACTCGTCCGTTGCGCTCAAAAGTAACGCCGGTGCAACGACCGTTTGCGATCTCTAGTTTCAGAGCACGACTTTTTGTAAGTATTGTCAGATTCGACCGGCTTCGCGCGGGATGAAGATAGGCCACGGCTGTGCTGTGGCGCCAGCCGCTGCGCTGGGTTGCCTGGGTAATCCCAATGCCATGATTAATGCCGACGCTATAGTCATCAACCCATGGAACGCCAGAGGCGACAAAAGCGTCCATGACGGCGAGACATGCCGGATGAGTTTCCAGAAACGGGCGAACCTGTAGCGGACCATGGGTTCCCCGGGCAGGGTGCGGTGTCCCGGTCCAGGTCTCAAGCTTGCGGAAATAGGGGAGCAGGTCGTTCCAACTCCAACCGACGTTTCCTTCCGATGCCCAGGAATCGTAATCGAAGGGCAGGCCACGGCCATAAACCATGCCGTTGATGGAAGAGCTCCCACCCAGCACGCGGCCACCGGCCCAAGTCAAACAGCGGCCACCAAGACTGGAATCAGGTTCGCCAAGATAGTGCCAGTTAAGCGTTTGGCTCGTGATGGCGTTCGCGAGCAATCCAGGAATGTGGATGAACGGTGAATAGTCACGTTCGCCCGCTTCAAGCAGGAGTACACGGCTTTGTGGATCTTCAGAGAGGCGCGCCCGCCAAGGTCGCGCCTCCACTTCCTCCACCAACAATGACATAGTCCCAAGTGCGGTTAGACACTCGAAAATCAATGACTACTTGGTGAGACCGAGCGAACCACGATTGACCATGTTGTTCGGATCCACTGCTTTCTTGATGGCAGTGAGCAGCGCGGCCGTTGCCGGTTCGCGTGTCTCTAAATACGGATACGATTTGCCGATCTGCACATGGACGCAGCCGTGCTCCTTGAACACCCCCGACAGTTCCTTGCGCAAAGCGACAGCAACCTTGGTGGCTTCGGGACGATCCGAGAAGCGCTTCAGTGAATCCACATCAGTGCGTTCCGCGATGCGGTTGTGCAAGAAATGCTCTTCGTCTTCCCAGTAAAACAGTGGTTCGAAGGTCACAGCCTGATTGCTGACTGCAAAATAAATACATCCAACCTCAATCTTGTTGCGCTCTAACAAATCCTTGTTCTTCGCAAAAAGGCCACGCACTGCAACGACCACCTCGGCAATTTTTGAATGCGGCGAAAAACTGTTGGTTGGAAGATTTCTGAGCTTTAAGCGGCGTTCTTCGACGTTGAAATTGGTAAACGGCGTTCCGCGCAAAGCCATTGGGGCTGAAGCAGGAATCTCGCGACCATCATTTTTATCGACGATAGCGCGAATGGCGTTGATACGACCGTTTGCGCCCGCATCAGTCACATCATCGACAACGATATTCAGGATGAAGATATTTTTGCTGAACACACGCTTGCCGGCAATTGCGATTTTTGCTGCGTTGATCAGTCCTTTAATGACGGAGGATCCACCCGTTGCAACCCCGGTGAGATACTTTAAGTCTTCGGCCAGACCCGTACTATTTTTGCTCATTTGATGAACAAAATAGGGGTCCCATAAATAACACTCCGCAGCAAGTCCGGCACGACCCACTTCAGATAAAGCCTTGACCGCTGTCAATTCTTCATCGAAAGCAAAACTGCCGTATTGCTGAAATGGAGGGAAGGGGATGAGCTTCAGGACCGCTTTGGTTTTGAAGCCGAGCGCGCCGGTGTCACTCAAGAACACGCCCGTCATATCCGGGCCATAGTTGCGGAAAAACGGCTTGGTGCCAATGGTCGAACTCCAGGAACCCGTCTTCAGGATGGTGCCATCGGCGAGGACGACTTCCAGCGCCAGAACAGAGTCGGCGACGGTGCCATATTGCGTGGAACCAAGAAAAATACTGCCTTGCGACAGCGCGCCGCCTACAGTTGCGTTGTAACCCGACATTGGGCCGAAATAAGGGGTACGAACACCCTTGGCCTTTAAGGCTTCGTAAAGGCGCTCCCAGGTTACCCCGGTCTCAACCACGACATACATATCCTCGGTATTAATCTCAAGAACTCGATTAAGTCCTCGCAGATCGACCGTGACGGTTTGCTCACTTACGGGAAGATAGCCACCCGTGTATGAGAAACCGCCGCCTCTAGGAATGACAATGCGGTCATTGGCAGTACAAGTGCTAACGACTTTTGAAAGCTCCTCCGCATTCTCGACACGGACCACAGCCTCGACGATCTCGCCGACCTTGCTCATATCCGTTGAATAGAAGGTACGCTCTTCAAGGGATGTCAAGACGCGATCCTCACCCACGATTGCCTGTAATGCAGACGTAATATTATTAAGTACTGTCACCGGAAAGGTTCTCCTGCTTAAAGGCAAGTCTGGAAACATTCCAGACCTATATCTATGTTTACTCTAACACTGGCTGCACCACGTGAATGCACTAAAACGAGTTGTTTTTGGCATTATTCGCACCGTGATGATACGATACATCAACTTACCCTGATCTTATCTTTGACTTGAATCAAACAAATCTAACATAGAGATAGATGAGGCTAGACCCGATAAGGCAGCTGCTGTTAATATTTTGACGCTGCAAAGTTTTTTGGGTCAAGTTTTCCGATTATTTGACTCCCTATTCAAAAAATTAAATCCTGCCCGTTTGGGCGTCGTGAAAGCAAAGGATATATGGCTACCGATACAAACACCACGGCGACAGATTCTGCCACTTATTATTTGGATGAAGATGCGATTGCTCCCACCGAAAAGCCAACCAGCCGCAGGCCCCGTCGGCGCTGGGCTAAGGGTGCAGATCGCCCGAACTATCTAAAACCGAGCGATGTCGACAAGTTGATGTTCATGCTGATTACGTTGATGTCTGAAGTTTCGTCGTTGCGTGACCGCATTGACACCCATGAAGGCGTCGCTGAAACCGGCAAACCTGTAACGACGGCGGAGGTTGAGGCTTATCAGCTTACAGAACCTCGCCGGGCTGTACGTGAGAAGCAGCGCCACGATATGCTTCATCGTGTGATGCGAGTGATTACAGAAGAGCTTGAAGCGGTGCGTGAAAACGCTAAATAGGCCTTACATATTAGGCCTTACATATAAAGAATTTCAATCAGAGAGATACGATGATTACATTGGAAACCGCGACGAAAATCGCTCAAACTGCTTTCAGTGAAGGCGCGAAAGAAGGCGTTATCAATATGTCCGTTGTTGTTACGGACGCTGGTGGTCACATACGTTTGGCGATGCGTGCTGATGGACAAGGGATTTTCGGCATTGATACCGCTAAAGGTAAGGCGATGGCGGCGCTTGGATTTAACCGTTCCAGTTTGCTCCTGAGCAAAATATTCGATGCCGCTGCGATTGCCGCGATTTCAGGCGCTACGGGCGGCAATTTTGTTCCTCTCGGCGGCGGAGTTGTAATCCGCAATGCTGAGAATGTCATTGTGGGCGCTGCCGCTGTATCCGGTGGGTTGCCCGAAGTTGACGAGAAAATTATTGTAGCTGCCGTTCAGGCCGCTGGTTTGAGTGTGATGTAAGCAGGCCTTCATCTTTTTGGCCCAAAGGAGAATTGATATGTCAGTGTTTCAACAACGTCATGACCAATTGCCCCAACAAACTCACGATGAGTTTGCGCGTGAAGAGTTTTGCGGTTCGCTCCGTAAAATGTTTACCACTGAATTGTGGCCCGCAAACCGCGAAATTTATACAAAGGAAAGACTTCCGAGCTTTGTTTCGGAAAAAGGCCGGGCACCTCAGACCTTTCCTGAAGTTAGAGACTGGATGGAAGATAGTTTCTATTTTCGGAGCACCAATGCAGTGGGTCGCGCAGCTCAGGAATTGCTTTGGGATACGGTTGGAGAGAGTGTGGAGCGGCAACTGGATACCCTTATCGAAAAATCCAAGCCACGTAAAGGCGACTTGGGCACGATTCGGGTTAATCCTGATCTCAAGATGCCGCGCTATATCGAGGCAGTCGATATCCATGTGATGCCTGGCAATTTCCAAACGGATCTGAGCTCGGACGATGTTTTTGCAGGCGCCCTATACGACCGTGGCGTGTACGTTTTTGCGTTCGGTGGATTGGGTAAAACAAACGCCGACTTGGGCTTGGCGACGGCACTCTTCACCCAGGAAAAATTCCCGAATTTAAAGCCGAAGCGCATCCTGGATATGGGTTGTGGTCCTGGCTTTACGACCCTGCCCTGGAAGGATATTTATCCTGATGCAGAGGTATATGGAATTGATATCGGTGCGCCCCAAGTCCGTTACGGACATGGTCGTGCCGAGGCGCTAGGGAAAGCGATTCATTATTCGCAACAAGATGCGGCGCATACTGATTTCCCGGATGGGTACTTTGATATCGTGTCATCTCTGCTGGTTACGCACGAAATGCCAGGGCCTCATATCAAGGCAATTTATAAAGAATGTAATCGTCTGCTTGCTCCGGGGGGCATCACCTTGCATGACGGTGGACTGGCTTATCCGAGTGATCCTTTTGACATATTGATGAATAGCTGGTTCGGAATGCATGCGAACGAACCTTTTTCAAATGCTTACAAGACCATGGATCATGACCAAGCTATGATCGATGCGGGATTTGCCAAGGACAAAATCTTTCATGGTCAGCGCGAGGCGGTTTATCTGAAAGGTCAGTTGCCCCCCGTACACTTTGTTGGTGCAATCAAGGCCTGATTGCTAACAATAGCCCAACCGAAAACCCCTAACGAGTAGTTAGGGGTTTTTTGCGTAAAATAATAATTAAAACGGGCTCCGGTTACTTCAACCTATATTTAAGTTATAGTTGCGGGGCCTCTGTAAGACGCAGTTTGAATAAGTGACAATTGTGACTTATGCAGGGTAAATGCTTTGCAACTGATACTAATCGCCTGACTAACCAGCCAGATGGGTTTGGAAATCATTCATTTTCAAACCGATGGTCAGCTCGGGCTTATAACTATAATTCTGTCGCTTTACCACGCTTAGGGTAAAGCCTCACCGGAGCATCCATGATCACCAGTCCGATTCCTTTCAAGGAAAAATTTGCTTTTGGCATGGGCGATTTCGCCAGCACCTTGATCTTTGCCACTGTGACTACTTTCCTGATGTTCTATTACACGGACATCTATGGGATTTCGGCAGCGGCAGTAGGTACACTGATATTCGTGGCCCGTGGGGTTGATGCAGTCTGGGATGTCTTTTTGGGTACGATGGTTGACCGCACCAAATCCCGCTGGGGACAGTGCAGACCCTATTTGCTGTTCGGGGCGCCAGTCCTTGGTATTTGCGCCATCGCTGTTTTTTCAGCGCCTGCTGGGAGCGACTCATTCAAGCTGGTTTATGCCTATACTACTTACATCGCCCTCATGATGGCGTACAGCCTGGTGAACATACCGTATGGCGCCATGCCGGCGCTGTTGACGGATGACGTACGCGACCGCACCAAATTGGCAATGATCCGCACGTTTTGCGCGTATACGTGTTCGATCCTGGTCAATACCACAATGCTCAAGCTTGTCAGCGTCCTTGGTGGCGACAATCGGCAGTTGGGATATCAGTACGCAATTATTCTGATCGCCGTTGCGAGCAGCCTCATATTTTGGTTTTGTTTTGCTGGCACCAAAGAACGTGTCAAGCCCATGGCGCAGGAGATGCATGTCAAACGAGATATTGGCACCCTGCTGGGAAAACGTCCTTGGTGGGTGATGGCAATCTGCTGCATTTTCATTTCCATGGCGCTCACCATCGTCAGCGGCAGCACCCTTTATTATTTAACCTACGTCGTCGGTGATGAGTCCAGAGCCCCCTTATTTTTCCTGGCTACAGGGATTGGAATGGTCTCGGGGATTCTGCTGTCGTCAACCTTAACCAGACGGTATTGCAAGCTCAGGGTTATGCAGGCCGCGAGCATACTGGCGACTCTGCTCTATATCAGTTTTTATTTTGTCGATCCGCAAAGCAGTATCCAGATCAATGGTCTTACTTTCTTCATCAATCTCTTTGGTGGCTGTGTGTATCCGATTATGGTTTCGATGATTCCTGACGTTGCGGACGATGCCGAGTTGCGTTCGGGCCGTCGCATGGTGGGTCTTACTGCAAGCACGATTGCCTTTGCGATCAAATTTGGACTCGGAATCGGTGCAGTCATTGCGGGCTTGCTGTTAACGTATGTGGGCTATCGTCCCAACGTTCCGCAAACCGCTGAAGCGATCGTGGGACTCAAGTTGATCATGAGTGCGGTGCCAGCAGCCGGGAAACTGATCGTCTTTACGCTTTTGTTTTTTTATCCATTGCATCAGAAAAGACTTGATGAAATTCAGCCACTTCTGCGTGCGGCCCGCGGGGCGACGTAAGGGAAACTAGCAGCTCGGTCGTAACCAATTTTAGTAAATGTGGTTTTGTTTATATCTAACAACAATTCCACATTCTAAAAAATGCTTATATTTACGACACCAAAGTTGTCACTTTTTGTTGTGAATGACGATTAGGCCAACATAACCTAAGCAAGAAGAAGTTAGTATGTGGCGGGCGAGGGGCTTAGATTGCTCAATACGATTCTCAAAACCTTGAGGCGTATATTTGGGCTTCTTTAGATATAATAATTTTCTAACATTCCCCTTAGTTCCCTTTGGCCTTGCTCTTGTCAACATTCAGTATAATTCTGATCGTAGATTAGTGTTATGAGTAGGTCAGGCATTTGAATTTTCTACTTTGAAGGTGGCTGCAATGGAAAGAGGCGTCCCGGTACGATCTGTATGCCGTAGCATTGAGGCACTGCAGGCAATCAATCGATACGGTTCCTTGCCATTGATGGAAATTGCCCGTTTAATCGATTTGCCATACCCAACGGCCTATCGCATTGTCCAGACTCTGGTGCATAAAGGCTTGATTGAATGCGAGCCAACACGCAAGCGCTACCGCGTTACGGGCCTGGTCCAATCCTTGTCGAGTGGTTATCGCAATGAAGGTAAGCTCGTCACTGTCGCCCGTCCGTTCATTGTCGCTTTAACAAAGAAGATATTTTGGCCGATTGGTGTTTCGACACATGTTGGCCAATGGATGATGGTGCGTGATTCGACCAATGCCCTGACCTCCTTAACATTTACAAATTATCAGCCGGGATATACGTTTCCGCTTCTTGGTTGCGCTTCGGGTCACGTATTTTTGGCTTACACCTCGGATGAAGAACGCCGCTGTGTGCTGAAGGGCTTGGAAGTCGTTGAAGGACGATCGCTGATGTTGACCATGTTTGAGTCTGGACAACTCGTCAAGCGCATCCGGGAAGATGGTTATGCGACCAACGACCGAACTCTGTATTCGGCTGAGCCTGGAAAAACATCTTCAATTAGTGTCCCCATTTTCGAAAATAATGAAATTTTCGCTACACTGACTCTGACCTATTTCTCTTCTGCCATGTCCTTATCCGAGGCTGTAAAGCGCTACGTTGAAGAATTAAAAGGCGTTGCTGGGAATATCAGCAATGCCTTAAGCAGCGATGAACTTGGTACTCAGCAAGAGTCAACTGTTCCGCTTTTTGCGAGTGCGGCGTCGAATGCCAAGCCCCAACAGGTTGAAAAAAAGGGAAAGCGGGTGGGAGTGCCTTCATACGTTCAGCCCGTTTTGACGAAGCAATGTGCATAAGTTGATTCTCAAATTGCTCTAAGGCGCGCTCCTCAGCGCACCTCCGTTTCGCTAGTCTTCCTATTCTGCTGCTGTACGTTTCGGATTCCATAATCCGCCCACACCTTGTATGCGTATTGTTCGCACTTGAGTGCAAACTTCTGTCTGGTATAGCCCTGCATCGGATGTTTCTATCCATATGAAATTATCGATATCGAGGCTGGGTATATGAATACGCTCAATGACACCCAGCAGGATATCGGACCAATCAAGCTGGCGCCGGGAGTAACGCCAAAGCAGATTGGTGTTTTCCTCATTGTGATTAGTGCGGCCATTTGTGTGCTGACGTTTATGCCGCTAATGCAGCCGTTCGTTTTCACGGAACTCTTTCATATTCCCCGCGAAGAGCAGGGTCGATTGGCCGGTAATCTTGCGACGGTTCAGCAAATTGCGCTGCTGATATTTATTGTGATCTGGGGCGGGGTCGCTGATAGTCAGGGCCGCAAAATCATTGTGGTGATTGCCTTGCTTGGCTATTCCGCATGCCTGTTCATTTATCCTTTGGCCACTGCAATGTCCATATTGTTTTTGGTGCAGTTTGGTTTTGGGATGTCTTGGGCCGCCCACACTGCGGGAGCCGCAACGATGATGGTCGACTATCCGGACAACGCGTCTCGTGGAAAATTTACCGGACTCATGATTTTCGTGCAGGGCTTGACGGGTATCGTTTTGGTTGCATTGGTAGGTTCGCATATTCCCGGTTGGCTGGTCGGTTTAGGATTTGCACCAGACCTTGCAGGCCGGTATGCATTTTGGGCCATTGCTGCGATTGGTCTGATTGGTGCGGGGGTGGCGATTTTTTATCTAGAGAATGTCCCCATCCTCAACGCGCCGGCACAAAAAAAACGCAGTTTGGCTGAAGCTGCGTCTGCTTTTAAAGAGGATTACAAAGCAGTCGTTCGATATGCCCGGCAAAAGCCGCGTTTCGCACTGGTGGTTGTTATGGGATTCGTGATTCGTTCCGACTATGTTGTGATGGCGTCGTTTCTTTCTCTTTGGATTATGAATGGAGCAGCGGGGCAGGGTGTGACATCGGTTGACTCCCTCGAACGAGCCGGAATCTTACTTGCCGTATTCAAATGTGCCACCTTGATTTCGCCGGTGATTTGTGGGCTGATCGCAGATCGGGTCAATCGTACCGTTCTCTTGGTGGCGTCGGCAGCTTTGACTGGATTTACCTTGATTTCGACCATTCTGATTACGAATGTCATGGGATTCGGCATCACCATTGTCGTTGCAGCTATCGGGATCAGTGAAAGTGCATTGATCATTGCTGGGCAATCGGTGCTTGGAGATGAGGCCCCACCGCACATTCGTGGAGCGGCAATGGGTGTCTATACTGCGGTTGGCAGCATCAGTGCCGTGTTGATTGGTTTTGCAGGTGGTTACATGTTCGATTTGATTGGTCACACTGCCCCCTTTGTCGTGGTGGGTTCACTGAATCTTGTATTTGCAGCACTTGGATTATTTTTACTTTTGCGTCATCATAAAGTTACGCAACTTGAGTAAGAAAATGTGCCTTGATTCAGTCAAGAAAAAGAATGCAATAGTTTTGACTGCCCACAATCGCACAGCGGATAAAGGGTTGCGAGAATTAGACGCATAATCATGGTGTGCTCAGAATGCAGAGCATACTTATTCCAATAAACTCTGCGGAGAAACTATGTCTTTTCGGTTAGGTGTTGACGTTGGTGGCACGTTCACCGATTTATTATTATTCAACGATGTGGATGGGACGTTCTGGCGGCACAAGACCCCATCCACACCGCACGATCAATCTGAAGGCATCATGAACGGGGTCAA
>JANYFL010000071.1 GCA_025362735.1 Betaproteobacteria bacterium | reverse complement strand
GCGTTTGAAGGATCAGGGTCTGAGTCAGGTCAGTGACATCCCGATGTTCGACTTCATGGAGTTCTGTGGTCTGATCGGTTTCAAGGATGTCTGGGACTTTGAAAAGAAATGGGCAAAGTGAACAAACTCGTAACGCAAACTTAGTTCAGTTCACGTTACAGAAAGTCATCGCTTAACTCAGTGATCAAGCAAGGCGCGTCGAACCAATTGACGCAGATCTCCATCATTGACGAACCCCAAAGCAAGAGCAGTTGGTACTTCCAGTGGCGGATAGCGGCCGAACAATTGTTCGGTGCGCTCATCCGGTACAAACCGGATTTGAGTCGGCCGATTCATCGAGGACTCAATCGCCCCAACCACTTCAGCCACGGTTGCTGTCAGCACCGGCAATTGCACCACACGGCGTGCATCTAACCGTATAGGATCAGCCAACAACTTTGCGGCAAGCAACAGATTGTCGATGCAGCACTGCAGCGACATCCACCAGGCCCGGGCATCCGCAGAAACGGGACAGACATAAGGCTGGTTTTCTGATTCATCCGCCGTCAAATCTGCCGTCAAGCGTCGAAACAAATCACTCATGAAGGCCGAGCCGTGACCGGTGGGCGACAAAGGACGGGCGACAATCCCTGGCAAGCGCAGAGACAAGCCTTCCAGCACACCGCGTCGGCTCAGATCGGCAAGCAGGATTTCCGTCATCAGCTTGTGCGCGCCATAGCTGAGCTTGGGTCGTACAGGTGTTGACTCATTCACTGTCACTTTAGGATCAAGCGATCCATAAACGGCAACGGTGCTTGCGAAAACCACGCGCGGTACTGAAGCACCCTGCTCTGCAAGCCGATGAAATAAATCCAGGGTCGCCTGCAGATTGACCTGTCTGCCCAACTCCTGCTCACGTTCCGCCAGACTACCCGGCACGCTGGCGAGATGAAAAACAATATCAACCGGCTCGTCTAAAGCTTGCCGCAGAACAGTGGAATCGCTAAAGCTGCCTTCAAAACTGTGTACCCTTGAGTCGTTCAACCAAGGTATCGAAGAGTCTAGCCGTTGGTCAATCACCGTCAGCCGTTGCGGTGTTTGCGTCAAAGTCCCCGGCTCATTCAGGAGTCTTTGCGTCAGCGCACTGCCAACAAAGCCCCCTGCTCCCGTGACGAGGACATGGGTCATGGCGACGGCACTTGCACAACGCGTTGATCAATGATGCCGAACGACCCCTGGCTCATACCCTCAGCGCGAGCCTCCATGCGAATACGATCACCAAACCGCATGAAGTTGGTTTTCACCCCGCCTTGATCGATCATTTCAATTACACGTCGTTCAGCAATGCAGGCTGATCCGGCATCGCGACTGACATTCGAGACGGTGCCCGACCCAATAATCGTTCCTGCGGACAAACGTCGTGTGCGGGCCGCATGCGCGATCAATTCGCCAAAACCAAAATTCATTTCTCGGCCATGCGGATGACCAAACCATTGACCATTCCATTCGATATGAAGATTCAGATTCGTACGTCCACTTTGCCATGCATCACCGAGTTCATCTGGCGTCACCGCAACAGGTGCGAAACTGGTTGAAGGCTTGCTCTGCAAGAAACCAAAACCCGTCTTGACTTCATTTGCGGCGATCGCACGCAGACTCCAATCGTTAATTTGCACCAGCAAACGCACACGGGCCAGCGCAGCCTCCGATGTGATTCCCATCGGCACGGGCCCAGTGATCACACCAAACTCACCTTCAAAGTCAATGCCATCTTTTTCTTCAAGAAAAGGGACGTCCTGTTGCGGCCCAAGAAAGTCATCGGACGCACCCTGATACATGACTGGAATCGTTTCAAAATTCGGAATTGGTGGTGTGTTAAAAGCTTTCGACATCAGATGGCCGTGATTAAGAAAAGCAGAGCCATCGCACCATTGCGGACTGCGTGGCAGTGGCGCCATGCATTGCTTAGGGTCAAATGGAAATGCGCTGGCAGCCTGGCCTGCGTTCAGCGCGTCACTCAGCCATTGCAGTGCACCTTCCACCTCGGCCCAACGCTGCAAGGCATCCAGAAGACTAGATGCAATCATGCTGGCATCTGCTGCAAGTTCAAGGCTACGAGAAACAACGATCAGACGGCCATCGGGAGAGTCATTGCTTAGGGTGGCAAGTTTCATTGAAGATTTCTCATAAAATTATTTTAGATATCTGACATCTTGTCATCCTGAGCACAGCGAAGGATCTCAGGTGGTTCCAGTAGTGACGGCTGATTCATTACTACCTGAGATTCTTCGCTATACTCAGAATGACAATCAGCGCGGCAGCGCCATCAAAGCATCATCAAAGATCGCGACAGCACGCGTCCATCCTGCCGACGCCGCGCGTACTTTGTGCGGGAAGCAACTGATGAAAAAACCATCTCCGGGTATGGCTTCGAGGTTATGCAATTTTTCCAGGTGACAGTAGCCAATGTCACGGCCCGCTTTATGACCTTCCCAGATCAGTGCTTTGTTGCCGGTCTCGGCAATTTTTTTGGCGGTGTATGAAAATGGCGCGTCCCAGCTCCAGGCGTCTGTACCCGTCAGACGCACACCACGTTCGAGCAGATACATCGTCGCTTCGTAGCCCATGCCACAACCAGAACTGACGTAGTCGTTGTGACCGTAACGCGAACCGGCCCGCGTGTTGACGACGACAATATCCAGTGGCTGAAGCACATGACTAATACGTGCAAGTTCTGCCTCGACGTCGTGGGCAGTCGCAACATAGCCATCTGGAAAGTGCCTGAAGTCCAGCTTCACTCCCGGCTGAAAGCACCATTCCAGCGGCACTTGATCGATCGTGATGGAAGGTTTTTTCCCACCATTCTTTGCGTCCATGGTCGAGTGGAAGTGATACGGTGCATCGAGATGGGTACCGCTGTGGGTTGTTAGAGTTACCCATTCGGCGGCGGCCGCTTCACCTTCGGGATAGTCCGCAGCGGTCGTCCCGGGAATCATCGCCATGAATTCATGCAAAGTGTCTGCATGTTTTTGATAAGTGATCCTGGGCGCGAGTGGGGGCGGATCAGAGAGCACTTCGTTTTCAAGAAAAATCGAGAGGTCAACAAAGCGTCGTGTCATATTTAGCTCCCGTCCGAAATCAATGTGCCACCATCCACCACCAGATTCTGCCCGGTGATGAACGCACCTGCGCGACTGGCCAGCATCGCAGCAACGCCGGCTATTTCATGAGGTTCACCGACACGACGCAGCGGAGTCATGGACAGCCGTCGTTGCATGAAGGCTTCATCCTTCATCAACCCTGTCGACAAGGGTGTGCGAATCAGGCCGGGAGAGATTGCATTGACGCGCACGCCGGATGGCCCCCACTCCACCGCGAGATTGCGCGCCAGTTGAGCCACTGCAGCTTTGGTCAAACCATAAAGTCCAATCGATTTGTTCCCGCGTAAACCCGCAATGCTGGACATCAGGATCACACTGCCCGTGCCACGCTCAGCCATGCCGGGGACGAGACCTTGCACCAGCCGAACGGCCGCGCGGAGATTGATGTTGAACACCTTTTGCCAATCGCTGTCATCAGCATTCGTCAACGGTCCGGCCGGACCTTGTATGCCAGCATTGCATACGAGCGTATCGACACGACCACGCCACGAAATACTCGCTTCGATTAATCGCGCGATATCGCCAGGATTGGAAACATCACAACAAAACGCAATCGCTTCTGCCCCTTCTGCACGCAGTTCTTTAGCCGCATCTTCACAGCTCGTTCCATCCATATCAGCCAAGACCACCGCCGCACCTTGCGCAGCAAAAGTTTGAGCCATTGCGCGGCCAAGCCCTTTTGCTGCACCGGTGATCAGAGCTACTTGCCCTTTCAGATCAAATAAATTCTCGGTGGTCATCGCGTTTGTCAGTATCGTATTTCAACGGTTCGCCAAAGCGTCACGAATGGACGGTTCATACTGCCCGTCAACGAGCACGAACAACATACGGCACATGCGATCTGAACGATTCGCCCAGGCATGGTTGGTGCCACGCTGAATGACCACACTGCCTTGTCGCAACATCACTTCACTCTCATCGAGTACCAGGGTCAACTCACCTTCCAGTACCACGCCGTAATCGACCGATTCAGTGCGATGCATCAACGGATGTGGCGAATCCTTTTTGACCGTTGAGGCGGCAACATCGCCGATCTGGCTGAAGGCTTCTTTCATTTGCTTTGCCCCATGCGCAAGAAATTCTTCGCTGTCCGGGGGAATGTCGACGATACGTATACGTGTGCCCTGCTTCGGTGGTGGCAATTTGAGCGGACTGATCGTGGGGTCGTCACCATTGTCGACTTGTACCGGGCTCCCTTCAGTGCTCCAGACTTCATGAAAGACCGTACCGGGAATTGCGGCGACCTCAATCACGGTGGGCAATGGGCCGTCAGTAGATACGATTGCTTTGCCGTTACTGTCGTGCCCGGTGACCACGCGATGGATGGGAGGTAAGCTCATAGGGGTGTTGATATCAAGTTTGAGAATCTGGTTTGAAAATCAGGTCCGCGCTACACCGTGAATCGGCTGCCGACTCACGCGCGAGAATGATGCGACCGCCAGAGAAGCCACGACAACCGCTGCAATCCCCAAGCTGCCATAACCTGCCGACTTGACGAGCGTGCCACCCAGAATCGGGCCAATAGCCGCGCCGATCATCAGCATCGCTGGCGTAGCTGCTACCGCACGACCGGTTGGGTCCAGTGCAGCAAGCAAGCCAAAGGCGAAGGTATGCGTGAACACGATAATCGCGGGCAACACTGCAGTTCCCGCTGCATAGGGTGCAAAGCTCGCACTCTGCGTAATGAGCAGCACTACCACCGCCTGAACTATCGGTCCGGCGATCACAACCTTATGCGCCGACAAGTGCCGCTGCAACAAGGCAGCCAACGGTGCGGGAATCAAGTTAACGAAACCGAGTGCAATCAATACGCCAGATACCGCTGCGAAGCCAAAACCGCGGTCAATACCAATACGCTCGACAAAGCTGAACGACATGGCCTGCACCAGGCCCATGCAAGCTACCCCAAAAACCGCGAACCAGACTGCGGGATTCATGCGACCGCGCGAAAGTTGTTGGCTTTCGGGCACTGGGTGCGGTATCGGAAAAGCCAGCGCGCTGACCAACGCTGCCACAGCCATCACGCCGCTAAAGACCCAAAACAATGCCGGCCCGCCAAGCTTGGCAACCAGTTGCGGGGTCGATGCAAGAAAAGCAATGGCAAACACCCCCAACGCCATTCCGACCAGTGCAAACATGCGATGTGGATTGGCACTTCGCCCGATGGTGCCGTGCGTAAAGCTGAGACCGCAACCCGCTGTCACACCAGCCAGCGCATGCAGCAAAGCCAAAATCATGAAGTCGTGCATGATCGACATTCCGAAAAAGGCCAGCGCTGCAAAACCGAATCCCAGCGGCGCGGCGATGCGACCACGTATACGATTAAATCGTGGTGCAAAAAATAGACTGCTTGTCACCGCACCTGCAAGGAATAATGTCGCCAGACCACCCGCCTGCTGCGGGTCGAATCCATACTTCGAGATCAAGGTGCCCACCCAGACTGGAAGTGCGACCAGATCAACCATGCCCGCACAATGCGCCACCATCAACACGCCGCGCCCAATCTTACTTTCGGTCTTGACCACGTTGTCTCCTTACTTGCTGATCAAATCGGCTAAATCGGCTGCGCCAGCGCCATCATGGAGTCACGCATCAAGCGTGCATGCTCCTGTTTGTCACCGCCCTCAATTTCGATTTCACCGAGACGGCCCGAGTTTTCGACCACCATACGGCAGCGCTCCCAGCGTCGTGACTGAAAACGCTGTAATCCTTCCTGAACGTTGGACGCGCGAGCGAGTTCTTCAGCTAATACCAAGCCATCTTCAATACCGATACAGGCCCCTGACGCGAGATGCGGTGTCGTGGCATGCACCGCATCACCAATCAATACGACTCTGCCCTCAAACCAAGGTTGCGGCAAAAGCATGCTTTCCAGAGGCCGGTAAATAACCTGTGCATGTTCATCAATTTGAGTACGAATCTGCTGCAATAGAGGCGCAGAAAATGGGGCCAGCATTTCGCGCAGATGTGCGGGTTGTTCGGCCACAGGCACGTGCTCATTGTTGGACCGGTTTTCCGTGACAAACAAGTACATCTCATCCTGCGAGACCGGGTTCACGCCTGGTTTCACTTTGCCACCCATCCACATGGCCGCGCGGACGATGTCAGCAGGTCGCCGCAATACCGCACGCCAGATGCCCTGACCGGTGTAGCGCGGGCGTGGAGCCGATGGAAAAAAACGTTCGCGAACTTTGGAGTTGAGTCCATCAGCACCGATCACCATGTCGTAACGTCGCGTGCTGCCATCCGTGAACGTGACATCAACCCCCTCTGCGTCTTGCTCGATCACAGTAAAGGTACAGCCTAGGCGCACATCGGCGCCCGCCCGCCGCGTGGCCTCGGCCATCAACTTGGCCAGCGCCGGTCGCATGATTCCGCCTGCAGCGGGTTTATCCGGACCGACCAGACGGGGTGTCGGCAATTGTCCAAGTGGCTGTCCATTGGCAAGATACAAGTCCAGCGAGTCACTGCCATAGCCGTACTTGAGAAAGTCTTCGAGAATGCCAAGCGTCTGAAAAGCGCGCAAGGTTGGGCTGCCGAGACTGATGCCAGCACCATATGAGCGCCAGCCCGGATCGATCTCAACCACATCGACAGCGACATGATGTTTGCGAAGCTCTATCGCCGCCGACATTCCGGAAAAACCGCCTCCGATGACGAGGACTTTTTTTACTGCTTGGGGCAAGACTGCGGTCATCAATGATTCTCCTGAAAAGCGTCCGGATCGATGTTGGGTTGCGTACCGGATTCGAGTTCAATCTGGCCCTTGTCTGTCAGCACAATCGGTACCCGGATCAGCGCCTGCCCCAGGCAAGGTCCAATAATACAAAGACCCGTGTCAGGCTCGAACTGTGCGCCATGTGCTGCACAAACAATGCGCGTACCGTCCACGTTAAGGTAAGCATCACGCCGCCAGGCCAGCGGTGTGTCCCCGTAGTGCGGGCAAGCATCACGCCAAGCATATACCTGACCCGTATGGCGGACGATGAAAATACCGTGCTCAGGAAAGCCGCGAGCACAGCCTTCCAATAGTTCGCTCTGAGCACACAGTTGTAGAGTCGCTTTCATCGCTTGTTCGCTTAGTGGCGCTAGTGGCTCTTAGTGAGGTTTGCCTGCAGCTGCCGCGCCAGGAGGCGGACCCGAAGGCGCCCATTTCTCCCGGTATTGAAATAGAAACAGCTGGGATGTATCAGCATTCATCGGAGCTTCGCGCGGCACCCATTGATCGTCATGCAGATCCATGTCAGCATCGTACTCAACATGGCAACCGAGCGGGCTGTTGAAATACCAGAACCAGTTGGAACCAAAGTGATGACGCCCCGGACCCCAGAATGATTGATAACCCTTTTCGACGAAGCGGCTGCCCGCCAGCATCATCTCGGTCGGCCCACCCATGTGAAAGGTAAAGTGCTCACATCCTTTCATGAAGGGTGGGGTCTGAATCATGAACAGGGTGTGGTGGTCTTTGGTACCGCCGGGCTGCATAAAGGGACCAACGCCAACAAAACTGTCAGTTGTCACAAAGCCAAGGCGTAGATAAAAGGCTTCAGCCTTGGCCGCGTCGGGTACAAAGTAAACCACGTGGGAAAGGGAGCGTGGCAATGCCGGATTAGTCGGATCAACACCAATGCTATTGGCTTGGCGTTGTGGTGACGCACCGGGGGCGTTGATTGTTTCCGCAGGCATAACAAGCTCCTTGCGAATGGTCAGTTGAAACGCCAGAGCGAAGCCCATATCGTCGACACAACGTAGCGTTCCGTCGGCACTACGCGTCACCGTACGATCTTTGACCAGTTCAGCTTCGATGGCCTGCAGAGTGGCGTGGTCTGCAACGCCGTACACAGTCTCACGCAGCATGCTGGCCGTGCCCATAGAAGGAGGAATACTTGCATCGTCCTGCTTGCACAGAATAATGGCCGTGCCATCGAGTGCTTCAAAGCGACCACCACGATCCGTAACGCCGACAGGCTTGAGTCCATAGTCTGTCAAATATTGTGCGCAGGCTGCGACGTCGTCAACGCCGAAAATCAGAGCATCGGGTCCAATGATATTCATAAGTATTTGTCCTGATCAGTAGTCAATGTGATGAAGGAATGTTTGGAATTTTTAACGCAAAAAAATCAGTGCCGCCCTGCATAAAGCACCGCCTCATGGGCCAGTAACGCAAACGTTCCCGTTTCCGTCACGAGTCCGGGACGAACCATCGCGTCACATAACCAGGCCTGCCATTTCTTTAATAGTGCACGTGTGCTGACTTCGTCTTCAAGCCAGAACTCGTCAATGCCGTCTGCCAGGGAAGGTGCGCCAGACTTGGTCATGACATCGTTCTGAACATGGCGACAGATCTTCGTGGCAACAGCCTCTTCTTTCAAGGCCGCAACGCCAGACATCCACACACGCATGAATTGTTGGGCATCCGCGTCTTGGGCCTTTTGTATGAAACTGAAAAGCTTGCAAGCTCCGTTCGCAGGAATACGACGTGACATCATTTCTCGCTCACGAACCGGCATAAACATCACGGTACTTTGATCGACGAAATTATCCTCATCGTTTTTCAAAAAATCCCGGTAGAAATCAGTCTCTCGTGAACGCGCCAACGCAGCCATATCCGTTGTCCATATTTGGGTAACGAAGTCGCGATTCAGAGCAAAAGGGTCGTGCCCTGGCGCAGTGGGGCGGTACAGTCCGTCAAACACCTGATTCTGGACATAGCGTCTCGGTGCATGCTCAGGATCGGTAACGATGTAGCGAAGTACTAATTCTCCGTGGATATTGCGAATGTGATGACGATGTTCCGCAAGTGTCGTACCTGGTTTGCGGCGACCGACGACCATCAACTTGAGGCCCAAGGAACTCGTATTGATGAAGGACGATGCGACTAAACCTTGCACTGGAACATCTTCCATGGGCTGTCGACGAAGGTGGAGAAGAAACATGGGTGTACTCGAAAAGCGCGTAATCAGGCCGTATGCCCACCGAGGGTCTCAGCGACCCAGTCGGCAATGTAATGACCCGCGTTCATCGAGTTGTCAAAACTGGAGTGCTGCACCCCTCCTTCACGTTCGGTGAAAATTTTGAGTTCGCGTTTTGGGCTGTTAACCAGTTGCTCGTAGGTACGCTCGGCCCACTTGAGCGGTATCTGCGAATCCTTTTCACCGTGAGTCACCAGGAAAGGCACTTTGATGCGGTCGAGCACGCCGTCGAGATGGACGTTCTCGGCAATATGCATGAAGTCGTCCTGATCCTTGGCACCCCAGACCCAATGAACGTGGGCCCAATAGTGGGGCACCGGCAGGCTGCCTTCCTTGGCAACCCGCATCTTCTGAACGTCGCGCCAGTCGTGATTCGCACCCCAGGCCACGCCACAGGCGAAGCGCGGTTCGAAGGCCACGGCACGTGGACAGTAGTAACCACCGAGTGAGACGCCTTCCATGCCGATGCGCTTTGGGTCAACGTCGACCCTGCCCTCGAGCCAATCTACGACAGGGCTGGCCCAATGTTCGGCATCGAAACGCGCGGTCAGGCCACGCAAGCGCAGTGCATCACCGGTCCCGGGTTGATCGACGATTAACGAACTGACACCGCGTTCGGCCAGCCAACGTGGTAAGCCAACGAAGTATTTCATCTCCTTGGTCGAGTCGAGACCATTGACCTGGACCAGCAGCGGCGCACGCTCACCTGATTTCAACCTGTTTGCAGGGACAAACAGGCCCGATAGAAAACTGTCACCGTAAGGAATCTTCACCTCCTCACATGCCGCCCCTGACAACTTAATCCCTTTTGTGAATAGCTCTTGCAACCGTGCATATAGTTCGACTCGCCCCGGCGCGCCATGTGCTTGCAGTCGTTCGCAGGTCAGCAGATACATTGATGCACGCTGATATTTTTCCCCGGCCGAGATCAGTCGGCCGCGAGATTCATCTTCTTCAGCCAGCGTGCACAGCTTCTCAGCCATGCGCGCCCAAGTCTCGCGGAAAGCTTTTGTACCGGCGGCATCGGGCTGCCTAGCTGCCTCCTGAAGCGGCGCGCACATCTCTTCAATCTCACCGATGCGCGCACCCATCTCGATGGCCAGATCGACGGAAAGATTCCAGACGTAGTTTGTGGGGAAGTAGCGGAACATGGTGGTTACTCTTTTCTGTGGAAATTTAAAATCGAAAGGGCTATGGCACGAGAACAATAAAGGCGACAACCTTTCATGGTTAAAACCTGTCCAGATCGTTGGCAATCGTGACGGGCCCGTGAAAATTGCGCTGGATTTCACGAACATAGCGATCAAGATCTGGTTGGGTGGTTGTGCCCGGCGCAAGATGCGTTACGACAACGCTTTTCACTCCGGCCCGTGCTGCGAGTTCGCCAACCTGTAGCGGTGATAAATGATGAGTGGAAAGATGTTTCATCATGCCTTCAAATTGCGGTTTCGGCATGTTCGGTTCAACGCGGTGGATCGTGGCAACGGTCATTTCCAGATCAATCATCTCGCTGACCAATAGATCGGCACCCTTGGCGAGACGTTCGACCGCTTCGCTTGGGCCGGTATCACCGGTATAGACAATCGACCGGCCTGGAAGATCGAAACGGAACGAGAGCGATTTGAAGCGCTGGTCGTCGGGACTGCCGGGCGCGAAATCATAGTGAGTGTTCTGCGCTGCCGTCACAGTTATGCCATCGACATCGACCTTCGATCCATCGGTCATTTCAATCACCTTGACCGTGCTTTCGGGTGAAGCCCATCTCCGTCCCGGAATGCCATAAGCGGCTTGCGCTGAAGGCTGTAACGCGGCAACGATTCCATCAACAAGTAGTTGTGTTCCTGGCGGCCCGTAAATCGTTACAACGCCCGGAAGCAGTGTCTGAATACGCAACCCGAGAACGGCTTCCAGTCCACCAATATGATCAACATGCAAATGACTAATGAAGATGGCGCGAACTGCGCTCAACTGCACTCCAGCTTTGGCCAACTGCTGTACGGCTCCATCACCCGTATCGACCAGATAGGCTTTGTCGGCATGGAGTAATACGTTAGCCGGTTGTGAGCGCACCGGGCTTGATACCGGACCGCCCATCGTACCCAGCGCGATAAAGCTAGTATCCGAACTGTTTATTATTACGGCGACCGAGGGCTCTACAGCGGCGACCGCCAAGACCAACAACGCAACGAACCATTTCGCATTGAGTGTCGTGCGAATCCATATATGCATTACCAGTGTCTCCGTTGGCTTTTGAAGTTTTGCGAATGGTGGAGCACCCGAAATAATAAGTAAAATGATTTGTTTTTGTCATTGATCAGTCATAGAATTACTGATCGATGCGGCTCAATAAATTCGACCTAAACTTGCTGGTTGCGCTTCAGGCACTACTGGAGGAGCGCAACGTCACGCGCGCTGCTGATCGGCTCAACATTACCCAGTCGGCGATGAGCGCTGCGTTACGACGCTTGAGAGAAACCTTCAATGATGAAATTCTTGTCGCGCATGGCAAGAAAATGGTCCCGACTTCACACGCATTAGGGATCGCACCTCTAGTTGAGCAAGCACTGGTCACCATGCAGGCACTGGTTTCCAGCTCCACCGTATTTGATCCGTCCACATCGAAACGAACCTTTCGGTTGGCGGCATCTGACTACATCACAACCGTGCTCATCATTCCCTTGTTAGCAGAACTGGAGACCGATGCTCCGGGAATTCGGCTCGAAGTGATTCAACCCAATTCAGAAATCAATTCCAGTCTGGATAGAGGAGTGCTGGATTTCATCCTGACGCCAGAGCGCTTTCTTTCAGCGAATCATCCGAAATGTCTGCTGTTTGAAGAACGACATGTCATCGTTGGCTGGAATAAAAATCCAATATTCTTGAAACCAATAACGGAAGAGGTTTTTCTCTCTTGCGGTCATATCGTGGTCCAAATTGGAAGCACTCAAACCTATGCTGAAGAACAGCTTAAGGATCGCGGTGACAGCAGACGTGTCGAAATCGTTGCTTCCTCGTTTACGATCGTCCCATGGATGCTTCCGGGCACACATCGAATTGCCTTGATGCACGAACGATTGGCAAAAGTGATGCTTGCCAAGCTACCGTTAACGATTGCCCCGGTGCCTTTCAGTCTTCCACCAATGCGCGAAATGATTCAATATCATCACGCAAGATCGACGGATGGAGGGCTGCAATGGTTACTTGGGAAATTGCTGACCAAAGCACTCACCACAAGTAAGTCCGGGACAGATTAGATGTCGATGAACTGATTTGATCAGCGCCACTGCAGAAATAAAAAAGCCGCTACAGGTTTGTGACCCATAACGGCTTTTTGATGTTTGGCGGAGTGGACGGGACTCGAACCCGCGACCCCCGGCGTGACAGGCCGGTATTCTAACCAACTGAACTACCACTCCATTTACAGCTGACCTGTCAAATTTAGCTGGTGGGTGCTGAGAGGCTCGAACTCCCGACCTACGCCTTGTAAGGGCGCCGCTCTACCAACTGAGCTAAGCACCCCGCTGAGTCTGAACTGCAGAAGACTGAGCCTTCATTGTTTGCTGAACTCTTGACTGATTTATTCCAACCCCTGTCACCAGTTGGAAAGACCGCTAGTTTACCGCATCTTTCAATGCTTTGCCAGGACGAAACTTCGGTACTTTTGCTGACTTGATTTTAATGGCAGCACCAGTACGGGGATTGCGACCCGTGCGAGCCGCTCGTTTACCAACGGTGAAGGTTCCGAATCCAACTAGCGTCACACTCCCACCTTTTTTCAGCGAAGTCTTGACCGCACCAATAATAGAATCAAGTGCACGACCTGCAGCTGCCTTGGATATATCGGCAGTCTTTGCTACGTGATCGATCAATTCAGTTTTATTCACTTCCGCCCCCTTGAAATTGTTTCGTTCAAAAATTCACTTTAGAAAACGTGTTCGGTACCTGCCTGCTTTGTTGACCACTAATGCAACACATCAGTCCACATTAAATCAACCAGTGAACTGGTATGTCAAGGCCTGAAACAGTAACTTTAGATTCGCTTTGATCTAACTCAATGCTTGACGACCTCATCCGTTTTGGCAGGAGAAGCCGTCTCTAGCTTTACTGGTTCCGCCGCAGAGCTCGCTGCAACGATCTCTTCGTCAGGAAGTGCGACCAGTTTCGTTTCCAGTGCGATGTCGAGAACCTGCTCGATCCACTTGACCGGAATGATCTCGATCTTGTTCTTCACATTCTCGGGAACATCGGCCAAATCTTTAACATTGTCTTCAGGAATCAGAACGGTCTTGATACCACCCCGATGCGCTGCCAACAATTTTTCCTTCAGACCACCGATCGGCAACACTTCGCCACGCAATGTAATTTCACCCGTCATTGCCACATCTGCACGCACAGGAATTTTGGTCAGCGCGGAGACCATTGCTGTCGTCATCGCCGCACCAGCAGATGGGCCATCTTTCGGTGTTGCACCTTCGGGAGCATGAACGTGCATGTCACGCTTCTCCCAAATGTCATCGGGAATGCCGAACCTTCTGGAACGCGAACGGACGACACTGCGAGCAGCTTCGACCGATTCTTTCATCACATCACCGAGCGAACCGGTGCGCTGTATGTTGCCCTTGCCAGGCATTACAGCCACTTCAATCGTCAACAAATCACCGCCCACTTCGGTCCAGGCCAGACCATTGACTTGACCAATCTGATTCTGTTTCTCGGCCATGCCAAAGTTATAACGACGCACGCCCAGAAATTTATCGAGGTTGCGACCCGTCACCTGGACTTTGCCCTCGTGCTTTTTCAGCAGCAACATTTTGACAACCTTGCGGCAAATCTTTGAGATTTCCCGTTCGACCGAGCGAACACCCGCCTCACGACTGTAATAACGAATGATGTCGCGAATCGCACTTTCAGCAATGTTGAGCTCGTCCGATTTCACACCATTGTTTTTCATCTGCTTGGGCAACAGATAACGCTGCACGATGCTGATTTTTTCTTCTTCCGTGTAACCCGACAGCCGAATGACTTCCATCCGGTCCAGCAAAGCTGGCGGAATATTGAACGAGTTGGACGTCGCAACGAACATCACGTCAGATAAGTCAAAATCCACTTCGACGTAGTGATCCTGGAAGGTATGGTTTTGTTCAGGATCCAACACTTCGAGCAAGGCCGAAGCCGGATCACCGCGGAAGTCCATCCCCATCTTGTCGACTTCATCGAGCAAAAACAGCGGATTACGCACACCGGCCTTGGTCAAGCTTTGCAGAATCTTGCCTGGCATTGAACCGATATAGGTGCGGCGATGACCGCGGATTTCAGCTTCATCACGCACACCACCGAGCGCCATGCGGATAAATTTACGGTTGGTCGCGCGCGCAATGGATTGCCCAAGTGAAGTCTTGCCGACACCGGGAGGGCCAACGAGACACAAAATTGGCGCTTTCACTTTCTCGACGCGTTGCTGGACAGCCAGATATTCGAGAATGCGTTCCTTGACCTTGTCGAGACCGTAATGGTCTTCTTCAAGAACTTTTTCTGCAAACTTCAGATCGTGTGTGACCTTGCTCTTTTTCTTCCAGGGAAGATTGACGACCACATCAAGATAGTTGCGCACCACCGTGGCTTCCGCCGACATCGGTGACATCAGCTTCAGTTTTTTCAACTCCGCATCAGCCTTGGCCTTGGCGGCCTTGGGCATGCGCGCAGCTTCGATTTTCTTTTCCAACTCCTCAATGTCAGCGCCGTCTTCGCCCTCACCAAGTTCTTTCTGGATCGCCTTGACCTGTTCGTTTAAGTAATACTCACGCTGGCTTTTTTCCATCTGGCGCTTGACGCGCCCACGGATACGCTTTTCCACTTGAAGGATATCCAGCTCGGATTCAAGTTGGGCCAACAGATTTTCCAGGCGTTGAGAAACCTTGAACATTTCCAGAACAGCCTGTTTCTGTTCCAACTTCAACGGCAAATGCGCAGCGATGGTATCGGCCAAACGACCGGATTCATCAATCCCTGACAGCGAAGTCAGAATTTCGGGTGGTATCTTTTTGTTGAGTTTGACGTATTGATCGAACTGCTGAACGATGGCACGACGCATCGCTTCGAGTTCGGAATTCTGCTCAGTATCCGGCGCGACAGGCGTTAGATCGCATACAAAATGCGTTTCCATGTCTTCAATCTGATGGATACGCGCACGCTGTGCGCCTTCAACCAGAACTTTAACTGTGCCATCGGGCAACTTCAACATCTGAAGAATATTCGAGACGCAACCAATCTCGTAAATGTCGTCAGTCGAGGGCTCGTCCTTCGATGCGGTTTTTTGTGCGACCAGCATGATGCTCTTGCCGGCTTCCATTGCCGTTTCCAGCGCCTTGATTGATTTTGGCCGACCAACAAACAGCGGAATGACCATATGCGGAAACACGACCACGTCCCGCAAAGGCAGCAACGGAAGTTTGATCGGGTCAGACGGCAAGACTTTCACGGAAGACATATCAATTCCTTTTATACAAACTAAATTCTATATAGCGCCTGTACACATACTTGCAAGGCCGAATTGCATAAAGATTCGCATAAAAAAAGCCGCTCGAGCCCGATTGCACGAACGGCTTTCGATTGAAGCCGGGTTTCACTGAAACACTTCCTCAATGAAACATACCAATCTTTAGTTGCTGATTATCCGCAAAAATCAGAGTCAAGCTTGAGTAAACAGAGCCATTTTGCTGGCTCAATTCAAAAGATCAATTTGAACCGGAGACCTTGGGCTGCTCACCATAAATCAGCAGTGGCTTGGCATCTCCCACAATCTGGTTCTCATCAATGACGACTTTGACCACGCCCTTTTGGCTCGGCAATTCAAACATCACGTCCAGCAAAGCATGCTCCAGCATTGAGCGCAATCCACGCGCGCCCGTCTTGCGTTTCATGGCTTTCCGAGCGATGGCCTGAAGCGCGCCGGGACGAATTTCAAGCTCAACGCCTTCCATGTCGAGCAGCTTCTGATATTGCTTGACCAGCGCGTTCTTGGGCTCAATCAGAATCTGGATCAGGGCTTCTTCGCTCAACTCATTCAGCGTTGCAATCACTGGCAGGCGCCCGACCAATTCGGGAATCAAACCGAACTTGATCAGATCTTCCGGTTCCGCTTCGCGCAGCACGTCACCAACGCTGCGATCAGTCGTGCTCTTGACCGAAGCGCTGAAACCGATGCCACTCTTCTCGGAACGATCACGAATGACCTTTTCCAAACCATCAAAAGCGCCACCGCAGATGAACAGAATATTGGTCGTATCGATCTGGACGAAATCCTGGTTCGGATGCTTGCGACCGCCTTGTGGTGGTACTGAGGCCATTGTTCCTTCAACCAGTTTCAGCAAAGCCTGCTGCACGCCCTCACCGGAAACATCACGGGTAATCGACGGGTTATCCGACTTGCGTGAAATCTTGTCGATTTCGTCGATGTAGACAATACCCTTCTGGGCTTTGGCCACTTCGTAATTGCAGTTCTGCAGCAGCTTCTGGATGATGTTCTCGACGTCCTCACCAACATAACCCGCTTCAGTCAGTGTGGTTGCGTCAGCAATGACGAAAGGCACGTTAAGGAGACGAGCCAAGGTCTGAGCCAACAATGTCTTGCCAGAACCCGTCGGACCCACCAGCAGGATATTGCTCTTGGCCAGTTCCACATCGTCCTTGCGGGACATGTGTTTGAGGCGTTTGTAGTGGTTGTAAACTGCAACCGAAAGAATGCGCTTGGCGGTTTCCTGACCGATCACATATTGATCGAGGATGTCGCAGATTTCTTGCGGTACCGGCAAATCAGACTTAGCGGTACCCGCGACGCTTTCAGTCTGCGCCGCTTCATCACGAATGATGTCATTGCAAAGGTCAATGCACTCGTCGCAGATAAAAACAGAAGGCCCTGCAATCAGCTTTTTGACTTCATGCTGACTCTTGCCGCAGAAAGAGCAGTACAGTAATTTCTCTCCGCTGGAAGCTTTTTTATCTGACATGCTTTAGTTACCCGTTCTAGCGCCCATGAATGATGATGAATAACTTAAATATACCCGGTTTATCAAGGCTTTGCACCGTAAGCGCTGGGCACCTTCCAAACCGCTGCTTTCTACGCAACAAAAACGCATCAAGCTGAAACGCGGCTGGTCAACACACGATCGATCAGACCATATTCTTTTGCCTGATCTGCAGACATGAAATTATCGCGATCCGTGTCCTTGGCGATCTGTTCCACTGACTGTCCAGTGCGATCAGCCAAGATCCGGTTCAAACGTTCGCGAAGATAAAGAATTTCCTTGGCCTGAATCTCGATATCCGATGCCTGCCCTTGTGAACCGCCAGAAGGTTGGTGAATCATGATGCGCGAATTGGGCAGAGAAAACCGTTTGTCCTTAGCGCCCGCCGCAAGCAGGAAAGCCCCCATGCTGGCCGCCATACCAGTACACAAAGTCGAAACGTCCGGTTTGATGAACTGCATGGTGTCGTAAATTGCCATGCCCGCATAAACCGAACCACCAGGTGAATTGATGTAAAAGGAAATATCCTTGTCCGGATTTTCCGATTCAAGAAATAGTAACTGGGCGACGATCAGATTGGCCGTGGACTCAGTTACAGGCCCGACCAGAAAAATCACTCGTTCCTTGAGCAAACGGGAGTAGATGTCATAGGCACGCTCACCACGGCCAGACTGCTCGATCACCATAGGCACCATGCCCAGGCCTTGCGGATCAAACGGCTTATTTATACCCATCGTCATACTCATATCATCGACTCACTTTGCATGTAGCTAACTCAAGCGCCTGTGTTACCCATCAATTCATCAAATGCCAATTGCGTTTCCTTGACTTGTGTTTGCCCGAGAACGTAGTTGACAACGTTCTCTTCGAGAACCAGTCCTTCCACATCATTCAGACGGGACCGATCTGCATAGTACCAACGTACGACTTCCGCCGGATTTTCATAACTCTGGGCATATTCTTCAACTTGCGCCTTGATCTGTTCCGACTTGGCTTGTAGTTCATTGACGCGTACTAGCTCGGCCAGAATCAAACCCAGCTTGACACGACGTTCTGCCTGCGCCTGAAACAACTCGGGAGGAAACGGCATGTCTTCTTTCATGCCGCGCTGACGCATGTCATTCCTGGTCGATTCAATCAAGCGCTGCACTTCATTTTCCAGCAAAGCCTTGGGCACATCGAGTTCAGTCAGTTTGATCAAGGCATTCATCACGCTTTCTTTGGTACGCGACTGAATCCGTTTTTTGACTTCGCGTTCCAGATTGGAACGAATGTCAGCCCGCATCTTTTCCAGATCGCCATCGGCAATACCGAGCGTCTTGGCAAAGTCCGCATCAACTTCGGGCATGTGTGCCCATTCGATCTGTTTCACAGTCAGTTTGAATTCCACCGTTTTACCGGCGACATCCTTGCCGTGGTAATCCTCAGGAAAACTCAATGGAAACGTGCGGCTCTCGCCTGCTTTCAGACCAATGGCCGCTGCTTCGAACTCAGGCAGCATGCGTCCTTCTCCAAGCACAAAGGTGTAGTCGTCGGCGGTTCCGCCAGCGAATGGCGTGCCGTCCAAAGTACCGGCAAAATCGACCGTGATACGGTCGCCTTTGGCAGCAACAGCCTCTCCACCATCACCATGCTCACCCGCTTCACCCTTGGTGTGATAGTGCACACGCTGTTTACGCAGGATGTCGAGGGTCTTGTCGATTTCTGCATCGCTGACGGTCGTTGCAACCTTTTCGATTTCGGTCGTGGCCAGATCACCGATTTTGACTTCAGGATAAACCTCAAAAGTTGCATCGAAAGCGACCGTGCCCTCGACCGCACCTTCATTCGCTTTTGGAGCAATGCTCGGAGCACCGGCCACGCGCAATTGATTTTCGGTCACAGCCTGATCAAAAGCTCGGCCAATTTTTTCGTTCAACACTTCGTTCTGAACCTGATAGCCATACTGCTGCGCAACCACTTTCAGTGGCACCTTGCCGGGACGGAAACCAGCCATCTTGACAGTGCGTGTCAAACGCTTCAGGCGTGTATCGACTTCGCTTTCAATTTCTGCCAAGGCCACCGAAATAGACAGGCGACGTTCCAGTTTTCCGAGATTTTCAACTTGCATGTTCAGTCCAGAATGGTTTAATGATCGATAAGATGAGTTGTCGTTTGGAATACAGTTGGTGCGAGAGAGGGGACTCGAACCCCTACACCATTGCTGGCGTCAGGACCTAAACCTGGTGCGTCTACCAATTTCGCCACCCTCGCAAAAAAGGCGACCAGAGTCGCCTTTTTATTCACTCACTACGGCAATTATACGCGATACAGAATGGCACTTTAGCTGCCGAAAACGGCCTTGAACACCTAGGCAGTCCAATCTTGTCCGCGTCGCATACAATCGACGGCCAGACTGCAGCTTAATCGGCTGTTCGATATGTCCATCAACCATTACGAAAATTTCCCGGTCGCCTCCATCCTGTTGCCCCGCTCTCTTCGGCAACCGGTTTCTCATATTTATCGTTTTGCTCGAACGGCGGACGACTTCGCTGATGAAGGACAAGCGTCGGCAGAGGAGCGATTAGCGGCGCTAGCTCGTTATTCCGAAGCTTTGCAGAAAATCGAATCGGATGAACTGGAAGACTGGCTCGATCATTTGCCTCCAGACTCGGAAGATTTACGCAAGCTGTTTTTCAATCTGAACCGAACGATCAAGCAGCATCAACTCGGTATCGTTCATTTACATGACCTGCTGTCCGCCTTCAGCCAGGATGTAGTGCAGACGCGCTATCCGGATTATGACTCGCTATTGGATTACTGCCGACGCTCAGCCAACCCGGTCGGGCGTTTGATGCTCGAGCTCTACCGAGCCAATTCGTCCGAAAACATTCAACAAGCCGACCAGATCTGCACTGCCTTGCAATTAATCAATTTCTGGCAGGATGTCGCCATTGATCTGGCAAAAAACCGTATCTATCTTCCCCAAGAAAGCCTGCGCAACTTTGACGTCACTGAAACCAGTCTCGTGCTGAAGCAACTCAGTCCCCAATGGAAAAAGTTGATGCGCTTCGAAATCGAACGAACGCGAGCGATGATGCATTCCGGCCAATCACTCGCGCTTCGCTTGCCGGGTCGCGTTGGATTTGAATTGCGCCTCGTGATTCAGGGCGGGCTGCGTATCCTTGAGAAAATCGAGCAGGTTGAATACGATGTTTTTCAGCGTCGGCCTCAGATTGGAAAATTTGATTGGCTACTGATGCTCAAACGCACAATCCTCATGTAATTATCGTTGCGACTCCAATTCATGACACCTGAAGAATATTGTCAAAACAAGGCTGCCAAAAGCGGATCGAGTTTCTATTACGCTTTTTTGTTTCTGCCCCCGGCGCGGCGTGCGGCGATTACCGCCCTGTATGCCTTTTGTCGGGAAGTGGACGATGTGGTGGATGAATGTAGCGACCCCAGTCTGGCGCGTATCAAGCTGGCATGGTGGCGCACGGAAATCACAAGCTTGTTCGACGGCAAACCGAATCATCCGGTAACACGTGCACTTCAACCCCACCTCAATAGCCTCGAATTGCCGGAACTCCATTTTCAGGAAATCATTGACGGCATGGAAATGGACTTGATCCAGAATCGTTATCTTGATTTTGTTGCGCTGGATACGTACTGCTATCACGTTGCCGGAGCCGTTGGACTCTTGTCAGCCCGCATTTTTGGCTTCACTGATCCATCCACCCTGCCCTATGCAAAAAAGCTGGGGCTTGCGTTGCAACTGACCAATATCATTCGTGATGTGGGGGAAGATGCACGCAAGGGACGCATCTATCTCCCGGTCAATGAGTTGCAAAAATTCGGTGTGCCCGCTGCGGACGTCCTCAATGGCCGCTATAGCCCGGCCTTCATCGAATTAATGAGGTTTCAGACTCAAAGAGCACAGAACGCCTATCAGGAAGCCTTGGCCTTGTTACCAAAAGCTGATCGTAAAGCCCAGCGCCCCGGCCTCATGATGGGCGCCATCTATAGGACTTTATTGGATGAGATTGAGTCCGAAAATTTTCAGGTTCTGCATCAACGTATTTCACTGACCCCGCTGCGCAAATTGTGGATCGCATGGCGTACCTGGGTCGGATCGCGCTGAGCAAGTCGGCTTCTTCAACTACTTTGCCAGCACTCTCCCCCCCCCAACGCATCGCGGTCATTGGAGCCGGCTGGGCCGGCTTGGCGGCAGCCATCGAACTGATCGAACGTGGAAATCGGGTGACTGTTTTCGAAGCATCTCGATATGTCGGGGGACGTGCGCGAAGTGTGGACTGGCACACCCGTGATGGGCGTCACATCCAGATTGATAACGGCCAACACATTCTGATCGGTGCCTATCGCAGCACCCTGGGTCTGATGCAGAAGTTAGGAATAGATCCAGACAAAGTCTTGCAGCGCATGCCCTTGCGCCTTCAAGCCGCGTCTGGCTTTCATATGCAAGCGCCACAATTGCCCGCACCTTTCCATCTACTTTTTGCCCTGCTCGGTGCAAATGGATTGAAATGGAAAGACCGTCTGGCTGCCATCAAGTTGATCCAAAGCTGCAAGAAAAATCAGTGGCAGCTGGACAAAGATTGCAGTGTCGATGAATGGCTGAACCAATCCGCTCAAACGCCGTCGCTTCGTCAACACATCTGGATCCCGCTTTGCATTGCTGCTCTGAACACGCCGCCAGCAATCGCTTCTGCTCAGGTTTTCATGAATGTCTTGCGTGACAGTATCGGTAGCAATCGTTCCGCTTCTGATTTGCTGCTGCCTTCCAGTCATTTAAGCGCATTGCTGCCGGAAGCCGCTTTAACTCATATTCAGAAACATGCGGCGATTCACTTGGGCACAAGAGTCACAAGTGTTATCCCAGACGCATCTGGTGTAACACTGCAATATGGTGAAGAGAAAACCAGTTTCGACGCTGCCGTTATTGCTACCTCGGCACATCATGTCCCTGCACTTTTAGATCAGGCCGTATTGATCGATCCGTCTTATAACGAGGTCATCCAGCGTTGCACGCAATTTTCCTGGCAACCGATTACGACCGTCTATCTACTCTATCCTCAGTCGCCATTCAAACCTGGCAAGGCACCCATGCTCCTGCTCGATGACGATCCAGCCCGTGGCGCTTTTGGCCAGTGGATTTTTGACCGTCAGCGCCTGAGTGGTGAAACGGGCTTAGCTGCTGTCGTGATTAGTGCTGACGGCCCGCATCGCGACTTGAGTACCGAGGAACTCACCAGTGCCGTTACAACCCAGATACGCAATCAGATGGGTGCAACTACAACACCCATTGATATTCAGGTCATTACTGAAAAGCGCGCAACATTTTCCTGCATCGCTGATTTAAAACGACCACACACATCGACTCCGGATTCGCGTATCGTTCTGGCTGGAGACTATGTTGGTAAAAATGATCTAAACGAGCTTCCAGCAACCTTGGAGTCTGCAATACGTAGTGGAATAAGAGCAGGAATCACACTCAGAACCAAGATGTCATGTTGATTCTAATTCGTCACCCCCATTAAAAGAATTTTTCAGGGTGCGCGATTTGGTTGGTCTGATGAGATTACAAGAATCGAATTGAGGAGAATATCGATGTCATACATGCTTCGCCCATTCCTGTTTTCTTTAATCGCCATTGTGCTTCTGGGTATCACTGGCTGCGCGTCAACGGTCGCATTGGATCGAGCGGTCATGGGATACGACACGACAACCGCTGAGAGTGTATCGAAGCAGTTGCTACTCAACATCGCCCGAGCGCGTCACAACCAGCCAATGCATTTCACTGCGATCTCGAGTATTGCCGCAACATACAAGTTCGCGGTCAATGCCGGGGTGGGTGGGGCACTGACAGGTGAACGCGGCGGCCTGCTGATTCCTCTGCTCGGAACCAGCGCGGAGGAGAACCCAACAATCAGTATTGCGCCAATGCAGGGCGAAGAGTTTACGCAACGATTACTGACGCCGTTCCCGGAACAGAAACTAACGCTACTGTTACGCCAGGGTTATGACGTGGATGCACTGCTCCGACTAATGAGTGCGGAAATTCGCTTGGACAAAGTTGGTTCTGGCAACGTCACTGTGTATCACAACCGTCCTTCCGACCCGACGGGTTATACGATCTTCCGTCGCGTGATGGCCCACCTTTCATCTATTCAGGATCGCCAGGCACTGTATGTCGAGCCACTGCACTTCCTGCACACTTGGACAGTTCCGGCCGACGCCGTGACGCCGGAGACTTTTACCTCGATCTACAAAGATTTTTCTGTGACCCGCGATGCGGACAAGGGCACTTACCGTGTATCAAAGCGGGTCAATGGTCGGGTCATGATCAGCAACTACGATCCGGCGGCACTGTCCAACGAAGAACGCCTTGTACTGCACGGGGAAGCAGAAGAGGTTCCTGTCAATGACATTCTCATCGACATCCGTGCCGGCTATCCCGGCGGCGAATACCCGTTGCATGGTCGGCTACGGTTGCGTAGCTTCCATGAGGTGCTAACTTTTATTGGCCGGGGCATTGAAGAAGAACCGGAATTCGATGTTGCACCGGACCCGCGCACGCCAGTCATTGGCGAAAACCCGATCCACTCGTTGCAGATCATGGAAGGTCGCTCGGCACCATCGGGAGTTGACTTGTCTGTGGAGTGGCACGGTTATTACTACGCGTTGCAACCGCAGAGCGGCTACCAGTGGAACAAGAAGGCCTTCAGTCTTTTATATCAGTTGTTCCAGATGAGTGTATCAACAGCGGAGAATACCGGACCCGCGATCACCATTTCAAAGTGAGATCACGCGCTGAATTCGATTTTGGTATCAACTGATACTCAGCAGTTAAGCATTCTTCAATGCGGCTAACGCCGCGTCGATCCGGTCAACCGCAATGATCTCCATGCCCTCAATGCGTTGCTTGGGAGCATTGGATTTCGGGATCAGCGCGTGAGAGAAACCGAGCTTGGCGGCTTCGCGCAGTCGCTCCTGGCCACGTGGCGCGGGCCGGATTTCTCCCGCTAATCCCACTTCGCCAAACACGACCATGCCACGTGGCAAAGGCTTGTTGCGCATGGATGATTGAATGGCGCAGAGCACCGCCAGGTCTGCGGCAGGCTCGGTAATCTTGACACCACCAACCGCGTTGATGAACACATCCTGGTCGTAGCAGGCAATGCCGGCATGACGGTGTAATACTGCAAGCAGCATCGCCAAACGGTTTTGTTCCAGACCGACTGAAAGCCGGCGTGGATTCGGTATATGAGCGGTATCAACCAGCGCCTGAATTTCAACCAGCAATGGGCGCGTGCCTTCCTGGGTCACCATCACGCATGAACCGGGGACACTGGCATCGTGTTGCGAGAGAAACAAAGCCGATGGATTGGCTACGCCTTTCAAGCCACGCTCGGTCATGGCAAACACGCCTAGTTCGTTGACCGCGCCGAAACGATTCTTGACTGCGCGCACCAGCCGAAAAGCCGAGTGCGTATCGCCCTCGAAATACAAGACGGTATCGACGATATGTTCGAGCACGCGCGGGCCCGCCAATGCGCCTTCCTTCGTCACATGGCCGACCAGAATCATCGTGATGTCGTTCTGTTTGGCCATGCGCGTCAGTTGAGCCGCGCACTCGCGCACTTGCGCCACGGAACCCGGCGCTGAAGTCAGTGCTTCGGAATACAAGGTCTGGATCGAATCGATCACCACCACATCCGGCTTCTGCTGCAACAGCGCGTTCTGGATTTTTTCAAGCTGGATTTCGACCATTAATTTCAGCGCCGAACCATCGACACTCAAGCGCTTTGCACGCAAGGCAATCTGCGCCGCCGACTCTTCGCCAGAAAGATAAAGCGCATTTTTGTGACGTGACAGATGAGCCAGTGATTGCAGTAGCAGCGTTGATTTACCAATGCCCGGATCACCACCAATCAACACCACGCCACCACTGACCAGACCACCGCCCAGCACGCGATCAAATTCTTCAATACCGCTGCTAAAGCGTGGCACATCCGTGGCTTGAACTTCAGATAACAGGCGGATCGGCGCTTCCTGCGTCAGTCCATCGAAGCGGGAAGCATAACGATGTGTACTGGCCGGTTCGGCGATTGACTCCACCAGAGTATTCCAGGCATTGCAATGCGGACACTGGCCCAGCCATTTAGCTGCTTGCCCGCCGCACTCGGTGCAGACATAAACCGTCTTGTTTTTTGCTGTTGCCATTTCGCTGATTTATCGTGGATCAACTACGACGGGAACACGCGGTGACAAGGCACACATCAATTCATACCCAACCGTGCCAGCCGCTTGTGCCACTTCGTCGATGGATACTTGTTCACCCCATAATTCGACAACAGAACCAATGCGGGCATCGGGAATTTCGCTCAGGTCTGCGATGATCATGTCCATTGAGACACGGCCGACGGTGCCGGTACGATACCCATCTACAAGGATCGGTGTGCCATTTGATGCCATGCGCGGATATCCATCAGCATATCCACAAGCCACGATACCGATACGCATCGACTTGGATGCAACGAACTGCTGACCATAACCCACTGAATCCCCAGGCTTGATCGTCTGAACTGCAATGATCTCACTTTGCAGACGCATGGCTGCACGCAGGCCAAACGAGGCCGCGCTTCGATCCGTAAATGGCGTTGCGCCATAAAGCATGATGCCTGGTCGAACCCAGTGTTTGTGAGTCTGCGGATGATCGAGTATCGCAGCCGAATTAGCCAAGCTGCATGGCAGATCGGGTGGCAGACTGGTTTGCGTTTGATTGATACGGGCGAGTTGATCTTTCATGCTGCCTGGACCGTCCGACTCGCCATCTGCATTGGCAAAATGGGACATCAGCGTAATTTCGCCAACGACACCTAAACGCTTCAGACGATCATGGGCAGAACGATAGTCCTCAACACTGAATCCCAAACGGTTCATTCCCGAATTCAACTTCAGGTAGACCGGAATCGAAGCCGGAGGCTTAAGCACTCCCTTTTGCACAGCCTGTTCCAACATTTCAATTTGGGCAGCGCAATGAATCACAGGGGTAAGCTGAAATTGAATCAGCAACGGAATATCTGCTGCATCGAAGAACCCTTCTAGCAAAAGAATCGGCCCCTTCCATCCGAGGCCACGCACACGCTGCGCTTCAGAAAAATCGAGCATGGCCAGTCCATCGGCCGATTGCAATCCCGGATAGATTTCTTCCAGCCCGTGACCATAGGCATTTGCTTTGACGACGGCCCAAATTTTGGAGGTCCCGCAATAACGCTTCACAATCAGCAAGTTGTGCGCAACAGCATTCGGGGAAAGCACTGCCTTAATGGGTCGGGACATGGAAAAACGAATCAAGAATCTATGGACAGACCACAATGTAGCAAATCCCTTGATTTGCTTCTCATGCGAATGTTGATCTGCAATACTTGTTGAACTAGAGAATTATCACGATTGCAGCAGGATTGTTAGAGTGTGCGGATTACTTTATTCGTCTACTTTCGTGATATAACGCAGCCCAGCATAACAACAATTTCCAGTATTGGAAGTTCGAGACAGACATCAATGAAACGTGGTTTTTACACGATCATGTCAGCGCAGTTTTTTTCGTCGCTGGCAGACAATGCTCTATTGATTTCCGCAATTGCCCTGCTCGCCGAGCAGAACGCGCCGGAATGGATGACGCCTTTTCTGAAATCATTTTTTGTTCTGTCTTATGTTGTGCTGGCCGCCTTCGTCGGCGCTTTCGCCGATTCAATGCCCAAAGGCCGAGTCATGTTCATCACCAACAGCGTCAAGATCGTGGGATGCGTGGTCATGTTTCTTGGCGCTCACCCATTGATTGCCTATGGCATTGTTGGTTTAGGCGCTGCAGCTTACTCACCGGCGAAGTACGGCATCCTGACCGAGCTGTTGCCCCCCGAAGATCTGGTCAAAGCGAATGGATGGATTGAGGGCTTGACCGTCGGTTCCATCATTTTGGGTACTGCGCTTGGCGGACTCTTGCTCAACGGTCAGATTTCTGCACATCTTCTGAGTTTTGACCTGCCCTATATTGACACTGGCATTAACACCCCGGCCGAAGCTGCCATCAGTGTGATTGCTGGCATCTATCTGATTGCCGCTTTATTTAATCTGCGAATTATCGATACCTGCGCACGCTATCCGCATCAGGAACGCAATCCGATTCGTCTGATTACCGACTTCGCCCTTTGCTTCAGCACACTCTGGCGTGACCGGTTGGGTCAAATTTCTTTGGCCGTGACGACACTCTTCTGGGGCGCTGGCGCCACCCTGCAATTCATCGTGCTCGAGTGGGCCCATCGAGCACTTGGCATGAACCTGAGTCAAGGGTCAACCCTGCAGGCCGTTGTCGCAGTTGGTGTTGCAATCGGCGCCGTCCTGGCGGGCCGACTTCCATTGAAAAAATCACTGACGGTATTGCCGGTCGGTATCAGCATGGGGCTGCTGGTTATGCTGCTGGCATTTTTCAAACGGGGTTTGATTCCGCACACCGAACTGGATCTGATCTGGATCCATATTCCTTTGTACCTAATCTTGGCAAGCGTGTTCCTGGTGACCATCGGCGCAATGGCCGGATATTTTGTCGTACCGATGAATGCGCTGCTCCAGCATCGTGGCCATGTCCTGATGAGTGCCGGGCATTCGATCGCCGTTCAAAATTTTAATGAGAATCTGAGCGTGCTGATGATGCTATCGGTCTACGCCGTGCTGATGCATTGGCATCTACATATCGAGACCGTCATCGTTCTATTCGGCCTGTTTGTGAGTGGCTTCATGCTGCTGATCATCAAATGGCATCGTGCCAATCAGCGCGAGTTCGATTCCGTTGCAATGATTGGTGTGGTCGTCACTCATCGCAATGAGTTTTGAGAAAATTGTCGACCAGCTATTCAGTTGAGCTGATCAATCAGACTGCGTGCCAGACACAAATCAGCCCAAGCCTTGGCTTTATCAGGCAGATTACGCAGCAGATAAGCCGGGTGGTAAGTCACCACGACCGGGATCACGGTCTCACCAAATTTCACCTTGTGTACCTTGCCGCGCAGACTGGCGATACTCGCATCGGTATTCAATAGCGATTGCGCAGCAAAACGCCCAAGCACCACAATCATACGCGGCTGGATCAAGGCAATCTGCCGCAACAGATAAGGTTCGCACTGCCTGACTTCTTCGGGGGCCGGATTGCGATTGCCTGGTGGTCTGCATTTCAACACATTGGCGATAAATACATCCTGCTCACGCGTCAAACGGATCGAGGCCAGCATATTGTCGAGCAGTCTTCCAGCTTGGCCAACAAAGGGTTCGCCTTTAGCATCTTCTTCTGCACCGGGCGCTTCACCAATCAGCATCCATTTCGCATCGGGACGACCAACACCGAAAACAGTCTGCTTTCGAGTTTGGCATAAACTGCAGGCCGTGCAGTCACGAACGACCGACTGCAGCGTTGGCCAGTCCATTGTTTTTACGTGGAGACTGCCATCAATGGATACCGCTTCCGAGATTTGGGGGAGGACTTGAACATCATCCGGCTCCGCAGTCGCCGCGCGCCTGACCCAAAGTGGTGCCAGACCCATTTCCTTCAAAGCCGCTTCGCGAAACCCACTCATAGTTTCAGCCGCATCACCAACGCGTCTTCACGCGTATTGCGATCCGTATCGCTATTGGGGTAATAAGCTTTGCGCACGCCGATTTGCTCAAAGCCATAGCGGCGATAAATTTCCTGCGCGCGCAGATTAGATCGTCTGACTTCCAGAATCATGGATTCGGCCCCGCCCAAGCGCGCACATTCACTGGCCTGCCACAACAGCCTCCGGCCATAGCCTTGATTTTGTTGAGGACTCGCTACGCTGAGATTGAGCAGATGCGCTTCCTCTACTGCAATCATCAAGACAAAATATCCAATGATCCCCGATGCGGACTGCTCTTTATTGGACTGGAGAAAAAGAGTTTCAGCGATATAACCCACATCAATCGAATCAGAGAAATTCCGTTCCGTCCACGGAAACTGATAGATGGTTTTTTCGATTGCAATGACGTCGGCGAGATCGTCTTTTTGCATGCTCTGGAAGCGCACCGAATCAGGCAGGGATTGAAGTTGAGCACTCATCTCTGATCAAACCTGTGCCGTCTGTAACGATGAAAGAACACCAGACATCCGTTTATTGAGATCAGCCTGTTCACGTTCTTGAGTCGTCAACGCGACACGATCACGGACATATAGCGGTGCAGCTTCTTGTGCAAGCTTCCCTTCTCCACGCATCAGGGCACGAGCCGCAAGACTGGCAATACCGCGAGCATCGGGCACTTCCACCTCAGCCCTTGAGCGTACCAACGGCGACAATGGTTCGCCATAAACTGAAAAGGCATTGCCACACCCAAAGTCACAGGTCTGGCCGGAAATAAGCTGCGATAACTGGAGCGCCACATCTTGCGGAAAATCCAGACTGGCTGGAGACAATTCCGTCCATTCGCCATTGCGCCAAACCAGCAAGGACCAGTAGATTTCTCCCATGCGTGCATCCATTGCACTCAATACGGTACTACCTTCGGCTAGCTCACTTGGCAGCTGTGTCCGCAACTGTTCAGCCATGGCGCTGAGTGTATTGACCGGGATCACGGGCAGACTGGCGCCATAGGCCAAGCCCTGGGTAACCGCACAGGCAATCCGCAAGCCCGTAAAGGAACCAGGGCCAGCGCCAAAACCGATCGCATCGCAGTCGGCCAAGTTAATCCCAGCATCCGCAAGCACCTCTTTCACCAATTGCAGAATCTGCCCGGAATGGGTTTGCCCTGCATCAAGCGTTCGCGCAAAAACATGCTGCTCGCGCAACAGCGCTGCGGAACAATAGGTCGTCGAGGTTTCGAGTGCAAGTAAGGTCGACACGGTGGGCTATGGAATCAAACGACAAGCGTCCATTTTAATGGATTGCCTGTAGCGCCCCGACCTTTTCGGACAGTACAGCTTGATTATTTTCGCGCCAGCGAAAAATTCAGCTATTTGCTTGGCGGTGGTACCGGGTAAACAGAACGCCCCGCTTCCTGTATTTGTCGGCGCAAGGCCTGTCTCTCTTCTGGTGTCATGCGCCCTCCTCGCTCGCGCCAGTTTTCAGGGCCACGCTCAGGAGGAAAGCCAGAATTGGGATCAAACTGCCGAGGAATGCCCAACTGATTACGGTGTTGCCACATCTGGTCACGTTGCTGATTGCGTTCGTCCATTTCTTGTCGACGTTGCATCCAGCGTTCACGGTTTGCTTGCCGCATGGCCTCACGCTGTTCGGAGCGGCCAGGGTCTTCTTGAGCCATTGCTGAACTGACCGGAACCAGCACAGACAGCAACATCGTCACATACAGTAGGGCCCTCGCGCACCGATTAAAGTACGTCAGGCCTACCGAATCACGATTTTTGCTGAAGACATTCATGAAGAAACCAGCCGCTTTTTGCATTGATGCTATTTTGACGCCTGTGCGGCTCATGATTCCCTTCAATCTGGTTGCAAAGGCACTGAGTTTGTAACACATTGTTTCTATTACGTTCATTCCATGTCATTTGGATACGTTTATTATCCAGAGACGGCTTACAAGCAACGAAGTCCATCGCTACTATGAGCATATGAATACAACCATACACAAAATTCTGGTCGTTGACGACGACCAACGTCTTCGGGATCTTCTGCGCCGCTACCTGACCGAACAGGGCTTCAACGTTTTTCTGGCCGAAAATGCAATGGCCATGAATAAACTTTGGACACGCGAACGCTTCGATCTTCTCGTGTTGGATTTGATGTTACCGGGCGAAGATGGTCTGTCCATTTGCAAGCGCCTGCGCGGCAATGGTGATCAAACCGCGATCATCATGCTGACAGCGAAGGGCGAAGAAGTGGATCGCATCATCGGCCTGGAACTGGGTGCCGACGACTATCTGCCGAAGCCTTTCAATCCACGTGAGTTGGTGGCACGGATTCATGCCGTATTGCGTCGACGTGCCGCGACCGAAGCGCCAGGCGCACCAGCGACCGACATCGAAACCTTCAGCTTCGGTCCTTATGTGTTGAATCTCAAGACCCGCACGCTTGAACAAAACGGTGAAACCAAGTCACTGACCACCGGCGAGTTCGCTGTACTCAAAGCATTTGCTCGCCATCCCCGTCAGCCCCTGTCTCGTGAAAAATTGATGGAACTGGCACGTGGCCGGGAATACGAAGTGTTTGATCGTAGTCTGGATGTACAGATTTCGCGTCTGCGCAAAATGATTGAGCTTGATCCTTCAAACCCGCATTACATTCAGACCGTCTGGGGCCTCGGCTATGTCTTCATACCCGACGGGCCTAACCCGGTACCGACTGGTGTGGATAAGAACACTGAGGACGCGAGCGGCACACCGCAATGAGTTCAACGGCTTCCCTCGCTCAGGCGCTGCGGGGGCCGGGCGGTTTGTTCTGGCGCACTTTTTTTCTGCTGGCACTTTTGATCAGCCTGAGTCTGGCTGCATGGTTCCAGAGCTTTCGTATCATCGAGCGCACGCCACGTGCGCAGCAAATCGCCCAGACCATCATCAGCGTGATGAACGTGACGCGCTCGGCCTTGATCTACTCCGATCCCGCGCGTCGTCACGATTTGCTGTTTGACCTGGCCAGCAACGAAAGTATCCGCATTTATCCGCTCGAACCGACGGACAATATTTTGCCGATTGACGATACGCCGTCGATGCAATTGATTCAGCAATATCTGCAACAGCATCTGGGTCCTGATACCAAGATGGCGCAAAGCGTAAATGGTCAGGATGGCGTGTGGGTCAGTTTTGTCATCGAGGATGACGCCTATTGGCTCGTATTCGAACGGGATCGTGTTGAGGCTGTTCCCCGCTTGCAGTGGCTGGGCTGGGGTCTGATGGGTGTTGCGCTTTCTTTGGTTGGAGCCATCGTCATCAGTGGACTGGTCAATTCTCCCCTGAAACGTCTGACGGCTGCGGCAGTGTCAGTCGGTCGAGGGCAAAACCCGGAACCCTTGCCGGAAAGTGGTCCACGTGAAGTCCGCGAAGCCAATGCTAGCTTCAACAGTATGGTGGCGGACTTGCGACGCATTGAGTCTGATCGCGCTCTTTTGCTTGCCGGGATTTCACACGATCTGCGCACACCGCTCACGCGATTGCGGCTGGAATCTGAGATGAGTGGCAGCGATGAAGCCACGCGCCTGGCGATGAACAGCGACATTGACCAGATGGATGCCATCATCGGCCAGTTTCTTGACTATGCGCGTCCGCACGATGGGAAAGACGGATTTGAACGAATCAACTTAGGCGAACTGGTAAGCCAAACAATTCGGGAATTGCCGCCCAATCCGGAGTTAAAAATTGAGACCAATATCCAACCAACGGGGACGATACCTGCTCATCCGATAGAAATCAGACGCCTGCTGCAGAATCTACTGGAGAATGCGCGTCGCTACGGCAGGACGCCGGCTAAAAATGAAACCGAGTTGATGATCCTAGTTTATCCCCTTGATGGCCGCACCGATACCGTCGTTCTTGAAGTTACCGATCGTGGTCCCGGTATTCCGGAAAAAGAAATTGAACGTCTTAAACGTCCCTTCACTAGGCTTGATCAGGCGCGCAGCCAAGCGAATGGAGCCGGTCTTGGGCTGGCCATCGTCGAGCGAATTGCGCAACGTCACAAGGCTCGTTTTACGATGGAGAATGCTGCGCAAGGCGGCTTGATCAGCCGGGTTTATTTCGGCGGATCAGCGATGCTTCAAAGCTGATAGCTTGATTCCGTCGCTCCACTGCCCTGCTTCAATAATCGATCCATCATTTCCCTGTCAAAACCGGGAGCCAGTAGCTGGATGAAACGGTAGACATAATCACGCAAATAGCTACCCTTCTTGATTGCCAGGTGCGTCGTATTGCGGCCAAATAGATGGCCTGCGGGAATGGCGCAAAGCGCTTTATCGCGTTCGGCGTCGTAAGCAATGGCAGCGATAATGCCAACGCCCAAACCTGCTTCCACATAAGTCTTGATGACGTCGGCATCAATGGCTTCCAGCACAATGTCGGGGACAATTTCGCGCCGGGCAAAGGCTTCATCGATGTGCTTGCGTCCCGCAAAAGCGCCGTCATAAGTCACCAGCGAATAACGGGCGAGTTGTGGCAAGGTCAGAGGCTTGTTACCAACTGTTTTTAGCAACGGATGGCTTTGTGGCACGATAACAGCGTGCTCCCATTGAAAACACGGCACGCTCAACAAACCTTCCACTTCAGCAATCGCTTCAGTCGCTACGGCGATATCAGCCTGCTCTCGCAACACCATCTCGGCTAGCTGCATCGGACTGCCTTGCAATAACGATAGTCTGACTTGCGGATAGCGCTGCTTGAATTCCTGCACCACCCGCGGCAGCGTATAGCGTGCCTGCGTATGGGTCGTTGCGATGATGAGATTGCCACTGTCCTGTGCTACAAATTCCTGGCCGACGCGCTTGAGGTTCTCCGCTTCCTGCAAGAGACGCTCAATGATCGGCAGCATCGCCTGCCCAGACTCGGTTAAATTCTTGATGCGCTTGCCATGGCGTACAAAAATCTCGATGCCGAGTTCGGCTTCCAGTTCAATAATGCCCTTGGAAACACCGGGCTGGGAGGTAAACAGGGTTTGTGCAGCAACGCTCAGATTGAAATGCTGGCGGACAACCTCACGCACAAAACGAAGCTGATTGAGGTTCATATCCGTTCAACCTTAAAATGGCTGATGCTGAACGCAGTTCATACCACTTCGCCAGTACCCTCTTTTTTCAGCGGTTTGATCAGATCCTCACGGGTGATGCCCAGCCAGCGTGTAAGCGGTGCCATTACGAGTACCGACGAATAGATCCCGAACAGAATGCCAATGGTCAGAGCGACCGCAAAATAATGCAGCGTCGGCCCACCAAAAATCAACATCGACAAGACCATGGTTTCAGTCAAGCCGTGCGTAATCATGGTGCGCGAAATGGTGCTGGTGATCGCGTTGTCAATCACGTGGTTAACAGACGACTTACGCATCTTGCGAAAGTTTTCGCGAATCCGGTCGGCAATCACGACCGATTCATTGACCGAATAACCCAACACGGCCAGCGTTGCAGCCAGCACCGACAGAGAAAATTCCCATTGGAAAAATGCGAAGAAGCCAAGGATGATCACCACGTCGTGCAAGTTCGCAACGATGGCCGCTACAGCAAATTTCCACTCAAAACGGAACGCCAAATAAATCACGATGCCGAGGATCACAAACAACAAAGCCAAGGCCCCATCAGTGGCCAACTCTTGGCCCACTTGCGGTCCAACAAATTCAACCCGCTTGATCTCCGGACTGGCGCCAGCCTGACTGAGCACAGTGGCAGTAAGCTTGGCCGGGTCCAATACGAGTTGACCATTGCGATCGGGAGAACTGATCGTCGGCGCCGCAGCAATATCCTTCAAGGACAAGCGCAGCATGACATCGCGCGATGTCCCAAAGTTCTGCACCTGCGGCTCACTGACACCCTTGGCAATCAATGCATCACGAATGGTTTCAATGCTGGCCGATTGCGAGTAACCGGCTTCAACCACCACACCACCGGTGAACTCGATACTGAAGTTCAAGCCACGTGTGGCCAGGAAAAACACCGCTGCCAAAAAGGTAATGAAAGAAATCACGTTAAACACCAAGGCATGGCGCATGAACGGGATATCTTTTTTAATTCTGAAAAATTCCATCTCAGTCTTTCTGCTTATTTAGATCATCACTCAGTAGCTCATCACTCAGTAGCTCATCACTCAGCAACTCAAACTTTGCCGGGCTTAACGGATTTTGTTTCAGTGCCGGGTTTCCAGATTTGTCCGATCGAAACGCTGCTCAGTTTTTTCTTGCCACCATAAATCAGGTTAATGATGCCGCGCGAAACAAACACCGACGAAAAAATCGACGTCAGAATGCCGAGGCAATGCACGACGGCAAACCCGCGAATCGCGCCGGAACCAAATGCCAGCAGAGCCAGGCCGGCGATCAGGGTCGTGATATTCGAATCCAGAATCGTTGAGAACGCACGCTCATAACCGGTTGCAATTGCGGCCTGAGGTGTCGCTCCATTACGCAGTTCCTCGCGGATCCGTTCATTGATCAGCACGTTCGCATCAATGGCCATTCCCAGTGCCAGCGCAATAGCGGCAATACCCGGCAGGGTCAGGGTCGTTTGCGCCACCGATAACAGCGCAAACAGGAACAGCAGATTGGACGCCAGTGAGATGACCGAGACCAGGCCGAACAGCAGGTAATAAATCACCATGAAGACGGAAATGGCGGCAAAGCCATAGACCGTTGAAAGCAGACCGCGACGAATATTGTCGGCACCGAGCGACGGACCAATGGTGCGTTCTTCGATGATGTCCATTGGTGCCGCGAGTGAACCCGAACGCAACAACAGTGCAACGTCGTTCGCTTCCACTGGCGTCATCGCTCCACTGATCTGGAAGTTGGCGCCGAGTTCACTGCGAATGACCGGCGCAGTAATGACTTCGCCCTTGCCCTTTTCAAACAACAAAATGGCCATGCGCTTGCCAATGTTTTCGCGCGTCACATCGCGCATCGCGCGTGCGCCCTTGGCATCCACGGTCAATGCAACGATGGGCTGTTGATCCTGCGAGCTGAAACTGGCCTGGGCGTTCGTCAGACTGTCGCCGGTAAAAATGACATCTTTCTTGACCAGCAAAGCTGAACGGCCGCGCTCGATATAACGTTCCAGACCGAAGGGAACCGTGCCTTGGGACAAAGCTGCGGCAGATTCAGCACTGTCGTCGACCAGGCGCACTTCCAGGGTGGCGGTACGACCAATAATGTCTTTGGCTCGCGCCGTGTCCTGTACGCCAGGCAATTGCACGATGATGCGATCCAGACCTTGCTGCTGAATGACTGGCTCGCTGGTGCCAAGCTGATTCACCCGGTTATGCAAGGTCGTAATATTTTGCTTGAGCGCATTTTCCTGAATGGAACGCACGGCCAGCGGCTGGATCGTCCCGACAATTTTGTAGGGAGCATCCGTATCACTGGAATCGGTCTGCGTATTCAGCACCAAGTCTGGCAGCCCATCGGCCAGAACTGGACGGGCCTGATCCATGGTTTGCTGATCACGAAAACGAATTTCAATGCGTCCTTGCGCGCCATCGCCCAAACGAGCAATGCCAGCATGACGAATATTCTTGTCGCGTAACAAAGTACGTGCATCGCCGACCAGACTATCGAGGCGCTTGGTCAACGCGCTCTTCATATCGACCTGCATCAGAAAATGCACGCCACCGCGCAAGTCAAGACCAAGGTACATCGGCAGGGCATGAACCTTCTGCAACCACAAAGGCGTAGCTGAAACCAGATTCAGAGCCACCACATACACAGGATCAGTGGCATCCGGGTTCAATGCCTTTTCGAGTGCGTCTTTGGCCTTGTATTGGGCATCAGTACTCGCAAAACGGATGTGCACGCTCGGCGATTGTCCCGCATCAAAACTTAAGCCTTCATTGGCAATACCGGCTTTCCCCAGAATATCGCCGACTCGGCTCGCCATGCTGTCGTCGAGTTTCACGGTGACCTTGCCACTGGCAATCTGCAAGGCAGGCACTTCACCAAAGAGATTCGGTAAGGCATAGATCAAACCCAGCAACAGCGCCAGGACGATGACAATATATTTCCAGGTGGGATAACGGTTCATTTTTCGTTGAGCTAGGAGCGTCGTTGCGAATTGCGCGACTGGTTGACGCGGAAAATTTAAATGCTCTTGATCGTGCCCTTGGGCAAGAGATTCTGCACGGCCGATTTTTGCACCATGATCTCGACTGCATTCCCGGAGAGCGTGACATCCAGCGTGACGTAGTGATCAGCAACCTTGGTGATCTTGCCCAAAACGCCCCCAGCAGTAATGACTTCATCGCCACTCTTGAGGCCTTCCATCATGGCCTTCTGCTCTTTCGCACGCTTTTGTTGGGGACGGATCAGAAGAAAGTAAAACAAAGGGATCATGATGATGAACATGAAACCCGGGCCTTGCATCAGCGATTCCAGCGAAAATCCCGACTGGGCAGCAGCGGGTGCGGTTTGCGCATAAGCATTAGAAATCAACACATTTATCTCCAGTATTTACCAAACAAAATAACTCTAAATTATATCACCCGGGGTTAGCCCGACGTCATGCTTCATAAACTCACAAGCCGCGCGCCCGATCAGCCTGAAAGTTTGTGATGAATGTCTGAAAGCTCTGCGTCTCAATGGCGCTGCGCATTGCTGCCATTAGCCACTGGTAGTAGTAAAGGTTATGCAGGGTATTCAAACGGCTTCCCAGAATTTCACCAACGCGATGCAAATGATGCAGATAAGCGCGCGAGAAGCGTTGACAGGTATAACAGCCGCAGGTTTCATCCAGAGGACGGGTATCGTCCTTGTAACGCGCATTGCGCAGCTTGATGTCGCCGAAACGTGTGAACAGCCAACCATTGCGGGCATTACGGGTCGGCATCACGCAATCAAACATGTCAATGCCCCGTGCCACGCCATCAACCAGGTCCTCCGGGGTACCCACGCCCATCAAATAGTGCGGTTTATCTGCCGGCAGACGCGGCGCAAGATACTCGAGGATACGCAACATGTCCTCCTTGGGCTCTCCGACCGATAGCCCGCCGATGGCGTAGCCTTCAAAGCCGATATCGACCAATCCCGCCAGGGATTCGTCACGTAAGGATTCGAACATACCGCCCTGTACAATGCCGAAGAGCGCGTTGCGATTGACCAGGCTTTCGTGAGCAGAGCGTGATCGTTTGGCCCAGCGCAATGACAAGCGCATTGAGTCTGCTGCAAGCTCAGCGGAAACGGGTACGCCATCGATCTGGTATGGCGTGCATTCATCAAACACCATGACAATGTCCGAGTTCAGTGCGTGCTGAATTCGCATCGATTCTTCCGGTGTCAGAAACAGCTTGTCGCCATTGATAGGTGAAGCGAAACGCACGCCCTCTTCGGTAATCTTGCGCAAGGCACCCAGACTCCAGACCTGGAAACCACCGGAATCCGTCAGCATCGGTTTATCCCAGCCGATGAATCCATGCAAACCCTGATGCGCAGCAATCACGTCCAGCCCCGGCCGCAACCAGAGGTGAAATGTGTTGCCGAGAATAATTTGTGCACCCAGATTGGTGAGTTCATCAGGCGATACCGATTTGACCGCGCCATACGTACCCACCGGCATGAATACCGGAGTCTCAACCGTTCCATGCTCAAGCGTCAGCCGCCCACGCCGGGCCGGGCCATCGGATTGGAGCAAATCAAACTTCATTTGAGTTCCTTTTCGTTGCCGCAGCTGGCTCCAGCAACATTGCGTCGCCATAGCTAAAAAAGCGATATCCCTGTTTGACTGCATGTTGATAAGCAATGCGTATGCGCTCCATACCCGCAAAGGCTGAAACCAGCATCAGCAAGGTCGATTTGGGCAAATGAAAATTGGTCAGGAGCACATCGACCATTCTGAATCGATAACCTGGTGTAATGAAAATGCGCGTCTCGCCATTGCCTGCCTCAAGCTGCCCCTTTTCATTGGTCGCTGATTCGAGCGCACGTAATGAAGTTGTGCCAACAGCAATCACGCGACCGCCACGCTTACGAGCTGCCTGAATCTGACCAACCAGCGATTCAGTAATCTCGTAGTGCTCGACATGCATCACATGTTCGGCAATATTTTCCACCCGCACCGGTTGAAACGTCCCCGCTCCGACATGCAAGGTCAAGGTCGCTGTTTCAATACCCACTGCGCGCAAACGCGCAAGGATGGTGTCGTCAAAATGCAAACCCGCAGTCGGCGCCGCTACGGCACCAGGCTGACGCGCAAATACAGTCTGATAACGCTCATCGTCTTCCGCATCTGCGGCATGGCTAATGTAAGGCGGCAGCGGTAAGCAACCTTGCTGCTCCAGCACTTCCAGCACGGGACGATTGAATTCCAATACAAAAAAACTTTCCGCCCGCTCTATGTAACGCGCTTCGACTCCATTTTCAAAATACAGAGTAGTGCCAGGCTGAGGAATATGGCTCATGCGCATCTGCGCGAGCACGCGTTGCCCTTGATCCGTCATATCCGATACGCGCTCAACCAGGACTTCAGCTTTGCCGCCAGAAGCCTTGATGCCGAACAACCGAGCCTTGATCACACGCGTGTCATTGAAGACCAGCAAATCACCTGCCCGAAGAAGTTCAGGTAACTCAGAAAACATGCGGTCGCGCATGCCTCCCTCGGAACAATGCAGCAGCCTGCTCGCGCTGCGCGTTGCCAGCGGGTGCTGCGCAATCAGCTCCTGGGGAAGCTCGAAATCGAAATCGGAAAGAAGCACGAGGAGAAAAAAGGTTGATAAAGTTTGGACTTCAGCACGGCGCGCCATTCTAATCCAAGGGGTAGTCAACTGAGTGCATTCACACCTGCAAATCATTCAACTTGCAGTGTCATCCCAGTTTCGGCGATAATCGCGCCCTCTCTTGTAGCCCCGGCCTCGGTGGTGAAATTGGTAGACGCGCCGGACTCAAAATCCGGTCCCGAAAGGGGTGACGGTTCGATTCCGTCCCGAGGCACCATCTGATCAAATCAGAACGTATCAAACCATCTCAAAACCCGCATGTTTACTGACATTGCGGGTTTTTTGTTACCTCGTGTCCTATCGCGGGCTAACACGACACACCAGAAAATTGAAGGCATTTTTGTTGGTATCTGGCTCATACCAACAACTGAGGCACCAACAAAAGGAGCATGGCGTAGCCACAACCGATATCTTCTTGAAGAACATCAAACTAAAGGATCGGTTTTGGGCGGAAAGAACACCGATGGACAAGACCTCACCTGCATGTCAAGACCGCTGGCAAGTATTGGCGCATGAGCTATCGCTATCTGGGAATACTTCAAGAATGCTTGACATACACACATTCATGCACATATTCTGAGACATGCGCTATATCTTCGATCCGGCCAAGCGCACGGCCAACCTGAAGAAACACGGCTTCGACCTGGCCGACGCTCAACTGGTTATCGAGAGTGGCGAGACCGTAACCTTTGAGGATCGACGCTTTGACTATAGCGAAGAACGCTTTGTCACCATTGGCCCGCTCGATGACCAGCTCGTGGTGATCGTGACGGCAGAGCAAGGCCAGACTGTGCGTGTAATTTCGATGCGAAAGGCAACCCGAGATGAAAAAGCAATCTACCGCAGTAACCTCTGAAGATTCGCCGCCACTGACCAAGGCCGATATTGCTACTGGCAAGCTGGTGCTGCGTCAACGTGGCGCCCAGGGCCGACTGCTCCCGAACAAGCAACGCGTGCACATGCTGCTGGATCGCGATATCGTCGACCACTTCAAGATCAAGGCCGGTGAGCGCGGCTACCAAACTCTGATCAATGAATCGTTGCGTGAAGCCATCCTGGGCGAAACCCTCACGGCCACGATCCGTAAGACCATCCGGGCCGAACTGCGTAGTACCAAGAAGGCGGCCTGATATAACGCCGATGCACAACTCCCTTCACCCTGGCGAACTGCTATCCAGCTTGCTTGACGCCCGAATGTGAGCGTAACGGCCTTTGCTGCACACATTGGAATCAGCCGGGTGATGTCGACACAGGTGTTACATGGTCATGCCGCATTGTCCACCGACATTGACTTGTGCCTCACCAAACCCTAGGGCCCAAGCCGGGCACCAGAACAAAGTCTCAAGCAGTATCAAACTGTGCGTGCATTCCTGCACAGGGGATTCGGGAGGAGCTGCCCATAAGCGAGCATGACCCCCCTCCATATTTCGTTGGCATCAACCGCAAACACATCCTTGCTCAGCGGCATCACAACCGCAGGCCTGCGCACAGCCGCAGTGTTGTGGTGTGGTCATCGTACTTACGGCGGAAATTTCAGTCTGGCAACCGCATTGGCAAGCCTCACCGGAACAGTTTGTACAATTGCAACGATCATTCATCTGGTAGTTCATGTATAGCTCCATTTTTGAGTTGAAATTACATTGTCGGACGGACATGTCCGATAGCTGTATTGTCTGTGTTCAAATCGCTTATGACTTGAATGAAAGGGCTAACTTGCGTTGGAGGCAGATGAAGCCATGAGTACCCAGGTGAAACCTATGGCCACGACGGCCGCAACGAAACCTGCCCGTGTCGCCGCCCTTAAAATCGCCGGAGTCGGGCGCGTATGCATTTGGCAAGGTGGCAGTCTGTGGATTGGACGACAAGCGGGACACTCCCTACCTCATGCCCATCACGGGATACAAATTTCTTTGACTCTAGATGCGCCAACCGGAAAATTATTATTGCGTAGTGGCGTGGATAGTGAGTGGTCAGTTTTCAGGGCAGCCATTGTCATGCCAAATCGCCTCCATGAGTTCGATGGTCTTGGAGGTTCAGTTGCTCAGATATTCATTGAGCCTGAAACGATACAAGGCCGCATCCTCCTTGATCGATACGCCATGTCCGACATTACAGCGTTGCCACCCGAGATAGTTGATGCTGCTACGGCTCTGCTGGGCGCACATTTCAGTAAAGAAATGGACGACGATGCACTGATCGCTGCCAGCCAGCGCATCGTCGATACCCTAACCGGGCCTTTGCCAATACGACCCATGGGAAACCCCCGTATTGCGGCGGCTATCGACTTCATCTCGCAACGAATGAGTTCGTCCATTTCGCTACAAGATGTTGCTGCAGCCGTACATTTATCGCCGAGCCGATTGCGACATCTGTTCGTACAAGAAACAGGGATAACGTTTAGAGGCTACGTTCTGTGGCTTCGCATCAACCGGGCAGTAGCTGTCATGATGAACGGCCGCTCATGGACTGAGGCAGCCCACGAAACGGGATTTTCCGATTCAGCACACCTGAGCCGAACGTTCCGCCGCATGTTCGGCATTAACCCGGCCATGCTGATCATGGAATAGTGATGGTACGAGGCTATCCTTCGATACAACTCTTCTTTCAATCCTACGATTGAGCTTTACCTGGAAGTTCTCGATTGACGAGCCAGATCGCGCAGCCAATCAATACACCACCCAACGCTTGCAACCACGTGAGCGTTGTCCCAAGAATAAAAAATGACAGTACGACCGTAAACAGCGGGGCTAGAAACAAGTAGCCACTGGTTCTGGTGGCACCACCTTTGTTCAGGGCGAGGAACCACAAGCCAAATGAACCGGTCGATGAAGGAATGGCGAGCCACAAGAACCAGCCCCATTGCGCTGGCGTTGTGTTTTCTGGCCAATGTTGGCCCGTGCCATAAGCGAGGGCCAGTACGACCAGCGAGCCGAAGAACATCTGCCAGAAACTCAAGGCCCACGTTCCCAAAGGGAGTTTGTTGCGTTTGTTGATGATAGTTGATAGAGCCCAGCAAAACGCCGAGCCGAGGCCGATCAATTCTCCAGCATGTTGGCCCGTCCTGGAAAATGATTCCGAATGAATCCCGATCGCCAACGCGACGCCGGTAATGCCGAGAACGAGACCGATGACGCGCGCTCCATGCAGGGATTCGTGAAGAAAAACGCGTCCCAAAACGGCTACCCAGATTGGATTCGAGAATAACAAGATCGCCGCCGCTGATGCTGAAATGGAGCGCATGGCGAGGAACAACAGGATCATGACTCCAGCGGTTTGAGTCAGGCCGATGAGGACGACGATTGCGCTATCGCGCAAGGTCATCTCTTTCGGCAGCAGTGCGGCTCTAAGCGACGGCGCATCCAGCAAGACCAGTGGCAAAGTTGCCAAGGCAGCCACAAAAAAACGCCAGCCCACCAGCAATATGGGCGGGAATCCATCGGCGAGTAGCACCTTCCCCGCGATAAAGCTTGATCCCATGAGAAACGTTGCCGCGATCAGGGTGGCCAGAAATTTTGCCGTACGGGCTTTGGATTGATCTTGGTGCATCTTCATCTTGTTGTTCTGAATAGTTTCAAACAAAACTCAAAAACTTTCTTGAATTGAATCCAAATCCAATCTGGGTACGTATCAATGGACAAGCCAGAGCCATGAATGGAGAACCGCAGAAACCCTGCAGGTTCTCATTTTATGGATTTATGAGGAATGAATCGGGTAGCAGCCTTATTTTTCCTCGCGGGCAGGTGCACCCATTGATGATCGTAACCAGGAGAGAACATGAATACCGACACACACTTCCACAAAACTTTTAGCAAAACGATTCTTGCCGTAGCACTATGTGCCACTGCGGCATTCGGGTCCATGGCACAAGCCTCAAGCCACCGTGAAGCGCCCTTTATCACGACCATCCCGAAAGTCGATGGCACTGACTTCTACATGTTCAACAGTTACGAGCCGGGACGTAGCGGTTTCGTGACCCTGATTGCCGACTACCTGCCCTTGCAGGACGCTTACGGCGGGCCGAATTATTTTGCCCTCGACCCCGACGCCTTGTATGAAATCCATATCGACAACAATGCCGATGCAGTCGAGGATATTACGTTTCAGTTCCGTTTCAAGAATACCCTCAGGGATATTACGCTGCCCGTCGGCGGGAAAAATGTCTCGATTCCGTTGATTCAGGCTGGAGGCATTTCCGGTCAGAATCCTGCAGCGCTGAATGTACGCGAAACCTACAGCGTGGATGTAGTTCGTGGCGACCGTCGTGGCGGAGCTCACACCTCACTCACCAATGCAGCGGATGGTTCAGCTACTTTCGAGAAGCCACTCGACTATGTCGGTGACAAGACCTTTACGAGCAAGACTGCTTATGAAGCCTATGCGACGGCACATACCTACAGTGTCAAGATTCCCGGCTGTGCCGATGGCCGCATGTTTGTCGGTCAACGCAAAGATCCGTTTGCCGTCAATCTCGGCAAGATATTCGACTTGATCAATCTCAACCCGCTCGGCGCGCCGAATGGCGGCACGAACATTATTGATAACAAAAATGTTACGTCACTGATTCTCGAAGTCCCCGTTTCCTGCCTGACCACGGGTTCCAGCCCGATCATTGGTGGCTGGACGACAGCCAGCATGCGCCAGGCCCGATTACTGTCCGGCAATCCGGCTGCCGGTCATCAGACCTCTGGCAAGAACGGTGGCGCCTGGGTTCAGGTTTCCCGTCTGGGCATGCCTTTGGTCAACGAAGTCGTCATCGGCTTAAAGGACAAGGATAAATTCAATTCGTCCAAACCAAAAGACGATGCCCAGTTTGCTGACTACGTCACCAATCCGACCTTGCCTGCCTTGATTCAAATCTTGTTCCCAAGTGCACCGGCTCCGACCAACTTCCCGCGTACCGATCTGGTCGCTGCCTTTTTGACTGGCGTTGCCGGGGTGAATCAACCTGCCGGTGTCAAGGCTTCGGAGATGCTGCGTCTGAACACCAGCATCGCACCAACCGTTGCGGCTGCCCAAAACAACCTGGGGGTACTTGGTGGCGATAACGCCGGCTTCCCGAATGGTCGTCGTCCGGGTGATGACGTCGTCGATGCTTCACTGCGGGTGGCAATGGGTGTGCTGTGTGTGGCAACAGGAACTACTGATACCTTGAGGGTCGGTTGCAGACCATCCGACGCCCCGGCAGGTTCGGCTGCGTTGACTGATGGCGCAACCCAGAATGCGGGCCAGTTCGGTACTGCATTCCCTTATCTGACCACACCCCTTTCTGGTTCGAACTAAGGAGGACATCATGAGCACAAGCAAAATGAATCGAACCAGATGGGCAATCGGCGCGGCAGGGCTTCTCGCTCTGACAGCTTGCGGAGGAGGTGGCGGTGGAGGTAGTGCCAACAATGGTAACGGTGCTCCGTCACTGACCACAGCTGCCACAAGTGTGGAAGGACTGCAGGCGTACATGAAGGTGGCGGTAACCTCGTCAAGTGAAACGAGTGAGCCAATCGATGTGAGCACTTTCGTCGCGCCGACTTCCGACACGACCGAGCCTGATCCTTCGATCTGAAGTCCAGGCCTGAACGCTTCAACCATTTCCAGCGTTCGGGCCTGATTACCATGTCCACGTATTCAATATCGCTACGGTGCTGCGTCGCGTTACTGTTGAGCATCAGTAGTTTGAGTGAAGCTGCACCCTATGTCCCGGCAAGCGACGGCGTCGTGCTCGAAACCCTGCCCTATCGCTTATTCCGCAGCGATACGCGACTCGCATTGCCGCCGCGCCCTGAACCGAAATCAGCCGTCAACACAGCGCCCGATGTAAGCACTGCCGTTCAATCAGCACGACAGTATCTGGAGCAAGCACGCGAACGTGGCGATCCCCGCTTTGCGGGTTATGCGCTCGCCGCGTTGCGTCCCTGGCGGGATGATGTACAAGCGCCTCCGGCTGTGGTCTTGATGCAGGCCACACTCGATCAATACCAGCACGATTTCTCAAAGGCACGGGTGCGCCTCATGCACATCCTTCAGTCGGCACCTGCACCAAAAATTGCAGCCCAAGCCTGGCTCACTCTCGCCACAATCGAGCGAGTCCAGGGGAACTATGCCGAATCAGATCGAGCCTGCAATAGCCTGGCACGTTTCACTACTAGTTACGCTCTGGCCTGTCTGGCTGAAAATACGGGTCTGCGTGGACAACGCGATAGCGCCCGTACACAACTGAATGATCTGCTGTCCAGTTCCGCATTACAGGGTGTTGAACAAATAGACACGCGGCGCTGGTTGCTGACCACACTTGCCGAACTGGATGAACGCGCCGGTCGCACCGCAAGTGCGGAGCACTTTTATCGTCAGGCCTTCGCGAACACAGCCAAAGATGCGCAAGATGGCTATTTAATATTTGCCTATGCGGATTTTTTGCTGGCACAGTCGCGTCCGAAAGAGGTTTTGCGTTTACTGGCCAATCAACCCGAGCCAGCCAGCGATGGCGTGTTGCTGCGCAGGACGATTGCCGAGAAAAAACTTGGCCTGAAGCAGGCAGAAGCGAGCACGATACAACTTGCCGAACGTTTTGACGCAGCCCGATTGCGCGGTGACGGCGCCGCCAAACATGGGCGTGAGCTGGCGCGCTTTCAACTACAAGTACAGAATGATTCTGCGGGGGCGCTGATCAATGCTCGTGAAAATCTACGCGTCCAGAAAGAACCCGTCGACTGGCTAGTGATGGCGCAAGCCGCCGCTGCAGCACATGATGGCCAAGCACTCCAGGAAGTCAAAATCGGGTTAGCGCAACAAGGTCTGTCCGATGCACGTATCGCCCGTCTTCTTCAGAGTGCACAGACATCATGAAGCGGCTAATTGTTGCGGTTCTATTGTTGTGCTGTACGAGTCTTGCGCAAGCCCATAAACCGAGTGACGCCTATCTCTGGCTGGATGTGAATGCGCATGATATACAAGGCCGCTGGGACATTGCCCTGCGTGATCTTGATGTCGTCCTCGCCCTTGATGCCAACCATGACGACAAACTGACCTGGGGTGAAATCCGCACTCGCCAGCCCGACATCAATGACTATTTACTGAAGCATCTAAGCCTGACCGGTAACTCCACTACGTGTGCATTAAAGCCTGACAATCAAGCCATCGACCAACATAGCGATGGCACTTATCTTGTGTTGCGCTTTACCTCTGCATGTTCAGCCGGAAGCGGTCTTAAAGTGGACTACCGGCTGTTTGAAGACATTGATCCCACGCATCGGGGCGTGACCCGGGTCAGTTTTGCTGGACATGCGCCGTTGCCTCTGGTGCTCGATCCCGCTCATGGCGAGGTAATGATCAGTGCCAATGGCGTCCAGCCCGCTCTGACACATTCTGCCTCAGCCCATATCAATGGCCAGGCGGAAAACAAATTGAGTATTGCTCACGCCGGTTTTTTGCGTGAGGGCATTCACCATATTCTCACGGGCTACGACCATATTTTGTTTCTGCTGTGTCTGTTGCTTCCAGCGGTATTGAAGCGATCCGGGAGCGCGCGTGAAGGATATTGGGAACCGGTTTCATTCGGGCAAGCAGTCTGGCCCTTATTGCGTGTGATTACGGCTTTCACGATTGCGCATTCCATTACGCTCGGACTTGCTTCGACGCGCATTGTCCATTTGTCCCCACGCGTGATTGAACCTGCCATCGCAGTCACGATCATGCTGGCTGCCCTCAACAATCTCTGGCCGGTCGTGACGCGCCGCGTCGCCATCCTCACTTTCTTTTTTGGCCTGATTCACGGCTTTGGTTTTGCAGAAGTATTACGTGACCTTGATCTCTCGACCGGTGATTTCGCCTGGGCATTGCTGCAATTCAATCTCGGCGTCGAAATCGGTCAACTGCTCGTCGTCACTGCAGCAATTGCACCGTTATATTGGCTGCGAAGCAGACCGAGTTACCAAACCACTGTACTCGCAGGAGGATCGACTTTGGGCATTGTCTTGGCAGCGATCTGGTTCACGGAACGGGTGTTCAATTTCAAAGTACTACCACTTTAGATGTCCTGGACAACATTAGAAATGTGACTAAGTAAAACAATCAAATTCATAAGCGATTGCCAGAAAAAACTTAAACCAATTTGGCATTTGCAACGCCGCGCTAGTCCGCAAAGATATTCGTTTTGTGTTCCTTATGTAACACCCCAAAAACTTGTTGGCAGGGTAGTATTCTGGAGTAAATGGATTCCGAAGGTAATTATCCGTGAGCCTTCAACACTCTACAGCGTACGGAATTGATTTAGTGCCATGCCGGAAGCGAGTGTCTATTTGCCACGAAAATCTGCTGAGGGATCTGCATCGCCACCGCTTGCATGCGCTTGAGGATTAGATATGAAGATACCCCCTCAACCAATCAACGAGCAACACCGTCTGGAAATACTGCGGCAATATAATTTGCTCGATACGCAGACAGAGCAGGCTCTGGATGAGCTCGCTACATTGGCGGCACATATCTGCCAAGTCCCTATTTCATTGATTTCACTCATTGATGAGAATCGTCAATGGTTCAAATCGAAAATCGGCATATCAGTTTCCGAAACGCCTCGCGATATTTCTTTTTGCGCACATGCCATCAATGAACCAGATATATTCATCGTGTCCGATGCCACAAAAGATGAACGCTTTTCTGATAATCCTTTAGTCGTTTCGGAACCGCATATCCGCTTTTACGCTGGCGTGCCGTTGGTAACGAAAGAAGATCATGCACTTGGCACTCTCTGCATTATTGACCGCATACCACGTCAGCTGAATCCATTCCAGCAGGAAGCCTTGCGCATCCTTGCGCGACAAGTGATGACCCAACTGGAACTACGTCATAAGTCCCATGAATTAGGGAAAAGTGAACGCTTCCTGCGTACCATCATTGACTCCGAACCCGAGTGCGTAAAAGTTCTCGGTTCTGACGGCACGTTGCAAATGATGAATCCAGCGGGATTGGCAATGATCGAGGCTGATTCATTTGCCCAGGTTGCCGGTCAATGTCTTTATTCACTGGTGGTGCCTGAACATCGTGCCCGGTTTGTCACTTTGACGGATCGCGTCTTCAATGGTGAATCTGGTCTTGTTGAATTCAAGATCGTTGGTCTGAAGGGAACGCCGCGTTGGCTGGAAACACGCTCAGCGCCACTGCTCGATGAACACGGTCAAGTCTCGGCACTGCTCGGCATTACACGCGACATCACTGCTCGCAAACAGGCAGAAATCGCTTCAAGACAGTTTGCCGCAATCGTCGAGTCTTCCAAAGACGCCATCATTGGCAAAAATCTAAATAGCATCATCACCAGCTGGAATACAGGTGCAGAAACGATTTTTGGCTGCTCGGCAAGCGAGATGATCGGAACGTCCATCATGCGGTTGATTCCCTCTGACCGACAGGATGAAGAGAACTTCATCCTCGGCACAATCAGGCGGGGTGAAAACGTAGACCATTTTGAAACCCTGCGCCAAACCAAAAATGGAAACTTGATCAATGTCTCCATTACGGCCTCACCTATTAAGGACGTTGACGGCAATATCATTGGTGTCTCCAAAATTGCACGAGACATTACCGAGCGTAAAAAAACCGAGAATGCATTACTTGAAAGCAATGAAAAATTCCATCAACTCGTCGACAACATCACCGATGTCTTCTGGATTCGCTCGGCCGATATGCGCGAGTTGCTTTACGTCAGTCCGGCCTTTGAAAAGATTTGGGGCCGTTCGGTCCAGGCCTTATATGTAAATCCTCATGAATGGGCCCAATTCACTCATCCAGATGACCGTCAGCGCGTGCTGGATGCGTTTGCTGAACTCACAAAAAATGCGCCCTGCCTTGATATTGAGTATCGCATACTGCGACCTGACGATGAGATTGTGTGGATTCGTGTTCGTGGTTTTCAAGTACGGGACACGGAAGGTAAGCTCATTCGTCTTACCGGAATCGTCACGGACATCTCCAAACTCAAGCAAGCAGAAGTGGCGATACGCGCGAGTGAGGGGCAATATCGCACGCTGTTCGAGTATGCCCCGGACGGCATTCTCATCGCCACCACGGAAAGTGTTTATCTGGATGCCAATGCAAGCATCTGCCAGATGCTTGGCTATAAACGTGAGGAGCTCATTGGGCTGCGGGGCGAAGACATTGTTGCTCCGTCAGAGACTCCGAATATCAACCCCGCATTGGAAACCATCAAAGCGCATTCAGATTATCACCGTGAGTGGCTGTTCCGGCGCAAAGACGGTTCACAGTTTCCAGCCGACGTGATTGCCACGATGATGCCCGATGGCAATTTGATTGCAATGATTCGCGACATTACCGAGCGAAAAAAACTGGAGCAGCAATTTTTGCGCGCACAGCGCATGGAAAGTGTCGGTTCGCTCGCAGGTGGCATTGCTCATGATCTGAATAATGTACTGGCACCCATTTTGATGTCGGTTGAAATGCTCAAGGAAATGGTCAATGATCAAGATGGCCTCGCAATGCTCAGAACTTTACAAGTGAGCGCTCAGCGTGGTGCCAATCTTGTACAACAAGTCTTATCGTTTGCTCGCGGTGTCAAAGGGCAACGCGTAAATGTGGATCTGACCGAAGTTATGCAAGACCTGCTCATTGTCATCCGGGATACTTTTCCGAAATCCATTGATTTACAGTTCTATTCCGACCCGGAACTTTGGACAGTGACTGGCGACTCGACTCAATTGCATCAGATCTTCCTGAATCTGTGCGTCAACGCGCGCGACGCCATGCCCAATGGCGGTACACTTTCGCTGCACATGGAAAACATCGTGCTGGATGAGACGTATACGGCGATGAATATAGACGCCCATTCTGGTCCCTATGTGATGGTGAAAGTCATCGATACCGGTACAGGCATTCCGGTTGAAATTCGGGATAAGGTGTTCGATCCATTCTTCACGACCAAACCGAGCGGTCAAGGTACCGGGCTCGGTCTCTCTACCACCTTGGCTATTGTTAAAAGCCATGACGGTTTCATTCATCTTTATAGCGAAGTTGGTCGTGGTACCAAGTTCAAGATTTATCTGCCTGCCAATACAACCGAAACGAGAGCCCATCAAGTCGCTACCCGGCAAACGGGATTTCCGCATGGCAATGGAGAACTCATATTGGTCGTCGATGATGAAGCCGCAATTCGCGATATCACCCGACGCTCACTCGAAAGATTTGGCTATCGCGTGATGTTGGCCACCAATGGTGCCGAGGCTGTTGCGGCATACGCTGAGCATAAGCAAGAAATTGCAGTGGTCCTCACGGATATGACCATGCCGATTATGGATGGGCCGGCATTAATCATTGCCCTCAAATCCATCAATCCGTATATCCGTATTATTGGCTCAAGCGGCATGGCTTCGAATGGCGGCGTCGCCAAAGCAATGGGGGCAGGCATGCAACACTTCATCCCCAAGCCCTACACTTCGGAAGCTCTTTTGAGAGCGCTCCAGTTGGTCTTGCATGGCGATGATCAATTGTGATTGATGTTCATCAGCGCACTACTGGATAGAACGGATCACGTCTTACAGCAAGCCCGGCAAGGGCCATAAACTTTTATAATTTAGCTGACCGTGCCTTACTGACGAACTGCAATTTCCCCACTGCAGACGACTGGCACTTACTTAAACACTGTCATCCTCGCGAAAGCGGGGATTCAGTGTCTTTATCCACCTGAAGTCGCTGGATTCCCGCTTTCGCGGGAATGACAAAAGGTGGATGACACGCCTTAGCCATCGCCCATACTTTTTCTTCAATGACGGAGACGGGAATGAAACTGAATCTTCGGATAGCCATCATTGGCACGATATCAATTTGTATGGCAATCGCAGGATGCGCGACGCAGAGTCCCACTGGCCAGCCCTATGGGGCACAAACTCCCTTGCCATATAGGCCGACCGATCTTGAATATGGCCGCAAGTTGCAGGCCAAGATCGAAGCCACGCGGCTTGCCTCTGCGGATTCCAAAATCGCAAAGACTGAAATTGAACCATTCAAGATCGTCGGTGATCTCTACTTTGTTGGCATTCACAATTTCGGCGTCTACGTCATCAAGACGCCTGAAGGCGTGATCATGCTGGATGCAGGCTGGGCCGATACCGCAGACAAAACTGAAGCCAGTCTCAAAAAAATCGGCATCAATGTCACCGACATCAAAATCATGCTCACCACAGAAAACCACAGTGACCACAACGGGGCCGCGGCCTATTTCAAGGAAAAGAGCGGTGCAAAACTGTACGTGATGGAAGGCGATGTCGAGGCGATGGAGAGAGGCTCTAACGCGCTTGATCCGAATATGAGCATCAGGCCAGTCAAGGTCGACCGGATTCTGCATGACCGCGACCAGGTGAGACTGGGTGGCAAGGTATTGACCGCTTATCACATACCCGGCCACACCAAAGGATCGACGACCTGGTTCTGGCAGGAAAAGGAAAATGGCACTACATATAACGTCGCTGATGTGTGCTGTTGGGAGATGCCCAACAATGTCGTCAGCGATCCCAATTTTCCAACTGCACGGCTCCAGCACAACTGGGAAGTATTGAAATCGCTTCCAGTCGATATCCCCACACCAGGAACCCATACCTATAACTTTGACCTGATTGGCAAACTGGAACGGGCCAAGGCCGGTGAAAAAAATGTCTGGATTGATCAGCTCGGCTATCGTGGGGTCATCGCTGCCTATGAGCAGGATTTTGAAGACAAACTACAGAAGCAATTGAAGGACGGCCCGCCTCCGCCACGGGTACGTATCCGCTAAATCAGTGACTTCTCTTCACAGATTTTGCGCGTATAAAAATCGTAGCAGCAAGCAAAGCGAGCAAAACAAACCAGATCAGCGACCACTCGGCAATGGATAAACCCAGTAGGGTCCAGTCCACTTTGGCGCAATCGCCCGTCGCACGCAAGGCACGTTCGATTACGCGCAACCAAGGATATTGGCGCAACTGAAAAAACAGATCGGGAGTACACGCATTGAAGTCAGGCGGGTTCCACTGCAGCCAGACATGTCGAGTTGAACAACCTGCCCCAGTCGCCGCGACGATGAAAGCCAGTCCTCCATAAATCCGCGAGCCAATCGGGCCAGGACCGTGGATGGCCGCAACCAGAAATACGCCACCGAGCGCGAAGTAGCACAGGCGTTGCAGCATGCAGAGCGGGCAAGGCTCCAGATTCTGGTAATGCTCCAGATAAAGCGCAAAGCCAATCAAGCCGACACAAATGAGAAAGCCCGCCAGGGCGAGCTTTCTTGTCGTCAAAGTATTGAGAAAATTCATTTCAGATCGGGCTGGGGTGTGGTTCTCAAATAAGGTTTGACGACAGTATAGCCTTTCGGAAATTTCTGTTTCAATACTTCCGGATCCTGCAGTGAAGGAACAATGATCACGTCCTGACCTTGCTTCCAGTTCACCGGTGTGGCAACGCTGTAGTTGTCGGTCAGTTGCAAGGAATCGATCACACGCAGAATCTCTTCGAAATTGCGCCCGGTGCTGGCCGGATAGGTGATCGTTGCGCGCACTTTTTTCTTCGGATCGATGAAGAACACCGAACGCACGGTGAAGGTGTCGTTCGCATTCGGATGAATCATGTCGTACAAATCCGAAACCTTGCGATCCGGGTCAGCCAGAATCGGGAAGTTCACCGTGGTGTTCTGGGTTTCATTGATGTCGCCAGTCCAACGGTTATGCGAATCGACATCGTCAACACTGACCGCCAATGCCTTGACGTTGCGCTTGGCAAACTCATCTTTCAATTTTGCGGTTGCGCCCAATTCTGTGGTGCAGACTGGGGTGAAATCCTTGGGATGTGAAAACAGCAGACCCCAACTCTCGCCGAGCCATTGATGAAAAGAAATATCGCCTGCGGTGGACTTCTGAACGAAGTCCGGTGCGGTGTCGCCGAGTCTTAGTGCCATGATCGTGCTCCTTTTCTTTAATGAACTACAAGTCAAAAAATGCCATTACTTTTAATGTCACGCTTACTCTGCCTCTTCATATAGGAGAGGGGAAATCAACCCTGAACCCAGGGCAGCCCGGCTTTGCGCCAGCCACCCTTGCTGCCACGATGCCCCTCAGCATCCAGATCACCTTCGAAGCCTTCGAGAATATTGAAGGCTCCCGAATAGCCCGCTTGGGTCGCTGCCACAGCTGCTGAGTGAGATCGCCCACCGCTACGGCAAAGAAAAAGAATATTGTCCTGCTTGTTGGCCACTTGCGCCAGTTGTGCAAGAAAGTCCGGATTGGGACTAGGCGCCCCTAACGCCTTCCACTCAATCAGTACTGTATTCGGCACGCGGCCAACATACTCGTTCTCAAAGCGCGTCCGAACATCGACCAGCTTGGCCTGACCTGCCTGCATCAGGGCATGCGCTTCGGCAGGGGTAACTGCGCCCTTATACGACAGATTTTTTTCTTTGGCGCGCGTGGCCGCACGTTCAAGAATTTCATCGACTTCAGATGGCTCGTTCATGATTAGTGTCCTGTCCCGCAAATAAATGGCAAAAGTTTTACCGAGAAATCAGGCTCTGCCGCGTTACGTTGCTCGCCGAGTGTCCAACCCGGCTGCGCGCCGTGCCTTGCCGATCCCGATTTTCGGCAAAACTTGAAGCTGCATCGTTCTTGCATTTTTTCATGCCACCTATTTACGGGACAGGACACTAGTTCCTTATTTAGACGCAGGCTCTTCGACAAATACCTTGGCACGACGCGGCGTCAAATTCAGGACATCGCCGTTGACGATATTCAGCTCGTCGAAACACTCACGCGGCATTTCCATCTGTACGAGTTGACCATTCGAGATATCAGCTAGTTCCAGTCGAACGTTGGGTCCGAGTTTGACGATATGTTCCAGCTTGGCGGTGACTGCCGCATGCGCGGCTGTGGCAGCAATTTCCATGTCATGCGGACGGATATAGGCCGTCGCTTTGACACCGCTTAGACCGACGTGCTCGGGCGTATCAATCTTTGCATGGCCAATCCAGGAGGTCTCGCCTTCAATGCGGCTTTCAAAACGGTTGGCATGACCGAGGAAGCCGTAGACAAATGGCGTCGCCGGATGATCGTAGACTTCATCGGGCACACCGATCTGCTCGATCTTGCCTTGGTTGAACACGACGACCCGATCCGCCACTTCCAATGCTTCTTCCTGATCGTGAGTGACGAACACGCTGGTCAATTGGATTTCATCGTGCAGACGGCGCAACCAGCGGCGTAAATCCTTGCGCACTTTGGCATCAAGCGCACCAAACGGTTCATCCAGCAACAGCACTTTCGGTTCGATGGCCAGTGCGCGCGCCAACCCAATGCGCTGGCGCTGTCCGCCGGAGAGCTGATGCGGGTAACGATCACCCAGCCAGTCCAGCTGAACCAGGTTCAACAGACCATGTACTTTTTTCTGAATCTCGGCTTCAGACAGGCGCTCTTTCTTGGGCTTGACACGCAAACCAAAGGCAACATTTTCAAACACACTCATGTGCCGGAACAACGCGTAATGCTGAAATACAAAACCCACTTCACGTTCCTGCACATGCTTGTCAGTGGCATCTTCGGAATCGAAAAAGACCCGCCCACTATCTGGTGCTTCCAGACCGGCGATCACACGTAGCAAGGTCGTCTTGCCAGAACCCGATGGGCCGAGCAAAGCGACCAGTTCACCTGGATTAATGGTCAGGTTGATATTGTCGAGCGCGTAAAAATTGCCGAAGCGCTTGGTGACATTTTGAATTTGTATGCTCATATTGGTTCAGCCGTTATTTCTTTCAGCGATCAGCGTGATTCAGATAATGTGACGCAGTTAACGTGACTCATTCAACGTGACTCACGCAAAAAACGATGTTCGACTATGGTCTTGATCACCAACGTGATCAAACCCAGAAAAGCCAGTAGCGATGCGCAGGCAAACGCCGCAGCCGAGTTGTATTCGTTGTAAAGTATTTCTACATGCAGGGGCAAGGTATTGGTAAAGCCACGGATATGTCCTGAGACCACCGAGACCGCGCCAAACTCGCCCATCGCCCGTGCATTACAGAGAATGACTCCATAGAGGAGGCCCCATTTCACATTCGGCAAGGTAATGCGCCAGAAGGTCTGCCAACCATTGGCGCCGAGTACCACCGCGGCCTCTTCTTCCTCTCGACCTTGCGCTTGCATCAGGGGAATTAATTCGCGAGCGATAAAGGGAAAGGTCACGAAGATGGTAGCCAGCACGATGCCGGGAATGGCAAAAATAACTTTGATGTCATGGTCCGAAAGCCAGGGGCCAAACCAACCCTGCAAACCAAACACCAGCACGTAGATCAGGCCAGCGACGACCGGCGACACCGTGAACGGAAGATCGATCAAGGTAATCAGAAGCGACTTGCCACGAAAATCGAACTTGGCAATCGCCCATGCTGCAGCGATGCCGAAAACCAGGTTGAGCGGCACAGCAATGGCTGCAGCAATCAAGGTGAGTTTGATGGCGGAGAGCGCATCCGGCTCAACAATCGCTGCGAAGTAGTACCCCAGACCTTTGCGCAGTGCTTCGGTGAACACTGCGACGAGCGGCACGACCAGTACCAGAGCCATATAGGCCAGCGCAATCAGGGTCATGACCACAGGCCAGAATTTCAGCAGGCTTTTTTTTCGGTTGCGTGGGACGATGGCCACAGTTGCAGCCGCACCGATGTTTACAGGGACGCTACTCATACCGCCCTCTCCTGTGCATAACGGCGACGCATCCATCCTTGCAGTATATTGATCAACAGCAACAGAATGAAGGAAGCAACCAGCATCACGACCGCGACCGCCGTGGCCCCGGCATAATCGTATTGCTCCAGCTTGGTGATGATGATCAGGGGAATGATTTCAGAAACCAGCGGCATATTGCCCGCAATGAAAACCACTGAGCCGTATTCACCCACCGCACGTGCAAATGCCAACGCAAAACCCGTCAACAAGGCAGGCATGATGGTCGGCAAAGTAACTTTGACAAAGGTCTGCAAGGGTGTAGCACCCAGTGAATGCGCCGCCTCTTCCAGCTCGCGTTCCATGTCTTCGAGAATCGGTTGAACGGTCCGCACGACAAACGGCAGGCCAATGAAAACCAGAGCCACCAGAATGCCCAGCGGAGTAAAGGCCACCTTGATCCCCCAGGCTTCAAGCGGTCCGCCGATCCAGCCATTGCTCGAATAGACTGCAGTCAGGGCAATGCCGGCCACCGCAGTGGGCAAAGCAAACGGCAAATCAACCAGCGCATCGACCACACGCCTTCCGGGGAATGGGTAACGTACCAGTACCCAAGCAATCAGCAAACCAAACACCGCGTTGATCGTGGCAGCGATCAAGGATGCGCCAAACGATAGCTTGAACGAAGCGATGACCCGTGGCGCAGTAATGGCCGAAACAAACTGCGGCCAGGTCAGCGTGAAGGTTTTAAGGAAGGTCGCAGATAAAGGAATCAGGACGATCAGGGCCAGGTAAAGCAAAGTAACGCCCATTGCCAGGCTAAAGCCTGGCAGCACACTCGGACGTTTAAGGGTAAGACTCATTGAATACTTTCAAAACACGATGAACAATCAAACAATAACGAACACGTCATTCCGGTTATGACCAAAATGACGGGTCGCGGATTATAAAGTCCTGCCTTGTTGGCCTCACCAATCATCAAGGCTTAACGCTTTCCCAACGAAGCATAGATACGGTCGAACTCCCCGCCATCATCGAAATGCTTTTTCTGCGCAGCTCGCCAACCGCCGAAGACTTCATCCACGGTGAACAAGGGAATCGCCTTGAAGCTGGCCGCATACTTGGCTGCGACCTTGGTGGAACGCGGACGCAAGTAGTGCTTTGCAATCAGTTCCTGACCGTCTTCTGAGTAAAGATAATCGAGGTAGGCAGTCGCCAACGCGCGCGTCCCTTTCTTGTCGACCACGCGATTCACCAACGCCACCGGATTGTCTGCAACGATGCTGATCGATGGATAAACCGCATCGACTTTACCGGCACCAAACTCCTTGTCGATCTGGATCACTTCGGATTCAAACGTAATCAACACATCGCCGATATTGCGTTGAACGAAAGTCGTCGTCGCTGCACGGCCACCGCTATCCAGAATCGGTACATTGGCCAAAAGTTTCTTGACGAACTCAGCCGCTTGCTCGTCCGTCCCACCCTTCTTTTTCACATATCCCCAAGCCGCCAGATAACTGTACTTCCCGTTTCCACCTGTCTTGGGATTGACGATGATGACCTGCACGCCGGGCTTGATCAGATCATCCCAGTCCTTGATGCCCTTGGGATTACCCTGACGCACCAGAAACAGCATGGTGGAATAACTGGGTGCTGCATCATTGGCAAACTTCTTGTTCCAGTCAGACGCAACCAAACCGTTGTCAGCCAGGAAGTTCACATCAAGCGCCGCGTTCATTGTTACGACATCGGCTTCCAGTCCCTGAAAAACATCGCGGGCCATTTTGCTCGATCCCCCATGCGACTGATTGATCGTGATGTCCTGACCCGACTTGATCTTCCAGTATTTGACGAACAGCGGGTTGTAATCCTTGTAAAACTCACGCGCGACGTCATAGCTGGCGTTCAGCAGATTTTGCTGGGCCTGTGCTACCGACCCAATCAAGGCTGAAACAACCAGCAATGAGCGAAAAAAATGTCCGAGCTTCATGATGGAACCTCCTTCTGAAATCTAGGAATCAGAGCTGATGACGGATAGAGAAATTGGTTTCAACTGAACAAATCATCTCGCGCCCGGTTGATAAATTTGATCAAAGACGCCACCGTCCGAAAAGTGTGTCGTTTGTGCCTTAGTCCAGCCACCGAATACATCATTGATATTGAACAATGCAATTTTTGGGAACTGCTTTGTGTATTTGGCAGCTACTTTGGCGTCGATCGGACGATAGAAATTCTTGGCGGCAATTTCCTGACCTTCGGGCGAATACAGGTACTGCAGATAGGCTTCGGCAACCTTGCGTGTGCCATGCTTGTCGACATTCTTGTCGACCACGGTCACAGGCGGCTCGGCCAGGATGCTCGACGGGGGATAAACGATTTCAAAGTTATCGGCGCCAAATTCCTTGACGGCCAGATAGGCTTCGTTTTCCCACGCAAGTAATACATCACCGACTTTGCGCTCCGCAAAGGTCACGGTCGCGCCACGTGCGCCCGAGTCAAGTACAGGAACGTTCTTGTAGAGCCGCGTAATAAAGTCCTTGGCTTTAACATCGTTACCGCCCGGTTGTTTTAGCGCATAGCCATAGGCTGCAAGATAGCCCCAGCGTGCGCCACCGGAAGTTTTGGGATTGGCCGTGACGACCGACACACCCGGCTTGACCAGATCGCTCCAATCCTTGATGCCTTTAGGATTGCCCTTGCGCACCAGAAAGATATAAGTGGACGTATAGGGTGAGCTATTGTGTTCTAGGCGCTTTTGCCAATCGATTGGCAGGAGCTTCGCCCTGGATGCGATCTCGTCAATGTCATAGGCCAAGGCCAAGGTGACGACGTCGGCTTCGAGACCATCGATGACAGAACGAGCCTGTTTGCCTGAACCGCCGTGAGACTGTTTGAAGATCACGGTATCGCCTGTCCTGGTTTTCCAGTACTTGGTGAACGCAGCGTTGTATTCTTGATAAAGCTCGCGCGTCGGGTCATACGAGACATTCAAAAGTGTGAGATCAGCCGCCTGAACGGTGGAACTCAATCCAGAAACAGCGAGTGTGACCGCCAGTAACAGCTGTTTTGTTTTGCTGAACAACATGTTTAATCCTTTCAGTTCTTCGGGGCACATCACCCGGCCCAGTCCTGTATCGACAGCACTGAGATTTAATTCATAGTCGTTAATGGCCGCTGAGAAGTTCAGCTCCAGTCCTTCAAACCATCCGATCAGTTCTGACACCGTTGGTTAATCAGGATCGGCCAGATGAAATGGTCTTGGTCGTTCTCGTTCTTGCCGGAATGTTTCGATGCAGCATCAAGTGCCTCACGATAAACATTCCCCAGCATCAAAATCACGGGCCGTTCATCCCGGCTTACGCCCTGACTCAAATCGGCAAGCGTCATCAACTGGATCTCAACATCAGGAGAAGACGCATCACGCACCAAGGCAACCGGTAAATCCGCAGGCTTACCCCGCTTAATCAGTTGCTGCGCAATTTCCCCAGCTTCGCCAGCGGCCATGTATAGCACTGCAGTATCTGCAGCGAGAACCCCTGCGACCCAATCGGAGGCCTGCTCATCCTTACCGATGCGCGGTGTCGCAAAAGTAACCGAACGACTGACTGCGCGGCGCGTCAGTGAAATGCCCAAATCGGCACTGGCGGAAAGTGCAGCGGTAATCCCCGGCACAACCTCAAATTCGATACCTGCTGCCGTCAGTGCGTCGATTTCTTCCTGAGCACGCGCAAACAGCATTGGATCTCCGCCCTTGAGTCGGACGATGACCGCATGTTCACGAGTCGCATCAATCAGGCGCTTGTTAATGAAATGTTGTGCACTGGAGTGCTGTCCGCACCGCTTTCCGACAGCGAACTTTTTTGCCTTGACCGCAAGTGCAACGATTTCCGGATTAACCAGAGCATCGTAAAAAACAATGTCCGCTTGCTCCAGCAAACGTGCCGCGCGCAGGGTTAGCAGATCGGGCGCGCCGGGACCGGCACCCACCAGATACACCTTGCCTGCTTTTTGTTGAGCGGTTTGCATGTTCAATTCATCTATTCGGGCAGGATCATCCCTGCCGCCACCGTATGGTTGGTCACTTCATCAATCACGATGAACCCACCGGTAATCCGGTTATCCGTATAGGCATCCACCAATAGCGGATCGCGTACCTTGAAGCGTACGGCGCCAATTTCGTTCATCGCCAGTTCGGTCAGTGGTGGACCATCCTTGACCGGCTCCAGAGTCGTGATGTCGAGCTTGTGGTCAATACCTTCGATGATGGCCTTGGTCACGCGCGTGGTGTGCTTGATCAGATACTTGCGCGAAGCACTCAAGGGTTCGTCATCCATCCAGCAAATCATCGCGGCAAAACTCTTGGCGACACGCGCAGGCGTGTTTTCATGTGTGATCAAGTCACCACGTGAAATATCAATTTCGTGATTGAGTAGCAGTGTCACCGATTGCGGTGCATCAGCACGCTTCAGTACGCCGTCATAGGTGATGATGTCGCGTACCGTGGTGGTGCGACCGCTCGGCTGGATCAGTACCTTGTCGCCCACAGACACATGACCCGATTCGATACGGCCCATATAACCGCGGGCGCAACCATGCGGGTAAGCGCCATCGATGCCGGGGCGATTGACCATCTGCACCGGAAAGCGGAAGGCCGCGTTTTCAGGTTCAGCCACATCGACCGTTTCGAGAATATCGAGCAAGGTCTGACCGCTGTACCAGTTCAGGCGCTCGCCACGTTCAACCACCATGTCACCCTTGAGCGCAGACATCGGCACGAAATACAGATTGCCCAGATTTAGCTTGCCTGTTACCTGCTTGAATTCGTCACGAATTTCGTTAAAACGTGATTCGGAATAATCGACCAGATCCATCTTGTTGATGGCGACCACCACGTGACGAATACCCAGCAAACTGGCGATCAAAGCATGACGTCGTGATTGCGGTAAAACCCCTTTGCTGGCATCAACCAGCACGATGGTGAGATCAGCCGTGGACGCACCGGTAACCATATTCCGCGTGTATTGCTCATGGCCCGGCGTGTCTGCAATGATGAACTTGCGCACAGGCGTTGCGAAATAGCGATAAGCCACGTCGATGGTAATACCCTGTTCGCGCTCAGCCATCAGTCCATCGGTCAGCAGTGCCAGGTCAACGGCGAGATCAGACGCGACGTTGCCACCGACGCCACCGCGCTTGGCCGTCGTCTTCACAAGCGTATTGAACTGGTCTTCAAAAATTGATTTCGCGTCAAACAACAGGCGGCCAATCAAAGTGCTTTTGCCGTCATCGACACTGCCCGCCGTTGAAAAGCGCAACAAGGTTTGTGTTTGAGTCGATGAGAATAAAGTCGTCGTACTCATTTAGAAATACCCTTCTTTCTTGCGCTGTTCCATTGCCGCATCCGAAGTCTGATCGTCCATACGCGTTGCGCCGCGTTCGGTGATACGCGTCGTCGAGGTTTCGATGATGATGTCTTCGACCGTGGCCGCATCAGACGCTACAGGTGCGGTACAGGTCATATCGCCAACGGTGCGAAAGCGCACGCTTTCTTCGACGATGGTCTCGCCTTCCTTGACGGGCATCAGGTTTGAAATGGGTACGAGCAAGCCATTGCGTTTGACGATGGGGCGCTTGTGCGCGTAATAGATCGATGGCACAGCGAGACGCTCGCGTGCGATGTATTGCCACACGTCCATCTCAGTCCAGTTACTGATTGGGAACACGCGCATGTGCTCACCTTTGTGGACCCGTGTGTTGTACAAGTCCCAGAGTTCGGGACGCTGATTTTTCGGATCCCACTGACCAAACTCATCGCGAAAGGAAAAAATGCGTTCCTTGGCACGTGCCTTTTCTTCATCGCGACGCGCACCGCCAAAGCAGGCGTCGAAACCGAATTCTTCAATTGCATCGAGCAGGGTCACACTCTGATGCGGGTTGCGCAATTCATCGGGGCTCTTCAACCGGATACGGCCCTTGGCAATCGATTCGTCCAGGGTACGAACGATCAGTCGCTCGCCCAGTTCAGCCGCGCGTGCATCGCGAAAGGCAATCACTTCGGGAAAATTGTGACCGGTATCAATGTGCATCAACGGAAACGGAAAACGCCCCGGGCGAAAAGCTTTTTCAGCCAGACGCAACATGACGATAGAGTCCTTCCCGCCGGAAAATAGCAGTACCGGATTGCTGCATTCCGCTGCAACCTCGCGCATGATGTGAATGGCTTCCGACTCCAGCCATTCGAGATGGTCATGCGCATTCTGCACGACAGCGCTACGTGTTGTGTTGCTGATGGATTCTTGCAATGTTGTGCTCATAAATTTACTTGATTACACATTAACTGATTAAAACCTCTCAACACAGAGACACAGAGGCACGGAGATCCACAGAGAAATTCAATGTCACTGAGTACAGCGAAGTATCTCAGGTCATTCTCAACAGGCGACTGTCATTCAACCTCTGAGATCCTTCGCTTTACTCAGGATGACAAGCCTCTTGGTTCTCTGGTTTTACTCTGTGCATCTCCGTGCCTCTGTGTCTCTGTGTTGAGATGGTTTTCCTTATTCTTTCACATGCAGTCCGCACTCTTTCGAGTCGGCGTTTTCCCACCACCAGCGCCCTGCCCGCACATCTTCGCCGGGCTGAATCGCACGGGTACAGGGGGCGCAGCCGATACTGGGATAGCCCTTGTCGTGCAGCGCGTTGTACGGGACTTCGTTGGCACGGATGTAATTCCATACGTCCTCTTCCGACCAGTCAGCAAGAGGATTGAATTTCTCCAGACCATAGTCGGTGTCATATTCAGATACCGGCAAGTCTTTGCGCGTCACAGCCTGAGCACGGCGCAGACCGGTGATCCATCCTTTTTTACCTGCGAGCGCGCGTTTGAGCGGCTCAACCTTGCGCATATGACAGCAATCTTTACGTTGCGCCACGCTTTCATAAAAAGCGTTGATGCCATTGATACGAACGTACTGTTCAACCGCCTGAGCCTCAGGAAAATACGGCTCAACCTTACGACCATAACGCTCAACCGATTGCTGCCAGACTTGATAGGTTTCCTCAGGTAAACGCCCGGTATCCAGCGTGGCGATAGCGATCGCTTTGAGCGGATCACCATACTTCTTGTTGGCGATCAAATCGAATAGCACCATGTCTTCGGCACCAAAACTGGTGGTGAGTATGGCGGGCGCATAAGCAGATGCGATCTGCGCCAGCAATGCGCGGGCGGCAATGACTTTGGCTTCGAGCTCGGCACTAATGACGTTGCTCATCATGCACCTGCACCAGCCGCAGCACGGCGACGAAACAGCGGTTGCTTTTGTTCAAACGAGGTCTGATAGTTCACCGAGAAATCCTTATAGGCGCTCAACACGGCAGCCACACTCTGTTCGTCGCTCTTGCGTTCGGCCAAAAGGAAGGAGTCAAACCCGACGCGAAGCATGTAATAGATTTGGTCACGCAGAACGTCTCCAACGGCACGCAATTCGCCGGTATAGCCGTAACGTTCACGCACCAGACGCGCGATGGAATAGCCCCGACCATCGGCAAATTGTGGAAAGTCGATGGCGATGAGCTTGAAGTGGGCCAGATCTTGAGCGATTGCAGCCGGGTCATCCGCTGGTTCCAGCTGAATACCCAACTCCAGCTTTGCCTTCAGCAAAACTTCACGCTGTTCCAGCCAGAGAGACAAGCTCACGACGATTGCTTTCGCTTGAGTCAGAGCCACTTCCAGTTCTTCGTCATTCAAAACGGTATGCCATACATTTTCGACTACCGCTCCGCCTTGGTTAAGGGAACCCTTGATGAGCTTAGACATTCTCGGCTCCCCTCGTTGCGGTTTCAGCGTCGCGATAAACGTTGAGCTTGAACGGATCCAGACCCACGCGGCGCACAGTATCGATGAATCGTTCTTCGTCGTGACGCTGCTGTACATAGGTTTCGAGCAGGCGTTCAACCACATCCGGCATTTCGGCGCGCGCAAACGAACGACCGATGACTTTGCCCAACGAGGCGTTCAATCCTTGCGAACCGCCAATGGTGACCTGATACCACTCTTCACCATTCTTATCGACGCCGAGCACGCCGATATGGCCGACGTGATGATGCCCGCAAGCATTGATACAGCCAGAAATGTTGAGATCGAGATCGCCGATATCGTACAAATAATCGAGGGCATCAACGCGCTCTTCAATACGGCGCTGGATTGCTTCGGCCACCGGAATCGACTTGGCATTGGCCAGGGAGCAGAAGTCACCGCCGGGACAGCAAATGATATTGGTCAGCAGACCGATGTTCGGCGTGGCAAAACCGATTTCGCGCACACGCTCCCACAAGGCATAGAGATCATCCTGCTTCACATCGGCGAGGATGAGATTCTGCTCATGGGAGACACGCAGTTCACCGAAACTATATTGATCGGCCAGATTAGCCACGGCGTCCATCTGCGCATCAGTTGCATCACCCGGCGGCACACCGGTCGCCTTGAGCGACAAAGTCACCGCTGCATAGCCGGGCACCTTGTGCGGAAAAGTATTGCGCTTGATCCAGTTGGCAAAGGGCTTGCTGTCGGCCATTTGTTCGCGCAGCACTTTACTTTCAGCAGGCAGTGTCTCGTATGCAGGCGGGTTAAAGAACGCGGCCATGCGCTCGAACTCATCTTCAGGAATGGTCGCCGGGCTGCCTTGCAGATGCGTCCACTCTTCTTCCACGTGTTTGGTGAAAACCTCAGGCGTCAGTTCGCGCACCAAAATCTTGATACGCGCCTTGTACTTGTTGTCCCGACGACCATAGCGATTATAGACACGCAGGATGGCGTCAAGATAGTTCAGCAGCTCGGCACGTGGTAGCCATTCACGAATCACGTGGCCGATCACTGGTGTACGTCCCAGGCCGCCACCAGCAAGGATGCGGAAACCCCACTCGCCTGCATCGTTCGTGTGGAGATGAACGCCAATGTCGTGCACCAGCGTCGCTGCTCGATCTTCTTTCGATGCGTTCACCGCAATCTTGAATTTGCGGGGGAGATAGGCAAATTCGGGGTGGAAGGTCGACCACTGGCGGATGATTTCGCACACCGCACGCGGATCAATGATCTCATCATGCGCGACGCCTGCGAACTGGTCGCTGGTGGTATTGCGGATGCAGTTGCCACTGGTTTGAATCGCGTGCATTTCGACCGAAGCCAGTTCGGCCAGAATATCGGGCACTTCTTCGAGCTTGGGCCAGTTGTACTGAATGTTCTGACGTGTACTGAAGTGGGCATAGCCTTTGTCGTACTTGCGTGCGATTTCCGCCAGCTTGCGCAACTGCCGAGACGACAGCAGTCCATAAGGAATGGCGACGCGCAGCATCGGCGCGACTCGCTGGATATAAAGTCCGTTCTGCAAACGCAAGGGGCGGAAATCATCCTCGCTCAGCTCACCAGCGAGAAAACGCCGGGTCTGATCGCGGAATTGCGCGACGCGCTCGGCAACAATGGTGTGGTCGTATTGATCGTATTTGTACATGCGAGGGGTAGCCAATAAGTAAGCTGAAACAGGCCAATATCACTCAGAGGCGGAATCTTATCGAGACCGCCATAGAATGTAAAGAAATCAAATATTATTTGTTTATTCTAAAAATGAATATGCAGGGCGGGTGCGGGCAAATCGCTCATCAAGAGGCGCCGCATTGTACTGATCGTTCAAGGCAAATCATCCCTGACTTGCCTGCTTCTCATAATTCAGTTCTACTTACGCCGGGTTTGCGACACCCGACCGATAACACTAACAAAAAGGAGTCCGCGCTGTGAATGAACTACAAGGTTACGATATAGAAGACCTGCATGTTGGGATGACCGCCACGTTCGCTAAAACAATAACTGAGGCGGACATCGTCCTGTTTGCCGGCGTCTCCGGTGATAACAATGCCGTGCATATCAACGAAGAATTCGCTCAAAAGACGATGTTTAAAGGACGTATTGCACACGGCATGCTGAGTGCCAGTGTCATTTCGGCAGCTATTGCAGGCAAATTACCTGGCCCGGGAACCATCTATCTTTCCCAATCCCTCAAGTTCAAAGGGCCGGTCCGCCCCGGCAATACCGTACATGCGACCGTGACCGTCAAAGAAATTATTGCCGAAAAACGCCGTGTTGTGCTGACGACAGAGTGTTCGGTCGATGATGTGGTCGTGATCGAAGGCGAAGCACTGGTGATGACCACATCGCGAAAAACATCGAAATGATTCGACTAGGCACTTACGCCTATTAGCAATCGTTCCAAGAGAAAATTTATCCAGGACAGTCCGCAGTCAGTACGCGGATTTGAATGTTCATACGCGAACGTGAGGAGTTGTAATGGATAAAAAAAGTGCAAAGGCCAGTGCTTGCTGGAAGCGTGGCTTACTCCGGCACTTTGCTGCGCCATTGATAACTATCGTCATGGTTTTTGGATTCACGATTAGCCCGCTTGCATCAGCAGCGTACGCACAATCCTCCTATGACCTGGCAGCCCAATTGTCGCAGCTTATGCAATGGTGGCCTGGAGAATATGACAATCATGAGCAGATTGTCAGGCAGTCTGGTGGCGGTCTATCACCCCTCACTGATACACCTTATTTCCGACTCCATTCGGTCGTTACCCGAATGGAATCACCTGCGCTTGGAAAGAATGTACTGCGTGTCACCGAATACCGAAACAACGATGCATCCAGAATTGTCCGCGACCGTATCTATGTTCTAAACGTTGACGAACAAGCCGCTTCTTTACGCGTTTCCCAGTACGCGATGCCCTCCAGCTCGGGTAGTTCCTCACCGACCTCGACTCCACCTCTTCCCTTGGCAAACTGCGATCTGCTTATGCGTTTCGTAGGCGGTCAATTTGAGGGGGGTGTAAGCGATCTTCGCTGCAAGCAGCAAGATGGCTATGCAGGACATAAAGTGGTCGTCGGGCCACGCTATATGTGGGTGACGAGTGGGATGCCCACTCAGAATAACGATGGTTGGTTTCAGGAGACGCGCGCAAGATTTTTCGCTTGTACCGTTCATGAAAACGCAAACGGAGTAATGCGGGAGACGCATCCTCTCACGACGATACGTCTGCACGATCAAGGCGGTGAAGCAGATATCGCCTGGCCGGATGGTCGAACATTGACGTTCACAATCCATACGCGTGCGTTTACCGACCCACCTGATCGTGAATATCCCCTGTTTCGTATCCATGAGAAGGGCAAGGTCGTCCCGATCGCTTATGCCTATGCAGTCGATGGTGCGAAACGTTTTGGTTTGAATCTTGGCTGGTTTTACATCCGTTGCTATGCGGAGGACGATTGGGCGACGACCGAAGGCCCGCTTCCTAAATAATCTTGATGCATGAACTTTGTCCTTCGTGCTATGGGCCAGGCCCTAGCACGAAGGACAAAATGTGATTCACTTTATAGAAGATGAATCGACCTCAACCATTGATCAATGCCGCCAAGCACTATGAAATGCTCGTATCAACGGTGACGGCAGAAACCGGTCGGCGTGGCGACGCTTCACGCACATTCAGCCATGCACTGGCGGCTCCGCACACGACAATCACGCTGATACCGACTCCAGTCCACATATCGGGTACTGTACGAAACACGAGCCAACCAATCGGCACGGCAAACGCAATCTGCGCATAAATGAAAGGCATCAAAATCGCTGCCGGCGCCACGCCGAGCGCGAAGATCATGAGCAAATGCCCGACTGTAGCCAGCAGGCCGATGCAAAGGAGCAGACCCAAATGAAACGGTTCCGCACTGTAAAGTGCAGGAAAAACAGTATTGGCTTTCAACACCACTAGTGGCGTCAGTAACACCATGCCAATCAGACCGGTGTAAAAGTGCGTGGTGAAAGGATTTTCCAAAGCCGCGAGCTTGCTGGTCAAGGTCTGAAAGCCGGCATAGCACAGCACTCCCGCCAATGGAAACAGGATGGGCCAGTCAAACACATCGCTGCCGGGACGGATGACCAATATTGCCCCGATCAAGGCACCGAACACCAATGCCCATCGGAAGCGCGATACCGCTTCGTGCAGAAACCAGGCCGCAAACAGGGTGCCAACGACAGGCGTCAACATGCAAATGGCGGTGTACTCCGCTATCGGCAGATACTGCACCGCCATAAAAGCCACCACACTCGAAGTCAGCAACAGCAAGCCGCGCAGCAACTGAAATCGTGGATGTACGACACGGAAACTAACCACTCTGGTACACGCCAACCATACCAGCATGGACAACGCCTGAACGCAATACCGTACCCAGAGTATCAACAGCACGGATATGAAGCCGCCCACATATTTGACCGTCGAATCCAATGCGGCAAAGCAAAGCGACATCAAAACGATGAGCGCTATGCCCAGCCCGGGACGATGAGGTTTCATTGGCAATTTTGAAGAGGCGGAGGTAAAAATGTCGCGGGTCAAAGCGACGACCCTGGACTGGAGCAAGGGCCAATAAATTACAGCGCAAGCCCGAAGTTCAAAGAGTTTACCAGCCTACTGGCAGTAGCAATCGGCTTGCGCTTAACTGCGAAGACACCTGCTCCTCAACTCAATTTTCTTTTACTAGAGCGCTTCAATTTTAAAGCCGACTTCAAATATCTCATCAGAGCAGATGTCATAGAGATCAGTTTTTTGGGTTAATACCATCCGTTTGCTTGAGCACAAGATCAAGCGCTTTCAAGAGGGTTTCAGCCGTGTAAGGTTTGGGAATGAAGTGCTGCATTCCTGCGCCCATGGCCTTGGCGACACCACCATTGGAAGCCAGGCCGCTCGAACCGATGATACGAACCTGGGGATTCATCGACTTGAGAGCGATAATCAACGCAGGGCCATCCATGATCGGCATGGCCATGTCAGTCAGGACAATGGCAATGTCTTGTTGATGCTGAGCATAGAACGAGACCGCTTCAGCACCATGGCTGGCCAACATGACCCGGTAGCCGAAACGTTCCAGAGTCCGTTGAGCGGCAGTACGGATAGCGGCTTCATCGTCCACAACCAGAATCAACTCGCCATGCCCAGTTGGCAATCCAGTTTGTTCAATGGCAACCTGGTTTGCAGCAGCTTCTGAAGTGTTGGCAGGCAGATAAACTTTGAAGCGCGTCCCTTTGCCCTCCTCACTGTAAAGATTAATGAAGCCATCGTGACTTTTCACGATGGCCATTGTTGTGGAGAGACCAAGACCGGTGCCTTGACCGACTTCTTTGGTCGTAAAGAAAGGCTCAAAAATCTGATCACGGATGACTGCAGGAATGCCACAACCGGTGTCTGCCACCGTCACCTTCACATACGCACCGGGACGAATGCCAGGGTTCATGGACACATAGGTTTCGTCCAGTACCGCATTTTCCATACTCACAGTCAGTTGTCCTCCTTCCGGCATGGCGTCACGCGCATTGACGCAAAGATTCAGAAAAACCTGATGTAGCTGGGTCGGATCGCCGGTGACGGTCCAGAGACCTTTGGACGAGGTAGAACGTACGTCAATAGACTTGGGAAACGTGTCCCGCATGACTTTGAGCAAATCTGTCATCAGATCGAGAGGATTGACGATGATGCGTTCGCCCTTAACGCCACGCGCAAAGGAAAGCACCTGCTGAACCAGATCCGCACCGCGCTGCGCACTGAGTTGCAGGGTCGTCAGCAAGGCGAGTGCGTCTTCGTCCTGATGGACCACTTCCTTGAGTATTTCTAGCGACATCAGAATCGGCGCAAGAACATTGTTCAGGTCATGGGCAATGCCGCCTGCCAGTGTGCCAACACTTTCCAGACGTTGTGCGCGCAAGAATTGCTGCTCGAGTTTTTTCTTTTCGGTGAGATCGGTATTGATCGCCAAAATGGACTTGGGTCGGCCTTGCGCATCCCGCACCAAAGTCCAGCTGATTTCCACAGTGATGTCGCGGCCATCCTTGGTACGCTTGATCCTCTCACCATGCCATGCATCTTGCCGCATCAGTGCTGCAAGGTCTTTCTGGAATTTTTCAGTATCCCTGTAGAGGAGTTCCGCTGACTTGCGACCAAGCGCTTCTTCAGCCGTCCAGCCATACAAGGACTCCGCTCCCTTGTTCCAAAAGATGATGCGATCCTCCATGTCTTTCACGAGAATGGCCTCATGCGCGGCATCCAGCAGTGCCGCCTGATCCTCAACCCGGGCTTGTGCTTGCTTGAGTTCATCAATATCCGTACAGGTACCAAACCACTTGAGGATATTGCCCGCGTCGTCTTTCAGCGGTACCCCACGGATCAACCACCAGCGATACGCTCCATCCGCGCGCCGCAAACGACATTCCACCGAGTAATCACTCAGCCCCGCCGTCGCCTTTTGCCATGCCTCCCATGCGTGCTGGCGATCTTCTGGATGAAAGGGCTTGTTCCAACCATGTCCCAGGCTTTCTCCCAGAGTCAGTCCGGTGTAATCCATCCATTGCTGGTTGAAAAAAATGGTCCAGCCGTCCGGTCGCGTTATCCAGACCAGCTGCGGCATGGCTTCGGCAAGAGTACGAAATTCCTGCGCGCTCTTGTGCAAGGCCTCGTCCGCCTGTTTACGCTCGAGGAGTTCCTGCTGCAGCATGCGGTTTGCGTCTTCCAGCTGCAGGGTCTTCGCTTCGAGTTTGCGAATCAGTGTTTCGCTGTAGAGTTGGAACCGGCTACTCTCATCACCAGCAGGAATCTCGGGTGGAAGCGGTACGGCTGTCGCCGCATTGGCTTGCACCTCACGAAGACGGACGAGAAAGTCTTCGGGCTCAGCCGGTTTGAGAATGAAAGCGTCCGCGCCCATGCTCAGGGCCAGGCGCTCGTCTTCGGCCTCGGTATAAGTCGCGGTATAGACGATAAACGGGATATGTTTGAGACGGGCATCCGCTTTCCAGTAGCGCAACAGCGTATAGCCGTCCATCACGGGCATCAGCAGGTCCGAGATGACCAGGTCTGGCAGATTCTGCCTGGCCATTACCAAAGCCTCGGCACCGTGACGTGCGGAAGCGACCGTGCAACCATGCCCCGTCAGTAGCGCTTCCAAGTAGTAAAGATTCTCTTCCTTGTCATCAACGATCAGGACAGACGTCATGGTGTTCCTTGGCGTGAAGCAGGCACAGGCAGGAAGCGTTCGATTTCATTCACAAAGGTTTCAGGATTGATGGGCTTTTCGATGTATCCGTTACAGCCAGAAGCCAGTGATTTCTCGCGGTCACCCACCATCGCGTAAGAGGTGACGGCGATCATGGGGGTGTTTCGCAGTAACTCAATGCCGCGCAAGGAACGAGCGACGGCGTAGCCATCCATCAAAGGCAACTGGATATCGAGCAGGATCAGGTCAGGCATCAGAGTCCGCGCCAACTCGATACCACTTGGGCCGTCCGGTGCCGACACGACCTTGTAGCCGTGCCGCTCCAGGAGAAACGTCGCGAGGTAACGGTTCTGCTCGTTATCTTCGATCAATAGAATAGTACGGCTCATGGGGCAACCGATCTTTGCAAAGGAAGGGTGACCGTGAATGTGCTGCCTTGATTCCATTCACTGGCCGCGGATACCTCACCATTGAGCAAGCTCGCAAGCTTTCGGCATATGGCCAAACCGAGTCCGGTACCATCGTGTTTGCGCGTGAGACCCGTATCGATCTGGCGGAAGGGCTGAAATAGCTTGCCCAGATCTTCGGGCTTGATGCCGATGCCGGTATCGGTCACACGAAGACACACTGCTGGCTGTGGTGCAGTTTCATGAGAGAGCTGGAAACCGGTGACAATCTCGGCGGCAAGCACCACATTGCCTTGTTCGGTAAATTTAATCGCATTATTGAGAAGATTAAGCAGTATCTGTTCCACGCGCCGCCGGTCACTGACCATGGTCCCAATGTCCGATGACACGGCCAAGGTTAAGGATAGTCCCTTATGTTCTGCAAGTGGCCTTACCAATGCAGTCACACGCTCAATCGATGCCTGTAAATCAAATGGTTCGGCATGCACTTCCAACTGGCCTGCTTCGATTTTTGAAATATCCAGCACGTCGTTGATCAATTCCAGCAAGTGCCGAGCGCTGTTGCGCACCATGCCGAGTTGTTTGCTTTGCTCCGCATTCAGGGGGCCGGCCAAACCTTGCAAGATAATGCCGGTGAAGCCAATGATGGAATTCAACGGTGTGCGCAATTCATGCGACATCGTGGCGAGGAAAGCGGATTTGAGCTGGTCAGCAGCTTCGGCCCGGACAAGTGCCGACTGTACTTCTGCAGTGCGCTCAATAACCTTCTGCTCAAGGGTTACATTCAAGTCGTACAAAGCCATCTCGGCCCGGCGTTGCTCGGTTACATCGGTGCCCACGCTGAGTATCTCGACCACTTGATCATGATCATCACGCACGATTCGGTTGGTCCATGAGATCCAGACCCGCTCTCCATTCCGACGCATGTTCTCATTGACATTTTTCTCGAAGGAATCGGGATCCAAACGAATCTGATCCATCAGCGCCTGTAAATCTTGCCCTGTTATGTCGATTGTCGGAACAATGGTTCCGATGACCGGACGGCCAAAAATTTCCTCTACGGAATAGCCAAAATATTGTTGACCGAATTCGTTGAGGAAAGTGATCTGCCCTTCGGAATTCCAGCGCAGAATAATGCTGTTGGCAAGCTCAACCAGTTCACGATATTTCTGCTCGCTCTCGGCCACACGGGTTTCGGCCTGCTTGCGTTCAGTAATGTCACGGATCATTCCTAGAATGTTGCCATCGGGCATCTGGGTCGCAATCACTTCGGCCGGAAAGAGCGAACCATCCTTGCGCAGGAACTGCCACTCCCGTTGGTAATCGGACTTGGCATTAATCGCGTCCAATGCCGGTCGAACGTGTGCAATCTCCGCAGAGGCAACGATGTTCGAGGCATGCATACCGATCAGTTCCTGGCGAGGGTAACCGAGCATTCGGCAGATGCTTGCATTAGCGTCGAGGTAATAGCTCTCGGTATCAGCGATGACGATGCCATCCGGAGCATAGTCAAAGAGCGTTCGGTAACGTGCTTCGCTCGTCCAGCGCTCCTCCTCTGCCCGCTTACGTTCAGTAATATCAATGCCGACCCCGACCAGACACACCTGTCCATCCAGCTCGGTCGCGATGCCGGTGAAGTAGTAAGGCGTCAGTCGCCCGTCTTTGGAAACCAGATCCGCTTCCACTGCAGATTGCCCATGCGCGAAGACCTCATTGATTTTGGCGGTAAGCAACTCCCTTTGCTCTCCAGCAAAAAATCCAGCGGGTGCATGGCAGAGATTTCAATGGCGCCGTAACCGGTCACCCGCTCAAAGTTTTTATTCCAGCGTAAAAATTTTCCGTTCTGGTCATACAAATAAAACACGCCTGGCAGACTGTTAATGACCGCTTCGGAAAAATCGCGTTCCTGCCGCACCTTCTGTTCGGCCTGCTGGCTTTCTTCTTTACGGGCAAGGTTGTCCAGCCCGAATGAAATATCACCTGCGGCTTCCACCAGAAGCGCAAGTTCCTTGTCGCGGAAAAATCCGGTCTCATTCGCATAAACCGTAAGGGTGCCGCATACGGTGTCATTCATGCGGATGGGGAAAGCCGCAGAGGCGCGCCAGCCACGCCGCTTAACCTCCATCCCGCCAGGGCAGCGTCACCGGATCGTTGAACATGTCATTGCAGACATAAGGGCGGCCCTCGCGGCAGGCCGTACCCGTAGGGCCGCGTCCTTCCGGCCGGTCATCCGTATAGATCTGAATGCTTTGCAGGTAGGCATTCGCATCGCCCCACTCTGCAACAGGGTGCAGCTGATGATTTTCCGCGTCGTGCCAGCCGATCCATGCCATGTCAAACCCGCCATACTCGACCAGAACCTGGCAAATCTTCTGGAACAAGTCGTGACGGGTTGGCATCCAGACGATGGCCTGGTTGACCTGGCTCAGCGCAGCATAGAGTCGGGTCAAACGAGTAATCTCGCGTTCGCGTTCTTTCAATACCGTAATGTCGCGCGCGATCTTCGAGGCGCCGATGACTCGACCAGTACTATCCTTGATCGGTGAAGCAGTGATCGAAACCTCGATCAGCCGCCCTGCTTTGGTCTGCCGCTGGGTCTCAAAGTGAGGCACCCTTTCGCCCCGCCGGAGCTGTGCCAGAATTTGCGCTTCCTCATCCTGTCGATCAGAGGGAATCAGTCGCATGATGGACGTTCCCACCATTTCGTCAGCTGTGTAGCCGAAAATCTTTTCTGCGCCCTGGTTCCAACTGGTGACGATACTGTTCAGATCTTTACCGATAATGGCGTCGTCAGAAGAATCGACAATCGCTGCCAGTTGAGCTGCAACAATTTTCGCCTGATTGCTTTCGTCGGTATTCTGCATAGCGTGAATTGCCTTCGACTGCCCCAGATACTCTCTGCATATTGACTAGCAGGTAAAACTTATCCAGCTCCTAACATTAAAGGCCAGAACAACAGCTGTAGGATAAGCCGACCGTTATCCATACACAAGATAGTCCGCTTGAATTGCCAACCTGATTCAGACAATGGAAACAACTATGACTAGCTACCGTTTCAACCTAGCATTGCTCGAAAGTGATTAAAAATGCAAGACAAGGCAAACGGTTTATTAAAACAGCAGGCGCTGTCCGCCCTGACAAATCAACTCTGCATCCTCTGATTGGGGAGATTGAATGTTGGATGCAGACACAGAAGTATCGCGGCCTTGATGCAATTTCAGAAACCCGGAGCGCCGGTCAATCTCGATACTGGTAAGCAAACCTGTGCCCTTTAGATCACCACCTCCAAACGCAGAGATCGACGTTTCGCCAATACGAAGCTTCAGTACTGAGCAATCTCCTTTCCCGGCCCAACAATTGAGGTTAGTTGATGCCAGCTTTCCAAAGGTCAAGTCGAAGACAAGGTTAATCACCAAAGGGGCTTTGGTATTTTTATTATTCGCGTCGTCACGGGATGCACTCCCCTGACAGGCAAGCGAAACCACTTGTGAGAGTGCCGTAGTGCTTGTCACGAGACAAACAACCGCAAAGATCCATGCTGTTGGTTTCATAAGCGGCCTCAATAGGAAATCATGCACTGACACTCCTTGGACAACTGCATCAATGCTGAGTTTTAGCTACTGGGGTGGCTGATGGGACTCGAACCCACGACAACCGGAATCACAATCCGGGACTCTACCAACTGAGCTACAGCCACCATCAAGAACATTCGCCGAGCGGCGAATGCGAACAACCAAAGGGGAACTCTGGCCTGCCCGGCGGGAATCGAACCCACAACCCCCAGCTTAGAAGGCTGGTGCTCTATCCAATTGAGCTACGGGCAGTCGGGCGATCCACAAGGTCTGACTGAATCTGGTCGGGGCGGAGAGATTCGAACTCCCGACATCCTGCTCCCAAAGCAGGCGCGCTACCAGACTACGCTACGCCCCGAAAGACCGCAATGATACTGGGGCAAGGTGCTGCGGTCAAACTGAAAGCACGAACTTGCCATGAAGATTCGATTTATTTTCATTTTAAGGCTCTAACCTGAGGATCATTTCGACCTTTGCTGGATGACCCTGGGTCAGTACCAATGTATTTTGATCGTCCATAAACAAGACTCGGGGGCCGCGCAGGATACGGGCGCTGACTCTGTATTGGTGGCTGGGATTAATCGCTCGACTGTCGTATCGCAAATCAAAAGGAATGGGTACCTGACCGGGACGTTCCAGACGCTGTTCGGCCAGAATTTGCGGCTTGTCTGAAACCGTCACGTCCTCCAACTGGACAATGACAATTGCTTCTGGCGGCAATACGAGGCGCTGACGATAACTGAGACTGCCCGTAATTGAAGCAAACACCGGTAACTCGGCCTTAGGCAATTGATTCTTAGTGCAAGCCCCCAGCAATAAGAACGTCAGCATGACTAAAATTGATTTGTACATGAATTGAAAATAGCATGAAAAAAGCCGTTCGCGAATTCCTTCGCGAACGGCTTAAATCTGGGAACGATCCGATTAACCGAAGCGGCCCGTAATGTAGTCTTCAGTCGCCTTCTTGGTCGGCTTGATAAAAATCTGGTCGGTATCGCCAAATTCGATCAACTCTCCCAGATACATATAGGCTGTGAAATCGGAACAGCGCGCCGCCTGTTGCATGTTGTGGGTCACGATGACAACGGTGTAGTCAGCTTTCAGTTCGTCGATCAGCTCTTCAATCTTGGCGGTTGAAATCGGATCGAGCGCCGAACATGGCTCATCAAGAAGAAGAACCTCGGGCTTGATTGCTACACCGCGAGCAATGCACAGACGTTGCTGCTGACCACCTGATAGACCGCTGCCGCTTTGTTGCAGCTTGTCTTTAACTTCGTTCCATAACGCGGCCTTAGAAAGCGCCCATTCCACACGCTCATCCATTTCGCCTTTGGACAGATTCTCAAACAGCTTCACTCCGAAAGCGATATTGTCGTAGATCGACATCGGAAATGGCGTTGGCTTCTGGAACACCATGCCCACTTTGGCGCGGATCAGGGCAACATCTTTTTTGGTGGTCAACAGATTCTCGCCATCGAGATTGATTTCACCTTCAGCACGCTGCTCGGGATAAAGCTCATACATGCGATTGAAAGTGCGCAGCAAAGTCGACTTGCCGCAACCGGATGGCCCGATGAAAGCGGTGACTTTTTTCTCTGGAATATTAAGAGAAACGTTCTTCAGTGCATGAAATTTTCCGTAATAGAAATTCAGATTGTTGACGTGGAGCTTCGGCTTGAGTGCGGCGCCATTCTGGGCAGTTGAAGTAGTCATGTTATCCGTTCTGTTTCTTGAAGAAGGTTCGTGCAACGATGTTGATCGCCAATACGCCCATGGTGATCAGGAATACACCAGCCCAGGCCAGTTCCTGCCATTCCTTGAACGGGCTCATCGCGAACTTGAAGATCGTGACCGGTAGATTAGCCATGGGCTTACCCAGATCCATGCTCCAGAACTGGTTAGAGAGAGCGGTAAACAGTAGAGGCGCTGTCTCACCGGCGATACGCGCGACTGCGAGCAAGATGCCTGTGATCACGCCTGCCTGTGCTGCCTTGAGGGTAATCGCGAGGATGACTTTCCACTTCGGCGTGCCGAGTGCGTAAGCTGCTTCACGCAAGGTATTGGGAATCAGTCGCAGCATGTTTTCCGTGGTGCGCACGACGACTGGAATAACAATTAATGCCAGAGCAATAATGCCGGCATAACCCGAAAAACTTTTCATGCGCGATACAAAAACGGCATAGACAAACAAGCCAATCACAATGGAGGGTGCTGACAATAGAATGTCATTAATGAAACGCGTAACCGGACCAAGCCAGCCTCTCTCGCTATATTCGGCGAGGTAAATTCCGGCAAGAACTCCAATTGGCGTACCTACAAAAGTAGCCAGTAAAACCATTACAAATGAGCCAAAAATTGCATTGGCCAGTCCACCTCCAGGTTCGTTAGGAGCCGGGGTCATCTGAGTAAACAAGTCTAAAGAAAGGCCACCCACACCAAGCGAAATGGTCGTAATCAAAATCCAAACGAGCCAGAACAAACCGAAGGCCATTGCAGCCAACGAGAGGGTCAGAGCAATCCTGTTGATCAGTTTGCGCCGTCCGAAAATCGCTTCACGGCTCATGATTTTTTCCCTTCACTGGCCTGCAATTTCATCAACAGCAATTTGGAGGCTGCCAATACCAGGAATGTAATAAAGAACAGCACAAGGCCCAGTTCGATCAAGGCTGAAGTATGCAAGCCCGGATCAGCCTCAGCGAATTCATTGGCCAGTGCAGAAGTGATCGAGTTGCCCGGTGAGAACAGCGAGATATCGTTGAGAAAATTCGTGTTGCCAATAACAAAAGTCACCGCCATGGTTTCACCAAGTGCACGACCCAGTCCGAGCATCACACCACCGATGACGCCGGTCTTGGTGTAAGGCAACACCACTTTCCAGACCACTTCCCAAGTCGTGCCACCGAGACCGTAAACCGATTCCTTCAGCAAGGCCGGTGTCACTTCAAATACATCCCGCATGACGGACGCGATGAAGGGAATGATCATGATGGCGAGAATGATCCCCGCACACAGCAGGCCGATGCCAATCGGTGGACCAGCAAACAGCGCACCAATCAAAGGCAGCTTGCCCAAAGTCGCGCCTAAGGGAACCTGAATATAAGTTGCGAATACAGGGGAAAAAACCAGTAGCCCCCACATGCCGTAAACGATACTGGGAATGGCTGCGAGCAATTCAATCGCAACGCCAAGCGGACGGCGCAGCCACAATGGGGAAAGCTCTGTCAGAAAAATGGCAATGCCAAAACTAACCGGCACAGCAATCATCAGCGCGATCAGGGACGTAACGATGGTGCCGTAGATGGGAACCAGCGCACCAAATTTCTGAGCAGGTGGATCCCACTCAGATGTATATAAAAAAGAAAGCCCAAACTGAACAATCGATGCCCAGGAACTGATAATAAGGGAAACGATGATCCCGGCCAGCAGCAGTAAAGTAAACAACGCTGCAACGCGAGTCAGATTGAAGAAGATCGCGTCGCCGAGTCCAGTTCTGTCTCTCACAGTATTTTTCGGTGCGGGCTGATGGGTTTTAGTTTGTTCAGCTTGTGGAAAAGACAGGGCTGTGGCGGCGTCCATCGGATTTCTTTCAACAGAAACACATCCGGCATTTACACGCCGGATGTGTTGGACTCAGGATGATTTTACTTGATGATTCGACGACTGTGCGAATACGCATTGACTCGCACATTTGATGCGTGCCTGACTACTTCATTGCCACCGGTTTACCCGAAGCATCTTTCAGCTCTTTGCTCCAGGTCGCACGAATCGATTTGGTCAATGCATCGGGCAGCGGCACATAGTCGAGATCAGCAGCAGACTGTGCTCCATTGGCATAAGCCCAATCAAAGAACTTCAAGACTGCGGTTGCTTGAGCTGGCTTGTCTTGCACTTTGTGCATCATGATGAAAGTCGAAGCAGCGATGGGCCAAGTGTCTTTACCAGGTTGATCGGTCAAGATGACGTAGTACTTGCTTTTTTCCCAATCGGCACCTGCAGCAGCAGCCTTGAAGGTCAGGTCATCGGGCAACACGAAATTGCCTGCAGAATTTTGCATTGACGCGTAAGGCAGCTTCGATTGCTTGGCATAGGCATATTCAACATAACCGATTGCGCCAGGCAGACGCTGCACAAATGCAGATACACCTTCATTGCCCTTGCCGCCCAAGCCAACCGGCCAGCTCACAGTCGTACCTTCACCGACTTTGGTCTTCCACTCTTCGTTAACTTTGGACAGGTAATTGGTGAAATTGAAAGATGTACCCGAACCATCAGCGCGACGCACAACAGCAATCGCGGTGTCTGGCAAATTCAGACCTGGATTCAGCGCTTTCAGAGCGGCATCATCCCATTTCGTAATTTTGCCAAGGAAGATGTCGCCAAGGACTTTACCGGACAAACGCAGCTTGCCCGCTTCGATGCCAGGCAGATTGAAAATCGGCACGATGCCACCGATCACCGTGGGAAACTGCACCAAGCCTTTGGCGTCGAGATCTTCTGGTTTAAGAGGCGCATCAGAAGCGCCGAAGTCAACGGTTTTTGCCTCGATTTGCTTCATTCCACCTGAAGAACCAATCGACTGGTAATTCAGCTTGTTGCCAGTCGCCTTGTTGTAGGCATCTGCCCACTTGGAATAAATCGGCGCGGGGAAGCTTGCGCCAGCGCCGGTAATTTCTGCAGCCGAAGCCAAGCCGGTCGTCATCCCAATCGCCAGGCCAAGACCCGCAATGGCAGTTTTAAACATGAATTTCATCGTGGTCATCCTCAATTAATGAATAGAAAACAGCAGGGCAAACAATTAAAATTTAGAGAAACATGCGAATCCTACGGGTGATGTATGACAAGAAAGTGACAGTGTATGAAATCTTGTCATATATGCCTTATTCGCTAGCAGCTGAATCAAGGCTTGCAGAAAATCGAGCCATTCAATACAATATTTCAACAATTGTGGAAATAATGAAATGAATGAATCTCAAGCCGTCTCAACCCTTGCTGCATTAGCTCAGGCCTCACGCCTGCAAGTTTTTCGGGCTTTGATCGCAGCGGGTCCAGGAGGTATGGCAGCGGGTGCAATTGCCGAACAGTTGCAGCTGGCACCGACTTCACTTTCATTTCACCTCAAGGCCCTCAGTCATGCGGGTCTGATTGTCAGCCGCAATGATGGTCGTTTTATTTTCTACTCGGCCGATTACAACCATATGAATACCCTGATGGCTTACCTGACCGAAAACTGTTGTGGCGGCAATGTTTGTATGCCAACAAAAACCCTGTGTAGTACCGAGTGCAACTGACTTCCACGGTTAACCAAGCTTTTTCAAAGGAATACCCAATGAACCGCTTTCACGTTCACATGTCCGTCGACAATCTGCAAAAGAACATTGCTTTCTACAGCGCCCTGTTCAATGCCTCACCAACAGTGCTTGAAATCGATTACGCCAAATGGATGCTCGACGATCCACACATCAACTTCGCGATTTCAGCGCGTGGTGCCAAGGCGGGCATTGACCATCTCGGAATTCAGGTCGAACTGGCCGATGATCTTGACGCGCTCAAAACACGTTATGACGCAGCAGATGCCAGTAGCGTCATATCCGAACCGGGAAGTAACTGCTGCTATGCCCGCTCCGACAAACACTGGATCACCGATCCGCAAGGGATTGCATGGGAGGCTTATCACACACTGGGGTCAATTCCGACTTTCAATAACGCGAACTTGATCGATTCATCCACCACCCCAGCAGACGCTGCTTGTTGTTCGCCCCGTAGCGCCGAAATCCCGAGAGGAAAACCTCTCAGTATCCCCGTCAAGAACGCCTCATCTTCATGCTGCTGAACGCATCCCTTTCTTTCTGGAGACATTGATGTCTGATCGCATTTATAACGTGCTTTTTTTATGTACCGGCAATTCGGCGCGCAGTATTCTGGGCGAAGCCCTTCTCAACCATTTCGGTAGTCCGAAATTTCGTGCCTATTCAGCGGGCAGTCAGCCGAAGGGTGAGGTCAACCCCTTCTCCCTAGAAGTATTGCAAAAAGCACGTCTACCGATTGATGGTTTACGCAGCAAGAGCTGGGATGAGTTTGCCACGCCCGATGCGCCCAAACTCGATCTGGTGCTGACGGTCTGCGACAACGCAGCAAATGAGGTCTGCCCCTATTGGCCAGGACAACCGGCTACGGCGCACTGGGGTTACCCAGATCCGGCTGCGGTAGAAGGATCTGATGAAGAAAAACGACGCGCCTTTGAACACACCTTGCATGAAATGCAACGACGCATCCAATTGCTGGTGAATCTACCGTTCAACAAGCTGGATAAAATGGCACTGGAGCGCGAAGCCAGAGCAATGGCCAAGTCATGACATCTGCGCTTGTTGTGCCCTCACTCAGCAAACGCATTGCCGCCGAAGCGCTAGGTTCTGCATTGTTGCTGGCTACGGTGGTAGGTTCAGGCATCATGGCTGAGCGCCTCTCTGCCGGCAATATCGGGGTAGCTTTACTTGCCAATGCGATTGCCACAGGCTGTGCGCTATATGGCCTGATCATGATGTTCGGGCCCGTCTCGGGAGCGCATTTCAACTCAGTCGTTTCAGTCGTGATGACGCTACGTCGTGAACTGGCCTGGCGTGATCTACCGTTTTTCTTGGTCGCACAAGTCGTCGGTGGTCTGGCCGGAGTTGGACTTGCGCACGCCATGTTTGATTTGCCGCTGCTTCAACATGGCGTCAAAGTGCGTTCAAGTCCGGGACTCTGGATTGCGGAAGCCGTTGCAACTTTCGGTTTGCTGCTGACCATCCTGGCGCTGAAATCGCAGGCTCGAACGATTGTCGCCAGCGCAGTGGCCTTATACATCACCGCCGCCTATTGGTTTACTGCATCGACTTCTTTCACGAATCCGGCAGTGACGATTGCACGCAGTTTCACGGACAGTTTCTCCGGCATACGGCTAGCAGATGCGCCTGCATTCATGGCCGCTCAAATCATTGGAGCCTTGTTGGCGCTGGCTTTATCGAACTGGCTATTTTCAGACCGGGCTGCTTAAGGATTCGGTACTTGGAATACAGGCTGCCATACGCTCGGCAGCATCGCGCGCCATCGCTTCGGTCTCGGCTTCGACCATCACGCGTAATAAAGGTTCTGTGCCGGAAGGACGAATCAGAATGCGACCACGCTGGCCCAGATCGGTCTCAACCACTTTGCGCTCCTGCTGCAATGGTTCGTGTTTCTCCCAATCAAAGTTCTTGTTGATTTTTATATTGATCAAACGCTGCGGATAAAGGCGAATGTCATTCGTCAGCTCACTCAAACTACGCCCGCTGCGCCGCATGGCACCCAGAATTTGTAGCGCACTGATGATGCCGTCGCCAGTTGTGTGCTTATCCAGTGCAAGCAGATGGCCTGAACTTTCCCCACCCCAGAGCCAGCCACGCTCTGAAAGAATTTCCATCACGTATCGATCACCGACTTTGGCTCGAGCAAACTCGACACCCATGCCTCTAAAAATATTTTCTACAGCAAGATTGGTCATCAAGGTGCCCACGACGCCGGAAGTCTTACCTTGTGCGATCCCGTCGCGCACCATCACGACCAGCAATTCATCACCGTTATAAAGACGACCGGTATGGTCAGCCATGATCAAGCGATCCGCATCGCCATCCAGAGCAATGCCCAGATGAGCACGGTGTGAACGCACGGCCAGTTGCAGAGTCTCTGGATGCGTGGCACCGCAATCCTGGTTGATATTAAAACCATTCGGACTCGCGCCTATGGTCACGACTTCAGCACCGAGTTCGTGAAACACGTGCGGGGCGATGTGATAAGCCGCACCATGCGCGCAGTCGACCACAATCTTCATGCCGCGCAAATCAAACTGACTGGGAAAAGTGCTCTTGCAAAACTCGATATAACGGCCCGCTGCATCATTGATCCGACGCGCTTTGCCAATTGAATCGGAATTGCCACAAATAAAAGGCTGTTCCAGTTGATCTTCGATTGCCAATTCCATTGCATCCGGCAATTTGGTGCCTTGTGCCGAAAAAAACTTGATGCCGTTATCGTAGTAAGGATTATGTGAAGCACTGATGACTACCCCTGCCGCCAGACGCAAAGCACGGGTCAGGTAAGCGACTGCAGGCGTCGGAATCGGCCCGGTCAAGCGTACGCTGACTCCTGCCGCGGTAAAGCCTGCTTCTAGTGCAGCTTCAAGCATGTATCCAGAAATGCGCGTATCTTTGCCGATCAGCACGATTGGCTGGCCAACTGGCGTAGAACCGGACAGTGTTGCGGTAGGCGATTCTCCTGAGGCTTGTCGAGCAAGCACCAGTCCGGCTGCATAACCCAGGCGCAAGACAAAGTCCGGCGTAATCGGCGCCTCACCGACACGGCCACGCACACCATCGGTGCCAAAATATTTTCTGCTCATTGTTAAACCTGTCCCTGAAAATTCAACTTTAGTGATTTTCGTTATTAATAGCCTGCCACACCTTCAAGGCATCCACCGTTTCGGCCACATCATGCACTCTTAATATTCTGGCACCCCGTCGCGCCGCTTCGATCGCAGCAAACACACTGGCGCTACTCCTTTCCGCCACAGGCTTACCGGTAATAGCACCAATCATGTTCTTGCGAGATAGTCCCACCAATACCGGTAATCCAATTGATTGCAATTCTTCCAGCCGTCGCAACAAGCCATAATTTTGCACTACTGTCTTGCCGAAGCCAAAGCCTGGATCAATGAGCAGTCGTGTCAAATCCACTCCGGCTTCCGTCAACACCATCGCTCGCTCACTTAGAAATGCAGTGACTTCGCTAACGACATCATCATATTGTGGCGCAGCCTGCATCGTACGTGGATCACGCTGCATATGCATGATGCAAAGCGCACAGTCATTTTCGACAACGGCTTCTATCGCACCATCGAAGCGAAATCCGTAAACATCATTGATCATCGATGCTCCAAGGCCAAGGGCGGCACGCATGACTTCTGGCTTATAGGTATCGACCGATATCGGAACCGGTATATCACGCAATGCCTCCAGCACGGGATGCAGTCGCGACCATTCTTCTTCGAGTGGCAAGGCCGTTGCACCAGGCCGGGTTGATTCAGCACCGAGGTCGAGGAGATCGGCCCCCTCCTCCACTAAACGATGTGCATGCTGCACCGCTGCGGCAGGATCAAAATTCTTTCCACCGTCAGAAAACGAATCGGGAGTGATGTTGACGATGCCCATCACCAGTGGTCGCCTGAGATCAAGTTCGTAGCGACCGCAACGCAGGATAGTCATGGAAGTTAAGGGCAAAGAAAAAGGGTGGGTTTCCCCACCCTGCACTTTATTTTAGTAATGAAAACGACAACGCTCAGGCCGGTGCCGTCGCATTGGGTGAAATTGGCGGCGGAGTGTTGGATGCGCTGGGGCCACTGCTGCCCGTGGGCTTGGGTGGGCGCGGCGGCTTGCCTGCAATGATGTCATCAATCTGGTCTGAATCAATGGTTTCCCATTCGAGCAGAGCCTTGGTCATTGCTTCAATCTTGTCGCGATTTTCGAGAATGATTTTCTTGGCCAGTGCATATTGTTCGTCAATGATGCGACGGATCTCGGCATCGACCTTTTGCATGGTCGTTTCGGATACATTCTTTTGGGTCGTGACTGAACGTCCGAGGAAAACTTCGCCTTCGTTTTCGGCATAAACCATCGGTCCAAGTGCATCACTCATGCCGTAGCGCGTAACCATGTTGCGCGCCAGTTCAGTCGCACGTTCAAAGTCGTTCGAAGCTCCGGTGGTCATCTGATTCATGAAGACTTCTTCGGCAATCCGTCCGCCGAACAACATCGAAATCTGATTCAGCATGTACTCGCGGTCATAGGAATACTTGTCCTTTTCTGGTAACGACATGGTCACACCTAAGGCGCGACCGCGCGGAATAATCGTGACCTTGTGAACCGGATCGCACTTCGGCAGGAGCTTGCCAAGAAGCGCATGGCCCGACTCGTGATAAGCCGTATTGCGCTTTTCTTCCTCGTCCATGACCATGGTGCGGCGCTCGGCACCCATAACGATCTTGTCCTTGGCTTTTTCGAAGTCGTTCATCTCGACCAGACGACCGTTTCGACGCGCGGCAAACAGCGCAGCCTCATTGACCAGATTAGCCAAATCAGCACCCGAAAAGCCGGGTGTGCCACGCGCAATGATGTCGGCCTTCACATCCTGAGCAACCGGCACCTTGCGCATATGCACGTTGAGAATCTGCTCACGTCCACGAATGTCAGGGAGTGGCACAACGACTTGACGGTCAAAGCGACCCGGACGCAGCAAGGCAGGATCAAGGACGTCCGGACGATTGGTCGCAGCAATCACAATCACGCCGACACCCGTTTCGAAACCATCCATCTCGACAAGCATCTGATTGAGGGTCTGCTCGCGCTCATCGTTGCCACCGCCAAGGCCAGCGCCACGCTGACGACCGACTGCATCGATTTCATCGATGAAGATGATGCAGGGGGCATGCTTCTTGGCGTTCTCGAACATGTCGCGTACACGTGCCGCGCCGACACCAACAAACATTTCGACGAAGTCGGAACCTGAAATCGAAAAGAACGGCACCTTGGCCTCGCCAGCAATCGCACGGGCCAACAAGGTTTTGCCGGTACCCGGCGAGCCGACCATGAGCACGCCGCGCGGAATGCGGCCTCCAAGCTTCTGGAACTTGGATGGGTCACGCAGGAAATCGACCAGTTCGGATACATCTTCCTTGGCCTCATCGCAACCGGCGACATCGGCAAAAGTCACTTGATTCGTCGTTTCATCCAGCATCTTGGCGCGCGATTTACCAAATGAAAAAGCACCGCCACGTCCGCCACCCTGCATCTGACGCATGAAGAAAATCCAGACACCAATCAGCAACAGGAACGGAAACCAGGAAACGAAAATACTCATCAACAGCGACTGCTCTTCGCGCTGTTTGACATCAAACTTGACGTTGTTCTTGACCAGATCACCGATCAGACCACGATCGAGGTAGGTGCCAGTCGTGTGGATTTTCCGGTCATCGGTTGTAATGGCCGCAATCTCGGCCGCACCGTTGTTGTCCTGTAGCGTCACACTCTTGATGCGCCCGGCATGGATTTCGTCCAGAAAGTCGGAATAAGCGACCGCGTTGCCGCCTGTGCCGCCACGGTTATCAAATTGCTTGAAAACCATGAAGAGAACCAGTGCAATCACCAGCCAGACTGCGACTTTAGAAAAAGTATTGTTCAAAATTTGGCTCCTGCCAGGACAATGTCAACAAAACAACTAGATTCTAAACCTGCAACACCAAGCGTGCCAGTACAGTGTTCATATCGACCTGATTACGCTTGACTATAGTTTTTGACGACCGGTTTCTTGACTACAGTTTTTTAAGCGTCCGTCCAAGAATAAAAGTTTCTGCGGACTTGTCCCGAGAAGCCTTGGGTTTACGCGGGGCAACCGTGACAAATTGCTGCTTGAACGCTTGCACCGTCTGGCTGTATCCGCTCCCGTGAAAAGCTTTGACGAGCAAAGCCCCCGATGGTTTCAGATGTTTTTGCGCAAAATCAAGTGCCAATTCAATCACATGCTGCATCCGGGCCGCATCGGCAATAGCTACACCGGACAAGTTGGGGGCCATATCGGAAATGACAAGATCGACCCGGCGACCATTCTCTGGCATGGGAATACCTTCCAATGCCTGTTCCAGTTGCGCGATGACAGCATCTTCACGGAAATCGCCTTGAATAAAGCTGACATCGGCAATCGGCTCCATCGGCAACAAATCCAGGGCAATGATGCGGCCATTGACGTGCCCTTCCTCTGTCCCACCCTTGCCTGCTACGCCTTTGCCTACCAACTTATCACGTGCATATTGCGACCAACTCCCCGGAGCGGCACCCAAATCGACGATGACCTGACCCGGCTTGATCAGCTTGTCCTGCTCGTCGATTTCCTTCAGTTTGAACGCCGCACGGGCCCGATAGCCGTATTTTTGCGCCAGCTTGACGTAGGGATCGTTGATATGGTCATGTAGCCATGAGTGGTTGAATTTGTTCTTGGCCATAAGCCCCCATAAGCCCTAATCGTCGTTTCAGCGATAATTCGCGTCTTGATTTATTTATTTGTTGCTGCACTAATCCAGATTGGCATTTTATGACCGCTCCCCTGCTTACTCCCGCCGAACGCAAAGATCTCAAAGCCCGCTCTCACCCGCTTGAACCAGTCGTCATCATCGGCGATGCCGGTCTGACCAAAGCCGTTCTGAAAGAAATCGAACGCGCCTTGACCGCCCATGAATTGATCAAGGTGCGCGTCGCCAATGATGACCGCGACGAACGCAATGCCTTTCTCGCACAAATATCAGAAGAGCTCGAAGCCGCGCAGGTTCAGCATATCGGCAAATTGCTGGTCTTGTATCGCGTCAATCCTGAATTGCACAAACTTCCCGTATTGACACAGCCCGCAGCCAAGAAAGTAGCCAAAACAATCCTGCGTAAAGAAGCCAAACGCAATCCTGTTACCGGCAAGCTTTTCATTCTGGAAACTTCAACACGCAAGACCGTTGCCGGAACCCGCCCGCCCCGAACGGAACGCGTACGCAAATCCGGGCAAAAATCCAGCAAAAAAGCGTTCCAGAATAACTAGCGGCTAAGTTTCCAGGACACCGCAAGGGCCAGCAAGATCATGACCCCATGAATCGCCGAAGCGGTCCCATGCAGCGCTGCAAAAGAAAATGGCCAGCCCTGCCCTTGATTCAATAAAGCCGGACTCATCCAGCCCAATTGCACCGCAGTCAGACCCATCAATACTGCCACCAAGATCCATAGGCTCTTGGTTTTGGGTAGCCGCATGATGGCGATCAAGAACATCGACAATCCAGTCAACCAGTAAGAAATCTCAAATACTTTAGCTGCCAATCGGCCCGCCGTTACATGATCCGGACTCAAGGTCATGAATACGACGGGTGCCACAATGGCCCCGGCACACAAGAGAACGCCTGCAGAGACACCGCAGAGCAGCGTCAAACTGCGTTGCAAGATAGACATTTACTGGTAGCGGACTTCCAGCACTTCGTACTCGCGCACCCCGCCTGGTGCCTGGACCTCGGCAACATCGCCTTCATATTTGCCGATCAAGGCGCGCGCAATCGGACTGGAGATGGAAATCTTGCTTTCCTTAACATCCGCCTCGTCATCTCCAACGATCTGATAAGTCACCCTGCCACCGGAACCCAGATCTTCCAGTTCGACTGTGGCGCCAAAAACCACGCGGCCCTCTGCATCGAGCAACCGGGGATCAATAATCTGAGCATTGGACAACTTGCCTTCCAGTTCCTGGATACGGCCTTCGATAAAACTCTGCCGCTCCTTGGCTGCGTCGTAATCAGCATTCTCCGACAGGTCGCCCTGGGCACGTGCCTCGGAAATCGCATTGATCACGTGGGGCCGCTCGACATGCTTCAACTGTTGCAGCTCCTGCTTGAGCAGTTCGGCACCACGGACGGTAATCGGGATCGTACTCATCTCTACACTCACAAATTCAGAAATTAAAACAGAAATGAAAGAGGCCACGACCGTGCGATTGCACTCGCCGTGACCTCTTTTTGCTTATTAATAACGACTGCCTAGTTTAACAGGCTACGGTGCAAGCCCTGTAAATCATAGACCCTCATTTCATCCTTTTGTTCATGCATCAAGCGCATGCCCTCAACAGCAGCCATCGCACCAGCTATCGTCGTGTACTGGGTCACACGGCTGGCCAGCGCAGTCGTACGGATCGAACGCGAATCGGCAATTGAATTGCGCTTTTCTTCGACCGTATTGACGACCATACAGATTTCGCTGTTCTTGACCATATCCACAATATGCGGACGTCCTTCGGTGACCTTGTTGACGCTATCGCAGGTGATCCCGGCGGCATTGATCGCAGCTGCCGTCCCACGCGTCGCAACCAGCGTAAAGCCCAGTTTGGTGAGATCGCGCGCAATCGCAACGGCCTTGGGCTTATCAGCATTGCGCACACTGATGAAGACCTTGTTCGGTCCCTTCTCCGTGGGCATCGGCAGCTTGATGCCTGCTGCCAGTTGGGACTTGACGAAGGCTTCGCCGAAGGTCGTGCCTACACCCATGACCTCGCCAGTCGATTTCATTTCCGGCCCGAGGATCGTATCGACGCCAGGGAACTTGACGAAAGGGAATACGGCTTCCTTGACCGAGTAGTGCGGGGGGATCACTTCATCGCCGATCTTTTGCGCATCCAGAGTCTGCCCCACCATGCAGCGCGCTGCAATCTTGGCCAGTTGCAAACCCGTCGCTTTGGAAACATAAGGCACCGTGCGTGAGGCGCGCGGATTAACTTCGAGCACATAGACCGTATCAACACCGTCATGCTGCTGAATTGCAAACTGAACGTTCATCAGACCAATGACGTTCAGCCCCCGAGCCATCTCGGCGGTCTGACGTTTCAGTTCGGCAATGGTTTCCGGCGACAACGAGAATGGCGGTAGCGAACAAGCCGAATCACCCGAGTGCACGCCGGCCTGTTCAATGTGCTCCATCACGCCGCCGATGAAGACGCGCTTGCCGTCACTGATGGCATCGACATCGACTTCGATCGCATCGTTCAGAAAGCGGTCGAGCAAAACGGGTGAATCGTTCGAGACCTTGACCGCTTCGCGCATATAGCGTTCAAGATCGCGTTGTTCGTGCACGATTTCCATTGCGCGCCCGCCCAGCACGTAGCTTGGACGCACGACCAGCGGATAGCCGATTTCCTGCGCCAGAATCAGGGCCTGTTCTTCAGTACGCGCGGTGCGATTCGGTGGTTGCAACAGACCGAGGCCATGAATCAATTTCTGGAAACGCTCACGGTCTTCTGCGGCATCAATCATGTCGGGTGAGGTGCCGATGATGGGCACACCGTTGGCTTCGAGCGCACGCGCCAGTTTCAGTGGCGTCTGGCCACCATACTGCACGATCACGCCGATGGGCTTTTCCTTGTCGACGATTTCCAGCACGTCTTCGAGCGTGAGCGGCTCAAAATAAAGCCGGTCGCTGGTATCGTAATCGGTCGAAACCGTTTCGGGATTGCAGTTGACCATGATGGTTTCGTAACCATCATCGCGCAGGGCCAGCGCAGCATGTACGCAGCAGTAATCAAACTCGATGCCCTGACCAATACGGTTCGGGCCGCCGCCGAGCACGATGACTTTTTTGCGGTCAGTCGGCTGGGCTTCGCACTCCGCGTCATCCAGACCTTCATAGGTCGAATACAGATAGGCCGTGTTGGTGGCAAACTCCGCCGCGCAGGTATCAACGCGCTTGTAGACCGGACGCACGCCGTCTTTCAAGCGACGCTGCCGCACTTCAGTTTCGTCGGTCTTGAGCAGATGCGCCAGACGACGATCCGAGAAGCCCTTCTGCTTCAAACGGTAAAGCGTGTTGCGGTCAATCGTAGCCAGCGTGGTCTTGTCCAGCGACAATTCGATGTCGATGATCTCCTTGATCTGCACCAGAAACCACGGATCGATGCGGGTCAGATGGAACACCTCATCGACGGTCATGCCCATCGCAAATGCATCACCGACATACCAGATCCGTTCCGGTCCCGGCTCGCCGAGTTCGAGTTCAATCTTTTCGCGATCCTTGGTCATTTCGTTCATGCCATCGACGCCGACTTCAAGTCCGCGGAGCGCCTTCTGAAACGACTCCTGGAAGGTGCGGCCAATCGCCATGACTTCTCCAACCGACTTCATTTGTGTGGTCAGGTGATCGTCGGCCGCCGGGAATTTCTCGAAGGCAAAACGTGGCACCTTGGTCACGACATAGTCGATACTCGGCTCGAATGAAGCGGGCGTCTTGCCGCCGGTAATTTCGTTCTTCAACTCGTCGAGCGTGTAACCCACTGCCAGCTTGGCAGCGATCTTCGCAATCGGGAAACCCGTCGCCTTCGACGCCAGTGCGGATGAACGCGACACACGCGGATTCATCTCGATGACGATCATGCGTCCGTCTTTAGGGTTAATCGAAAACTGCACATTCGAGCCGCCAGTATCGACACCGATCTCGCGCAGAATTGCAATCGACGCATTACGCATCAACTGATATTCCTTGTCGGTCAGCGTCTGCGCCGGAGCGACCGTAATCGAGTCGCCGGTGTGAATCCCCATCGGGTCCAGGTTCTCAATCGAACAAACGATGATGCAATTATCGGCACGGTCGCGCACGACTTCCATCTCGTACTCTTTCCAGCCAACCAGCGATTCTTCGATCAGCAACTCGCTGGTGGGTGAGGCTTCGAGGCCGCGCTTGCAGATGGTCTCGAACTCTTCGCCGTTATAAGCGATGCCGCCACCGGTTCCGCCGAGCGTAAAGCTGGGGCGGATCACGGTCGGGAAGCCGAGATTTTTCTGCACCGACCAGGCTTCTTCCATCGAATGGGCAATACCGGAACGCGCCGAACCGAGACCGATCTTGGTCATCGCGTCCTTGAATTTCAGACGATCTTCGGCCTTGTCAATCGCTTCGGGTGAAGCACCGATCAATTCAACGTTGTACTTGGTCAGCACGCCGTGATGATGCAGATCAAGGGCACAGTTCAGCGCGGTCTGACCGCCCATGGTCGGCAGAATGGCATCGGGCCGTTCGGTGGCGATGATCTTCTCAACCACCTGCCAGGTAATCGGCTCGATATAGGTCACGTCCGCCGTTTCCGGATCGGTCATGATCGTCGCCGGATTCGAATTGACCAGAATGACCTTGTAGCCTTCCGAGCGCAGCGCCTTGCAGGCCTGTGCTCCGGAGTAGTCGAATTCGCAGGCCTGACCGATGATGATCGGGCCGGCGCCGATGATGAGGATGCTTTTAATGTCTGTGCGCTTAGGCATGGTTGTTCTCCATCAAGCTCACAAAGCGGTCAAACAGGTAAGCAATGTCGTGGGGGCCGGGGCTGGCTTCGGGGTGACCCTGGAAGCAGAAGGCGGGTTTGTCGGTGCGGGCAAAACCTTGCAGCGAACCATCGAACAAGGACACATGCGTGACTTTGCAATTCGCAGGGAGGGACGCCGGGTCGACCGCAAAGCCGTGGTTTTGGCTGGTGATGAGTACCTGCTTGGTTTCGAGATCCTGCACCGGATGATTGGCGCCGTGATGGCCGAATTTCATCTTCAGGGTTTTGGCACCAGAAGCCAGTGCCATGATCTGATGACCCAGGCAAATGCCAAAGGTCGGAATGCCACTTTCGATCAGTTCACAGCTGGCGGCAATCGCGTAGTCGCACGGCTCTGGATCACCTGGCCCATTGGACAGAAAAATACCATCGGGCTTGAGTGCGAGTGCATCGGCGGCAGAAGCTTGGGCAGGCAGCACGGTGACCTTGCAGCCACGCGACGCCAGCATGCGCAGGATGTTGCGCTTGACGCCGTAGTCGAAGGCGACGACATGAAACTTGGGCTTGCTCAAAGTGCCGTAACCGGTGCCGAGTTGCCATTCGGTTTCAGTCCAGTCGTACTTTTTGGTGGTCGAGACCACCTTGGCCAAATCCATACCGGCCAGGCCGGGAAAGCTGCGGGCCAGGGCCAGCGCGTCGGCTGCCAGCTCGGCTTTATTGCTGCTGGAACCAGTGACGATGGCACCGCTTTGTGCGCCCTTCTCGCGCAAAATGCGCGTCAGCTTGCGCGTGTCGATCTCTGCAATGGCGACGCAGTTTTCGTCCTGAAGGTATTGCGACAAAGAAAGCTGGGCGCGGAAATTGGAAGCAATCAGCGGCAGGTCGCGGATGATAAGTCCGGCGGCATGCACCTTGCCGGATTCCACGTCTTCGTCATTGATACCGACGTTGCCGATGTGGGGATAGGTCAGCGTGACGATCTGGCGGGAATAGCTGGGGTCGGTCAGGATTTCCTGATAGCCGGTCATCGCGGTGTTGAACACCACTTCGCCAACAGTCTGGCCGGACGCACCGATGGAAATGCCGTGAAAAATGGACCCGTCTGCCAACGCCAGTACTGCAATTTGTGCAGCGGAAGCGTGATGAAAGAAATCGGACGGCAACACAAAAACTCCTGTTTGTGCCGTCTGTGCGCCGGTCGAGCTTTTCCCCTGACCTGAATTTTTTCGCGTTAAACACGGCGAAAACAGGCGGGAATGCGGTCGTTCGGAAGGAGGTATTCGCTAGCAGGCGGCTGGGTGTAGGTAAACTTGCGAATTATACCTTGCCGCACCACTTCGGCGAAATCACTCCGTCACTCTGAACGATTACCCAAACCTGTTAAATGACTCTATGAACCAGCTTGAACAACTGAAGCAGTACACCATCGTCGTGGCCGATACCGGCGATTTTGAATCGATGCGCGCCTTCGCTCCCCGCGACGCAACGACCAACCCTTCCCTGATTCTGAAAGCTGTGCAGCAGGACGCTTACAAGCCGCTGCTCGAGCGAACCTTGCGCGATCATGGTCAGGAACCACTTGACCTCGTTATCGACCGGCTGTTGGTTGCTTTCGGTCTGGAGATTCTTCAAATCGTGCCCGGTCGCGTATCGACCGAAGTTGATGCTCGCCTGTCCTTTGATGTCGCCGCCACGGTAGCCAAGGCCCATGAACTGATCGCGCTCTACGAGGCCGCAAACGTTTCGCGCGAACGTGTACTGATCAAGATCGCCGCAACTTGGGAAGGCATCAAGGCCGCAGAAATTCTCGAACGCGAAGGCATTCACTGCAACCTCACTCTGTTGTTTTCCCTGGCCCAGGCAATGGCCTGCGCCGAGGCGGGCGTGACGCTGATCTCTCCCTTCGTCGGTCGTATCACCGACTGGTACAAGAAAGCAGAAAATAAAACCGCCTACGAACCTGCCAATGACCCTGGCGTCCAATCGGTCAAGAGCATTTATGCAGCCTTCAAGAAGCTCGGTTATCAAACCGAGGTGATGGGTGCCAGTTTCCGCAACATTGGCCAGATCATTGAACTGGCCGGTTGCGACCTGCTGACGATCAGCCCGCAACTCCTCGCCGAATTACAGCAGTCCGATGCGCCTGTGCCATGCAAACTCAACCCAGAATGGGCGGCAACGCAAACCGTCGAAGATCACATCCTTGATGAAAGTCGTTTCCGCTGGCAACTGAATGAAGATGCAATGGCCACGGAAAAACTGGCCGAAGGCATTCGCGTGTTTGCTGCGGATGCGGTCAAGTTGGAGAAATTGATTCAGCAAAAATGATGCTATCGACGTCGATGCGCCAAGAGAGTGAACGTGCCATGAGGAGACGATCTTTCAATGCAGTGCTCACGATTCTGCTGACACTTTCGATAATCTTCAGCGCCCATGCAGCCACATTGCATGTCGGCCCGCAAAGCGAATTTAAAGTCCCGAGCGCAGCAGCGAAAGCAGCACGGGATGGTGACACCATCGCAATCGAAGCTAGTGAATATCGCGGAGATGTGGCCGTGTGGACAGCCAACCGGCTCAAGATCATCGGCACGGGTGGCCGACCGCATCTCAAGGCCGAAGGACGCGCTGCCGAAGCCAAGGCCATCTGTGTTATCCGTGGCAACGATACCCTGGTCGAAAACATCGAGTTCTCCGGCGCCAAAGTGCCCGACCGGAACGGCGCCGGCATCCGTCTTGAAGGCCGCAACCTGGTGCTGCGCAATGACTTTTTTCACGACAACGAGACCGGTGTGCTGACCGGTGTCAACCCGAGCAGTGAAGTCCTGATTGAGCATTGCGAGTTCGCAAACAACAGAAAAGGCGAAGGCCTGTCGCACAATGTCTATATCGGCGCCATCGGCAAGCTCACTGTGAAACAAAGTTATTTACATCATGCCATCACCGGCCATAACCTCAAGAGCCGGGCTGTCATTAACGTGATCAGTGGCAACCGTATTGCCGACGAGACGGATGGGCGTGCGAGTTACGTGGTCGAGTTTCCCAACGGCGGGCAAGTGTTGATGACCTCCAACGTCATTCAGAAAGGTGACGGAGCCGAGAACCGCGCGATGATTTCTTACGGTGCCGAAGGCTTGAAGACCGGTCCGCACCGCTTTATTGCCAGAGGCCACACCTTCATCAGCCAACGCTCAGGCAACACGCGCTTCATCAATCTTGCTCAAGATGTGGAATCGGTTGAATTCAACGGCAACATGTTCGCGGGTAACGGCAGCCTGCCGGATGTAGCCGGTTTGAAAGAGAACAATGTTGTGCAAAGGGAAATGCCTGGAAACCTCAACTGGAAGCCGTAAGGTTTTCGCCAATATTGGGAAATTGGTTTAGCGTTGTAAAACTTACTCCAGCATAGAATTGGGGCCCACACCCGCCACGGAAAGCATCCAAAAACAAACTCTACTGCTCAATTCGCCTCAGCACTATTTTTTCCAAGATTTCTGTATGTTTGCTTGCCGAAAATAAAAAAACCTTAGACTCAGTGCTCACATTTGTGGCAATTACCAAGTTTGAACTTCCGTCAAGAAATACGAACAACTTAAAGTTAATTCGCGTTGCAGCACTCTCACCGCCACCCCATCCATTTTGCTTTTCAAAAATATGCACTGACCCTATACATGGCTTAGTACGCCCAACAACAAATTCCCCAATCACGACATTCTCGGAATTTCTGAGCTTCACAAGATATTCGTTATTCAAACTAGATAAATCAAATAAATTGGCCTTGCTGAGCATTAAAAAATATCTATCTTCGAGAACGATTCCTGTATCCCAGTTTCGTTCCAAAGGCGAAATTCTCGATTTTCGATTTACTCTTTTTACCTCTTTCTCAGACGGCGTAGTCACAACCACATCAAATTCATTTGGTATTTGATAAAGCCCCGTAAACTTGCATTCATCGTTCTTTGAGATATCTCCACGTAGTTCAATTGGAAACGATTCAGGCATGCCCTGACCAAAAGCTGACGAGATGCAAGCGAAAAAAAGAATGCCAAATCTTCGTTTTTTGATCAATTAAGTGGCCTCATCCAAGATAAATAAGGTCTCGAAAGACTCTGTTTAACTAGTCACCCGAGTCCACTTGCCATGCCCAATTACCTGAGTCGGTTGCGGTGATCCACCGGCTGGTTCAATCGACAGACCGAGCAGTCTGGCCTCATGCAGGGCTTGGATATCAGCAATCGTCATGCGTAGCGGGAGGGTGCGCGCCGAGGCGTTGACCAGGCCGACCGAATTGACCGGCGGCGCGCCGGGGACTGGAATTTTCGGGGCCATCCAGAGTTGCAGGGTCTTGTCGTTGGGTACGTTGACGTTGGCAACGACCTTGACGACCAGTTCTGATGTGGCGGGCGCACCGGGTACATTGAGTTGCGCTGGAATCATCAGGAAGGCTAGCGGTTCGCCGGTTTTGTCATCGGTAATCGTGGCGACCACGCTCGGCAGTACGGCAACCTGTTGAACCTGTACCGGTGCCGGGCCGCGCAGGACATTGAGGCCGATGGCGAAGACCGCTGCGGCTGTCGTCGCAAGCGCGAGCCCACGCCAGAATGCGAGGCTGTGCCACCAGCCGGTTTGGGTTTTCTGGCTTGCGCCAAATGCAGGAATGCGCGCGACGATGGCATTCCAGACGCGCGGGGGCGGTGTTTGCTCGGGAAGGTTTTCAGCCAATGGAGCAAGACCGTCATTCCACTTGGCGACTAGAACGCGTAAACCAGCATCGCTACGCATCCAGGTTTCAAATCGACGGCGCGCGCCTCCCTGCAGGGTGCCGAGCACATACTCGGCAGCCAGCTTTTCACGGAGTTCGTTTTTGCCTTCGATCTTCATTTCATTTCAGATTTGGGTTCAATCACAACATCGGCTGCGCCCTCTTCCAGACAGCGTTTCAGTTTTTCCAATCCACGACGAATCCAAGTCTTGACCGTGCCCATTGGCACTTTCAGACTTTCTGCAAGTTCAGAGTGGGTCAAGCCCTGAAAGTAGGCAAAGGCAATGGCCTGACGCTGACCCGATTCCAGTTTGCGCATGCAGATATTCAGTGAGGCTGCATCTTCCGAACGCAGCAACTGGTCTTGCGGACCGGGCGTATCGGATTCAATCAGGGCTACGAGATCCTCATCCAGTTCCACTTCATTGCGGCGCTGACCCTGGTTGCGACGCAGGGCATCCAGGCAGCGGTTACGCACAATCGTGATCAGCCAAGTCATTGGCGCAGACAGCTGGGTTTGATAACTGCCCGCGCTGTTCCACACGTTGACAAAACTGTCCTGCACCACTTCCTCGGCTCGCGCTTCATCTCTCAATATACGCAGCGCAACGGCAAACAGTTTCGCCGATGTGGCTTCGTATAGACGCCGATAAGCCTGCTGATTACCCAGCGCGACGGCGGCAATCAGTTCAGGCAGTTGGGCGGGGTCTTGGTAGCGGGACAAGTTTTTTGTTCTGGACAGAGATTGCCGACAGGTTAACGCAAAGTGCCGGTGGCGGCGAGCAGATACAAACTGACCGTAGCTAAAAAGCTGATTGACCAGACGATAGAACGCAATGATGCGCGATCCGCCAGATACAGGCCGATATACATTACGCGCGCAACAATGAAAATGATTGCTGCAACGTTAATCTGGAACAAATCAACATGCTGGATGTGGGCAATGATGACGGCCGCAGCAAAAAACGGAAAGGCTTCCCAGCTATTGCCTTGAGCCGCGTGGGCCCGCTTGCGTGCACCTTTCTGGTTTTCCAGCCACTCGCGCGGGTGGTGGTTATCGAAGCGACCGGTCGCCTTCTCAGAAAACTTTGCAAATTTGGCAATGCCCGCACAGGCAATCGGCAATAAACCCGCAACCAACACACACCAGAATGCAATATCCATCGTGTTCCTTAGTTTAATTTCAACCTTGCGAGTTGATGATCATGCCACCTATGCAGCAAAGCCTGTGAAGTAATCGCACCAAGCAAGGCGAAAGTCATGTCCATTTGGGTATCCCAAGGGTCGCCCTGAGTTCCCAGAAAAGCTTCTGATGCAGCGCCACTGATCTAGGCAACCGCCATTTCGATCAGCTCATAAGAGGCACTGATTGCCAAAGCAATACAGACGCAAAGGAAGGCAACCATGCGCCCCGAACACAACGTCGTCACGCGCAATAGAATTTCCCGCGCTACCATCGCAGGGACAAAGCCTTGTGCAAAGTAACCGATGCGGTCGTAATGATTGCGTTCAAAGCCAAACCATCCGCGCATCCAATCACCCAAAGGCACTTCGGCATAAGTGTAGTGACCACCCAGAATCAGGATCAGCGCATGGATGGCAATCAAAACCATCAACATCGGCGTTAGTGGAAAACGCTGGCGTGTGAAAAAGAGAATCGGTGTGGCGATGAATATTGGCGCCACTTCCAGAAACCAGGTCATGAGATCGTGCGGATGAATCAGCGAGACCAGCAACGCCAGCCCAACCATAGCGACCAGAAATGTTGCCAGGTGTTTGCCGTGTTGCATGGCTCAGGAAAGCCTGCGATCCAGCACCGCTTGCGCAATCGTGCCGGCATCAACGTATTCCAGCTCACCGCCAGCCGGTACGCCACGCGCCAGCCGTGTGACTTTCAGGCCGCGCTGCTTCAACATCTCGCCGATGTAATGCGCCGTCGCTTCGCCTTCGTTGGTAAAGTTGGTCGCGAGAATCACTTCCTGCACCACACCATCCGTCGCACGTCGAGCCAGACGATCCAGATGAATATCCTTGGGGCCCACACCATCAATTGGCGACAAGCGCCCCATCAAAACAAAATAGAGGCCGCCATAGGTCAAGGTTTGTTCGATCATCAACTGATCGGCCGGGGTCTCGACGACACAGAGCAGACTGTGATCGCGCTTGCTTGAAGCGCAGGTAACGCACAGTTCGTCTTCAGTAAAAGTATTGCAGAGCGCGCAGTGGCGAATCTTCTCGACAGCCTGGGTCAGCGCAGTACCCAATTCAGCCGCACCTTCCCGATCATGTTGCAACAGGTGATAAGCCATGCGCTGCGCCGACTTTGGCCCGATACCAGGCAGACGCCGCAGCGCTTCGGTCAGCGCGTCAAGTGCAGATAAGCCGGTTGTTGATTTCACAAACGCTTAATTTAGAACAGCAGGCAGGATGTTGAAAAAACGTAGCGAGCGGTCATGAGGCAAGGCGGACAGCGCGCAGAAACCGGAGTGTACTGGGACGTACACGAGGATTTCGAGCACTGCCCAACGCCGCATCATGGTCGCGCAGTAGTTTTGCGACATCCTGTCAGAAAGGGAGTTTGAATCCTGGAGGCAGCGGCATGCCTGCGGTCACGCCCGACATCTTTTCAGCAGCGGTAGTTTCAACCTTGCGCACGGCATCGTTGAAGGCTGCTGCGACGAGATCTTCGAGCATGTCCTTGTCGTCAGCCAGCAATGACGGATCGATATTGACGCGCTTGACGTCGTGTTTGCAGGTCATCGTGACTTTGACCAAACCCGCACCGGACTGGCCTTCCACTTCTATGCTGGCAAGCGAATCCTGCATCTTTTTCATATTGTCTTGCATCTGCTGAGCCTGCTTCATCAGCCCGGCCAATTGGTTTTTCATCATGGTGTTGCTCCTGTTTGCGATATTTGCTCGATAAAATTCAAACCCTAAAAACCTGACGCTGAGGACACAGAGAAAACCTGATTTTCTCTTGCCGTTCTCCGCGTCCTCTGCGTCTCTGCGTCGAAAGGTTTAAGCCCAATCATCCAATTGGCTTGATTGAACCCGGAACAATGCTGGCACCAAAGTCTCTGACCAGCGCCTGCACGAAAGGGTCCGCCTCAATTGTTGCTTCAGCACTGGCCTGGCGCGCGGCACGTTCCCCCTGCTCCACCGCAGCGACCGTCGTTCCTTGAACCGCGCCGACTTCGATATTGACGCGGACCGGGTGTCCGTAATATTCGGTTAAAGCAGCCTTCAACTTGTCTGGAGTCCCAGCGGATAGCAAACCCTGCGACGGCACCCGCAGCTTAAAGGTCTGACCGTCGAGACCGATGAGTTCGGCTTGCTGCAGCATCTGCCGGGTCATGCCGGACACTTTCAATTTTGCTGCCAGCCCCAGCCAATTCCCATCGAACTCAAGAGGGGTTACAGGTACATCACGCAGCACCGGCGCACTCTGCGCAGAAACCGTCGCCCGACTCGTTTGTTTGGCCGCCAGCAAGGCTTCTGACGCAGGCGAACGGGTTGGACGAACAGCTATGCCTGCACTTGTGCTTACTGTATCTCGCGCGGGAGTGGAAGCAATCGGCAGCGACGCGCCCTGCTCGCCTGGACGAAACGCCAGCATGCGCAACAGCGTCATCGTGAAACCTGCGTATTCGTCCGGCGCCAAACCCAGTTCGCTGCGGCCCATCAAAGCAATTTGATAATGCAGTTGCACTTCTTCAGGACTGAACTGAGTCGCGAGACGACGCACCTGGGCTGCTTCGGGATCGGCATCGCTAATCGCATCAGGCACGGACTGCGCCAGCGCAATCCGGTGCAGCAGACTCGCCAAATCTTGCAATGCAGCGCCGTAGGAAAGACTGCGCGCCGCAATTTCATCCGCAACCGCCAGCAGTTCAACCCCATTGTTCGTACTCAATGCGTCAAGAATCCGGATCAGATAAGTCTGATCGAGCGCACCCAGCATCCCACGCACCGCTTCTTCGGTGACCTTACCTGCGCTATAGGCGATGGCTTGATCGGTCAGCGAGAGTGCGTCACGCATCGAACCATGCGCACCCTGCGCCAATAGACGCAAAGCTTGTGGCTCACTGGCGATCCCCTCTTCCTTCAAAATATATTCGAGATGACCGGTGATCTGTGGCGGCGGCATCTGCTTGAGATTGAACTGCAGACAGCGCGACAGCACCGTCACCGGAATCTTTTGCGGATCAGTCGTAGCGAGGATGAACTTGACGTGCTCAGGCGGCTCTTCCAGTGTCTTCAACATCGAGTTGAAGGCATGATTGGTGAGCATGTGGACTTCGTCGATCATGTAGACCTTGAAGCGTGCATTCGACGGCGCGTAAATCGCCTGCTCCAGCAACTGCGCCATTTCATCAACGCCACGATTCGAGGCCGCGTCCATTTCGATGTAATCGACAAAGCGTCCAGCATCGATCTCGGTGCAGACTCGGCATACACCACAGGGCTTCGAGGTAATGCCGCCATTGCCATCCGGGCCAACGCAATTCAGTGATTTCGCAAGAATGCGCGACAACGTGGTCTTGCCGACGCCGCGCGTGCCCGTGAATAGCCAAGCATGATGCAGACGCTGCTGATCCAGTGCGTGAGTCAGCGCACGCACGACGTGTTCCTGCCCGACCAGGGTCTCGAAATTACGCGGACGCCATTTGCGCGCGAGGACTTGATACGAAGATGCTTGCAAAAGCTCTTGAACAAGTGGCGCTTGTGAAGACATGGCGGGAATGGAGCTTTCGGGGAAATCAGTAATTTTTCAGTTTGCCGTTCGTGGTGAGTATTTTCCGTTCATCCTTCGATACATCGCGCCCCTGCGCGACACTCAGGACGAACGGAAAATGTATCGAACCATAGGAAACTAAAACGACGAACAACTCAACATGCTTAGGTGCGGCCTGACAGAGCGCACAGCGATCCAGCCGACTGGCCCGACCACACGCAACTCCGCGAGGCCGCACTTAAACACATTAAAAACAGGGAAGGCGAGCCGGGTCCTCGGCACTTACGGAATATGACTATGGCTGCTTCGTTCCCGACCTGACCAAGTTTGCCACGCCGCAATGCGAGGGGGCCCGCCAGATCAAATTCTAACAGTAATGGGAGAGAAGTTCGGTTGCGCATTGAAAGCCCAATCGAAGCCATCAACCGTTTCTTGATCTGCTGAAGGATCAAAAACCCATGTTATATGTGTTCTTAGACTTTTTTGTTATCTATCTCTTCGACAGGTCATTTAGAAACTGAGAGCAACTTGATGCGCCGACGCAACTCGTTTTTCGAGTTTGATTTTTTTATTAAGATACTCGACAACTTCAGCGGAACAGCTAGTAACCAACGAAACAATGTCACTTATCGTTTTGGTTTGTATGAACTCACGAGATGGAGAGCGATATACCAGCGCAGATTTTCCCTGCTGTACCAGGTTCAGAATGTTGTTCAAGGTGCCTTTGCTCTCCCCATCCCAGATCATAAAGCCGTAGTCAGCATCTAGGCTCATCTGAGCATCTTTCATCGTGTAATACGCGAAGTCTTTTCTCTTTCCATTCGAATCAATGGCTTTGATTTGCCAATTACCAATGTTGTTTCTGCATTCACCATCCATGCAGTAGACAACGACATTACTGTAACCTTCCTCCGCAAAGAAAGACTGGACTGCCTTATCTACACCGTTGGCGTCACCAATTAGTACTGTATGCTTGTTAGTGATCAGGTTGCGCAGGCGCGTCCGAATAGCTGGATTCAAGCGCCCAAGATTCCTTGATCCACCGAAAAAAACATTACTCATCTGTGCACCCTTGTACGAGTAATAGCAAGGACGTAAACGACTCTTGCATTGCCTTGTGCTGTAACTACCTCGGCAGCTGCTTCGAGTGTAGCACCAGATCGGTAGAGGTCATCAACAAGCAGAACTGCTTTTGATTCAAGTTGTTGTCTGTCGGCGCTAAAAGCCCCCTCAAGTATTTGCTTTCGCTCCTCGGAGTCTGAAACAGATTTCAGTTCATTTGTATTTTTGCACTTCACCAGTGCCGAAACCGAAAACTTTGCACCCAGTCCCGTTGCTAGTCCGTATGCAAGCTGGCTCGTTATTGTTCTTGTCGGATTTGAAGGGGGGACTGGGATAATCAGGTTAAATTTTCCTTTGGCCTTATCGCCAAGATATTCCACTGCAGTGCCAAGAATCTTCTGCAGCGCTCCGCGATCATTTCGATACTTGAATTGATAGAGGAGTTCGCCGATTTCGCTTCTTGTGTTATCAAAAATGGGATATCCGAACTCGTTGTGCCCTACGATTTGGCTCGCCAAAGTATGCCAGTCAAGCACGATGCCAGCTTTCCAAGGCCCCTTGATTCCTTGCGGATGCAGCACCATTACGTCCTCTCTGCGACTCAACGTCGGTCTTCAGCGGCTCTTGAAGCGGTACAGTGCTCTTGAGCGCGTAGCATTAGAACTAAAGAACATCATTAACGAATCCTAGTCCGTTGCATGACTGACAGTGTTCGACGATATTCGGCCCTTCCGACATTACGCCATAGGTGGGTTTTTTGGCAGTATCGATCCAATTCGGTTGTCCGTCGCACTGAGGGCATTTTTTCCGATATGGCGGTGGGTTTTCAACTTCGAACTCTTGGTGAACTTTCTTTTTAGCAGCGATACTCGCATTTGTAGAACACCAACGCCCATACTGCTCCAACGCAAACTCGCGATCATAAGGATTCCGAACAGTAGTTACTATATTTCGTTCGGCGACTCGTTTTCTTGCGCAGAGCGAATGGCCTTCGACAAAATAAAGAAGCATGAACTCTGAGTTTTCAGGCTGTATCGAAGGGTCAAAAACGACATGGCGTTTTCCATGCCAAAGGCCAACCCAAATCTCTTGGGATACCTGTGGATTGGCGGAATCTGTCATTTAGAATGTTCTATAAATTCGGCCGTCACTTCGACGCGCCGAAACTACGCGCCCATCTGTATACCCACACACCAACTGCGCTTGCTAGCACTAACCCAATGCAGGTTTCAACAACGTGTGGGTTACCGACGATTCGCATCCATACTCCGAACACTGCAAGTGCTGCAACTAGAGCGATGAGTTTCGCCATGATGCCTCCTAGGCTGAGGTAATTTAGAGACATCGGAGTGTGCCATTCAAGTTTGTCTAAATCAAGAACCGAGTCCGCTGATGCGCTTTAGCGTGTACCCATGCGTCAAATCTCGAACAAAACGCCGTCGGCAAAGCACAAACCTGCACGCACCGTACAATCTGGATAAAGCGCGCGGATCACGCTTCGATAGCGTTCGAGCTGGGCACGGTATTCGTCCGGCACTGCATGGCTGCCATGTTGCGATTTATAGTCCAGCACCCAGACTTCATTACCCTGTTCGGGGGCGAGTTCCACCAGACGGTCGATACGCATCCAGTCACCATCCGCCGTCAACAGCTCGAGTTCGTTGTCGGCGCGTAGATAAAGGGATGAATCAAAAAAGCGGCGTAGTTGCGGTGCTGCGAGCATGCGGGCCGCTGTGTCGGCGATGTCTTGCGCCTCGGCTTCTGGCAACCGGGCCCTTGCAATGCGCTGCGCCTGCTCTGCATCAAAGCCACGGCCAGCCTGCTGCTCTAGAACGGCATGGAGGGCAATGCCGCGCCTGCGTTGCGCTTCGTTTTCCTCGTCCTGCGCGCTTGCTTCGCTCTCCGCTACGCGTTGTCCGATGCAGCGCGGGCGAGGCTGAAAATCTTCGACCGTGATGGATTCACTTTCAAAAGAATCCGTTTCGCCCGGCAGTGCTCGTTCCATCCTTTCAAGCGCACGCTCCTGCACAGCCAGCAGGCGTTGATACCAACTATTCCCGGCCCCTTTATAGGAGGTGACACCCGAAATCAACAGCACTTCTCTTGCGCGCGTAGCCGCGACATAGAGCAGATTCCAGTCTTCGCGCTGGGCTAGCGCTTCATCCATTTCGAACAAGGCCGCACGTACCTCGCCACGTTCTTCTTTCTTGCCGAATACCGAAAAATGACTGGGACGGTCGTCTTCTGGCGGCCAGTCGATCAGGGCCGACCAGGCATTGTTGCGGCTCGATTCGGCATTGGCATCGACCAGCACCACAATCGGTGCTTCGAGCCCCTTGGCACCGTGCACGGTCAGAATGCGTGCGGTGTTGCCATGATCGGTAATGCCTTCGTCGGGCGATTCCTGCTCTGTGGCCTGACTCAGCGCCTGCAATTCATCGATGAAACGCGGTAGGCTGGGGTAACGTCCGCTATCCAGTTGAAGCGCCAGCTCCATGTAACTCAGCAAGTTGGCTCGCACTTGCACGCGCATGGCGGCAGGCACCACCGCCACATAGCGTTCAATGACGCGGCCTTCATGATAGATACGATCTAGCAAATCATGTACCGGCAGAATGCCGGCCAGTTCGAGCCAGTGTTTCAAACGTTCATGCGCTTCGTGAAGCCGGGGTCGCTCCTGACGCAATTCTGGAGAAAGGTTTTGTAGACGGCTCCACCAGGTCGAGGCTTGCTGAGCGGAATGCTTTGCGAGTGCAATCAGGTCCTCATCGCTGCAGGAAAAAATCGGGGTGCGCAGCACATGGGCCAAGGTAAGGTCAGCAAAGGGCACGACCAGAAAATTCAGCAAGGCGCTCAGGTCAAGTGCTTCCAGCGTATCCAGTAAACCTCCGCGTCGGTCACTCACATAGGGAATGTTTGCAACGCGCAGCGCGCGTTCGAGCGGCGTGATGCGAGCACGCTGACGAACCAGCAACAACACGTCACGGTACTCGGCCAGACGCTGAATGCCTCGCTCATCGGTAATCGTACGCACACCAATGAGACCACGCAGGACATTGGCAATCTGCACTGCTTCCTGTTCGTGTTGTGTGACTTCCGCTTCTTCCAGCGGCGTGGTTAGCGCATCGCGCAATACCAGCACATCCGAATCGGGTTTGACACTTTTTTCGGGGCGCGGAATCAACGGCAGTCGCCAGACTTCGCCTTCGGTCGCTGTAGTAATCGGCGTGTGCTCGGCATAAAGGGGATACTCCGCATTCAGCAAAGCGGCGTTCAGCGCGGTGACAATCGCGTGGGCGCAACGCCGGGTCTGATTGGTCCGCAATACATCGGCGCCATAGTGTTGATGCAGAAAGCGCTGGGCGGCTTCGAAAATACGTGGCTCGGCTCGGCGGAAGCGATAGATGGATTGTTTCGGATCACCCACCAGAAAAACCGAAGGCCGGGCACTGTCTTCACCATACGCATCCAACCAGCTGCGCAGCACCGACCACTGCAAGGGATTAGTGTCCTGGAACTCATCAATCAATAGATGTTTGTAGCGACCATCCAGGCGGGTCTGGACATAAGCTGCCGTGGTTTCATTACGGGCCAGTGCCGCCGCGTGCCATTCGAGGTCGTCGAAATCGAGCATGCCGTTGCGCTGCTTGACTGCGGCATAGGCTTCCATCAAAGCCGCACCACAATGCAGGGCAGCACGGTTCAAAGCAAGGTTGCGGTAGTCGAGGGCGACATTGTTGGCACTGATGATCTGGTCGGTCAGATTTTGAATCTTCAACTTGAGCCGTTCGTCACCTTGCGGGCCAAAATGCTCGCATGCAATCTTTTTCGATTCCCTGGTTAGTTTTTGAGGGTTATTGTTGGTCTTGAATTTGACCAGTTGAGTGGCTGCATCGTAGAGCGACTCAAAGTTCTGTAATGCATCCGCAGTCAAGCTTGTTCTGAAATCTTGACGCTCCAGTTCTTCGATTGCACTGAGGGCGGCGTCGACTCTTTTTTTCTCCGCATCGGTACCCTCTCCGATACAACTTGCGACTTCACGCAATCCGGCCAGAAATTCAGCATCACTTATCAAGCTGCGCCTGGGGTCTTCTTGCACATCGGCCAAACCAGACTCGCCCGCCATCTCGTCCAGTACCGCATCAATGGAATGATCCTGCACGTAGCTGTGCCATTCATTGCGTCGCTGCAACACGCGCGCAAGCAAATCCCAAGTTGACGTTCCAGCGAGGTGCAGCAACTCAATGTAGTGCGCTCGCAAGTTTTCGTCATGGTTGACTTGACTCAGAAAATCTCTCCGTGCCTCATTGAATAATTCACCTGTCCGTTCAGTCGTGGTTAAACCCGGAGAAATCCCTGACATCAAAGGTGCGGCGCGCACGATGCGTCCAAACCAGCCGTGAAAGGTATCGATCACCATTGGCGCATCAACGGTCAGTACAATTTCAAGCAAGCCACGCGCTTGTGGCAACAGGTGTTCAGCACTGGCACTATCCAGACCACGCTGTTGAAGCAACTGAACAACCTGCTTGTCTTCTCTCGTCGCCAATTCTTCCAGCAATTGCAGCAGGCGCTCGCGCATTTCTTGAGCGGCCTTGCGCGTGAACGTGATGGCGAGAATTTCTCCGGGCTGCGCACCAGCCAGCAATAACCGCATGATGCGTGCGACCAGCAACCAGGTCTTGCCGCTGCCTGCGCACGCCTCCACCACTACACTGCGCTGGGGATCAAGCGCGACGCGCTCCAGTTCAGCACGATTGACGGGCCGTGCGTTGACCGAAAACGGAGAAATGGAATCCAGCGAACTCACACTTGTTCCTCTTCAGACCAATGTCCCTTGCGGCACAGACCGCGCGCGTCGCAATACTTGCAGGCAGCGTCGGTCCCGTTGGCTGGCAGGCTTGCGCCAGTGAGCAGATGAGTGAAATCCAGAACAATGCGTTGATACAGTGCTTCACTCAGTGCATCGATGGGTTGTTCGCTGCGCACCGCTTCGACCTTACCCGTATCGACGCGCAGATAAAAAGCATCGTGGGCTGCGGGCAAGAGCAGACGATAGAACGGCAATTGCGTGTCTTCACCGGGAATAGCCAGATCTTTTTTCAAGCGATCTTTAGCTTTGGCTTTGTAGTCGATGACGGTCTGAGTTCCAGCACCATCTTGATCAATTCGGCGATCAATCCTGTCTACACGGCCAATCAATGTCAAAGGACGTTGCTGTGCATTGATGTCAAGCATCAGCTCGGCGCGATGCCATTTTTCCGCTGCATCGAAACGCCAACCTTGCGCTGTCCAGTCCAGTAACCAGTCCACATAGGACGGCAATACTTGTAACCAGCGTTCGCGCCAGGCGATGAAATCCCCATTCGCAGCAACCAGCGGCTCGAACATCGCAGCCGTGACAACTTGCAGTTGAGCAATCAGATCTGTGCGCTGCAGTGTTTGAGCTTCGCTACCCAGCCTGGCATGAAACTGCTGCAAAATGCGATGCAGCAGTTCACCGTAGTCCCGCTTCTCGGCCTCTTCACTCATCTCGTCCAGCGGCTTCAGACCCAGCATGGCCTGAACAAAATAGCGGTAGGGACAACTGATGAAGCGGTTATAGGCCGAAGCGGAGAGTTTCGTCGGTACCAGTTCTGGCGCATTCGGCGCGGGCATCGATAGCGGATGGATCTCCGCTTGAACACTTGGCCAGTCGAACTGGCGATGCAGATCGTCGTCGAAAGCCAGACGATGCATCAGGGACAAACGCTCGAGCGGTGGCGCCACGGGATTGGGCTCAGCGCCGAGCCGAGCCTGCCAGGTCATGACAACTGCTTTGGGCAAGGTCAGCAAGAGTGCAAGGTCGAGCAAGCGCTCGTGCTGCTCGGCCTGGCGATCATGCAAACCAAGTTCACTGCGCAGTCCGGGCGTCAGAAATAGCGAATCGGTATCCCGAACGCCAAAGTTACGCGCATCAGCACCGACGATGACGACATGGTCAAAGCTGCGCAAGCGTGCAGACTGCATCGAACAAAGGATCACCGGGCTTTCGATATTGCGATCACGAAAGGTACTGTTCTCCAGTGCATCGGCAATGAAATCGCGCCATTCACCATAACTGTGACGCGTAGTCTGTCCACCGACCGCTTGCGCTAATTCATTGAGCAATTCCAGCAGGCTTGCGCCGACGCTATCTGCAGCCATTGCAACCTGCATGCCGTTACTCAACAGGGTGCGTTGAAGCCAGGAGAAAAATCGGCTCAAGCTTTGTTTTCCTGTTGGTACCGAGGCTTGCTGCTGGACTTCGCGCAGGCGCTTGATGGCTTGCTGCGCAACAGGGTCTGCTATTAGTTCAGATGTTTGCAAGGCTTTCTGCATCGCATTCCAGCCGCGTAGCGTATTGCTGCTGCGCCAAGCGGTTTCCATGCAGGCAATCAGAGCTGCTTTATATTCGATGTCATGCCAGGTAAACTGTGATTTGAGCCAATCGAGCAAGACGCTGGTTTCACAGTTTTCCTTATCGAATGCGGCCAGTTGAAGCCAGCGCATCAAGGCTCCGGCTGCGCTGGACGTAGAAAATTTCCAGCCCGTATCATCTTGCACCCTCACCTGCGCCCGATCAAGCAAGGCGCGGATACGGCGCGCGACGATGCGATCCAGTGCGATCAGACCGATATTGCGATGACCGGCATCCAGCCATTCAAGAATCCGGGCAACCGCTGTCATGGCTTCATCTTCCAGGCTGGCACAACCATGCAATTCCAGCTTTGACAACGGCTGGCTTTCCGATTGCAACTGCGCAGCGCGGGTGCGCAAATCGGGAATAGCTACATCTGTGTTTGGCGAGCTCAGACATTCGGGCCAGATCAACTGCAAGGCCGGCGATAGACTTTTTGACCAGTCAATATCAATGGACTCGACGGTATGCCTGGCTGCATATTGCTCCAGCAAAGTACGCTCGTGAGGCGCAAAAGTGTGGCGAGCGACCGTCAGAACAGGTTGGGCCGAAGTCTCTTGCAAAACTCGATGGAAACGACGCAATTGGTTCACGATTCCCGGTTCATTGGGATCAGCCGACAAGCTGGCCCGCCATATTCCTAGCGCGAGTTCGGCCTCTGGCGAACAGGCTTTCCAGGCCAACTCGCCATAGCGGCCCCGGATCAATCCTCTTAAGCGGGTTTCCAACTCTGGAATTGCCAGGGATGAGTCAGCCCGCGCCAATGCCGCCCAGGTGAGTTCATCATTGATCTGCAGTAGCTGACGCGACAAAGCCCAAAGCCCATCGCGTTCACCTTGACCACCCAACACCTGTGACAGCCATGCAGTTTGGTGCAGTTGCGCATGTAATTCCACGCGTCGGACGATTTCAGTATCGGGCCGAGCCATTGCACCACTAAGCGACTGCAGCCAGTCTGCAGGGGTCTGAATCTGCGGCAAACGCATCACGCGGCGGCCATTTTGTTTCAGCTCGACGGCCAAAGCCTGACGCAACAACTCACTGTGTTGAGTCGATGGAACGAGAATGACCCAGCGCTCTGGCTGCTCGCGTTGCAGAACCAGACGTGCCACATCCACCCAAAAACTGGAAGTAAATGGCAAATCGTGGATCACAGGGTTGGGCTGCACGGCAGATGGATGCGAGTCAATAAGAAAATAAAAACACCATGTTCAGGGCGCGATCATAGCGATGATTCCCAAGAAACAGCGAGCCATGAAAGCCAATCCATCGTATCGCGTCCGATCAAAAGTCAGGGCGGCCGCACTTGATTTCGGGTTTTGTGCCATCATTTGCGTATTGCGCGGGAGCTGAACGGTCAAAACCTTTCATGGACCCAAGCAAACTTGATATACCGTTCACACCAACCCCCACAATGCTGAAGAGGTCACGATGAGTGATTCCATCAAATACGTTTCCGATGCCACTTTTGAATCGGATGTTCTGAAGTCCGACTCCCCCGTCCTGGTTGATTACTGGGCTGAATGGTGCGGCCCCTGCAAAATGATCGCCCCGATTCTGGACGAAGTCTCGAAAGACTACGTCGGTAAGCTGACCGTGGCCAAACTGAACGTTGATGAAAATCAAGCGGTTCCGGCCAAGTACGGCATTCGCGGCATTCCAACTCTGATGTTGTTCAAGAATGGCGCGATTGTCGGCACTAAGGTTGGCGCCCTCTCAAAGTCGCAGCTGACGGCCTTCATTGATAGCAATATTTGAGGCCTTCTGTAACTTCCATGCAACATTTGGACAATATTCGGGTTCATTCATGAACAAATCCGGACGAAGAGACTTGTTGTAGTCCCTCGTCCGGGTACAATTCCAAAAAAATAAAAACGTTGTAACGCTTATTTTCAGTTCGTTGTTTCGGTAGTCTGGATCGCCTGAAACAGCGTTCACTCTGTGGCCCCATTCTCGGGTCTCACCTTCTCCTCGATCTTTTTCGTATCCCCAACGGGATCATTCCATGCATCTCTCTGAACTCAAAGTCCAACACGTCTCACAACTGCTCGAACTGGCCACCAGCCTGGAAATCGAGAACGCCAACCGTCTGCGCAAACAGGAATTGATGTTTGCCATCCTGAAAAAACGGGCCCGTACCGGCGAACAGGTCTTTGGCGACGGCTGTCTGGAAGTTTTGCCGGATGGCTTCGGTTTCCTGCGCTCGCCCGATTCCAGTTATATGGCGTCGACCGACGACATCTACATCAGCCCTTCACAGATCCGCCGTTTCAATCTGCACACTGGCGATTCCATCGAAGGCGAAGTCCGTACCCCCAAGGATGGCGAGCGTTATTTCGCGCTGGTGAAGGTGGACAAGGTCAATGGCTCGGTACCCGAGGCGTCGAAGAACAAGATCATGTTCGAGAATCTGACGCCACTGTTTCCAAACAAGCCGCTCAATCTCGAACGCGACATGGCTGGTAATGAAAATATTACCGGCCGCATCATCGACATGATGGCGCCCATCGGAAAGGGTCAGCGCGGCCTGCTGGTCGCTTCGCCCAAGAGCGGCAAGACGGTGATGATGCAGCACATCGCCCACGCGATTGCGACCAACCATCCCGAAGTGGTTCTAATCGTGTTGCTGATTGACGAGCGCCCGGAAGAAGTGACTGAAATGCAGCGTTCAGTCAAAGGCGAAGTCGTTGCTTCGACCTTTGACGAGCCAGCTACGCGCCACGTCCAGGTCGCCGAAATGGTCATCGAAAAAGCCAAGCGCCTGGTTGAAATGAAAATGGATGTTGTCATCCTGCTCGACTCGATCACGCGTCTCGGCCGTGCATACAATACCGTGGTGCCTGCATCCGGCAAGGTGCTGACTGGCGGTGTCGATGCCAACGCGCTCCAACGCCCCAAGCGTTTTTTCGGCGCTGCGCGCAATATCGAAGAAGGCGGCTCGCTGACCATCATCGCCACCGCACTGATCGAAACCGGTTCGCGTATGGATGACGTGATTTACGAAGAATTCAAGGGTACCGGCAACATGGAAGTGCATCTCGAACGCCGTCTGGCCGAGAAGCGCGTTTATCCTGCGATTAACATCAATCGCTCCGGCACACGTCGCGAAGAGTTGTTGATCAAGCCTGATCAATTGCAGAAAATCTGGATTCTGCGCAAGTTGCTGCACGATATGGACGAAATCGAAGCGATGGAATTCATGCTCGACAAGATGAAGCAAACCAAGACCAATAACGAATTCTTCGAGATGATGCGGCGCGGTAGCTAAGGACTGTAATCACTTGAGATAGTGAATCTGCTCTTGCCTAAAACCCCACTATTCAGGCATAATCAAGGGCTTATTGAAATTTTCAGCTCGAATTTCTAAACCAAATTATCTAAACTCAGGCAAGTGGCTGGTGCGGTGCTAAAAAAGCGCTACAAAACACCGGTTGGCTACCGACTCAATGCAAAGGATCAATATGAAAGACGGCATTCACCCAGCTTATCGCGACGTGCTTTTCCACGACCTGTCGAACGATTTCAAGTTCATCACGCGCTCGACCCTTCATTCCAAGGACACGATCACGCATGAAGGTAAGGAATACCCACTCGTGAAAATCGAAGTTTCTTCCGAGTCACATCCTTTCTATACCGGCAAACATAAAGTTCTGGACACGGCTGGCCGGATCGACAAATTCCGCCAGAAATTCGGCAGCCGCGCTGGCAAGGTATCGACCTGATCATGCGGTTTCCTGTGCTCTTCTGCGCAGCAAAAAAGGCAGCTTAGGCTGCCTTTTTTGTTCCATCTATTTTCTGATTATTCTTGGCGCCATTTCAGTTTATTGCTTCATTAGCCATGATTAACCATGACTGACCCGCTAGCCCTACAAACCATTCCCGGCTCGCCCGCACGCATGACTGCGTCCGCGACCGTCAAGCTGCCGCGCTGGGTTTTGCTCGTGCTTTGTCTTTTTTATATCCTGCCCGGCTTGGTCGGACGAGATCCATGGAAAACAGAAGATGCCACGGGCTTCGGCATCATGTGGACGATGGCCGAGGGACGCGGTTTTGGCGGCATTACCGACTGGCTGATCCCCAACGTGGCCGGAGCGCCGGTCTATGACAGCGGCCCACTGATGTACTGGGTGGGCGCGCTCTGCATCAAATTGTTCGGCTGGCTTTTGGGCGCACCCCATGCGGCGCGTGTCGCCAACATCATTGGCTTTCTGCTGGCGACGGGGGGAATCTGGTACGGCACCTATCTGCTCGGTCGTCGCAAGGCCATGCAACCGCTGGCCCTCGCTTTCGGCGGACAACCCGACCCGCGTGATTATGGACGCGTGCTAGCCGACGGCGCGATGCTGATTCTGATGGGCACCATCGGCTTTCTCCAACGCAGCCACGAAAGCTCGTCCGATGTCGCGGTACTCGCCATGCTGGGTATGGCTCTATACGCGGCTGCACGCAGTCTGGATCGTGCGAAGCTCGGTGCCTTATGGATGGCGCTGGCGCTGGCGGGCTTGGGATTGTCCGATGCGCAAGGTGCCATGTTCACCATGCTGATCCTCTGGCTGGCGCTGGTGTTGTTTCATCCCGAATGGAAGCTGTCCCGTTGGCCCTTCCTGACGCTCACCCTGCCGGTTACGCTTTTCCTGCTCATTCTCTGGCCGCTGTTCATTTACACCTTCGTTCCAGACGCGATGGCCTATTTCGGCACGCGCTGGTTGATGTGGAAATCCTATTTCGATGGCATCAGTGTCACGGCTCTGCAGAAATATGCCAAAGCCCTCCCCTGGTACACCTGGCTCGCCTGGCCGATCATGCTTTGGTCGATCTGGAGCTGGCGGCGTCAGCTAAAGGCCGCGCACATGGTTTTGCCCTGTGGTTATATCATCGTCTTCCTGGCCTTGTTGATGACCACCTCAGACACTTCCGATGGGCAACTGCTGATGGTGTTGCCGGGTGTGGTCATGCTCGCCGCATTCGGACTGCCAACGCTGCGCCGGGGCACGGCCAATGCCATCGACTGGTTTAGTCTGCTGGTCTATTCGCTGATCGCTTTTGTCCTCTGGTTCAGTTGGGTCACGCTCATGACGGGATCACCTGAAGCCTGGAACCGCTCCATCTCGCGACAGACGCCGGGATTCACCCCCGAGTTCCATCCCTTTATTTTTCTGTTCGCCGCGCTGGCCACAGCGGGCTGGTTCTGGCTGGTACATTGGCGCATCGTCAAACATCCCAAAGTGCTCTGGCGCAGCGTCGTCTTGTCCAGTGGCGGACTGGTGCTGACCTGGGTCCTCGCGAACAGTTTGTTCTTGAACTCGATCAACTACAGCCGCACCTACCGCGATGTCGCTACGCAAATATCGGATCGCATGGTGAATGCCAAAGGCTGTGTCGATAGCGATGGGCTGGGCCAGGCGCAGCGCGCCTCGTTCGCTTATTTTGCCGATCTGCACTTCGCCTCCGAGAACCAATCCATTCTGAAAAACTCGGTCTGCAACTACCTGTTACGCCAGGACACCGTACCGCAGAAACGTGCTGACAAGTTGCCGCCTGGGCACTGGTCCCTGATCTGGGAGGGCCGCCGCGCCTCCGACCGCAGCGAGCGTTTTCGGTTATATCGACGCATGACGCTGGCCGAGGCAATGGCCGAATAACAGCGGCCATTGCCTGCTCGTTCATTGATGCCCTGCGGGCTACTCTGGGCAACCCTAATTTCGAATCATTCCCTCATGCCGACTGAAACCAGCGCAGCATTGCCCTCCCCTTCGGCTCGCATACCCAGTAACAAATTGGCGAAGGGCATTATTAGCCAAGCCTTTCCGATCCTGATCGGCCAATGGGCAACCATTGCCTATGGTGTGATCGATACCATTCTCGTGGGCCACTCCTCACCCGGTGATCTAGCTGTGATGGCTTTGGGTGCCAGCATTTACGGCAGTATTTTTGTTGGCATGCTCGGTTTCCTCGGGGCACTCAATCCCATCATTGCGCAGCACTTCGGCGCACAGCGTCACGACGAAGTGGGCAAGACCGTCATGCAGGGCATGTGGTTGGCCTTATGGCTGACGATCCTCGGCGACATCGGCCTGGCCTTTCCTGGCTTCTGGTTATCGATGAGCAAAGTCGATGCGGGCGTCCACGATGGTGTTGCCCATTACCTGCTGGCGCTAGCCTTCGCACTCCCCGCCGCCTTGCTGTTTCGCACCACCTATGCGTTGAACACCGCCATCTCGCGACCCCGCATCATCATGATCATCACCCTGATTGGACTTGGTATCAAAATTCCGCTGAGCTATGTCCTGGTCTATGGCGAATTCGGACTACCCAAGATGGGCGCCGTAGGCTGCGGCATCGCCAGCGCTTGTGTGATGTGGCTACTGTGTTTGTTGGCAGCTGCAACGATTTATTTCGACTCGTTTTATCGCCGCTTCAAAATCCGGTTTGCATGGCCACAGTGGACACGCCAGAAAGAACTGCTGCATCTTGGCATTCCCATGGGCCTCTCCTATTTTGTCGAAGTCACCGGCTTCACTTTCATGGCCCTGCTCGCCGCACGCCTCGGTACCAACACCGTCGGCGCGCATCAGATCATCGCCAATCTCGGTGCCGCCTGCTATATGGCACCGATGACGATGTCTGTAGCCATTGCCACGCTCACCGCGCAATCCATCGGTGCAGGCGATCTGCGTACCGCACGCCGCATTGCGCTACTGGGCCTCCGGCTCGCGTTCGGTATCGCACTCGTTCTGATTCTGATGATCTGGCTGCTGCGCAAACCCATCATTCATATCTACACCAGCGATCCGGCTGTCGCGCTAATCGCCTTGTCACTCGTGCCCTACCTGGTTGGCTTCCACGTCTTCGACGCCCTGCAGACCGTCTCCAGCTTCGTACTGCGCGCATACAAACAAGCAGTCGCACCGATGCTGGTCTACACCTTTGCGTTATGGGGAATCGGACTGGGCGGCGGCTACTGGATCGCTTTTCATCCGGTCTTTGGACAACCACTTGGAATAGATGGCCTGTGGATTGCGGCCAGCGTAAGCTTGATGGTGGCGGCTGGTGCTTTGATTGCTTACATGCTGTATGTCAGCAACAAGATTGATATAACCCCAAAAGCGTAAAGCTCGATTAATACGACCTTCATTTTTTTATTACTTCAATATTTTTTTCATCTTTGTTTAGGTACATATCGACGAGAGAACTAAAGTTTTCGAATTTATCTTGGCTCGGTGCATCCATAACGAGCGCGATAATATTTAATTGGTGCTGGAGATGTCTTGCCAATTGTCCAAACATCCTGTCGTATTCTGAGAGATTGGGATCTTTCTTTATTTCAATTGCATACCTTTTATTAATCAGCAAATCGAAGTTACTCTCGCCAAACTCTTCATTAAGTCCAAAACCAGAAGCTTCCAAATGTTTTCTTAACTCGATTTTGTACTCGCCTTCACTATTTCTTCTTCTTGCGGGTGACCATAGACTGACCACTTTAATAAGTTTTTCAAATTCAGAATCGCCAACTTTTTTCAACTTAAAGTTACCCGAGCTTTGTCCAATTATTTCTTTCGCTTTCTCATATTCATGCTCTTTTGACAAGATTAGCCATGACATAAACTTTTCCGGAAACTCGCTCCATTTTATGAAATGTGGAGCTTTACTTAGCCCAGAGATTCCGGGTTTAAGATCTTTATGAATCCAATGAGAAGAGGAGGGTATTCGCCCCATTTCTAATACCAAATCTCCAAATTGCCGCATGATTTTATCTAAAGGCGTTTTTTCAAGACTTAGTTTGTTAGCTACATCACCACATTCGTTTTGTAATTTCGCATAAGCATCTTCTCCAAATATCTTTATCAAAGATTGCTTGTTTAAACCAGAGTATTCCAAATACTCACGGTATTTTGGAATCCGTTTGTATAGATTTTTATACTCTTCGTACTTCTGAATGCTGATTTCTTTAGAAATCATTATTTCCCCATAAACCCAAGTTAGCTCAATGCCATATCGTTCGGGCGAGTCTTCATTAAACCTTCAGAAAATGCTCACGGTAATACTTGAGTTCATCAATTGATTCATAAATATCCGCCAACGCCTCATGCTTCTGATGCTTCTTGAATGCAGCGGCCACTTCCGGCTTCCAGCGTTTGCAAAGTTCTTTAAGCGTGCTGACATCCAGATTGCGATAGTGAAAGAAGGCTTCAAGTTTGGGCATGCTACGCGCCATGAAGCGGCGGTCCTGGCAGATGGAGTTGCCGCACATCGGCGACTTGGATTTGGGAACGTATTTTTTCAGAAATTCGATCATGGCGGCTTCGACATTAGCTTCATTCAAGGTTGACGCCTTGACTTTGTCGATCAGACCCGAGCGGCCATGTGTGCCCTTGTTCCAGGAATCCATGCCATCGAGCACCGCATCGGATTGATGCACGACCAGTACCGGTGCTTCGGCAATGGTTTCGAGATTGGCATCGGTCACGACAATCGCCACTTCGATAATGCGGTCGTTGTCCGGGTCAAGGCCGGTCATCTCCATATCCAGCCAAATCAGGTGGTTTTCATTGGAACTGCTTTTGGTGGAGGCTTGCGGCGCAGTAACAGGGTTATCTTGTGACATAATTTTGCTGCCTAGTTATTTGTTTGAAAACGCTGCTTCCCTCACCCCAACCCTCTCCCACTAATGTGGGCGAGGGAGTTTCTTAGTCCCTCGCCCCGATCACGGGGCGAGGGCTAGGGTGAGGGAAAGTTTTTAACCTGAGTCAGTACTCATCACTCAGCCCTAATCCGTTCGCTTACTCAGCCCAAATTCTCGCACATGTCCACAACCCTTTTTCTCTACATTTTTGTTGCTGCGGTAATGCTGTACATCACGACCCGGTTCTGGCTGGCGCATCGGCAAATACGCCATGTAAAGGCGCATCGTGGCGCAGTGCCCGCGCGCTTTGCTGATCGGATTTCCCTGGCTGCGCATCAGAAAGCAGCGGATTACACCATTGCCAAGACCGAGTTGAACATCAAGGAGGAGCTGTTCAGCACTGCAGTACTGATCGTGTTGACCCTGCACGGCGGGATTCAATGGATTGCCAATGCGCTGCGTCCTCATCTGGATGGCTTGCCGTATCAGTTAAGTCTGGTCGTTGCGGTGATGGTGCTCAGTTCGATCCTCAGCCTGCCGTTCTCGCTGTATCGCCAGTTCCGTCTGGAAGAACGCTTTGGCTTCAACAAGATGACCCTGCGTTTATTTTTTGTGGATCTGATCAAGGGTGCGCTGCTCGGCGCCTTGATTGGCCTGCCGCTACTGGCAGCCGTGCTGTGGTTGATGGCCGCCGCCGGACAATGGTGGTGGTTCTATGCGTGGCTGTTGTGGATGGGTTTTAACCTGCTGATTTTGGTGCTGTATCCAACCGTGATTGCGCCTTTGTTCAACAAGTTTGAACCGCTGTCCGATGACAACCTGAAAAGCCGTATCGACACCTTGCTGAATCGCTGCGGCTTTAAGGCTAAAGGCGTGTTCGTCATGGATGGCAGCAAGCGTTCGGCACATGGCAACGCCTACTTCACGGGCTTTGGCGCCGCCAAACGCATCGTATTTTTCGACACCCTGCTCTCGCGTTTGAGTCCCGATGAAATTGAAGCCGTGCTGGCGCATGAACTGGGACACTTCAAGCATCGGCATATCATCAAGCGCATCGCACTGACCTTTGTGATCAGTCTGGCAGGCCTTGCGTTACTCGGCTGGCTGGCCGGACAAACCTGGTTCTATCAAGGTCTCGGCGTTGAACCTTCATTAAGCGAACGTAATGATGGATTGGCGCTGATCTTGTTCTTTTTCGTGTTGCCCGTTTTCACTTTCCTGTTGTCGCCACTGGAAAGTCTGGCGTCGCGCAAACATGAATTCGAGGCCGATGCGTTCGCTGCCGAACAGACGCGCGCGGATGATCTGGTCAATGCTCTGGTTAAATTGTATGAAGACAACGCCTCGACCCTGACGCCAGATCCCTTGCACTCAGCCTTTTATGATTCGCACCCGCCCGCCGCTTTACGTATTGCCAAACTGGATGCCAGAACACCGCATTCGCAGCGGCTGGACTTCGGCAAATTGGGCCCACAACCCGCCTAGAATGACACCACGGTAAGCACCCTTATGATCAACCTCAGTCGCAATCAGCTATTAAACGCACACAGCCGTGAGCGGAACAAGGATGAAGCCCTGACGACCATCCAGATTCAAGAGCAATTACAAGCTGTGGCTGATTGGGCGTTTGTGAATCACTCAATAGCGCACTCGATTGCGCGCACCTATTCCTTCAAAAATTATTACGAGACCCTGGCCTTCGTTAACGCGATTGCCTATGTCATTCACCATGAAGATCATCATCCCGATCTGATCGTTGGCTATAACCGTTGTGAGGTCCGCTTCAACACGCATTCAGTGAAAGGCATTTCGCTCAATGATTTTATTTGCGCCGCGAAATGCGATGCGATCTTCGAACTTGCAGGCCCTCATTCTCCTGCGGCCTGACCATCTTGGCCAAAACAATTGATCAAAAACTGAGGGGCCGGGTCATCGCCGCACACGGGCGCAACTACGCGGTTCGAACCGATGCGGATCTCTATCTGAGTTGCTTTACGCGTGGCAAGAAAAGTGAAGTGGCGTGCGGTGATCTTGTAGAGATTGATCAAATCGCCAACGATCAAGGCGTCATCACCAGCATTGTTGACCGCAACAATCTGCTCTATCGTTCCGATGCCTATCGCAAAAAAGTTTGGGCGGCCAATCTCTCGCTGATGATGATCGTGGTGGCAACCGAACCTTCGTTCAGCGAAGACCTGCTTGGACGTGCTCTGGTTGCCGCAGAGGCACTGGAGTTGCCAGCCGCTATTGTTCTCAACAAGGTTGATCTGACGACTTCACTGGAACTGGCGCGCACGCGTCTGTCCCTCTATAAAAATCTCGGTTACGCCGTCCATGAGATTTCAGTCCACGCGGCACCAGAGCAGGCCCTGGAAACACTGTTGCCACCTATGCAAGACGGCACGACGCTATTGCTCGGTCAGTCGGGTATGGGCAAGTCCAGTCTGCTGAATTTGCTGATTCCGGATGCGCTCGCTGCGACCCGTGAGATCTCGGAAGTTCTGCATTCCGGTAAACACACGACGACCGATTCGCGGCTCTATGATCTTCGCGTGCAAGACGGACAGAGCATCGGCTCCGTGATCGATACCCCTGGCTTTCAGGAATTTGGCTTGGCCCACCTGACCCCAGGCGAGATTGAACGCGCCTTCCCGGAATTCAAAACCCGATTGGGTCACTGCCGCTTTTACAATTGCCTCCACTTGGGAGAACCCGATTGCGCGATTCGTATCGGCGTGGAGGATGGGTCGATTGAGAAGCGGCGTTATGACTTGTTTGTGAGCCTGACACGCGAAAGCAGTTCCGCAGTCATCCCCTAACTCATCTCATCAGCCATCAGTGGCGGGTGTGCCCTGCATCACCTTCATCATCTTCCTCATCTTCATCACCATCGTCGTGATCATGATGGTGACCATCTTCGCCATGCACATGTTCATGTTCGATTTCTTCGTCGGTTGCGGCACGCACACTCACGACTTCGACGGCGAAATGCAACGCGATGCCCGCCAGCGGATGATTGGAATCCAGCACGACCGTATCTTGTGTCAGATCAGTGACCGTCAGAATTTCTGAATCTTCACTTTCGTCTTCAGGGATGCCTTCGAAGCGCATGCCGACCTCAAGCGGTTCGGGAAATTTGGCACGCGGTTCCACTCGTACTTGATCCGCATCATATTCACCAAAGGCATCCACAGGCTCAAGATAAAGGGTCGTCTTGTAGCCAGGTTCCTGACCCTCGAGCGCCTCTTCGATACGGGAAAAAATGCCGCCATAACCTCCGTGCAGGTACTCGATGGGCTCATCGGTCTCTTCCAGAAATTCGCCCTGGGCGTCGGTTAAACGATAGTGGATTGCTGCAACGGTATCTTTGGTAATTTTCATAGTTCGTGGCGAGGTATAGTTCGCTCTAAGCCGGTCAAGATTTCGCAAGGACGAATGATAGCCGAGAAGGTCGTCACCATCTTCTAACCAATCCAGCATGCCCTCAACGATCAATTTCGATGCCTCTTTGCTGGGCGGACTGAGTCCGACCGAATTCCTGCGCGATTACTGGCAAAAAAAACCCTTGTTGATTCGCCAGGCCATGCCGCAAATGCAGCCGGTGTTACCGGTGAATGATCTGTTTGCGCTTGCTGAAAATGATGAAGTCGAGTCGCGTTTGGTTCGACAAACCAAGGGGAAATGGCAGCTTAGCCAAGGTCCTCTTGAGGACTTTCCTCGTCAAAAAAAGGACTGGACCTTGCTGGTACAAGGCGTCAATTTACATTGCGCCGCTGCCGATGCCTTGATGCGGCGCTTTGATTTCCTCCCTAATACCCGCCTTGATGATCTGATGATCAGTTATGCCGTCGATGGCGGCGGCGTCGGCCCTCATTTCGACAGCTATGATGTTTTTCTATTGCAGGCGGAGGGTCAGCGACGCTGGCAAATCAGCGCACAAACCCGGTTCGACCTCATGCCTGGTGCGCCACTGAAAATCCTCAGTAATTTTTGCGCCGAACAGGAGTTTGTCCTTGACCCCGGAGATATGCTCTATCTACCGCCCCAGATTGCTCACAACGGCGTCGCAATCGGTTCCTGTATGACTTACTCCATCGGCTTTCGCGCACCCACATTCGAGGAGATTGCGCGTGAATTTCTGTTCGATCAGGCTGAGCGTGTGGCCCTCGGTGGCCGTTACAGTGATCCATCACGTCGCCCGGTCCGGCAGCGGGGAATGATTGACTCGCATCTCATCAAAACGCTGTTTGAACCCATCCAGAAAATTCGCTGGAATCAAAACGACTTTGCTGATTTCCTGGGACGTTATCTGACGGAACCGAAAGCGCAGATTTTTTTTGATCCGCCGAAAGTACTTTCTCCAAACCGCTTTCGACTGCTGCTGGAAAAGAAAACACTCCAGCTGGACCTCAAAACCCAGATGCTGTATCACGCCGACAAGTTGTTCATCAATGGTGAGCCCGTTGATTCAGACGCTGACATGAAAATACTGAAAAATCTGGCAGACAAACGCGTCCTGGATCGGCTAGAGTTTCATTCTTTGGAAGAAGCCACGATACGTCTGCTGCATGAATGGCACTGCGCTGGCTGGGTAACATTTGCAATGGAATCGCAAACCTGAACCACTTCAAGTTGATTGATCATGAGCCTTGAACAACAACTGGGATTGCAGGCAACCCCCTTCGAGACGCGGGCGGCGTTTGATGAATATTTTCTTAAGGGTGTCCAGCAAGCCCAGCACGAAATCTGGTTGGCTGACCATGATTTTTCGAGATGGCCTCTGAATCAGGCGGATGTGGAAAATGCCCTGGTGCGTTTTCTCCAGACCAGCCGCGCCAATCGTTTACGTTTGCTGATCCAGTCAATTCAACCTCTGCAATCGCAGATGCCGCGCTTCATGCGCCTGTTCCGTAACTATGGCCATGCAATTGAATGTCGTAATCCCCCCGAACATCTGGCCAACCGCTTCTCTGAAGAGTACAGCTTGATGATTGTCGACCGGATCGTGTTGCTCCGACGCTTTCAGCGCAACAGCATTCGAGGTGTCCATGAACAGCAGCCTTCCGCCGTCGGGCTTTGGGTGGATCAATATGAATCGCTATGGGGGGAATCCTCATCGGGCCTGACGGGAACTGTCCTCGGCCTAGGTGCCTGAGTAATAATCTTAGATATTCTTACAATATCCATTTCGAAGGTCTAAGCATTTACACTATAATTGTAAATTGGGATGAATTTCAGAGGTCCGTGCTGATGAAGCAAGCCCAATGCATAAGCGATAATTACCGGTAGTTATCATCGCCTTAGTTCTCTGTTTCTGTTTTTAATATTTCAATCTTCACAAGGAAGGAATCATGAAAAAATCACTTTTGCTCGCATCTTTGTTGGTTATCGCTGGTCTGGCTGCTTGCAGCAAGCCTGCTGAGCCGCCTGCCCCTCCAGCTCCTGCTGTTGAAGCTCCTGCTCCTGCTGCACCAGCTGAAGCTCCTGCAGCTCCAGCCGCTCCAGCTGCTGAACCTGCAGCACCAGCCGCTCCGGCCGCACCAGCCAAGTAATACTGGCTCTGTGATAAAAAAACCGGCCTTTGGGCCGGTTTTTTTATGGAATAGACAGTTACGCGTCTATTGATTCACGCAGGTTAATCCAGTCAAACCCCACATCTTGATCGGCCACCTGAATTTGTTCAGGCTGGTTGCATTTGACCGAAGCCAGCGCTTGACGGGCCAGTTCAGCGGTGTTGTTGCGTCGACTTAGATGCGCCGCCAAAAGAACGCGCAAACGAGATTGATCCAGTTTGGCCAGGATTTCAGCGGCCACATCGTTGGACAGATGCCCAAAGCCACCGCTGATGCGCCGTTTCAAAGCATAGGGATAGGCGGAATTCTCCAGCATGGCGCGGTCATGGTTGCATTCGAGAACCAGCGCATCACAACCGCTCAGCATGTTGACGATATGGGTCGTGCATTGACCCGCATCGGTCAAAACGCCCAAACGCAATTCGCCATCAGAAAAGACATATTGCAACGGTTCGCGCGCATCGTGCGGGACGGCGAATGGGAAGACCTGCAAGATGCCAATCTGAAAAATACTCTGCCCTGAACAAAGCTGGATCTTCACGCCCCGCCACTCTTGCTCATCGACGGCCATCAAGGTGCCGTGTGAAGTCCAGACAGGAATATCGTAGCGACGTGCCAGCTTGAATGCGCCTGATACATGATCGCTATGCTCGTGGGTGAGCACAATGGCATCAAGCTGTTCCGGCACCAGCCCGAGACGTTCGAGCCGGCGCACGGATTCCTTGATTGTGAAGCCGCAGTCCAATAACAATCGGCTGGTTCGCAACCCGTCCCAGCCTTCGACAATCAGCCCGTTGCCTTCACTGCCACTACCCAGCGAGGCAAAGCGCATGACCGCTTATCGAAGCTGGCTTAACGAAGTCTTATTTAAGTTGTTCGTTCAACAAATTAAGGATGTTATGACCAATCTGACCATTTTCGGCAACGCCGTCCTTAGTTTGCACCGAAACCTGAGTCACTGGACCTTGAGTTTTCACAAGAACACGATATTGCACGGCCTCTTTCGCTTTATCTTCGGAACCGAAGATGCGGCTCAAAAAGCCTTGCTTCTTGTAATTGGCTTCCGCATCAGGATCAACATAGCGCACAAAGTAGATGCCCTGATTGCGATCACGATCTTCGACGGTGAACCCAACCCGGTCCAGAGCCAAGCCAACGCGACGCCATGCCCGGTCAAAGCCGTCATTCAATTCGATATAAGACGCGCTATCGCTCTTAACCAATTTGGATGAGGCCGTAGCTGCAGGGGCAGCCCCGGTGGTTGAAGAACCTGCAGCCACAATGGTCTTGGCCTTGCCAGGTTCAGTTCCAAACCGCACGAGCAAGCGACGCAGGAATTCGGCTTCGAGTTCAGGATCAGCCGGACGTGGTTGCCAGACGGTGCTGTCCTTTTGGGCATTCGTATAGGTTTCAACCATGCCACGATGACTGATATAGATTTCGGTATTGCCTTCCGGAGTTCTTTCAATGCGGGTGCGGAACTTGTCGAGTTCTCCGGTTGAATACAGTCCATCGAAGACCTTGCCAAGCGTTTCGCGAATCAAATCCATCGGCAACTTGGCACGATTTTCCGCCCAGTCCGTTTCCATGATGCCGGTTTCTTGCGATTCGGTCTTGATCAGGAAACCAGAGTCCTGCCAGAACTCACGAATCGTCGACCAGATTTCTTCCGGCTTCTTGTTGACCACCAGCCAACGCTGCCCGCCCGCACGTTCGATATGCGCATCTGGCACGGTCGGCAACAGACCACTGCTTGCTTCACCAGCACCGACAGGCCGTTGCTGGTTGTAACTCGACAAAGTGGTACCTGCACGTTCGGGAATACTGTAACGGTCTTCCTTTGGCAACGAACTCAAGTCGGGGGGCACTTCCAATTTTTTGGATGGCGCCTTGGTCGCTGATTTGTAATCCAGCTTGTCACCCGCCAGCATATTCGTGATGGAGCTGCACGCGGTCAGGCTGACCAGCATGAGAATAGAGAGTGCGATGCGTCCGTTCATGTGCTTGATGATCCTGTTGAGTGATCGATTCATTTGATCGATTCGTTGATCGATTCGTTTAATACTGCTCAGACGACTTGGGCGGCACGCAAAGCGGCACGCACAGTCGTATGAAAATTCTCGGACAAGGCAACCAGTGGCAGCCGAATGCCTCCCTGAATGCGTCCCATCTCCTGCAAAGCCCATTTGGTCGGTATCGGATTGGCTTCGACAAACAATTTGGTATGAAGTGGCATCAATTGTTCATTCAGTTTACGCGCACCGGCAAGATCACCCTTCAGTGCAGCGGCACACAACTGTGCCATCGCCTTGGGGGCCACATTGGCCGTGACCGAAATCACACCATGACCACCCAATAGCAGATAAGGCAGTGCCGTATCGTCATTGCCCGACAGCAATGCAAACTTCTTGCTGGCTGGGAGCTTCATCAACAGTTCCACATGCCGCACCAAATCGGAGGTAGCATCCTTCAGCCCAACGATGTTGGGAATTTCTGCAAGACGCAACACAGTCTCATTGCCCAGATCCGCCACCGTTCTGCCGGGGACGTTATACAGAATCATCGGCAGATCAACCGCTTCCGCAATGGCCTTGAAGTGCTGATACATGCCTTCTTGAGTCGGCTTGTTGTAGTAAGGCACAACGGACAGCGAAGCATTGACGCCAACCTGCTTGGCAAAGCTTGTCAGTTCGATCGCTTCTGCAGTTGAATTACCGCCCGTGCCCGCCACGACGGGAACGCGTCCAGCGACTTGCTCCACAGTTGTCTTGATGATCGCGCAATGCTCTTCCACATTGACCGTGGGAGATTCACCCGTCGTACCAACCGCGACGATGCCATTGGTTCCTTCTGCAATATGCCAGTCAATCAGCGAACGCAAGCTGACGAAGTCCAGACTGCCGTCTGGATGCATGGGCGTAACGATAGCGACGATGCTGCCTTGAATCATGGGAAAGATGGGAAGAACTTTAATCAAAGAAGCGTGATTCTATCGGATTTAAGGGGGTAAAAAGACGAGTGGCATCCCTTATAGCGCCCTGATGCTCCGATTCAGCGATCTGCCGACGGCTAAGAATACGTCAGCCCCATTGCCGCCCGGACTTCACGCATGGTTTCCTGAGCTGCCTTGCGAGCGTTGTCACAGCCGTTGGCCACAATATCGCGCAACAAACCTGGGCGATCCAGATAGGGCTGGGCACGTTCACGCATCGGCTCCTGCTCTTTGAGCATCGCATCAATGACGGGCTGCTTGCACTCGAGACAACCAATCCCCGCGCTTTTACAACCTTTGACCACCCAGTCTCTGGTGTCCTGATCCGAATAGACCTGATGCAGTTGCCAAACTGGGCATTTCTCCGGATCACCTGGATCGGTGCGACGTACCCGCGCGGGATCAGTCGGCATCGTGCGGATTTTCTTGGTCAGACTGTCCGGCTCCTCGCGCATCGCAATGGTGTTGCCATAACTTTTGCTCATTTTCTGGCCGTCGAGACCGGGCAAACGTGAGGCCGGGGTCAACAAGGCTTGGGGCTCGACCAGAATTTGTTTATATGAGCCTTCGAGATATCCATACAGGCGTTCACGGTCCACTTGCGAGAGACTTTTCGCTTCGCCCAGCAAGGCTTTGCCTTGATCGAGAGCCACTACATCGCCCTGCTCTTGATAACGCTTGTGAGCTTGCTCATACAGCTTGGCCGACTTGCCACCAAGCTTCTTGATGGCCTCACGTACTTTGTCTTCAAAGCCCGCTTCGCGGCCATATAGATGATTGAAGCGCCGTGCGATTTCGCGCGTGAATTCGATATGGGAAACCTGATCGGCACCGACCGGAACCTGATTGGCACGATAGATCAGGATATCGGCCGCCTGCATCAACGGGTAACCGAGAAAACCATAGGTCAGCAAATCCTTGTGAGACAGTTTTTCGAGTTGATCCTTATAGGTCGGCACGCGTTCCAACCAACCTAACGGGGTAGACATGGACAACAACAGAGTCAACTCGGCATGCTCGGGGACGCGTGACTGAATGAAAATCGTGGCGCGTTCAGGATCGACACCCGCAGCCAGCCAATCGATCAGCATGTCCCAAACGCTTTTTTCGATGACGCTGGTTTCATCGTAGGTCGTGGTCAGGGCATGCCAGTCCGCCACGAAAAAAAAGCAGGGGTATTGATGCTGCAGCTTGACCCAATTGATGAGGGCGCCATGATAGTGGCCAATATGTAGCGCCCCGGTGGGACGCATGCCGGAAAGGACGCGTTCAGGATACATATTCAAAGAGGATAAATAAGAATCAAGTAAATAGGCTCACGACTAAATTGACGACACCAAATGCGAAGCCCATCACGGGCGTCATCCAGATATCAACCACTCTTGTAAAGACCAGAGCCATGACGATGAAGAAGCCATAGGGTTCGATACGAGCAAAGGGAATCGCATATTTGGTGGGCAGCAAGCCGGTCACGATGCGCCCTCCATCCAGAGGCGGCAAAGGAAACAGGTTAAAGGCAAACATGACAACGTTAACCAGCACACCGGCCTTGGCCACTTCCATGAAAAAGAGTTCCTGCACTTGAGCCAGATGCAAGACAACAATGATCAGTGCCCAGAAAATGGCCTGTACAAAATTAGACCCGGGACCCGCCAATGCGACCCAGATCATGTCTCTTTTTGGATTCCGAAGATTGCCAAAATTAACCGGCACGGGCTTGGCAAAACCAAACACAAACGCGCCTGAAGTCAGTACTGCCAGTATCAATGGAATGGCAATCGTGCCGACCGGATCAATGTGCTTGAACGGATTCAGGGTCACGCGGCCCAGCATGTAGGCCGTCGAATCTCCGAGCTTACGAGCAACATAACCATGCGCCGCCTCATGCATGGTAATCGCAAAAATCATGGGCAGTGCGAAAACCGTGATAAGGCGAATGACGTTTTCCATGGGCGGATTGTAGCAGCGGCTTTCCACGCTACTCAGATGACGTTCAATCAGGGAATGAAGTGGGAATCTTTGAATACATGGCGTTAATCCAAACCAACCACCTCGGAAATTCCGAACGCTTCCAATGAACCACGACCCGCACGAATCAGCACGGGCACATCGGTGGTCAGATCTACGACAGTAGAAGGTTCGAATCCGCAAGCTTCACCGTCGATGACCAGATCCACTTCGTGTTCGAGCCGTTCACGAATTTCCCAGCCGCTGGTCATCGGCACTTCGTCGCCAGGCAAATGCAGCGTAGCGCCAAGCAAAGGCTGACCCAACTCGGCCAGAAAAGCTTGTGCAATCGTATTCTGCGGAACGCGCAAACCAATCGTCTTGCGCGAAGGATGAGATAACTTCTTGGGCACTTCTCGCGTCGCTTGCAGGATAAAAGTATAGGGACCTGGCGTTGTGGCCTTGAGCAAGCGGTACTGTCGGTTATCAACCTGGGCATAGGTGGATAGATCAGACAAATCACGACATAGCAAAGTCAGATGATGCTTTTCATCGATCTGGCGAATGCGGCGCAAACGTGTGACCGCATCCTTGTCGTCGAGGTGGCAACCAAGGGCATAACAGGAGTCGGTTGGTAAAGCGATGACGCCGCCTTTGCGTACGATTTCAGCGGCCTGGCGAATCAGGCGTAGTTGCGGATTGTCGGGGTGAATGACGAAATATTGGGACATGTCAGGAGGAGTTTTTGCTGCTTGCTGGTGGCCCCCAGCCTAACCCGATGCGGGAATTTAAACTCCTTCCCCCTTTGGGGGAAGGTTGGGATAGGGGCCGCTTGATTGATCAGGATATTCGGAGGAGAGAAATCACCACCCCTGCCAAACTGGTATGACCGAATCCGGCAACGGCGGAAGACTGCCAAGATCGACGCGGCTTTCTTCGGGGCCATGAAAGTCAGACCCGCGCGAAGCTTTGAATCCGTATCTCTTCGCCACCTTGGCGTATTTACGATATTGATCCAGGGTATGGCTACCCGTCACGACTTCCAGCCCACTGCCACCCAAATCACGAAATTGATCGAGGAAAGTGCTCATTTCCAGTTCGGTCAGCTTGTAGCGCCCCGGATGCGCAACAATCGCCATACCACCCGAATCGATGATCCAGCGCAGTGCGTTTTCGAGTGTCGCCCATTGCATCGGCACATAGCCGGGTTTGCCCGGCACCAGATACCTGCTGAAGACTTCATGTACGTCATCACAATGATTCGTTTCAACCAGATGGCGCGCAAAGTGAGTCCGGCTGATTAATTCCGGATTGCCAGCGTAATACTTGGCGCCCTCAAACGCACCTTCGATACCGACGGCAGCGAGTTGTTCTCCCATCTCGCGTGCGCGCTCAGCGCGACCGGCACGCGTTTTGGCCAAACCCTCAACCAATTGCGCATCATCAGGATTGATTTGTAAACCTACGATGTGAATGGTTTCGCTTGCCCAACTGATTGAAATTTCAACGCCAGGGATATATGGCAGCCCTAATGCTTTGGCGGCCAGGGCGGCTTCTTGCTGACCGCGTACTTCATCGTGATCGGTCAAAGACCAGAGCTCGACACCGTTGGCGTGAGCACGCTTGGCGAGTTCAGTCGGCGTGAGCGTGCCATCCGAAATGACCGAATGACAGTGCAAATCGGCGTTGAGTGCCTGGGGTTTGGAACTGACCTCCCGTTCATTCTCACGGCCCGGGAAAAGTGACTTTTTTAGTGCTTCTAGCATCCCTCCATTCTACGCTGAAGCCCTCGCAAATCATTCCTATTCAGAGGGTTTATCACTGGGCTCGTTTGCGCGACCCATTTATTTAAGTATAATAAGAATCATTCTCATTAACTTTTAATTCATTTCTCAATCCTGCCCACTACATTACGAGGGAGTTATGGCACCACGATTCAAACAAAAAAAGCTGGCATCCGCACTGTTCGTCCTTTCAACTGGTGCGACTCTGCATGTGCCTATAGCGGCCCATGCCCAAACGACCCAACCTACTCAGACCAGTCCAGAAAATGCCAAAACCTTAGGTACTGTGGTTGTCAAAGACCGCGCCGAAACAGAAACAGGCAAGGATTCATTGCGTGTCACCAAAACCACGATTGGTAAAGGCAATCAGGAGTTACGCGACATTCCCCAATCCGTAACCGTTGTAACGGAAAAACTGATTGATGACCGCAATCTCGACACGCTTAGAGATGTTTTGAAAAATACCGCTGGCGTGACCTTCATGGCCGCCGAAGGTGGTGAAGAAGATATTCGTTTACGCGGCTTCTCTCTCGCTCAGGCCGGTGATATCTATGTCGATGGTATGCGCGATCCGGCTTTTTATGAACGCGACACTTTCAATGATGATCGGGTTGAATTATTGCGAGGCTCTGCGTCGATGTTATTCGGTCGAGGATCGACCGGTGGCGTCGTCAATCAGGTCAACAAATTGCCGCAGCTTTTCGACCAGAACGAAGCAACGTTGACACTGGGTAACTACAAATATGTGCGCGCTGTCGTTGACAGTAACTATGTTACTGGTGATAACGCTGCCTTTCGTATCAGCGCAATGAGTACCAAGGCCGACAACAACGGTGCTGGGAGCAGTCTCGAGAAATTGGGTGTTGCGCCCAGCTTCAGTTGGGGTATCGGGACAGCAGACGAATTCGTGGCGAGTTTGTATTACCTGGATAATCGTAATGGCATCAACTACGGTTTGCCCTGGATACGACCCAGCGCTGTTTCACCCACCAGCGCCCAAACCATCAACAAAAAGCTTGAGCCGGACGCCTACTACGGTATGGCAACCGATTACAACCGGGGTAGTGCAACCTATGGAACTTTCAGCTATCTGCATCGCTTTGACGGAGGCGATGAAATCAAGACCATCTTCCGCAAGGGCCACTACACGCGCGATCAACGGGCCAGTGCCATTCGCTCGAACAACTATTTTGAAAACAACTTCAGCAATGCCACAGTCTTTACGCGTGGCACCAACAACAAGATCCAGAATCTGGATACCCTCTATGCCCAGAGTGATTACAACGGCAAGTTCGAAGCCTGGGGTGTTAAGCACGCAGTACTGGCCGGTTTTGACTATGCCAAGGAAGAAAAAAATGTTTATGCTGCCAACCCGCCCACTGGCGTAACGTTGATCAAGCCCAACACCACAGCCGGTTCCCCGAACGATGGCGCAGCCGTCGATGAAAGCCGCCGTGTGCGCACTCTTTCCAGCAACTTTGATGCTCGCGCTTTTGGTACCTATATTCAGGACATGATCCAGATAGCCCCCCACTGGAAAATTCTCGGCGGACTGCGTTATGACAATCTGGATGGGCAATATAGAACATTCAATACCAGCGGCGTCCCTACAAACGCCTACAAACAAGGCGTCGACAACTGGAGCAAACGTGTCGGTGCACTGTATCAGCCCGATGACCTGAGTTCCTACTACTTCTCATATGGCACTTCCTTCAACACCTCGGGCGATACCTACTCTTATAGTGCGCTAAGTGCCAATACACCACCGGAAAAAAGCAAGAACATCGAGATCGGTGCCAAGCTCGATACAGCAGACAAACGCTTCACCACGCGCGTTGCTCTGTTCCGTGCCACCAAATACAACGAACGCAATACCGACCCCGATACAGCAGCCACCGCTTTTCTGCTTTCGGGCAAACGGCACGCTTCCGGTTTTGAACTCGATCTTACCGGTCGTTTAACCGACAAATGGGAAGTGTTTGGCTCCTATACCTGGATTCCATTTGCCCAAGTGGATATAGCTGCTCCAACTTCCACCACCTTCGGTAATCGTCAGGGTGACCGGCCTGGTCTGACGCCGCGTTACAGCGGAACCATCTGGAGTACCTATCAGATCACCTCGAAGTTTCGCGCCGGTGGCGGCCTTAACTTCCGCGCCAGACAGTCCCCTGCCGATGCTGCAGCTGAATACTACGCACCCAGTTTCGTTACAGCAGATTTGATGGCGGAGTACATCATTGACAATCACTTTATCGTGAAAATGAACGCCAGCAACATCACCAACAAGCTCTATGGTGACTCGCTTTATCGAGGTCATTACATTCCCGGTCCCGGACGAGTGGTTCAGGTCAGCTTGTCAGCCTTGTTCTAAACTATGTCTGAATTGATGGACTCGATCGAGTCCATCACTTGACCCTCTGACGCGTGCAATCATGCTGCTTCAAATTCCAGAACTGTTGACGACTGAAGAATTGCGCGAAGCACAGCAGCTGCTTGCGAACGCACCCTGGGATGAGGGTCGTCGTAGTGCAGGAACGCAGGCAGCACAAGTCAAGAATAACGAACAACTACCACACGACTGCGATGCCGCACGCAAACTCCGGGGAATCGTTTTGCGTGCGCTGGATCGTAGCCCCACTTTCTTTTCGGCAACACTGCCGAAACACGTGTTCACACCGAGTTTCAATCGCTATGGGAATGACCGCAACTCTTATGGTGAGCATGTCGACAATGCCGTACGTTTTGCGCCGGATACCGGGCAACGCGTCCGCACCGATATTTCCTGCACCTTGTTTTTATCTGATCCGAATGATTACGACGGTGGCGAACTCATTATTCGGGACACACTCGACGAACAGAAAATTAAGCTGAAGGCCGGACATTTGGTGCTCTACCCCGGCACCAGCGTGCATCAGGTCACTCCCACGAGCCGCGGTCAGCGGCTTGCCTGTTTTTTCTGGATCGAGAGCATGGTTCGTAGCAATGAGCAGCGCCGTCTGCTTTTCGATCTGGACGTGAACATACAAAGACTGCGCAATACATATGGCGAAAGTCCAGAAGCCGTCGCACTGACAGGGACTTATCACAACCTCTTGCGCATGTGGGTGGACACATGAGCAAAGTGATTGGTTGGGAACATATGTCGTCTTCATTCGTGGCGCCCCATGTTCCCGCTCTTGCAAGTCTTCCTGCAGGCGTCATCACGTTGCAAGATCATGAAACGCATGCGCGAACCCGGCTGGACGATAACGCCTGGGCTTACTTCAGTGGCGGTGCGGGGGATGAGATTACCGTGCGCGCCAACCGTAGTGCCTGGGATGCACTACAGCTTCATCCGCGCATTCTCCAACCGTTAGCCGGAGGACATACGCGCATTGAACTCCTTGGACGAACACTCGCGCACCCGATTCTTCTCGCTCCGGTGGCCTACCAACGCATGGCGCATCCCGATGGCGAGCTGGCGACGGCACATGCCGCAGCCGCACTCGGCGCCGGGATGATCCTGAGTACGCTAGCCAGCACAAAGCTGGAAGCTGTGGCACAAGCGGTCGTTCAAGATAAAGACCGAGGACCGCTCTGGTTTCAACTTTATCTGCAGCACGACCAAGGTTTTAATCGGGCACTGATACAACGTGTTGAGCAGGCCGGTTACGAAGCCCTGGTACTGACTGTTGATGCGCCCACCAGCGGCGCTCGTGACCGTGAGCGACGCATCAATTTCCGTTTGGCACCCGGTGTCTCCGCCGTCAATCTCGCAGGTCTTGGCCCGATGCCTGCTCCGGCTTTGCAGCTAGGCCAAAGCGCCTTGTTCGACGGCTTGTTGCAATCGACGCCGACCTGGGCCGATATCGAATGGTTGAAAGCGCAAACCCGTTTGCCGCTGCTGCTCAAGGGTGTTCTGCATGAAGACGACGCGCGCCAGGCGGCCAAACTCGGTGTCGATGGCATCATCGTCTCAAATCACGGTGGACGCACACTGGATACCACGCCCGCGACGGCGGCTGTGTTGCCCCGCATTCGCAATGCGGTCGCTAAAGACTTCCCCTTATTGGTGGATGGCGGAATTCGACGCGGCACCGACGTGCTGAAAGCCATCGCTCTCGGCGCAGATGCAGTACTGATTGGACGACCCTATGTTTATGGCTTGGCCAATGCAGGGGCAGTCGGGGTCGCTCATGTATTGCGCCTGCTGCGTGATGAACTCGAAATGGCAATGGCGCTGAGTGGCTGCCGTACCCTTGCGCAAGTCTCTCCCGCACTGATTTTTAAGCAAGACTAATTTTGACTGAGGAGTCTGCAATGAAGTCCGTTCAAAAATTATTGGGTTGCGCAATCATTCTTCATTTCGCCTTGTTCACTCACTCTGCTTTTGCAGAGCACGATGATTACCAGTGCAAAAATATTCCGAAAGAAGAACTGAAGACGCAACAGGAATTACATAAAAAGCTGACCGATCAAGGCTGGCGTATACGCCAGATCAAAGTGACCAATGGCTGCTTTGAGGTCTATGGCTTTGACGAAAAAAATGCCCGTGTCGAAGCCTTCTTTGATCCCAGAACATTGCAATCTGTTCAACCGCTTTCCCCTGCTACGGTTGCCAAACCTCAATAAATGACTGATCGCATCATTTGCCCAAGCGCTGATGCAGCCTCAATGAAGTTCATGTTGAACGCATGAAAGTCTGGGATCCGCTCGTCCGCATTCTGCATTGGACGCTGGTCGCTGCGATTGCCTCCGCCTGGTACACCGCCGAACGCCGGAATGATCTGCATGCCATGATCGGCTATGTCGCTGCGGGAGCAATCGTTCTGCGTGTCGTCTGGGGTTTTATCGGTAGTCACTACGCTCGTTTCTGCCAGTTCGTTCACGGACCGGCGCGAACCTTCGCTTACCTGCAACAGCTCTTACAACAACGTGAACCCCGTTATATCGGCCACAACCCACTGGGTGGATGGATGATTCTTGCTCTGCTCGCTTGCATTGCTGGCGTAGCCTTTACCGGCTGGCTGTCAACGACCGATGCCTTCTGGGGCTATTCGTGGCTACAAAATCTGCATGCTGGCCTGGCTTGGACCCTGGTCGGCTTGATTGCGCTGCATGTGGTCGGCGTGATTTTCACCAGCTTGCGTCATCGGGAAAATCTGGTGCGTTCGATGGTGACTGGACGCAAACGGACACCAGGCGACCACGACGTGGCATAAATCGGCATTCAGGTTTTGACTGACTCAAATCCGTGCTTTTCGATATATAATGCAAACAATTCTCATTTGCATACATAATTTGATATGAGTGCGGTATTAAGTGCTGAGCAATTGCCAAGGCATCAAGATAAACAACATTTTGAAATAGTGGCGCAAGTCCACGCCTTTCCGAATGATTTTCCCTTGATAACCCGGCGTCGGCGTGCTGTTTACGGCACGCGCACCAACTGGAACGTGATCCCGCTGATTGCTCTCGGGCATATCTTGGTTATTCTGGGCCTATTGCAACTGGACTCGGTGCGTAAACAAATCAAGAGCGCTACCCCTTTGGTCGTGAGTCTGATCACTGAAACCAAACTCGAAAAACCACTTGAAGCGACTCTGGCACCCAAGAAATTAATGATGGTGCACGATGTTCCCACGCCCATCCTGCCACCTTTGATCAAAATCGAAACAGCGCAGACGCAGCCGACGATCACTCCGACTTTGGCCCGGCCTGCTCCCGATGTCAAAGCCGATTCAGCCAAGCCGCAGGAAATCATCCCGCCTGATTTTACGGCTGCCTATCTCGACAATCCGGCACCGGCTTACCCACCGATGTCCAAGCGCATGCGGGAACAAGGCACCGTTCTTTTGCGCGTACTCGTGAATCCCGAAGGTCGGGCTGACAAAGTAGAAATTCAAACCAGCAGTGGTTCTTCACGCCTGGATACAGCAGCTCAAAACACGGTTCAAAAATGGCGTTTCGCTCCAGCCAAACAAGGGGTGCAAGCCATTGCATCCTGGGTTATTGTGCCGATCGACTTCCAGCTCACTTCCTGAATCGGTAGTGTCATCGCTGTCCACGCTATCGAGCCTTAGTGTCTGGTTGTTCCTTGCAACAAAGTTAACTCCATCTCATTAAATCCCGCCGCACGCCTCGCTTCAAAATTGAAGGGGGGCTTGAGCACAGGAGCGCGATAGTCGATGGCCAATTGCGTATAGGTCATTACCGGATCCAGCCCGCGCTCAGCACACAGCCAGCGATACCAGCGGTTACCGATGGCGACATGACCAATCTCATCATGCAGAATGATATCGAGGATTGCAGCACCATCTTCGTCGCCCACCTCAAGCAGCTTGTTGCGAATGGGCAATGAAGCGTCCAGCCCGCGCGCTTCCAGTGTCCGCGGTACCAAAGCAATACGCGCAAGTACATCGTGGCGGGTACGTTCTGCCATTTCCCACAAACCGTCATGCGCCGGTAGTTCTCCATAAGCACAATCCAGCGTATTCAGATGCGCAGCCAGCAGCAGAAAATGCTTTGCTTCTTCTGCAGCCACACCAAGCCAGTCGCGATAATAATTCGCCGGGAAACCTGGATAACGCCAGATCACATCCAGCGCCAGATTGATCGCATTGAACTCGATATGGGTCAAGGCGTGAATAAGCGCCGCACGACCTTGTATCGTATGAATCGACCGTTGCTTCACCTGAAATGGTGGAACGAGTTCGGGACGTTCTGGACGACCCGGTACGCCGCACGGTTCCTCAAATTCGACGTTTAAATCGATCTCGGTTTCTTCAGCGGACAAGGCCAAGACCTGATCAGCCTTGGCAAACGGCTCTGAGGTTTGCAAGGCCAGAAGGCAATTGGCACGTAATTCACTGGAAAGAGTCATGCGAGAGTCATGAGCGAGTCAAAAAAAGCACGGTAACGAGGGCTGAAGTAAAATGACCCGATTGTTGCAATACGAATTTCAAGAGTCCCAGAATTCTAAAATAATCCCAAGGGTAAACTCGTGCCTATCTATCAAATCAATGACGTCAAGCCGCAAATCGATCCCAGTGCCTATGTCGATGAAAATGCTGTGATCATCGGCAATGTGCAACTGAAAGCCAATAGCAGTATCTGGCCCTTTGTAACTTTGCGCGGGGACAATGAAGAAATTGTCATTGGCGTTGGCAGTAATGTTCAGGATGGTACCGTCATTCATACAGACCATGGCGGCACACCAGTGATTGTTGGCGACAATGTAACGATCGGTCATCAAGTGATGCTGCATGGTTGCAGCATCGGCGAAGGCTCGCTGATCGGCATTCAGGCTGTCATTCTGAATGGCGCCAAAATTGGCCGCAATTGTCTGGTAGGCGCCGGAGCACTCGTGACCGAGAACAAGGTTTTCCCGGACAATTCCCTGATCGTTGGCGTACCGGCCCGGGTTATTCGCACCCTGACCGAAGCTGATGTGGCCCGGATGCTGCAAGGCGCAACTCACTATGTTGAGAATGGCAAGCGCTACAAAACCAGCTTGAAAAAATTATGACTCTCCCAGTTTTTAACTAGCAACGCATGACCGATACCCTTCGCAAATTCCTGTTTGAAGTCGAGCCTGAAGAAGCGGCAACGTCCAAGTCACACGACAAATCCCCCGTCCGGGGTGAAATTGTTTCCCTGCATCAGACCTGGAAGCAAATCCAGGATCGCCACAGCTATCCCGCACCGGTCTTGCGACTGCTGGGTGAAATGGCTGCAGCCAGTACCCTGCTTTCAGCTAATCTGAAATTTAACGGCGCCTTGATCATGCAGATTCATGGCGACGGGCCCGTACAACTGTTGGTCGTGGAATGCAATGCCGACCTCAGTCTGCGTGCCACCGCCAAACTGCGCGACGATGCATTGATTGCCGATGACGCTCCTCTGGTCAGTATGATCAACGAGCATGGCATGGGCCGCTTCGTCATCACGCTGGATCCCAAGGAACGGGATAAGGGTCAGCAACCCTACCAGAGCGTTGTACCTCTGGAAGGCGACAGCATTGCCGCCGTGCTCGAGTCTTATATGTTGCGTTCCGAACAACTCGATACTCATTTGTGGCTCGCTGCCGATACCGAGCGCGCCAATGGCTTGCTGCTGCAACGTTTACCTACCGACGATGGCACTGCTGAATCAAAGCATATCGAGCGTGATGCCGAGACGTGGAACCGGGCTATTCATCTCGGAAATACAATCAATCGCGACGAACTGCTCACCGTTGACTCGGACACGCTGATGCGTCGTCTGTTCTGGGAAGAAACCTTGCGCGTATTCGAACCTCTGCCATGCCGCTTTGAATGCAGCTGCTCACGGGAACGTGTTGCCAAAATGCTGGTCACACTCGGGCAGCAGGAAGTGGCAGACACCTTGACCGAATTAGGCCGGATTGATGTCAATTGTGAGTTCTGTAACAAGTCTTACAATTTTGATGCAGTGGATTGCGCTCAACTATTCGCCACTTCCAATATGATTGACGGTGTGCGACCACCACCCGGTTTGCAACATTGATTAGATGATGTGACAGCACATACATAAGCATCAGGGAGATGCGTTAATCGCGAGGAGTTTTTTATGCGTACCTTCACCCTTGGCTCAATCGCCCTCACCGGGCTGCTCATCACCAGTGGCTGTGCCTACTACGTACCAGTTCAGCAACCAGCCATCGCCCGGCTTTCGCCCGAGCAAATGGCCGCCATCAATAGCAACGACCGGCTCTCAGCTGATGAAAAACAGCGCCTGACTGATCAGAACTTGCAAGTCTTGAAAGATCAAGATGCGGCCCGGCAAAACGTGTATGTCGCTCCGGCCTATCCAGCGTATACGTATCCCGGCTATTACTACCCCTATGCAAATCCTTATACCTACCCGGCCTATAGCCCGTTTTACCCAGGTATTTCGCTTTCACTCGGCTATGTATGGGGACGACATTCTGGCGGTCCGTATCGAGGAGGATGGCACGGACGTCGTTAAGCTGGTCTCACAGCAAAATATCAACGAGCCCAACTTGTAGTTGGGCTCGTCATTTTTTGATGATTCAATGGACTATATAAGTGTGTTCTAACGCTTGAATTCACGGGTGTGCTTGGCTTTTCGTGCAGACCTGATGCAATGACTGGAGGTCAAGTGCATAACTTATGCTCAGTCACCCACTCTATAAAACTCAAACGCATGATCACTCGAATCATTGTGTGGAAAGACAAAAAAATCTCGTCCTTTTGATACGGTCTTGACATTGGTAATGAGCGAACCATTCGTGCCCGTTTTTAGCTGTATTACTTGACGGGTCGTGCCATAGTGGCCCTCTGAACCACCAGTGGTTGTAGCCGAAAGAACAAACCACCCCTGATCGCAATGACCACATAATTCGTTTTCGTGGGAAATGGCTTGCTCTGGGCCGAGTGAAGCAATAACCAGCCGAGACGCGTCAAGTAATTTGATTCTTAAACTCAGAGATCGAATACCAGGCTGATGCACTCGATATGACCAGAAGACATTTCTAATTAGGCTCGGCCCGTATTTACTGCCGACATCTGGTCCCGATAACTGCTTCCCATAAATATGGTATTTGCCATCAATGATTGGACATTCCGCTACCTGCTGTACTGAGCGCTCTTCATCTGGACTAGCTAAGACTTGACCCCCAGTCGAGAGCGCGAAAAAACTCACGATGAGCAGAGCAATGCAATAGTTCATTGTGTGATCCAACTATTTTTTAGCTTCAGGCGCTCCACTGGCCACAGCCTTCGGCGCGTCCACAATCTGCACGAACACCTCTCCGTCTTTAACCATGCCGAGTTCGTAACGGGCTCTTTCTTCAACGGCGCCTTCACCTTCTTTCAGGTCTTTGACTTCAGCAGTAAGACTGTCATTGCGGATCTTGAGTTGGGTGTTGGTGTTTCGTTGAGCTTGTAGCTGCCGATCCAGTTCGTGAACACGCAGCCAGCCGCCTTTGCCGAGCCAGAGTGGGTACTGGATCAAAAGAACCAGTGCGGCAAGGACGATGGTGAGAAGGCGCATTGAGGTGTCGGTTTGAGTTCAGCGCGAAGTTTGACGGGTTTGAGCTGAAGACTCAATGCTGACGGACCAATTTGTTGTCCGGAGTTGTTTCCCATTCATCCTTCGAAATGCCGCATTGCGTGCGGCACTCCGGATGAACGGGAAACTTGAAAACACGTTCGTTTTTACTTGAGGTTGTAAAACGCATCTCGACCGGGATAGCTGGCGATGTCGCCGAGGTCTTCTTCGATACGCAACAACTGGTTGTACTTGGCGGTGCGGTCGCTGCGGCTCATTGAGCCGGTCTTGATCTGAAGCGCGTTGGTTGCCACAGCAATATCGGCAATCGTTGTATCTTCGGTCTCACCGGAGCGATGGCTGATCACAGCGGTGTAACCGGCACGCTTTGCCATTTCGATGGCTGCAAAAGTTTCAGTCAAGGTGCCGATCTGATTGATCTTGATCAGGATGGAATTGGCGATGCCCTTGGCAATGCCTTCCTTGAAAATTTTGGTGTTGGTCACGAACAAGTCGTCACCCACAAGCTGAACTTTTTTGCCGAGGACTTTGGTCAGATGCGCCCAACCATCCCAGTCACCTTCAGCCATGCCGTCTTCGATACTGATGATGGGGTACTTGTCGCACCACTTTGCCAATACGTCGGTGAATCCGGCTGCATCAAGCGTCAAACCTTCACCGTCGAGCTTGTATTTGCCGTCCTTGAAGAATTCGGAGCTGGCACAGTCGAGTCCCAGTGCAATCTGCGTGCCGGGGGTATAGCCTGCCTTGTCGATGGCTTCGAGGATCAGTTCAATGGCAGCTTCGTGATTGGCAACCGAAGGTGCAAAACCACCTTCATCACCGACCGCTGTGCTCATGCCCTTGTCGTGAATGATTTTCTTCAACGCATGGAACACTTCGGCACCGTAACGCACGGCTTCACGGAAGCTGGGCGCACCGACGGGGATGATCATCAACTCTTGCAGATCAAGGTTATTGTTGGCATGTGCGCCGCCGTTGATGACGTTCATCATCGGGACTGGCAACGCCATCGCGCCCGAACCGCCAAAGTAACGATACAGCGGCAGACCGGACTCTTCTGCAGCGGCCTTGGCCACGGCCATAGACACGGCGAGCGTAGCATTGGCACCAAGGCGAGCCTTGTTGTCGGTGCCATCCAGATCAATCAATGTGTGGTCAAGAAAGGCTTGCTCGTTGGCATCCAGCCCCATCACCGCTTCAGAAATTTCTGTGTTGATATTCTCGCAGGCCTTCAGCACGCCCTTGCCCAGATAACGGCTCTTGTCTCCGTCGCGCAATTCAATGGCCTCACGCGAACCGGTCGATGCACCCGAGGGCACGGCTGCGCGTCCCATAACGCCGGACTCCAGCAACACGTCGCACTCAACAGTGGGATTGCCGCGGCTGTCGATAATTTCACGACCGATGATGTCTACGATTGCGCTCATATTTTTCCTGTGATTGATTGAGTTTGGATATTAATTAAGTAAGGTCTCTATCGTTCCCTCCCTTTCATGGAGAGGCGTTTAAAAACTAAGCCGCAAAATCATTCTCGGCGAACCCGTTTGCCTTGACCAGACGATCAATCTGAACCAAGGTCTCAAGCAATTTTTTCATGTGCTTGAGCGGCACCGCATTTGGCCCATCTGACAAAGCCTTGAGCGGGTCTGGATGCGTCTCCATGAACACGCCCGAAACGCCGACTGCGATGGCCGCGCGTGCCAGCACCGGTACAAACTCGCGTTGTCCGCCGGAGGTTGTTCCCTGTCCGCCCGGCAGTTGCACGGAATGCGTGGCATCAAATACCACCGGACAACCGGTCTCACGCATGATCGCAAGCGAACGCATATCCGACACGAGGTTGTTATAGCCGAACGAGGCACCCCGTTCACAGACCATGATGTTGTCGCCCTTGCCGCCGGCAGCAATTGCGGCATCGCGTGCCTTATCGGCTACATTTTTCATATCACCAGGAGCAAGGAACTGCCCCTTCTTGATGTTGACCGGCTTGCCCGCAGAAGCGGCGGCATGAATAAAGTCGGTCTGGCGGCAAAGGAAGGCCGGAGTCTGCAGCACATCGACGACCGACGCCACAATCCTGATCTCGTCAATCTCGTGAATGTCGGTCAAAACCGGCACACCAATCTGCTTTTTCACTTCGGCCAGCACTTTCAAACCTTCGTCCATGCCCGGTCCGCGAAACGATTTTCCGGAGCTGCGATTGGCCTTGTCGAATGAGGATTTGTAAATGAAAGGAATGCCAAGCGCGCTCGTGATTTCTTTCAGAGTACCTGCCGTATCCAGCGCCATTTGCTGCGACTCGATGACACAGGTTCCTGCGATCAGGAAAAAGGGTTGGTCAAGGCCAACCTGGAAGCCACAGAGATTCATAAATTTCCTCAATCTTTCGTCTTTGTCCCCTCCCCCTTGGGGGAGAGTTAAGGAGGGGGCGCCGCCAGCCCACAAGAGGCCCCTATCCCAACCTTCCCCCAAAGAGGGAAGGAGTAAGTTACGCCGCCTTTTTCAAACTCGCCTTGTTCGCCAGTGCCGCTTCCACATAAGAAATAAATAGCGGATGTCCGTCGCGCGGTGTAGAAGTAAATTCCGGGTGGAACTGCACACCAAAAAACCAGGGATGCGCATTGACTCCGATCTGCGGCAACTCCATGATCTCCGGCAGATTCTCAGTCGGCGTGCGCGCACTGATCTTGTAACCCTTGGCTTCAAGCTGACCAGCCAGCATGTTGTTGACCTCATAACGATGGCGATGGCGTTCGTTGACTTCAGGGCCATAAATTTTTGCCGCGAGTGTCCCTGGCTCAACGGGACAACGCTGTGCACCCAAGCGCATCGTGCCACCCAGATCGGAGTTGGCATCGCGCTGTTCGATCTTGCCCTCGCGATCTTTCCATTCGGTAATTAACGCGACAACGGGGTACGGTGTGTTGGCATCGAATTCGGTACTGTTGGCATTGGTCATGCCACAAACGTTACGCGCGAATTCGATGGTGGCGAGCTGCATGCCGAGGCAGATGCCCAGATAAGGCAGCTTGTTCTCGCGCGCGTACTGAATCGCTTTGATCTTGCCTTCGGTGCCGCGCACACCAAAACCGCCAGGCACCAGAATTGCATCCAGATGACTTAAGGCACCCGTACCCTTGGTTTCGATTTCTTCGGAATCGATGTACTCGATCTTGACCTTGGTCGAAGTATGAATACCCGCATGGCTCAAGGCCTCAATCAGCGATTTGTACGACTCGGTCAGATCAACATATTTACCGACCATGCCGATGGTAATTTGATGCTGCGGATGTTCGAGCTGATCGACCAGCTTCTTCCAAACACTCAAATCAGCCGGTGCGGCCTTGATGTCGAGTTTTTCGAGCACGATGTCATCAAGGTGCTGGTCGTGCAGCATGCCGGGAATCTTGTAGATTGAATCCGCATCCCAGACCGAAATGACGGCCTCAACCGGCACATTGGAAAACAGCGAAATCTTTTCGCGCTCATCATCAGGAATCGGGCGATCCGCACGGCACAGCAAGGCATACGGCGAAATGCCGATTTCGCGCAGTTTCTGCACACTATGCTGGGTCGGCTTGGTCTTGAGTTCGCCAGCGCTGGGAATGTAGGGCACCAAGGTCAGATGGACAAAGCAGACGCTATTGCGGCCCATACGCAAACGCATCTGACGTGCCGCCTCAAGGAAAGGCAGCGACTCAATGTCACCGACGGTACCGCCAATCTCAACGATGGCCACATCAGCCTTTCCATCCCAGGCCGCCGCGGCCCCGCGTTTGACGAAGTCCTGAATCTCGTTGGTGATGTGCGGGATCACCTGCACCGTCTTGCCCAGATACTCGCCACGCCGCTCCTTGCGAATGACGGATTCGTAAATCTGGCCGGTCGTGAAATTATTGACCTTGTGCATCTTGGCGCTGATAAAGCGCTCGTAATGGCCAAGATCGAGATCGGTTTCAGCGCCATCTTCCGTCACGAAGACTTCGCCATGCTGGAATGGCGACATCGTGCCGGGATCGACGTTGATGTAGGGATCCAGCTTGAGCATGGTGACTTTGAGCCCGCGCGATTCGAGAATAGCGGCCAACGAAGCAGCGGCGATGCCTTTGCCCAATGAGGACACGACACCACCGGTAACGAATATGAATTTGGTCATTGCAGAGGCCGTAATCGCCTTGAGCGCAGGAGAACGCGACGATCACGTAGTGGGAAAGCCGAATTATAACCTTGCGGCGTTGATTGCCCGAATCGACGGCCCATCGAAAATTAACCGACAATATGCGCCCATGTCTCAATTTTTACAGGAGTCCATCATGTCTACCAGTCTTTATTCCGTATCCATCCCAGTGCTCAAACAGGGCCTGAACAACCTTTCAGCCATACTCGACAAGGCAGTGGCTCACGTTGAAGCGAACAAAATTGACCCAATTGCGCTGCTGAACTTCCGGCTTTACCCGGACATGCTGCCCTTCACCAAGCAAATTCAGATTGCCACGGATCATGCCAAAGGCTGCGCGGCCCGGCTCAGTGGAGTGGAAATCCCCAAGTTCGAAGACAATGAAGCGAGCTTTGCTGATTTGAAGGCGCGTATTGCCAAGACAGTGGCATTTCTGGAAAGCGTTGATCGCGGCGCAGTCGATTCCGCTGCAGACAAGGAAGTCATCATTCCAATCCGGGATCGAAAGTTGCACATGAAAGGTAATGATTACCTGACCAAAATGGTCTTTCCTAATTTTTACTTTCATCTGACTACGGCCTACGCCATCCTGCGTCACAACGGCATTCCCATCGGCAAGATCGACTTTGTCGGCCCGCTTTAATCAGGTTTGGATAGAGCCAGGAATCGGATGTCCACACGCAAGAAAAAAAGCCTGACCAGGAATTCCAGTTCCAGTCAGGCTCGGCGCCTTGATGTCATTGATCTTTTGCGCGGCATCGCCGTGTTGATGATGGTGTCGTATCACTTCTGCTACGACCTTGCGCATTTCGGGTTTGCAAATTGGTCCACCAACGACATGCTGCTGGATGTGCGCTGGATTACCTGGCGCAACGGCATCGTCAACAGTTTTCTACTAATCGTGGGAATCTCGCTGGCTTTGCGCACTGCCTTTAAACCATCATGGCCCGATTTCTGGAAACGCTGGCTGCAGATCGCCGGTGCTGCCGCACTGGTTTCAATCGGCAGTGTTTTTTTCGCGGGAGAACGCTGGATTTATTTTGGCATCCTGCATTTCGTTGCCGCCGCTCTTTTACTTGGGCGCTGTTTGCTAATCGTGCTGCCATCAGCTTTACCGTTGGCATTACTCGGACTGGTAACGCTGGTCTTCGGTCTGCTATTCAGCCATCCCATGTTTGATGCGCCACCGCTTAACATCATCGGTCTGGCCATACACAAGCCACAAACCGAAGACTACGTGCCGCTGCTACCCTGGATGGGTCTGGTATTGATCGGGATGGCACTGGGTCTGTACTGGAAAAGCCGTAACTTTGCACCCATTCGAATTCTTGAAAGCATGCGTAATGGTTTGCCTTCAAGTGTGCAAAAAACGCTGATCTGGATGGGTAGTTGGGCCTTGAGTATTTATCTTATTCATCAGCCAATTTTGATGGGGCTGCTATCTGGAATCCACGCCTTAAAGCAATAAGTAAAGAAACAGATTCATGAAATCTAGAACTTCTCAAGCGTCCCATCAAACCCCGATTCCCGAAATCCGACCTGGCCAGTCAATCGAGCTGCTGAAGGAACTGCACATCCTGACGCGCGACGGCAAACTCAATCAGGACACGCGCCGCAAGCTCAAGCAGGTTTATCACCTCTATCAATTCATTGAACCGATGCTGCAAGAGCTGCAAAGTCAAAATGCCAACATAACGCTCGCAGACCACGGCGCGGGCAAGTCCTATCTGGGCTTCATTCTTTACGACCTGTTTCTCAAAACCGGAAATGCAGGCCGAATCTATGGCATCGAAACCCGACCGGAACTCGTGAGCAAATCCGAACAGCTTGCTGAGCGACTAACGTTTCAACGTATGTCATTCCTGAATCTGTCGGTGCAGGAGTCGATTCAATCCACCGCCTTGCCTGAAACCATCGGCATGGTCACCGCGCTACACGCATGCGATACGGCAACGGATGATGCAATTCAATTTGGCCTGGCCAAGCAGGCACGCTTCATGGTGCTCGTGCCCTGCTGTCAGGCTGAAGTCGCGCGCGTATTGAATCAGCACAAAGCCGAATCGCTACGCGAAACCGCGTTATCAGAATTGTGGCGTCACCCGCTGCACACGCGTGAATTCGGCAGCCAACTCACCAACGTACTGCGCTGCCTGCAATTGCAGGCACACGGATATCAGGTCAAGGTGACGGAGCTAGTCGGCTGGGAACATTCGATGAAAAACGAACTGATCATTGCGACCCGAACAGAAACTGCCAATCCTTCTGCGCGTAAGCGTCTCGATCTAATACTGAAAGAACTGAACCTGCAGGAATTGGACTCGCGGTTCTCTTAACGATCTGTCAACCGACACGCTTGGGAGTGGACTGCGATTGTTTCAGGCACTTATTCTTATATATGAAAGCCTTTGGAAAACTGAGCACGTCCCTTTAAACTCCCTTTAAACTCCGATGCGTCGTAAGCCTTATTTTCTTGACCGCACTATGCAGGAACACCTTCTTCGGAAAGATTCCTTTGAGAAACTTGCCGCGAGACATCAGACCGAAGACGGACTCATTCCATGCAAATGCTTGCTTATCCGGAACGGGCCTGAAGGATACGACTTGGCGTTCACTAATAACCCAGATGTGGAAGCATTTCCAGTCCCTGAATCAGACTTTGTTGTAAATGCTCTCGTCAGACGGCCTGACCTGTGGAGCCAAGCTGCCATTCGTCTCACCTACCATCCTTCCATCTGGGGATCGGCACCACTGTTCGGTGTCCCATTTCCCCGGGCCGTCGAAATAGCCATAAAGGAGGGGCACACAAAGTCAAAGTACTATATTCCCGAACCGCATCGAGAAGGCGGTTACGAATCACTACTTCTCCACCTGCGCGAAGTCGATGACAAGAGAGGCAAGCTCCTTCAACTTGAAGCATGGCAACACAAGCCTGGGAGCAAGTTAGCGTATTACCTTCATGGCATGTCGCCTGACTTTGTGTCGCAGGTTGTTCACCTAGATGGCGCAATGATTCAGTACTCAGACTGCGATCTTGATACCTTGCTTCTCGAAACAAAGAAGATCAAGGGAACGTCCTATCAGAAATACTTTCGCCTTGATGGTCAATTCAGTATCACTGATATGCACACGCTCGCTACTGCGTTCCTGCCTGGTCAGCAGCTTTATAATGAGGCCATTGGCGTCACTGTCCTATCGGGCGACACATAGTAATTAAAGGCGCTGTGCCTTAAGTCGGAGAGGGAGTGTTCCATTCACTGGACGGCCCGCTTCGGTGAAAAAATTACGAACTCAGTTCATTAGCCCACTTCAGCGCCAACAGTACCTCGCGATTCAACACGTCAGTTTCGACATCGCACGCCTTCGCTTGAATTTCCATCTCTTGCGCATCACCCTTTTCACAAGCGATCGCCAGCGCCAGGAAAGAAGCCAGCGGCCCCGTTTGTGATTTCAGCGCCAGGGCCACGTTTTCCGATACCGTGATCTGCTCCAGAACCTGCTCAAGCGTTCGACCCAGCATCAAGGGTAAAAGTGAAAACAAGCCGGTGAGAAACAGATCGTTCGAGTTGACCTTTGAGATTTCAGCCGAGACAGCCAGTTGTTCCATCAAACGTGCGCGAACTAGGGCTTGTTCAATCAGATTTCTTTCGATAAAGCCGGGATTGAGGACATCGAACAGCAACAGCGACAACCATCGATAGAATTTCTCACGGCCTAAAATCAGGAGTGCCTGTTGCACACTGGTAATTTCTTTCTGGAAGCCCAGAGCCGCAGAATTGACGTAACGCAAAATCTTGAAGGTGAGTACCGGATCTTGCATTACTGCGTCGGCCAATACTTCATTTTCCGCACCAGCACGAAACTCATTGAGCAAGCGCATGACCCTGACACGATCGACTTCGCTCTTGGGAGGCAGCCAGTTCTGGCGACTATTGACGAAAGCGCCCTGAAAATAGTCTCCCCCCGCGCGAAAGCACAATTGAAAGTCTTCGATGGTGGTAATTTCAGCGCCAAATACTTTCAAGCTGGTGCCTGTTTTTGACTTATGGGCTGCGGAGATGAGATTGGCGATTTCCAGGCCATCAAAGCTCGGCGTCAGTATGCGCAGATAGTCGCAATGGGGAAGCACTTCGCGCCAGACTTTGTCCGTCGCTCGCAGATTCCAGCCTAAATTAAAGCCTTGAGCTTTGAGACCTTGCATTAGAGGGATCAAGCCAGCCAAGTCGGGTTGATAGTCCTCTGGCGCGTCGATCATCAAAATCGTGTGGCTGACTGGTAATGACTGAAGTTTTTGCAGCGCGAGGCTGGCGGGAGAAACATCAACTATCGCCAAACGGTTACCAATCAGATTGCCAATATCAAACGCGCAGAGACTACGAATCAGTAAATCGTCGTAGATCTTGCGAGTCATCTCGTCCTGCAGCCTGGAACGCGAATGAAGCCGGAGCGACAAAGTAAATTCATACCCGACAATCCGCTGCTGGCGATCCAGCACGGCCTCGCGGCAAATGACCGAACGCTTAGGGGAGGATGAGCTGGATGCGTCGTGAACAGACTGTTTCAGCGGAGCCAATTCACTAAGCTTGGCAGACCGGTCAGCCTCCGTCTTCCGGGCAACGGGGGGAACCGATACTTTTCTGGAAAAGAGCTTGCGTAGCAGGCTGAACATGAGTGGATTATCGCGACGACCCAAGAAAGTGCAAGCGTTAAATGAGGTTTTATATGACCTATATCGTCAACCCAGCCTATTCCTTAATGTCGGACAGAAGCTTGTCCCAATTTGGCTAAGGATACGCTGAACAAGTGTCCGTTCGTGCTGAGTGCATTCATCCGTAAGCGCGAAGCGATGGTTCGAAGCCTGCAGCTATCCTTCGATACCCCTGCAAAAGAGCAGGCTACTCAGGACGAACGGTTCGTAGTCGGAGACTTAATCAGCATTTCCTTAAGTGCTCAAGCAACGATAGACCTGTTGAAAGCGGGCATTTTCGACAACGCCATAGTCACCGGGTGCGTATTGCAGCAACCAGTCGTTCGCCAATCCCTTTAGTACATCCCCACCTGCACAACGGGGGATACTGAAGTCTTCACGCATTTGTTTGCCCAGGACAGACACGGGTCTGGATCGATAAGGGCCATCTTCACCCATCTTGCTGTTTTCAAGTGGCTGGTATTTCGCCTCAAAGCGCTCGCGCGAAACACTCCAGCGGTCGCCGGTTGAACCGGTAATCAGGGCATCCCCTGACGCGAAGGTATTCAAGCCTTCGCGACTCAGTAGTTCTCCAGGACTTGAGGCAAAAACCACTTGTACGATTTCGTCTTTCACGTATCGAGTGGCTGTCGGGTCGAGGCTAAGGTCAATGTCATGTAGTTCGAGCATGATGGAACAAAGAAATATTTATACGTTAGATGAATTGGATCGTAACGATTTTTATCATCACGAACTGAATCGTTTTAACATACTGTGACGCCTTAACCAAAAACAATCATGACCAAAATCGAACAAATCATTGAAAGCAGCCTGGTCGGTATGAAACGGGCCAAATGTTTAAAGCGGATTGGTGCCTCATTGGCCACGATTCCTTTACCACTTGCAGTCATCAAACTGGTACCTGACACAACCATCCAGGACCTCTTCCCCTGGTTTGATCGCGATCTGGCAGTACAGGTTCTGATCATCCTGGTATCCCTCGGTGTGCTGCTGTATATCACGGGAGTCCTGTTGTTTTCAACGGGCAAAGGCCAATTGGCCAAGCAGATCAGTGCCGGCAAAGACTTTGTACGCATCAATGAAAGTCAGCAACAGTTGATTGAACGCTTGCGCACTCTTGGCGCCCAGGGTTCAACCACTGAATCATTCATATCAAAAGATACGCTGACCATGCTGCTGAATACCAATCCCGATTACGTCCAGGCCTGGGGTAAACGGGTCTTGGGCAATCGGGGCTATACCGACGTGTGTTTTTTTGTGGTCGCAGCTCTGAATGCCGATGGAGTAAAAGACATGCAGCCCGATTCTGCAAGTTTTCGGAAATTAAAAACGAATAAGGATTTGAAAGCGGAACACCTTGCGACCAGACCGAAGCGCTGTGTGGGCTTGTACATCATCGAACTGTTCGGTCAAAGCAAACGCTCAAGAGGAGCGGCATCCAGTAAATTGTTTCAATATCTCAACGAAACCTTCAGCAGCAAAATGGTCGACCCAAGTTTCAAAATTTTTGCCCGCCCCGCCACCACCGATGGTATGCGCGTGACCAAACACTATTCGTTCACCAATTTAGGTAAGAATGAAACCGACATGCATGTGTGGCAGGCAACGGATGAAGCTCAGGATTTATGCAATACCGTTTTGTCGATCTTTAGTGCGAAATAGCAAACCCTAAGGTCCACAAAACTTTTAAGCGTTGGCCCAAATAAACAGGGATCGCTGAATAGTGATCCCTGTTTTGATCAGGCCAATTCGGTTTCCAACATACTTAACGCTGTGGACACAATGGCGCTGACCTGTGGAACGAAAGCCTGCTCCAGTGGGTAGCTTGCAGGGGCTGGCTTATCGGGGCCAGTCAAACGGCGTACTGGCGCCTTCAAAGCACTGAAGGCTTTTTCTGCGACCAACGCCGCGACTTCAGCACCAACGCCACACGTGCGACTGGCTTCATGCACCACCATCACGCGGCCGGTCTTGCGGGCTGACGCAAGGATCGTGGCTTCATCCAGAGGCTTGATGGTACGCAGGTCAATCACCTCGGTCGAGACGCCTTGCTTGGCCAGCATCTCGGCTGCTTGCAAACAGTGTCCGACCGTCTTTGCATAACTGATCAATGTCAGATCGCTGCCCGATTGGCGAATGGCTGCCTTGCCGATCGGCACCAGATGTTCGCCTTCAGGCACATCACCTGGCACAAAGCCCAGTGCGAGATCAACGAAAAATAGCACCGGGTTGTCATCGCGAATGGCGGACTTGAGTAGACCTTTGAAATCGGCAGCCGTCGAAGGCATGACAACCTTGAGGCCGGGACTATGCGCGAACCAGGCTTCGATATTGTGGTTGTGTTGCGCACCGACGCACCAGCCGGTGCCAGTCTGTGCAATCGCAACCATCGGAAACGAGAACTGACCGCCCGATATGTAGCGCAACTTACCAGCGCTATTGACCAACTCTTCCATCGCAAAACAAAGGAAAGGGGCGAACAGCAAATCCACGACCGGACGCAGGCCCATCGCCGATGCGCCAACGGCCGTACCCGCGATGATGCCTTCTGCCAGCGGCGTATTGCGCAGACGTTTCATACCGAACTCCTGAACCAGTTCGGGTCGCTTGGTGGCAACTCCTTCGCCGAACATCAGCACCCGGCTGTCGCGCCGCATCTCCTCGGCCAGTGCCTGAGCGATGGCTTCATTGACGATCATTTGTGTCATGGTCTTGCTCCTGAATGAGGTTGTAATTCAAGGTCTTCATTGTTCACGCGCTGAGTCATGCGTCGATTTATGCATACACATCAGTGGTCAATTCGGCCACATCCGGATACGGCGATTCCTTGGCAAAGGCGATAGCCGCATCAATACGTTGTTCGATACGCGTTTCCAAAGTCAGCAATGCATCTGATGTAATCGAACCATTGCCAATTAGACGTTGCTTCATTTGTGCAAGCGGGTCTTTCATACGCCAGACCGCAAGCTCCTTAGGATCAACATAAGCCTGATCGTCCGGTTCGTAATGTCCGCGCAGACGATAGGTGTAGGTTTCGAGCAGGAAGGGTTTGCGGGTTTCACGGATGGTCTTGATGGCCGCAGCAGCGGCATCACGCACGGCTTCGACATCGTTGCCATCGACGGTCGCACTCGCCACGCCATACGGTGTAGCCCAGGCGCTGATATGGTCAGAGCGCATGGTTTCCTTGCGATGCACGAAGGCTTGCCACTGATTGTTTTCGCAAACGTAAAGAATAGGCAGATTCCATATTGCCGCCAGATTCAGCGACTCGTGAAAGATGCCTTCACAGGCCGCACCATCGCCAAAAAAACAGGCCGTGATGCCATCACGTTCGAGTTGAGTTTGGGCCAAGGCCACACCAGTGGCTAGCGACAACTCCCCGCCAACAATGGTCGAAGTCAGTACCACGCCCAGCTCTTTGACCGAGATATGCAACGAGCCACTTTTGCCTTTGCAATAGCCGGTGCTCTTGCCCATCACCTCGGCCAGCATGCGATCGGGATTGGCGCCGCGAGCGAGCAAATGTCCGGCGCTGCGATGATTGGTCAAGATCAGGTCGCACTTATCCAATGCAGCGACCACACCAACGGCTGATGCCTCCTGGCCGACCGAAGTACAGGTTCCCGGTAAACCATCGGCCTGCAATGCGGCCAGGCGTTCTTCGTAAGTTCGAATCAGCAACATCGATTCGAGCAAGTCCAGCGGGGTTTGATGCGATATGACGACGTCCATGTTCTTTCCCTTCTTTGGCAAGTTCTGGCCGCTATTAGCCGAAGTGATGCCACTCTAGTTCAGGGAAATTGGAATGGAAGCGTCTTAATCAACAATGAATAATTGCTTAGGGAATTTTTAAGATGGGAGAATTTCAGGTCTCGCTGGCCCCCATCCCAACCTTCCCCCAAAGGGGGAAGGAGCGCTCTCAAGAAAACCGCCGATTGGCCGGAACCTCAACCAGTTGCAAAGGCTGATCTGCGTAAAAACTAAAGCGCCCGCGCCCGGTTTTTTCGATGCGAATGCCACCATCGTATTCAGCCAGTCGCCGCGTCAACAACAACAAACGTGCTTCGAGGTTGTCGCTCAAATCGGGCAGCTTGATCCGTGAATCGAGTCGCAACTCACGGTTGGTAAAACTGCTGCGTTGCTGATCGACGTAATCACGCGCCAGCGTCCAGAAAATAGCACCGGCGACGCCCTTGATCAGATAGTCGTCACCCAAAAAGATACTGTCGTTCTCGGCGTAATGCCGCACCAGCAAGGGTGTACCTGCAACTTTGGCCGGGTGCTTACCAGTCTCAACCGGGCGATCACTCATTTCTGCGTTTTGCTGCTGCATGTGAATCGCCGTGCCGAGCTGGCCCGCAAGCGCGACGAGCGCATCTTCATCGTCGTAACTGAAGCGCACTTCCTGCGGACTCTCGACATACAGGACGCCGATCACACGATGCGCGGCCCGGATCGGCACGGCCAGTTGGCTGCGCGACTCGGGTAATCCCGGCAATGGAATCTCGGTTTCAAAAGTGCTTGCGAGATCCTGTGCGAGACTCGCCTTGATCGCGCGGCTATAGCTGTACTCGGCAGCAAAATACCCAATACGAATGGGCGTTCCAACACGAGCGGCCACACCGATCACGCCCTGATCGAGCATGATCTCGGAACCGATGCCCGATGTGGGATAACCCAGGCTGGCGACGGTATAGAGTCGACATGCGGGCTCATCCAGCATCAGTACCATGCCATGCTGAATGTCGAAACGCTCCTTCATGCAGTTCATTGTACGGGCCAGGAGATCATCCAGATCGGTGGCTCCGCACATCGCCTCGGCGCTCGCACGCAAGGCAGCAAGCAGATTGATATGCGCGGGTCGCGGTGGCAGGGTTTCGCCCGGCACACTTTCGATGTCGAGCACACGATAAATGTCGGAGCCCAACAGCCGGAATACGCCGCTCATGCCCGAATGCGAAGCGATACCGACCAGTTTGGCTTTCATGCTTTCGAATATCGGGCCGGAATCTTCAGTGCGCAAATATTCCAGTGCCAAACGATATTGCGCACCCGTCCAGGGATCAAACAGCGAGATACGTGCGCGTGGGAAAGCGAGAATATTGCGTCGAGTCGAGTTGAAGAATTGATAAGACAGGGCGACGTGATTGCTGTCGACATACTGGGCCTGGGACATATAGGCCATGTTGGGCGTCCCGTCGAGTGAGCGTGTCGCAATATTCCCCGGAATAATGCCGTCCAGACAATCACGGATCGAGTCGAGCTGGATTTTCATGCGAACGTGCTCATGTTGCAGATCAACCCTTGGGCAACAAGGGTTCACCCGCATGCGGGCCGGGGGTCTGGGAGAAGATCGCGGAAACGCTGAACGACACCCCCACTACATCGTCCATCGAACAAGCAATCACAGAACGGATCAAAGCAGCTGAGTACCCCAGTTCAAAGAGGTGCTGAACAAAGCCGTCCTGATAAGCCTGAATCAGCGCAACATCGCCATCGACCAAGGGAACAATCTCTGCATCAACCGCTTTGATTTGCAGGGTCTCATGCGTGATCGGCAAACTAAAAACCACAGCAATCGCACCGGTACGTCGTACATCATCCAACAGCGCGGCAGCAGAGGTCGATGCAAAAAGATGGTCACACGCCCATCCGGTGACACCTTGCAGCCCGTTGAACGCGCCATAGTGGGAAGCGCCGCCGGACGCGTGGACGCAGCACTGATCGACAGACCCTTCATGGTGATGAAGGCTTTCTGTTCGGCAGTTAAAACAGGTGGAGAGACCGGCGTTTGCATGGCCGCATTATATAAGCGGCCTCTCCTTTGGCGCAGGACAATCGGCTGCGTTTCCAGCTCTGAAACGCTTACCCCCAGATGCAAAGGATCACTTGCTTGCGGCTGCGGGAGGCAAGGGCTCAGGAACACGATTTTTCACTGCGGGAATGGACTGGAGGTAGCTGTATACCGCTTCAATATCGGCATCCGTGAATTCCTTGTAATTCGCAATGGGCATCGGCGGCAAAATGGGGCGACCGCGACCCTGATGGCGGCCTGAACGGAAGGAGTCCATGAGGTTGCGTAGCGTCCACTTGCCCAATCCGGTTTCCGGATCGGGCGTCAGATTTGCCGTGAAGCTGACGCCCCAGGGGCCAGCCCATGCCGTATTGGTATACGCGGAGATATAAGCCCAAGGCCCGGCGGGAAGGGTCGGAGCGGGTGGCATGGCCAACGTGTCAGGGTGACCCGACAACATGCGGCTCATATCCGGCTCAGGGCCCGCTGGTCCCATTTTCAACGGCGTGTGACAGTCATTACAGGCTGCAATGGTCACGAGGTATTTACCGCGTGCCACTTTGTCTGCATGACCTGGCGCGGATGCGGACGATTTGGTTTTTTCATTTTCAGCAGCTAGTACGGTTTGTGGCTGAGCCAGACCGGCAATCAGAGATACCCCAACAAGGGCGACAGGCAGCGTGGTGGTCAGGACGAATCGTTTCATGGTTATTTTCTCCTCTTGTGTTTACAACTTGTTAATCCAGCGTTCGATGAGAGCAATGCCCTCGGCATCCGGAATCTCTGTTCCCAGCGGCGGCATTTGCATTTGCGGATTGCGCGACTTCATTCTTAGCACCAGCACGCTGAGATCAGAGCGACCCGGCACGATCACTTTTGCATCGCCTTGTGTACCGGGCGGACGATAGCGGCTGGGCCCATTGATCAGGGTGTGCAGAACTTGTTCCGAGCTCGCCGATCCCGGTTCACTTCTCCCCACTTTCTGCGCGAGTAGCAGACCAACCGGAACCGCAGCGCCCGCTTCGCTTTCATTGTTGTTATGGCATTGACCACAGTTGCCATGCAGATAACCCAAGGCCGCACGTTCTTCTGGCGACGAAGCCGCAATCCGTGGCGGATTGGTCAGCAAATCTTTGGGAAGCTTGCGGATCAAGCCGCGTGCAGCGAGGCTGCTTAGATTATTGGTGGCCAGGCTAACCGGGTCTGCATGGACAGCGAGCGGGTCTCGATCCGGAGAAAGTTGCAATACACTCAAACCCAGTGGAGGCACTGCTGCGCCTTCGTGACAGGCGCGACAGTCGGATTCCGATGGAACGGCATAGCGCCCATTCGGGGCAACACTGACCGGCAACGCACTGATGCCAGACTTTGGTGCCAACACCGCGTCCGTGCCTTCTTCATTCCAGACATAGACGGAATAGCGCCATGACCGGTCTGCAAGTCGTTCGATCAAGCGCGTCTCGACACGACGTCCCTCGAACGAAAACTCTTTCCATAGCCTCGTACCCGCAGGGAAATCCCAAGCGTCCGGTTTGCTGGCATCAATGGATGTTCCAGGTGGCAGATAAAACCAGCGCCGCTTGGCCGCGCCATCCGACCACAGCGGATATTGCGGCGAGAAGGCCAGATTTTGTGCTTGAACTTCCGTGGTTGAACCCGCGACAAACAACCCGGTATCGCGCAAATGCTGGGGCAATGGTGCAATCACAGATCGAACCGGGACTTGCTTCGCCCAGGCCATCGTTCCCATGCCAGACGCAACCAGAATTGCGCTGGAAATGAAGGCGATGAACAGCCCAAGACCGTAGACGAAAAAGGCATGAAGTTTCATGCCGTAATCCTACACAACGAAAGACACGTCCGTTCGTAAATGTTCAGTAATACAAGCTTAAGAAATCCTTAAGTGAAATTCGGAAAACAAAAAAGCGGGCACCGCCATATTGGCGATGACCCGCTAAAGAGAGATTAGGGTTAAGGAGACGCTGATTAAGTGCGAACAAATGAAGACCCGTCGTTCCAGCGCAGGCTGGAATGACGACTTAATCAGAACATCCTTAATTCAGTCAGACAGCTTTATAAAAGTAATAATCGGCTGCGTACTTGACGACCTGCTTGGCGCCGACGTTGGTGGCATCGCAGCTCCCATCGGGCTTGCCGCCCATCGTATTCAGTCGTTGAATATAGGTCACACCGGTGAACATGCCGTTACCTGTAGCCGGATTAGCCTGGACCAATTGCAGCGCAATCCCTGTCGTGGCGGGTGAAACAGCGAGCTGCTTGCCGGTCACTTTGCTGCCATCGCTATGTTCCCAGGTGGGGCCGGGATAATACTTGCCGACCACTGTGCCGCTTTTTTCTTTCAAAACTGCATCCGGTGCTGGTGGCGACCACGCAAACGGCGTTGCGACTCCAGCGGTACTGGCGCGACATTCATAAGTGAGCATGCCTTCGCCTGTCAACATCCCGGCAACCTTATGGCCTGCCGGGACCGTGATCGCCTCAGGTGCCATGGGCGTTGCCATCGGAGGTGCCATCATGCTGCCGCAACCAGCGAGGGCGACGGAAAATACGAGGGTCAGTACAGGGACGGTAAATTGATGTGTGGTCTTGTTCATGTTCTCTCCTGAAAGTCGATAAAGTTGGCTATATGCGGCAGCGTTTTGCACCAGTCGGTACATACTTGATACGCAGGAAAGCCTGAAGTGGTTTCAGCAGATTCAATTTTTATAACGGTATAAAGCTCAAGAGCCTCTAGGTGAAAGATCGCACCATGCCTGATTTTGTGATTACGCCACCAACACTCCCCTCACTGCCTATTGTCGGCAGTACACAGCGCTTCCCGATACGACGCATTTATTGTGTGGGTCGCAATTACGCAGATCATGTGCGTGAAATGGGGAACGACCCCGCCCGTGACAAACCGATCTTTTTCATGAAACCGGCCGATGCGATTGTGCTTGACGGTGGATCAGTCCCCTACCCGCCCGCAACCAGCGATTTTCATTTTGAAATTGAACTCGTTCTGGCGATCAGTAAAGGAGGCAAAAACATTCCAGCGGAACAGGCGCACACCCACGCCTTTGGTGTCGGGGTCGGCATTGATTTGACGCGCCGTGATTTGCAATCCGAGGCACGCAAGTCCGGGCAACCGTGGGAGTCTGCCAAAGCCTTCGACCATTCAACGCCCTGCAGCGCTTTGCTTTCGTTGAATGGGAAACCCTTGCCCAGTTCAGGCAGAATTTCGCTCGCGGTCAATGGCATCACCAAGCAGGATGCGGATCTGAGTCAGATGATCTGGTCTGCTCCAGAGATCATCGCCCAACTGTCAACGCTGTTCGAATTGCAGCCGGGTGATTTGATATACACCGGCACACCAGCCGGTGTGGGTCCGGTGGTGCGCGGCGATCAGATCAATGGCGAAATTAATGGGATTGGCCAGATCCGCGTAAGCATTTGCTAGAGCGTGTTATCAATTACTCGGTGAAATCCATTGACTGGGTTTCCCTGGTCAACACCAGTGCCAGCAAACTCAGCAATGCCGCCGCGCTGAGGTAGTAACCCACATACTGCAAGCCATAATGAGTCGCCAGCCAGGTGGCGATATAAGGTGCCAGCGATGCGCCAAAGATACCGGCAAAGTTGAAGGTCAGTGAAGCGCCGGTGTAACGCACGCCTGCTGGAAACTGTTCGGAAAGCAGCGTGCCGATCGGCCCATAAGTCATGCCCATCAGTCCCAGGCCGAGCGACAGAAATACGGTCACTTCAAACAGCTTGCCTGAGCCAAACATCGGGGCGAATAACAAACCAAGCGCGGCAATCGCAGCAGAAATCAGAATCATGGTTCGGCGACGACCAAAGCGGTCGGCCCAAAGTGCTGAGATCGGAATCGTCAACGCGAAAAACACCACCGCAAACAATTGAACCAGCAGAAATTCGCGGCGGGTATAACCCAGCGCGGTCGTCGCCCAGCTGAGTGCAAACACGGTCATCAGATAGAACAGCACAAAGGTTGCGAGTGCGATCACCGTACCCAGAAACAATGCGCGACCGTGATGGCGGAATACCGTCACCATCGGCACCTTGACGCGCTCATGCTTGTCCAGCACTTTTTGAAAGACCGGTGTCTCGGTAAGTTTCAGCCGGATATACAGCCCGAAGATCACCAGCACGGCACTCGCCAGAAACGGAATGCGCCAGCCAAAGCTAAAGAACTGCTCGTTGGTGAGCACCTCACTCAGCAATAGAAAAATTCCACCGGAAAGAAAAAAACCGAGCGGTGCGCCAAGCTGCGGAAACATGCCGAACCAGGCACGTTTGCCGGGCGGCGCGTTTTCAGTCGCGAGCAGCACAGCCCCCGCCCATTCGCCCCCAAGACCCAAGCCCTGACCGAAACGACACAGCGCAAGAAGCAAAGGCGCAATCGCGCCGATGCTGGCGTAAGTTGGCAACAGTCCAATGATCACCGTCGAAACGCCCATCGTCATCAACGCAGCAACCAGTGTTGCCTTGCGGCCGATGCGATCTCCGAAATGACCAAAGAATGCCGAGCCAACGGGTCGCGCAAAAAATGCGATGGCGAATGTCGCGAGTGACTGCAAGGTGGCTGCTGCAGGATCGGAAGCCGGAAAAAACAGCGACGGAAACACCAGCACCGCAGCCGTAGCATAAATATAAAAATCGAAAAACTCGATGGTCGTGCCGATCAGGCTACCAAACAGAATCCGGCGAACCGAATTGACCGGGCGGATATTTCCCTCTTGCTCAACCATCATTAAACATTTCCCTTTTACATTTTCTGTTCACTCTTCTGTAAAGAGTGTGGTGCTTGTCAAAGACTCCTCCCTTGAAAGGGAGGGAAGTTCTATTTGTTCTGCGGCTTGCGTGGCGCCATACCCGATCCGGCAGCACGCTCATATTGAAGCGGCCAATTGATTTTTTGATGAACCGCCGGTGCCGCACTCAGCGGCCAGTAAGGATCACGCAATAGTTCACGCGCCATCAGTACGACGTCGGCTTGGCCGGTACGAATGATGTGATCCGCCTGGGCCGGGTCCGTAATCATGCCGACGGCACCGGTGGCAATCCCCGCCTCACGACGTACCTGCTCGGCAAATGCGGTTTGATAGCCCGCTCCAACCGGAATAGCCGCCTTCACATTGCCACCGGACGACACATCGATCAGATCAGCCCCGGCCTGCTTCAAGTGACGGCACAACTCCACGCTATCGTTGATACTCCATCCGCCTTCAACCCAGTCGGTTGCAGAAATTCGCACGAACAAGGGCAGATCCTGCGGCCATACCTTGCGTACCGCGTGGACTACCTCCAATGTCAGGCCCATACGATTTTCGAGCGAACCTCCGTATTGGTCATTACGATGATTGCTCAGCGGCGACAAAAATTGATGCAGCAGATAACCATGCGCCGCATGCACTTCCACAAGCTTGAAACCGGCAACCTGCGCCCGCTCGGCAGCACGAACAAAGTCTTGCACTACCGCAGCAATCTCATCCAGAGTCAGGGCCTGCGGTGTGGCATAACCCTCAAAGGCAACGGCGGATGGGCCGAACGTTTGCCAGCCACCTGCATCAAGCGGAACACTGCCCTGCAGTTCTGACCACGGGCGATACGTGCTGGCTTTGCGACCCGCATGCGCCAATTGAATTCCGGCAGGAACGCCCTGCTCTCCGATAAAACGCGTAATGCGGGCCAATGGTTCGATGTGATGCTCGTCCCAGATGCCCAAGTCTTCAGGGCTGATTCGTCCCTCAGGGGAAACTGCTGCTGCTTCGGTCATCACCAGTGCTGCGCCACCCACAGCACGACTGCCCAGATGCACCAGGTGCCAGTCGTTCGCCAAACCATCCGTCGAGGAGTACTGGCACATCGGCGAAACCAGAATGCGATGCGCTAAGGTCAGCCCGCGCAGTTGGATCGGTTCAAAAAGATGGGCCACTGTTTCGACTCCAGTTAATCAAGTGTACAAGCTCGGATATTGATGGGCTGATTCAGAGATCGAATAGTTTTTGGTCTCTTCAAGTATGAATGAACCGCCCGCCACCAAAAGCCCAGTTCTCCCATGCCGTTTCCTTGAAGACCACCATCACGTTCTCGGTGTTGAAGCCACCGCGAGCAAGACCGCCCATCAGCTCTTCCATGAATTTCTTTTTGACTTTGACGCTGCGCCCGACCGACCAAAGGATTTCAATCAACACAAAGTCGTCATTTCTTTCCGACTTCAAATCCGGATAGCTCGGATCAAAACGAAAATCATCCGCATCGAGTTCGATGACGCGCTGAAATTTGTCTGTAGCTGGCACGCCGGAGGAAACCAGGGCCGCATGTACTGCATCGAGCACTGTGGTCTTGAACGTACTCGACTTTGGCTTGCGAACCGTGAGTGTAATGAGTGGCATAGCAACTCCAGTATTTTAGGCTTTTTGAATTTAACAGAAACACGACAATGGCCTCAATAAAACATTCAAGCTTGTGAATCGCAGCAGCGATGTATATACTTCAAAGATATACGAATCTGGAGTCCCAATGAAAACCCCAACCTCGCCACAAAAACTGACGCCAACGATCAAAACGACCACTGTTTTTGTATCCGGCAACAGCCAGGCCGTTCGCCTGCCCAAAGAATTTCGCTTCAACACCGATACCGTTGAAATTTCCCGGCGCGGCGATGAAATTGTGCTGCGCGAACGTCCCCATACTCTGGCTGATGCATTGGCCCATTTGCCAGCACCAACCAAAGAAGAAGCCGCAGAACTGGATCATATTATCAATCAGGTCAAAGCCGATCCGCTTGCTCTGGAAGAACGCGATTTTTCGTGGATGGATGAATCGTCTGCCAAACCGACCGCCCGAAAATCCAAAGCCGCCGGTCCATCTACGACCAAACCTAAAACCAAAAAGCGCGCATGAAATATCTGCTCGATACCGACACGTTCAGCGATATGGTCAAAGGCCAGAACGCCAAAATCATCAAGCGCATGGAGTCTCTGCAAACGGGTGAATGTGGACTATCCGTCGTGACACGCGGCGAAATCATGTTCGGCCTGCAAATCAAGACGCTTAAACCAGCGGTACAACAGCGGCTGGATCGGCTGCTGGAAGTCATCGATACCCTGCCCCTGACCACCGAAGTCGCTGCGCAATACGGCAAGCTGCGTGCTTATCTGCGGACTCAAGGTACCCCGATTGGTCCCAACGACCTTTGGATTGCAGCTCACGCGCTCGCCAGCAATCTAAGCCTGGTGACCAACAATACTCGCGAATTTGCGCGCGTGCCAAAACTGAAAGTTGAGAATTGGGTTGAAAAGTAAATGCGGCTTTGGTGCCAATTATCGCTATAGTTTGGTTGCTGTAATGGCGCTGAGTATAATCATTGCAATACCGTTAAAGATTGAATGCAGGCTTCTTTGCTGAGCATCTAATCTATCAAACAAGGAACCATCATGCCGAGCGAACAAAGCATCGTCAAAAAATTAAGACAGCTGCCGCCGCAACGCTTGGCTGAGGTTGAAGACTTTGTCGATTTTTTGCATGGACGTGAAGAAAAGCGTCTCACGCAAGCAGCCAGCAAGGCTAGTGAGCCGAGTTTTGCCAAGGTCTGGGATAACGACGAAGATGCAGCCTACGACAATCTCTGATCGTTCTTAGTCATTCGAAGTCATGCTCTATTCCTTCGGCAACGTGGTCTTGGTGCCATTTCCATTCACCGATCAAGCCGGTACCAAGAAACGTCCCGCCGTCATTGTTTCCAGCGATACCTACAATGTCAGTCGTCGCGACTTGATCATCATGGCCATTACCAGTCAGATTCGCCAGCCCCTGGATTACGGCGAAGCACTGATTACCGAATGGCAGCATGCTGGACTGATTAAAACTTCAGTATTCAAACCTGTGTTCACAACAATTGAACAAAGCTTGGTGATTCGCACAATGGGAAAACTTGCAAAGGCTGACATGCAAACCTTGCACAGCCTTATTGGCGAAATATTAAATTGAGCCAATCCCCTTTAGTCCCGAGATTTGTTCTTATCATCATCCCCTAGCACTTGGTTCGCAGCGGTGCGTGCACGCTCGAAAACCGATATGGTTTGATCGAGATTAGCAACTAAACTCTGTGTCTCTTCCGACATACGACGTTTCGCACGATTAAAATCTTTCTCAATTCTTGGCAACCCATCTAGGGTGTTAGATATTTCATCCATACTCACCCTGCATTTACGAGCGCCTGATTCACCACTTGCGAGTGACTGAGTAAGTTGCAATAGTCCATCGCGAGATTCTGGAGCGTGGGCCAAACCTGTTGAAAATAACGACTCGAGCCCCTCAGTTACTTGAGCAATCCCTGTCCGATATTTAGCATTTGCTGCTTTAAGCCATGCAGTGTAGGTTTCGACAGCTGCTGCAATTCTACGAACAACCACTCTCAATCGACTCGGATCATTTCTCAATGGGCCCGACATTTGAATCGAAAGGTTAGTCATATTCTCAGTTAAAGCATTTAGTCTCTTACTGAGTTCGTTGATAATGTCAGTAATAATTCCAGCGCCCTCAGTGATATCTGCTAACGCGTCAAGCTGACCTGCATCAGATTCTGACTCAGCTTGCTCGTTTCTTACTTCGTGAGGGAATGTTGCTATAGCTCTTACCGTATCAAGAGCCAAATAGTCAGACACTGGGCTGCCAAACGTAGATAACCCATCTCGGACACCAACCGCAGCAGTTTCGACAAGATCTCGAGCCTCTGCTACGCGTGCGAAATGTGTACTATAAGAAATAATTCGATATGCTCTAAGGTCAAATGGAATCTCGTCGACATCTTGGGTCAAGAGCAGAACATTCTTTTTAAATCCGTGAGCAATCCCCAATTCATAGTAGACATTTGGATTCGCTCCGGTTAAGTCAGCAACGATTAAACGCGCAGATAGAATGCCTTCAACTACGTCGTGCATGATATTGCGCGAACCTAACGTATTGTCAGCTCGACGGACTGTAAATCCAACTTTCTCTAGCGGGCCTTTGATTATGTGATCGTAGACATCATCAAACTCTGTTGAGAATGGCATTAGGACGAAAGCAAGATTGTCCATATTGAATAGATTCAATTTTTATAAAGCCATCACAACTATTCAAAGTTCTTCGTACAAAGGCAACGTCAAAAACTCCGCAAACGCATCCTGCGTGCTCATCTGCTCAAAAATCACAGCAGCACGATCATAAGTTTTAGCTTCTGCGCCGACCGAAGCCTTTACCTTGGCGAGTTCTTCGGGGATCAGAGCACGCACCATTTCGGCAGTGACTTTGCGGCCGTCGTCGAGCTTGCCTTTGGTCGAGCGTATCCATTGCCAGACTTGCGAGCGGGAGATTTCAGCAGTGGCGGCGTCTTCCATCAGGTTATGGATAGGAACGCAGCCATTGCCAGCAAGCCAGGCACCGAGGTAGTGGATGCCGACGTTGATGTTCATGCGCAGACCGGCTTCAGTGATCGGGGTTTCCGGTTGGAAGTTGAGCAGGTCGGCGGCTGTGACATTGACGTCGGGACGTTGTTTGTCGATCTGGTTGAGTTTCGCATTGGGTCCATCCCCCAACACTTTCTTGAACTCGGTCATCGCCAGATCAACCAGACCAGGGTGAGCGACCCAGCCACCGTCGTAGCCGTCGGTCGCATCGCGTGCCTTGTCGTTGCGCACGCCGCCCATGGCTTTCTCGTTGGCTTCGGGATCGTTCTTGATCGGGATCAGCGCAGCCATGCCGCCGATGGCGGGGGCGTTGCGCTTGTGGCAGGTCTTGAGCAGTAGCAGCGCATAGGAACGCATGAACGGCGCCGTCATGGTCACTGTGGCGCGGTTGGCGAGACAGAAATCTTTGTCGAGCTTGAATTTCTTGATGCAGCTGAAAATGTAATCCCAACGGCCAGCATTCAGACCGGCACTATGCTCGCGCAGTTCATAAAGGATTTCGTCCATCTCGAAGGCAGCGAGAATGGTCTCGATCAGCACCGTGGCCTTGATCGTACCCTGGGGCAAACCGATCTCTTTTTGCGCCATGATGAAAATGTCGTTCCACAAGCGCGCCTCAAGGTGCGATTCCATCTTGGGCAGATAAAAGAACGGTCCGGCGCCGCGCGCGATCTGTTCTTTGGCGTTATGGAACAGGAACAGGGCGAAGTCGAAAATGCCGCCGGAGACGCGCTTGCCGTCGACCAGCACGTGCTTCTCGTCCAGATGCCAGCCGCGCGGGCGTACCTGCAGTGTGGCGATCTTGTCGTTGAGCTTATAGACCTTGCCGCCCTGTTCCAGCGTGAGGGTGCGGCGAATGGCGGCCTTGAGGTTGATCTGGCCTTGAATCTGGTTGGTCCACACGGGACTGTTGCTGTCCTCGAAATCAGTCATGTAGCTGTCCGCGCCCGAGTTGAAGGCGTTGATAACCATCTTGGCTTCGACCGGGCCGGTGATTTCGGCACGACGGCAATAGAGTGCCGGTGGAATCGGCGCGATTTTCCAGTCACCTTCGCGGATGGCTTTGGTCTGCAGCAGAAAGTCGGGGCGCTCACCGGCATCCAGGCGCTTGGCGCGTTCAACACGAGCGGCGAGCAATTCCTGACGGCGCGGCTCAAAGGCACGCGAGAGTTTGGCGACCAGCGCCAGAGCCTCAGGCGTCAGGATCTCGGCGAATTCCGGGGTGACAGGCGCCTTGATTTCCATGCCGGCGGGAAGTTGGAGGCTCACGTTGCTCATAGCGAATCCTTATATTGTTCTTGAGGTGGGGAGATGCCAGAAATTTCTGGAAGACTCGCATTTTATAGGGAATTTAGTGACCGCCTGTGAGGCCGTGACCGGCAGTAAGGAATGGTCATTCTGAGCAAAGCGAAGAATCTCAGGTCTGAACGAGATTGCGAACTTCAATTGTCTGATGAAGTTTAGACACCTGAGATCCTTCACTTTGTTCAGGAGGACAAAAAGGGGCATCTGCGGTTTTTCTCTGTGACCTCGGTGTCGATCGGTGTTGGGTTTGCAGGGTAAAGGACTGGTATTGCTACACTTCGACCTACTTACCGAACCACTTTCTTCCCGCATGAACGCCAGTCAGCGCCACGAATTTTTCCGACGCCTGCAAGCAGCTAACCCGCAGCCGGAAACCGAACTCGAATACACCAGCCCTTTCGAACTGCTGATTGCTGTGGTTTTGTCCGCCCAGGCTACCGATGTCTCGGTCAACAAGGCGACGCGCAAACTCTATGCCGTCGCCAATACGCCTGCAGCCATTCTGGCGCTGGGCGAGGAACAACTTTCCGGGTTCATCAAGACCATCGGCCTGTATCGCACCAAGGCGAAAAACATAATTGCCACCTGCCGCATCCTGCTGGAACGACACGGCGGCGAGGTTCCAGCCGAACGCGCTGCGCTCGAAGCCCTGCCCGGCGTCGGTCGCAAAACCGCGAATGTGATTCTGAACACGGTGTTTGGCGAACCGACGATGGCGGTCGATACGCACATTTTTCGTCTGGCCAATCGCACTGGCCTGGCACCGGGCAAGGATGTGATGGAAGTCGAGCACAAACTCTTGAAAAACATTCCAGAAGAATTTTTGCAGGATGCGCATCACTGGCTGATCCTTCATGGCCGCTATGTTTGCAAGGCGCGTTTGCCGGAGTGCTGGCGCTGCGTGGTCGTTGATTTATGTAACTTCAAACCCAAGACCCTTATTTCACCAGAGGGGACGAGTTGATGTTCAATCCTTCTCGCGACGAAGTACGACTGTTTTTCATTGAGGCCTGGCGCAAACTGCGGGCAGGCGAGGTATTGACCGCGCTGGAAACCCTGGCCTCCGGCTGGATTGAAGAGCATCCCGAATATCACGACTTGCTTGAAAACGATCCAGACGCGGCCGTTCAGGACTTCACGCCGGAACGTGGGCAAACCAATCCTTTTCTGCATTTGTCGATGCACCTGTCGATCAGTGAGCAGGTTTCGATCGACCAGCCTCCTGGTATCCGGGCTGCTGCCGAAGCCCTCGCAAATCGGCTCGACTCACTGCATGACGCTCAGCATCAGATCATGGAATGTCTGGGCGAAATGCTCTGGCAAAGCCAGCGCAATGGTCTGCCTCCGGATGGGATGGCTTATATCGAATGTATCAAGCGGCGCGCGTCACAGTAGACAGATATATTCCTCCCCCTTCAATGATGGGATGGACTCCCCCACTTTGTTGGCGCAAAGTAAGCGCAGCTGTCTTTCATTGGTCGTGGAGGTCAGCACTGATCAACTTCGAGGAGGAATCCAGAATGCATGCTACTACCGTTGCCGTCGATCTAGCAAAGAGTG
>JANYFL010000056.1 GCA_025362735.1 Betaproteobacteria bacterium | reverse complement strand
CGGGCCCGCATCGAACTCAACGTCCCTGACAACTTCCGCATTGAAGCCGCTATCGCCATCGGCAGGCAAGGCGAGAAATCCACGCTCGAAGAGAAACTGCAAAAGCGTGAGAAACCGAGTGAACGTGAAGCCCTCTCCGTGATCGCCCTTGAGGGGGGCTTTCCGAAAGAGTGAGAATCGTCGCTAATCCAACCCCGGCTAAATATGAATCCAACAACACCAGCACCGGACGAGACCCAGTATCCCCATCCCGCCTATGGCTGGTACGTCGTCGGGGTCTTGATCCTGATTTATACCGCGTCGTATATCGACCGGATCATGTTGACGCTGCTGGTCGGGCCGATCCGCAAGAGTTTGGAGATTTCCGATCTGCAATTCAGTCTGTTGCATGGGCTTGCGTTCGCAATTTTCTACACTTTTCTTGGGATACCGATCGGGCGTATCGCGGATCGCAGTAACCGCAGAAACCTGATTATTGGCGGTGCCGTTTTGTGGAGTGCGTTTACCAGTGTCTGCGGACTTGCACGCAGTTTCGGTTTCATGTTTATGGCACGGATTGGGGTCGGTGTGGGTGAAGCAGCCCTGTCACCCGCGGCCTATTCACTCCTGAACGATTATTTTCCGCCACGCAAAGTGGCGACGGCACTCTCGGTTTATACCGCCTCGATTTATATCGGAGCAGGGCTCGCGACCATTACTGCGGGGATGCTGATCGCGGCGTTGCCAGCCATGGATGTCCCGATCCTCGGTCACCTGGAATCGTGGCGGCTGGTCTTTCTGGTAGTGGGTGCTTTGGGTATTCCTTGTGCTTTGCTGACGCTAACGGTACGTGAACCCAAGCGTACGGGAATGTCGAAGCGTTATGGCGCAGAAGGCGCTCCCTTCAGTGCTGTGGTGAGCTATATGTGGGATCGGCGAGGGGCTTATGCGACGGTTGCCTTTGGACTTGCCGCAGTAGCCATGATGACCAATGGCATTAAAGGCTGGGTCCCTACCTTTTTCATACGTACCTACGGATGGACCATTGCAGAAACAGGCGCGTGGTTCGGTTCAGGTCTACTGGTCTTCGGCACCACTGGTGTGATTCTGGGAGGCATACTCGCAAGCTGGCTGCGCAAGCGCGGCGACCTGACGTCGAATCTTAAAGTGGCGATGTTGACGGCGATTCTCTTGATGGCCTTCGGTATCGCTGCACCGCTGATGGAAAATCCGACCCACGCATTATTCCTATACTGTGCTGCAATTTTTAGCGGCGCACTTCCTTTCGGTGCTGCGGCTGCTGCGATTCAGGAAATCACTCCGAATCAAATGCGCGGCCAGGTCGCTGCGGTCTATCTCTTTTTCGTGAATCTTGCGGGTATTGGCTTCGGTCCCACGGTCGTCGCCTTCATTACCGATGTAGTTTTCCATGATGACAATGCGATCCGCTACTCTTTATCTATCCTGGTTGCTGTGGGTGTGCCGCTAGCATTACTGATTCTTGGGCTGGGACTGAAGTCCTATCGCAAGGCGCTGGAAGAAAAAGATTTCTGAGTTAACTTGCCCCGGGTTATGACGGCTTTGCTTCCGGTTCAAAAACCGGTAAGTTTGGATCAGGCCTGAAACCGAAAACCACTTTAACCCGTAAACCAACGTTCACATCATCCGGCTCAATATTGATGAGCCGACTCATCAGATGCGGCCCTTCATCGGTTGCGATGATGGCGATGACATAGGGCACGTCTGCTTTGAACGCAGCACTAGGTGCGCGATGCACGACGGAGTAGCTATAAATCGTGCCGTGTCCCGAAGCGGCTGAGGGCGCGACATTGGTGCTTCGACAACAGGGACAGGCAGGGCGCGGGTAAAAGTGAAAACGTCCGCAGTCCGCGCAGCGGGGCAATGCAAATCCAGTCTCTCCAATCACGGCTACGCGCTTCCAGTAGCCGAGATTCAGTTCGCTCGCATCTTTTGTGATGTCTCGAGTCATTGCATCAATCCTTCCCGAGAATGAGAGTGCAATGCAGGCCGAGAATGCCCCCGTTACCGTGAACCAGCGCTACATCGACATTGGGTACTTGTCGTTGATTCGCTTCGCCACGCACTTGTCGCACACCTTCGATGACATGGAACATGCCACCGGATAGCCCCGCATGGCCTGCCGATAAAAGACCGCCATAGGTCGTCACGGGCAGTTCACCACCGAGACGAATTCGTCCTCCTTCTACAAAGCGCCCGCCTTCACCTTTCGGGCAAAAGCCAAGGTCTTCGAGTTCTATGATGACGCTGATCGTGAAGCAATCATAGAGCTCGGCGACATCCACATCAGTTGGTGTCAAGCCTGCCGAAGCAAATGCGTCTCGCCCCGAATTGACGGCGCCACTCGTGACGATATCCGGCGTGTCGCCGATATAAGTGTGAGAAAAGCCATTGCCGTGGCCGAGCAAACGCACTGCGGGTTTTGCAAGATCCTTCGCCCGGTCATGCGAGGTGATGATGAAGGCAGCGGCTCCATCCGAAATCAGTGCGCAGTCGAGCAGATGCAGGGGGCTTGTGACCATACGCGAAGCCAACACCTCCGCCACTGAAATCGTTTCGGTCTTGTGCGCGTTTGGATTCAGTGCCGCATGCCCACGTATTGCAACGGCGACTTCGGCCATCTGTTCAGACGTCGTTCCAAACTCGTGCATGTGACGTTGCGCGATCAAGGCGTAGAGCGTGGGCACCAGCGGCCCATAAGGCGCTTCGAATTCAGGATGCGCCCAACCGGCACCGGCCATTCCCTGTATCGCTGCGCTGCTCGAGCTGGCCGTCAATAGATTTTCGCCCGCGACGCACAACACGGCTTCGCATTGCCCGGTGGCGACGGCCATCGCAGCATGATGAACCATCGAAGTTCCACTCGCTCCTGCAAGATCAATCGTCGCCAGATAACGCGGCTTGATCCCCAAACCTTGCGCAACGATGCCGCAGGGCATGGCCCAGTTGCTCATTCGGAGTGGCGTCGTCAGCAGACCATCAATGTCTGAGAAATCCAGCCCCGCATCGCCCAGTGCGGCTTGTGCTGCACTGTATTGCAGGCCTAGGGCATCGAGATCGGGCATGCGACCCAAACGGCTTTCACCGACGCCAACAATGCGGATATCGCGTAACGGGTAGGAGCTCATCGGGCTCAGGACTGCGAATCAAGAAAGGCCGCCCGGAAGCGACCGTGGCGCATGGCGATGTGGATGGCTTTCACGCACGAGCTTGCGTCGCGATAGACCGCGTGTCCAGCAGCGACAAGGCTTTCTGGCGTCAGAGCCGGATCATCACCAGCCCAGCCGATCCAGAGCAGCACAAACGGTTTGGCGTGGCTTGCTGACAGCGATGCCAATGTGCGAATTTCGGCAGCCGATGCTACGGTCAGGACTGGAATCATCAGGTCGACATTGGGGTCGTTGAGGATCGTTTCGACCGCAGTGATGGCTGATCCGGGCTGGCCGATGGCCGAAGTCGTAAGGTCGGTTGGGTTTGATGCTGTACCAAAACCGGGTAGCAATTGTTCTAGCCTGGCTTGCGTATCAACCGAATATTCAGGCCACTCGATATCCGCTGCGGCGCCGAGATCGGCCAGTAAGACCAGCTGCCCCCCAGAAATGGAAGTTGCCGCCGCGCGTCTGCTCGCCGGATAGCGGCCACGATGCAACAGCATCGCCGCTTCGTAGAGGTCCTTATAATCATCGACCCGGTGGATACCAAGCTCATCCAGTAGGATGTCACAAGCCACATCGTCGCCGGTGACGGCGCCGGTGTGAATCGCGGCGGCGCGTGAGCCCGCTGCAGTGCGACCAGCCTTGACCATCAATAAAGGTTTGTCGAGCCGGTATGCGCGATGGGCGAGGGCGCGTAATTTGTCGCTATCCAATCGATGCTCGGCAATCATCAGCACGACTTTGGTGGTGGGGCTTTCAACCATGAAGGCCGCATAGTCAAGCAGATCAATGTCAGCAGCGTTACCACAACTGATTTCGTAGCTGATACCCAGCCCGGCCTCCTGGGCGCGCCACATCACGCTGACCTGCCCGGCGCCGCCTGACTGGCTGACGATACCGATGTCACCCGCAGGCCGACGTAGGCCCTTGATTGTCGCTGTTGAGGTCAACGCAAAAGCATCGACGAAATTGATCAGGCCATTGCAATTCGGGCCCGAAATTCGAATGTTGCCGGCTCGTGCAATCTCGACGATGCGTTGCTGTAATGCCCGGCCTTCGTCGGTACCCATTTCATTGAAGCCTGAGGAAAAGATCGTTGCAAACGGCACGACGCGTTCGGCGCATTGTTCGAGCGCTTTGGGGACGGCTGTTGCTGGTAGGACAATGCCAACGTGATCTGGAGTCTGTGGTAAATCGGCGATGGCGACATGACAAGCATGGCCAAAGACTGCATCACGTTTCGGATTGATAGGGTAGATATCCCCAGCGAAACCAAAATCAATCATCTGGCGCATGCAGCGGCCACCGAATTTACTCACGTCATCCGTTGCACCAATCAAGGCGACACTGCGTGGTGAGAAAAACCGGCTCAGGTCAGGAAACACGTTGGCTTGCAAGGTCAGGAGGCAATGAAGGCAATGAAGGCAAGCGGCACTGATGCGAATCAGGCACCAGAAAATTTGTGGTCATCAAGAAAAGCATTCATGCGTCCGATGGTTTCGACAGAAGCAGCTTCGGTAGCAAGTCCCGGTGTAATGCACTTCACCGCGCCAGGCATCAATGCAGAGACTGGATCAAGATAGGGCAGCAGCATGTCGGTCTTCGCACAGGCAAGCAGTGTCGGCACACGAACCAGGGGAAGACGTTCTTCTTTCTCGAACGCAATGGCGGCATTGTATGAGAGATGAAAAGTGCGTGAGGCCTTGATCACTTCAACGACCTTGTCGTGGAGCGCATCAAGTGAAGGCAGGCCAACGGCGCGAACATGGGCCGCATCACGCTTGTACCAAGGCCAGAACAGAAAAGTATCGCGCACGAAATGCCAAAGGTAACTGAGGTGCGTGCCATCGCTAGAAAGCGGTACCGCTGGTGCATAATTGGCCAGCATGTCAGCACGCTCTTCACGCGTATACAACGACATCCCGTTAAGGACTAAGTGACGCACTTGTTGCGGACGAGCGATGGCAATTTCGCAAGCAATATTGCCGCCGGTATGGCTGCCATATAAATCGATTTCGCCGAGGCCGAGTGCATCGATTGCGGCCATATGTCCTTCAACGAAAACTGACAAATCCGGCTTCTCCCCCGGTGGCGGCGCTGAATCTCCATTGCCCAGCGTATCCAATGCATAGACCGGTCGGGTCGGCGCGAAGCGTGAAATATAGGGTTCGACCATTTTGGCTGAACCGGGCGAAGCATGAAACATCACAAGCGGGCGACCCCGGGTCAGGTCGCCCGCAAAGCGATAATGGATTTGACCGAAGCGCGTATCGACGAACCCCCGACGGATTTGCAGATGTTTAGACATTTGGCTCATTGTGGAAAATATTTTTTGGCCCAATCCAATATATTTTTGGCAACCAGGTCTTTCGATTCGCGTGCACCGTGAGTGCCTTCGTACCAGACCACTTCAAATTTACCACCGTATTTGCTGGCGAAATCTTCGATGAAAGGATGTGTCATCAAAGGGTCGCCGGTCGCCGAAAACGCGAGCGCAGGCACCTTGATTTTGCGGATCACTTCAGTGTGAATCAGAGCGTTCGGGCCACGGAAATCCAGGAAGTGTTGGGCGAGGGCCGTATCACCACTGACGGGTTTGCGACCTTCACCGGGCTTGTAGTTGTCTTTGGCCATCTCAGGATAGCTGAGGAAGTTGATGACCTCGCGCGCACCTTCGCCGCTCTTGACTGCATCATCGGCCCGTTTCACCAAAGCAGCATAGCGCTCTTCTCCGGCACCTTCACGCGCACGTGTGGGTGAATCGCGCGTGGGTGCCATATAGATCAGACCCACCACGCGTGGATCGCCAGTTGCTGCATAGTTTGAAACCAGCATGCCACCGAGTGAATGGCCTTCGAGCACGACCTTGTTCAGTCCCTTCGCGGCAAGAACGTCGACCCACTTGCCAAGATCGACGGCACTTTCCGCATAAGTGGACACCTGAAGTCCGCGTCCGCCCGACATGCGTGTGCGTGGTGACAGTACCGCATAACCCGCTTCAGCTAGGCGCCACGCCAGCCATTGCGTGGCCGAATGCAGGACATCTCCGGCAGTGCCATGCTGAAGCACAAACACAGGCTTTTTCGGATCGGCCCCGGTAGCGGGTGCGTAGAACGTACCGGCCTGCCGACTGCCGTCACCCATGGTTGCATCAAGCACCTGAATCGTCACATCCGGCTTCACGTCCAGCTTGTGCTGCGTAAGCCATTTGGCAATGTCAGCACTTGTTTGATCACGGAGTCCAGTGAATGCCTTGTCGCCATTCGGATAGGCGATGACTTCGACCGAAGTGCTGGCCGGAGCGAGACGCTTTAATTCCTCAATACGTCCAGCGGGTACGCTCTTGTCTGCACCACCAGCGACGATGAGCACCGGCACGGCGATTTTTGGCATCCATTTTGAGAGACGCGTATCGGCGTCCGGCCCCCAGTAATCGAGGAACATTGCAGGCGTTTGCACGAGCTGGTTCGCACTCATCATCGGAGCCGCATAAAGCGGATCTGTGTGAGCTTGTTTGGACTCGGCAACGAGTCGCTGCGCTTGCGCAATGCGCGCGTCGTAATCTTTAGACAGTTCGCCCCATTGACGCGGCTCGTCGGCAGGAGGGGACAACAGGATGGCGGCCTTTACCCGTTTGGCACCCGGCATATCGAGCGCGGCATCTTTCTCGTTGGCAATGTAGTAAGCAACGAGCGAGGTGCCAAGCCCCTGGCCTGCAAGAATCAGGTCCTCATGGCCCTGCGCTTCGAGATAGTCGAGTGCCGCTGCGACATCCAGTGCGCCTGCCTTGAATGGCATGTTGACGAAGCTGCGTGCCGTTCGCGTAAAAAGGCTGAGTACGGTATAGCCCCTGGCCGCGAGCCGCTCTGCTGCGAACCGGGTGGCTGAGTCGGGGTCGAGCGGATGCGCACCGGGGCCGTTATCGACGAACACAATGGCAGCACTATGCATGCGTTCGCCACTGGCGGGGGTATAGCGCACGGCCATCAGCGGCTCCCTGCCAAACGAAGGATATCCCGGCATTTCAGCTGCAGGTAAAGCCAACACCTGGGTGGTGAAACCAGGTGCTGGTTTGGCGGTCGGTTGCTTGGCCAGGACAGTTTCAACCGGTGCCGCAAGTCCCAGTCCCAGCGCGGCAATCGTTACCAAAAAACGCTTGATCATATTGGATGTTCCCGGCTGGGCGTGCGATAGATTTATTTTGTAGTGGTGGCTGCTGGCATGACTTTCTTCCAGCTTTCCGGTTTCGTCGGATCGCCACTGCCTTTGTATTGCGCAACGGCAGGATAGGCATACACCGGACGACTGCGGTCGTAATCGCTCGGATCAAGCGGATGACGTCCCAGTCGCTGCTGACCATTGGCTGCGGGATAAGCGTCCTTCATGTGATAAGCGATGACCTGCTCGGGAGCCTGGCCTTTTTCGACCCAGTTTTCGAGTGCGGTAATCCAGTCGATTTCTCCGCCGCCAATACCGCCGCGACAATGATTCATACCGGGCACCATGAACAGGCGGGCAAACTCACGCGTTTTTTCGGGGCCGCCCATGGTGCGTTCGACTGTCTGGAAATAATCAATTGCAAGTTCAGGCGGGATGAAGTTGTCGTCGTTCCAACCCATGTAGAAAATGAGCTTGCGACCGTTGTCTCTCAAACGCGAGAGATCAGGATTGTTGTGATAAAAAAATGCATCGTTTGCTGCGAGCCGCGGTGGGTCGCGGTCATAGTCGAATTGAGAGACGCGATAGCCTGGTCCGGGTGAGGGCAGGAAGGCGAGGTGATGCAAGGTTGTGTCAGCTGGATCTAAAGCTGAACCCGGCTTGCCGTTATCCCCGAGGAATGCGCTTCCCCAACCGAGTTCACTGCCGCGTGCCTGACCGCGATGCAACAGGATGCCTTTCGAATTGACGGGACCCTGATAAATTTTTGCGACAACTGTAGCTTCGTCAGCGGTTAAACAGTTTTCGGTGTCACTACCTGCTTTGCAAAGAATGTCGGTCGGTTGAAATGTGCACGCAGCTGGATTCTGAAGGATGCCGTCTGCCAGCCCATCCAATGCATCGCATTTTTCCAAGACCGCTTTGTGCAACATGGGCAGCTTGGAACGGTCCATGATGGGCTTGCCATCTTTCATGTTGGACGCGGCGGGCCAGACCATGGCATAGGGTTGGTGTCCGGTTTGCTTGAATGGTGGGGCGCCAGCAGCAATCCCATCGAAGTCTTCGGGAAAACGTTGTGCCTCAACCAGCCCTTGCCGGCCACCCGTAGAACAGCCAATAAAATAATTGCGCGAAGCCTTGGTGCCGTAGAACGCCGCGATGATTTCTTTCGCCGCAATCGAAGTTACATGCGTGGATCGGTAGCCGAAGTCGACCATGCCTTCAAGATTGTTATCGGCAAACATCCAGCCTGCACCCTTGTGACCCATGTCGGTGACGACCACTGCGTAATTACGGACCAACGCAGGATCAGTGCGATCAGTGAGATACATCCCGCAGGGGCCGCCGCAACCACCCATGATGAACTTGCCGTTCCATGTTTTGGTTGGCATACGTAGTTCGAAACCAATGGTTGGTGCGATCTGTCCTTCGACGCGGCAATGCTCGGGCCAGTCCTTTTGAACCACATTGCCGTTGCCACCGGCGGGAACGACTACCGCAGTCAGGATGGTCGTTGGCGCGTCCATAATCGCTGCGAATTTACGCGCGACATCGGGCCCGCCGCGTGCAAGGTTGATACATGTAGTGGCCGGATCAGACGGCCCCGTGTTTTTGGCAACGGTCTGCGCTGTGGCGACCCCCATCAGTGAAAGCCAAAAACAAAATAGTGCAGCCATGTTTTTGAAAAAGGTCATCATCATCTCCTGAGTATCGACTTCCAAGAATCAAAACTATTTTGCAAGCTTATTTTGCAAGTTTCATGGGTTTACGAACCCAGTTTGCCGCATCGTTGACATCACCCTTGCCCGAATAGCGCGCCACATCAGGATAAGGATACACAGGGCGCGAGAAAGCGAGCTGGTGTTTGTCGTAATGTTTGGCGAGGAGTGCCTCTGGTGCTTGTCCGCGCTCCACCCAGTTTTCCAGATAACTCAGATAATCAACCGCATCGGTCCCCGGCCCGCCGCGACAGTGAGCCACGCCCGGCAGCATGAACAAGCGGTAAAAATCCTGGGTCGCCTCAGGTCCGCCCATCGTACGCGTGACCGTTTCGTAGTAATCGATGTAATTGGCGGGCACGACTTGCTGGTCTTCCCAGCCGTGAAACGTAATGAGTTTGCCACCTCTTTGTTTGAAGGCTCTCAGGTCGGGATTGGTGCCGCTGTAGAGGAAGCCGATGGCTCGCGCACGAGCTGGGTCTTTGTCCCAATCCAGATCCTTGAGTGACCAGCGCGGGCCGGGGTCATCCAAAAAAGTGAGGTAGCGGAATTTATCTTCAGGCCAATCCACAAAAATCGCTGGCGCTGTATCCGAATCAATATATTGACCGAGCCAGTTCAACTCGGAACCCAGCGTGGCTCCGCTAACGTGAATCGGCTGACCTTTGGAATTTTGTGGACCTTGATAGATTTTTTTCGCAGCGGTGATCTGTGCTTCAGATAGACAGCCTTCGCTGGCGCCTGCTTTGCACTGCAGAACCGCGGGATCGAACTTGCAATTCCTGGGGTCTTCAATAATGCCATCGGCGAGACCATCCAGTTTGTCGCAGGCCTTGATCACCGCATCATGAAGAAAACGCACGTCACGTTCGCGCAGGATCGGCTTTCGGTCTTTATCCAGGTTGGCAATCGCAGACCAGTAAAGCTGGAAGCCACTGGTCGCGTAATAGAGTGGCCCTGCGCCGCCAATGATCCCGTCAAAATCTTCCGGGAAACGTTGTGCTGAAACCAGAGCTTGCCGTCCACCAGTAGAGCAACCCTGGAAATAGGAATAGCGCTGGGGTTTGCCATAAAAGTCAGTGACGATCGCTTTGGCTGCGAGCGTGTTGACATGGGTGGCACGATAGGCGAAATCAACTTTGGCCTGCAGGTTGTTGTAAGCCCATTTGCCGTCCCGGCCGGTGCTGACGTGGCCCATGTTTGAACCCGTTACTGCATAGCCTCGGCTCAATGCACTGCGCGGACTTTGAAGATCAAGTGCTTCGATGTCGTACTTGGCGGCAGGAAAGGTCATTTTTAAGGTGCCACAAAACCCCCCGCATCCCAACACCAGCAACTTGCCATTCCAGTTCTGGGTCGGCAGCTGGATAATGAACTGAACTTGCGGCGCAACATAGCCTTCTACATGGCAATGCTCTGGTAATTCAGCTGTGGCAGGGACCAGTGTTGCAGTAATGATCTGGGTCGCTGCGTCCTGCACTTCCGAGAACTTCCAGCCCACGAGAGCGGAGCAACGTGCCTTGGCATCAACCACCGGAGACAAAGCCGTTTCTGCACACACAGCTGTTGTCATCGACAGAAAAATCAGTGTCGTCATGACAAGCGTTATTAAGCTTGAATAACTTTTATTCGAGAGTGACGCCTTCATAAGGACTCCTGCATAGCGTAAAAAATTACTTTAAAAGTTGATTGAAAACAGAGTGAGCATTGCAAATAAATCAGCTTGCAGGCTTGCGCGAAAAATCATTCAACACTTTCGCGATTGCTGGGGCTTGCGTAAAGAATCCGCCCCCTTCAAACGTTTCATCGTTTACGCTGACATGCGCGAACCTTGTTTTGGCATTACGCGTGTCGTTTGCCAGTCCATCGTCCATCGGAACGAGCAACACGGTTTGTTTGATCTGTCCCATGCGTTGAACAAACTGCGGTACGTTGACGAAGGCTGCCTCATGACCATATTCCTGACGCGTGATGGGGCGCATGGAATCGACCCTGATCCGGCCCCATGCATCTTCCGGTACGCCTTTTGACCGATAGTACTCAGCGGTTTTTGGCAGGGCGCTGCAAAAGCGCTCAAACATATGCATCGCGGACTTGGGATGTACCAGTCTTTTGAGCGCGTTTTGACGTTCCTCTTCGCTGACGACGTAGATACCCGAAAGCACCACGCGGCGAATCATGTTGGGCTCGATAACAGCGAGTTCGGTCGCGATTTTTGAGCCCGTGTGATAACCAAAAATATCAACGGGACGATTGGATCCATAGCCCATATTTTTGAGGCCTTCTGCAATCGCGCCGGCGTAATCTTCGATCGTTGGTTGTGATTGCGGGCCATCAGAGCCGCCATAGCCAGGCGTATCAACGGCAATAGCGATGCGCTCTTTGCCAAGCTCTGCAACAAGTGCATCAAACTCGACCGAAGAGTTGGGTGATTGATGCAGCAGCACGATAGGTGGCAATGTGCTCTCTCCAACGGGCCGGGCGACGCTGTAATGCAGCTGACCATAGCGCATGTCGGTATAGCCATGACGCAGTTTCGGAACTGGGGACTGTTCGGCTGCCAGTAGAGGTGGACTGGACACTCCAACCACGGCTGCGATCAGGACATACAACGCGGAGCGAAGTAAAGACATTGAATCCTCCTCGGAAGTGGCAATGAGTTGAAATGGGGAACTTTCCATCCTTCGCACCTCTTGTGATTTTGGACGCTTATATTGATCCCTCATATTGCGAGGGCCAGGATTCATTGCTGCTGCACTTTCGATCAACCACTCCTTGCAGTCAACGATCCTTCCTTTGCATATCCACCACGTGATCGGAAAGGGAATGTGCCTTAACAATAGACAAGAAGGCTGGCAAAGTTGAGCCAACAAAAGATTCATGTTGGACTCCTACAGCGCGTAAGGTACGTCCAATGACGTGCTCAAGAACTGTACTCGTATTTGCCACTTGCGCAAGAATAATTCGAACACGAGTTCACTTAAATGTGGAGAGCAAGATGAGTCACTTGGTGCAAATAAGAGGCGTACCCTTAACCAGATAAGATCAGCATCCTGAAGTAAATGCAGTCCTTCGCAACATCGAATCAATTCCAACCGATAAGTGAGATCCGCCATGACCCGACCCCATTTCTTATTTGCAGTTGTAGGTAGCCTGCTGATTGCTTGCTTCAGCATTCTTCCTGGTTGTGCCCAAGCTCCAGCGATGAAAGCTGGAGCGACTTTTCGCGACTGCGCCGACTGTCCTGAAATGGTCGTCGTACCGACCGGTAAGGTTGTGATTGGCTCTACTGCTGCCGATCGTGCCCGCTTCAAGATCCCCAAGCTCTTCACCGATCGCGAAGTCACACAGATCGAAGTCACCATCGCCAAGCCGTTTGCTGTTGGCAAATACGAAGTCACGCGCGGCATGTGGGCCCAATATGTTCAGGAAGCAGGAGTCAAAACCGAGCTTGGCTGCGCCGGGTTTGATCGGGAAAAAGGTCAATGGCCTTTCAACCCGGCACTTTCGTGGCAAAACCCCGGCTTCAAGCAGGGCGACAACGAACCGGTGGTCTGCCTTAACTGGCCTGATGCAAAGGGTTTTGTGGCATGGCTTGCAAAAAAGACGGGTAAGCCTTATCGCTTGCTGAGTGAAACCGAATGGGAGTACGCCGCTCGTGCTGGTGCCACAACGACTTACCCTTGGGGCGATAGTGTCGATGTGATTTGCGAAAAAGCAAATATTATGGACATGGCGACTGCAACAGAGTTGGGTGACAAGGACGGGATGGAAGCATCCCCCTGTGTGAAGCCGAAGGTCAAAACGTTTACTGAACCAGTTGGCAGCTATGCGCCAAATGCCTTTGGACTGTATGACGTGGTTGGAAACGCCTGGGAGTTGGTCGAAGATTGTGCGACTGATACCTACGATGAAGTGCCTAAAGACGGAACTCCCGTCGTTAAAGCAGATTGCAAAAAGAGGATGCCACGTGGAGGCGGCTGGAACAGCGCACCCTGGACGGCCCGCACGGCAACAAGAGGACAGGGTGCAGAGGCTTATCGAGCTGTCGCGCTTGGTATGCGTGTCGCGCGGGATCTGCCTTAGTGTCTTGGCTTAGGGCGCTTGTCCTGAACAAAGGTTGATTAGCTTGCAGAGCGCTAACATTGCGCGGAAAATTCTTTTCTCGATTTTTTGTTTGGGAGTGAGTAAATAAAATGAATATCGCTGAAACACTGGCCCACCACGCCTACTCACGTGCAGATCATCCGGCGATTATTGATGGCGACCGTGTCATTCCTTATCGTGATCTGGACCCTTGGGTGCGTCGGACTGCAGCGCATCTGCTTTCACTGGGTTTGAAGAAAGGGGATGTGGTCGGTGTCGCACTGAGCGATAGCATTGATCATATTGTGATGTTGTTCGCGATTGGTCGAGCTGGTCTGGTGATGTTGCCGCTCGACTGGCGCTGGACGCCCGTTGAGCAGCAACGCATTGCCGAACACTTTGAGGCCAAGCTGGTCCTGGTCGAGCCAGAGAAAACACCGCCTGAAGGGCAGCGTTGCGTGTTTGTGGATGCGGACTGGGCGACAGCAGTCAAGAAGGCACCGGTCGATATGAAGTTTTCGGGCGAGGATGGTCCGCTACTGATGTCGCTTTCGTCTGGAACGACCGGACGCCCGAAGGGCCCGCGTCTTTTCCACGATCAATTCTTGCGACGCTTTTGGGGGCACTGGATTAATCTCGGCTTTAATGCGCAGGATCGTTTTGTGACGGGAACACCGTTGTACTACGGAGGCGGCCGCACGTTCTCCATTCTGACCTTGTATTCAGGTGGGACCCTGGTCATGTTTCCTCCGCCCTACGAGCCGGAAGAGCTCTGCGCAGAGATTGAGCGGACCAATGCGACGTCGATCTTCCTGGTTCCCACACAGTTACGCCGCCTCTTGACCCTCACCGATGAACAACTCGCGCCGATGCGAAAAATGCGACTGGTGCTGTCGTCTGGTGCGGCACTTCACGCAGACGAACGCCATGTCATGCAGGCGCGCCTTTGTCCGGGGTTTGTTGAATACTATAGTTCCAGCGAAGGCGGCGGTATCAGCTATCTGACCTCGCAGGATTCGTCTGCATATGACGGCTCGGTTGGCCGGCCCGTGTTCGCCGTTGAAGTGCAGTGTGTGGACGAGAATCATCAGCCTGTGCCATCGGGGCAGGTTGGACGGATTCGTTATCGCGGCCCCGCAGTTGCCACCGGATTCTGGAACGATGAGGAAGCGAGCAAGGACGCATTCCGCGACGGCTGGTACTACCCTGGTGATCTAGGCAAACTTGAGGCGAATGGTTATCTGTACTTGAAGGGCCGCGCCAAGGACATGATTATTCGTGGCGGTGTGAATATTTATCCTGCCGAAATTGAAGCGCTGATACAAGGTCATCCGGCAGTCCGTGAATGTACCGTCGTGGGCTGGCCCTCGCGCGAGTTCAATGAAGAAGTAGCTGCTTTCGTCATTCTCTCGGGCGAAGTGACTGCTGAGGAACTGCGCGAACTTTGTAAAGCACAATTGGCGCGTTACAAAGTGCCGAAGCAAGTGTTCATCGTTGATGACTTCCCCCGCAGCGCACTGGGCAAGGTTCTGAAGGCCGAACTGAGCGCCAAGCTGACTCCTCTTTGATGAGCCTAAACCAATAATTCCAGCGCGTAGAAAGAGCTTTATGATTGATTTCTCCCTTACCCAAGATCAAGAGAACATGCTGGAAGCGGTTGACCGTTTTCTCGCCAAACGCTTGCCGCCATCCGAAGTTCTTAAACGTGATCATGAACATATTCCGCCCTATGATCTGCTCCCTGATTTGGCCGATTTGGGTATTCTTGGGCTGCCATTTCCATCCGAATATGGCGGGCTTGAAGAAAGCTGGATCACTTTGGCGCTGGTTCAGGAACGCATGGCCGGACATGCTTACTTTGCAGCTTCGATTGCATCGCGTGTGATTGCTTTCGGCGGCATGTCCTTGATGTCCTATTGCAGCGAAGCCCACAAGAAAGAATGGCTGCCCAAACTCATCGCGGGTAAGGCCTTGTTTGCGCTGGCCCTCTCAGAACCCCAGGTCGGGAGTGATGCGTCGGCGGTGCAGACGCGCGCTGAACGCATTCAAGGCGGGTGGAAGATCACCGGTCGAAAAACATGGATCAGTGATGCTCAAGGTGCAAGCCATCTGGTGGTTCCTGCGCGTTCAGAGAAGGGAAGTGTCGGCACAAAAGGAATGTCCGTCTTTCTTGTGCCCAAGGACGCACCAGGGATTGCAATGACGGTTCTGGACAAGGTGGGTAATTCCTGCATGCCCAGTTTTGACATCGGTCTGGATGATGTGATTGTTGACGACAATGCGTTATTGGGCGAAGAAGGAAAAGGTTTCGGCCACATCATGTCCACCTTGCATTATTCCCGTTCCAGTATGGCTGCGGCTGCCACGGGTTGCGCTCAGTCTGCGGTCAATATTGCGCTGGAACATGCCAAGGAACGCGTTCAATTTGGTCGCCCCATTGGCAAAAATCAGGTGATCCGTCACAGGCTGGCCGATATGCAAATGCGCGTCGATCAGTCCCGGCTGATCGTCCGGAATCTTGCATGGCTCATTGCACAAGGCCTTCCTTGCAAAAGGCAATCGGCACAAGCCAAGGTGATTGCGACCGATACCTTGCAATATGTGACCCATCACGGCATGCAAATTCTTGCCAGCGCGGGGTATTCGTCTGACTCTCACATGCAGCGCATGTGGCGTGATGCGCGGCTGTATTCTTTTGGCGAAGGTTCAAACGAAATTCAGCGCGACTTGATCGGCCGAGAGATGGGACTGTAATTTCAATCTCGATGCAAAGCCATTCCCTCTTAACTTATTCGAACCCCATACGATCATGACTAATAAATACGACATTGCAGCGATCGACATCGTCGTCAATATCTGGACTCCTGAGGCGAACGAGATTCGTCCTCGGAGAGATGCCTTCTTCGGTGGCAAGATGAAAGTCAAAGACGATACGCTGGCGGGCATCACCCACGAAGAAATGCTGCGACGTATGGATGCAGCCGGTGTTGAACGTTCCTTCTTGATTGCCTCCAAGGTCGGTCGCCTCGGCCATCCGGCCTGTTACCACATGCCTTATGAACTGGTTGCCAAGGCCGTCAAGCAATATCCTGATCGCTTCTATGCTTTGGCGGGGCTAGACCCCTATGAAGGCATGCGTGGCGTGGCGGCATTCGAACGCGCAGTACGCGACGACGGCTTCATTGGTGCGCATACCTATCCGCACTGGTATGAACTCGCGCCCGATCACGCCAAGTGGTATCCGTTTTATGCGAAGTGCGTCGAACTCGATGTCCCGGTGCAAATGCAGGTCGGTCAGTCGATGGTCTACGACCCTACCTATCCTTTGAAAAGTGTGGGTCGGCCGATCACCCTTGATGCGATCGCCTGCGATTTCCCTGAATTGAAACTCGTTGGCATTCATGTCGGTATCCCCTGGACCGACGAAATGATTTCGATGGCCTGGAAGCATAAAAACGTTTATATCGGCACCGATGCACATAGTCCGAAATACTGGCCAGAGTCCTTTGTGCGTTATATCAACAGCTATGGTCAAGACAAGGTGATGTTCGGGACTGATTTCCCTGTGCTCGATTTCGAACGCACGCGTGCAGAGATTGAAGCACTTAATTTGCGTCCGGAACCAAAGAGGAAGTTATTGCGTGACAATGCGGTGAATCTCTACAAACTAAAGATATAAGCTTGGCCGCATTCCTCCTTCATCATTGGAGTACCCGAGTTGATCATTTGTGACGTTCTGACCGGATTTCTCGGAAGCGGGAAGACGACGCTCTTGAATGCCTTGCTTCGGGATGAGCGCTACGCGAGTACTGCGGTCATCGTCAATGAGTTCGGCGAAATCGGTATTGATCAATTGCTATACAAGGAGGTGGCGGAGAATGTGTATCTACTCGATTCCGGCTGCCTGTGTTGCACGCTGACGAATTCGTTGCGAGAAACGTTGCTCTCGATCAAGCAGCTGGCTGAGCAGATGAATCCACCGGGCTTGAAAAGGGTGGTGGTTGAAACAACGGGCCTTGCCGATCCTTTGCCGATTTTGCATGTGCTGCTCGGTGATCGCGTATTGACATCTGATTTCAGGCTGGGTCAGGTCGTGGTGACGGTTGACGCAGCACAAGGCTTAACGCAGTTGGCCGCATACCCGGAAGCGCTGCGTCAGGTAAGCGTTGCCGATCATCTCGTCATGACCAAAACGGATTTGGCCGAAGAAGAACAAGTCACCGCATTAGGGGAGGCTTTGCAAAAACTGAATCCACGTGCACCTCTTACCAGGTCGGTCCAAGGCGAGGAAGCGAGTTCAATCTTTGCAAACGATGACGCTACTCAAGAGTCGAAGCGCAGTTACTTCGCGCCCTTGCCGAAGCGTGGCGGCACGACCCACGATAGCGCCGTCTCTTCCTGGAGTTCATACATTGAAGCCAGACCGACCTGGAGCGGCGTCTCAGCCTGGTGGAATCTTTTGATCCATCGATTTGGCGATGGCTTGCTAAGGTGTAAAGGTTTGCTGCATATGGATGACGCGCGGCCTTATGTTCTGATTCAGGGTGTTGGAAAAGTTTTTCATACGCCCCAGTATCTCGATCACTGGCCCGACAATGATCCACGCTCGCGTATCGTCTGCATCGGCTTGAGACTGGATGAAAATTGGTTACGCCAAAGTCTGGATGCTTTTCGCATTAAAGACGTATCAAGCCTGCCACAGACTCTGGATGAACTTAAATATTGCTTTTGAACGAGGAAAATATGAGTCGTGATTTTGTATTGCGCGGTGGCCGTCTGGTTGATAGCGGAAGAGATGGCGTCCCGCTGGATATTCTTGTGAAAGATGGAAAAATCGCTGCGCAAATGGCCCCAGGAACGCCAGTCGATGCATCGGTTCCAGTCATTTCGGCCGAGGGATTGCACGTCTTCCCTGGCCTGATTGACGCGCATATTCATTTCGGCTTCGCCGAAAAAATTACTGAATATAGTTCCGAGACGATTTATGCGGCGCAAGGTGGCTTTACTACGGTAGTCGGATATTTCTTGAACAACGAAGCCTATGCCGATGTATTCAAACGCGAGCAGGAGTATGCCAAGACGCGCGCCTATATCGACTATGCGTTTCATTTCAGCACGGCGAATGAAGAACACATTGCCCAGTTAAAGGATTACGTCGACAGCTATGGCGTAACCTCGTTCAAGTACTTCATGAATTTCAAGGGCGAGGAAGGCCGTTATCTTGGACTTGATGGCACGGACGACGGCTATTTGTACGCCCTTCTGAAGGCCGCCGCCGATATCGGCGAAGTGACGATTGTTTGTCATACCGAAAACATTGAAATCGTGAATCGGCTCCGCAAAAAATTTATCGCGGAAGGTCTGAATAACTTGAAAGACTGGTCGATGTGCAAGCCTGCTTTTACCGAATCGGAGAGCTGTGTGCGCGCCATGTACTTCGCCGAGCATTTGGGAGCACAGATTTATATTCCTCACTTGAGTACACGCATGGCGCTTGACGAAGTGCGCAAATGGCGCGGGCGCTACGACAAGGTTTATGTCGAAACCTGTCCGCACTACCTGACCCACACGGAGGATTCGACCATTGGCAGTATCGGCAAAGCCAATCCGCCCTTCCGCAGTGCCGACGACGTTGAGGCCTTGTGGGAAGGTCTTGCCGATGGCTCAATCGATGTGATCGCGTCTGACCATGTGCCGCGTAAACGGGAAACCAAACTCAAGCCGCTTGCTTTGGCATCGCAAGGTTTTCCTGGAACGGCGACCATCCTTCCGGTGCTCTTGCATGAGGGCTATCACAAGGGGCGTCTGAAGCTTTCGCGCATAGCAGAACTGCTTACTTCTGCGCCTGCGAAGATTTTTAATCTGCCGACCAAGGGCAGTTTCGATGTGGGATCAGATGCCGACTTCGCGCTGGTTGATGTGAATCGTGAGCAGATGGTCGATCCGGCAAAGCTCGGCTCTTATTCCGATTACAGTCTCTATGAAGGCCAAACACTGAAGGGCTGGCCGGTGCGCACCATCATGCGCGGGCAAACGGTCATGAATAAAGGCAAAATCACCGGTGAGCCCGGTTATGGTCAGTATATTTTCCGCAAATTATCAACATCTGAAGGAACATGAAAATGAGACCATGGGACGGAATCATCAGTGAAGAAGAACAGCGCGCCTATCGCGCGGCAGGCTTTGGCCGACCCAGCGGTTTGGGTAAACGCCCCGCCATGTTGATCATCGATGTGCAATATCGCACCGTTGGAACGAAGCCGATGCCTTTCTTTGAGGCGATCAAGGAATTTCCAACCAGTTGCGGTGAAGTCGCATGGGATGCAGTGGGAAATATCAAACTGATCATTGACGAGTTCCGCAAGCGTGGTTGGCCTGTGCTTTATCCGCATGTGGCCCCAAAGAAAAAAACAGAAGGTGGGCGGCTGGCTGAAAAAGTTGCCGGGATTATGGATATTCCTCTGCAGGGTTACGATTTCGTCAAGGAAATTGCACCTGTGGAAGGCGATGTTTTACTGCCGAAAAAACATCCAAGCGCTTTTTTCGCGACCGCATTGACCAGTCACTTGATTGATCTGGAAGCCGACACGCTTATCGTGACGGGCTGCAGTACAAGTGGTTGCGTGCGTTCGAGCGTCGTGGACGCCTTCTCGTTGAACTTCAAAGTGCTTGTGCCTGAGGATGCTGTCTATGACCGCAGCAAAGTCTCGCATGGCGTTAATCTGTTCGATATGGCCGAAAAATATGCTGACGTGGCACCGACGTCGGAAGTGCTTGAGAGATTGCGGCAGATTTAACTTTTAGGCAGATGCTGAATAAGGGGTGAGACGCACGGACCAAAACCTCTCAACACAGAGGCACAGAGGTCGCAGAGAAACACAGAGATTTCTTCGGTACTCATCGCTCTTGTTTTTCTCTGTGTCCTCGATGGTCTCTGTGTTCTCTGTGTCAGGATTTTTGGTTTTGAATAGACTTAATCAGAGTTTCCTTAGCCTTGCCAACATGCGTAGCAGGGTTAACCACGCAAATGGCTATTGAAAAACGCCACGGTACGCTGCCAAGCCAGCTTGGCAGCCGCTTCATCGTAACGCGGCGTGGTGTCGTTGTTAAAGCCATGCTGGGTCCCTGCATAGGTATAGACTTCGTATTGAACCTTGTTGGCTTTCAAGACCGTTTCATAACCGGGCCACCCGGCGTTGATGCGCTCGTCCGTGGCGGCGAAGTGAAGCAACAAGGGTGCTTTGACCTTGGCTGCATCGACGATATTGGGTTGTCCTCCATAAAAGGGGACGACCGCATCCAGATCCCGCAAGCGCGTCGCGAGAAAATTGGCAATGCTGCCGCCATAGCAAAAGCCGACCACACCGACTTTGCCATTCCCCTCTGGCAATTGCTTGAGATAGTCTGCCGCAGCGATAAAGTCTTCGCGAGACTTGGGTTGTTCAAGCTGGGTAAAAAGTTCACGTGCCTTGTCTTCGTCGCCGGGATAACCGCCCAGAGGAAAGAGCGCATCGGGTGCAAAGGCAATGAAATTATCGAGTGCAAGCCGACGGGCGATGTCTTCGATATGTGGATTCAGTCCACGGTTTTCATGGACGACCAATACCGTTGGCAATTTGCCTGTCGCTTTCGCAGGCTTGACCAGATAACCGCGCAGCTTGCCGTAGCCTTGGGGAGAGGGCAGCTCAATATATTCGGCCTTGATGCGGGCATCATTGACCGGGACTTGCTGAGCCTGCGCAAAACGAGGATTGAGGGCTTCGAGCAGGGTGGCACCCGTGATGCCGCCAACAGCGAACTTGCTTGCGCCATCTATGAAATCGCGGCGGCTGATTTGTCCATGCACGTAGTGATCAAACAAACGCATGACTTCAGGGTGAAAATCGCTAGCCGTTTTTAGTTCCATGGTGTTGGTCCCCTTGAGTTATCTGGGCCGCAGTTAAAAGCATAAAGATACTCTGCTGTAAGTCCAAGAGTAACCAGACGTTGATCTTCTGTGACAGATGATTTTGCTCTCAGTAAAAGCTTAGTAAGCTCGCCGATCCGACCGTATTTCTTGCAGTACGGTTGTTGAGATTTCCTCAATCGATTTGGTCGTGGAAGACAGCCACAAAATACCTTCGCGTTTCATCATCATCTCGGCAGCGTGGACTTCATAGCGACAATTTTCTATGGATGCGTATTTGCTGCCGGGACGGCGCTCATTGCGTACTTCGGCCAAGCGTTCGGGAGAGATCGAAAGACCGAAGAGTTTGCTCTTGTATTGGGGTAGGGCAGATGGAAGCGCGCCGCGTTCAAAATCTTCAGGGATCAAGGGATAGTTGGCGGCCTTGATGCCGTATTGCATGGCCAGATACAGACTGGTCGGCGTTTTGCCACTGCGCGACACGCCAACCAGAATGACGTCAGACTGTTCCAGACCTCGATTGAGCTGGCCGTCATCGTGGGCCAACGAAAAATTGATGGCTTCAATCCGCTGGTTGTACTGCTTGCTGTCGGCGATGTTGTGTCCCAGACCAATGGAGTGTGTGGATTTGACACCCAGTTCATTTTCCAGCGGTTCGACAAAGGTCTGGATCAGATCGAGAAATAAACCATTAGCACGACGGACATGCTGGTTGATCTCGGGATTAACCAGGGTGCTGAAAATCAGCGGACGGTTGCCGTCACGGTCGGCCACATGATTGACGTGTCGAATCACTTCGTCGGCCTTGTCTACGGTATTGGTGAACGGTTTGCGGATTTGTTGAAACGTCACGCTTTGAAATTGCGCCAGCAAGCTGTGTCCGAAGGTCTCGGCGGTGATGCCCGTGCCATCGGAAACAAAAAAAACAGTGCGCTTACTGGAGAATTCTGGACTATTGCCAAGGTTGAGGGGCTGATCGTTGAGGGCATCCATCTTTTTGTATTGACCGAATTAAGGATTAAGGGATTCTCGACCCAGCCTTGAGCGCGGGAGAGCTGGACGGGTAGGCTAAAATGGCTGCTTTAAAGTTTCGGCAATCTAACATTGATTTGAGGTTTTCATGGTTCAGCAGTCCCCGCGTTCAGCTTTGGTGGTGGGTTTGGAGCATCTTCGTGCAACCGATGTCGATACCGTAGGTGGCAAGAATTCTTCTTTGGGAGAAATGATCAGCCAGTTGGCGGGTGCCGGAGTGCGTGTTCCGGGTGGTTTTGCAACGACCGCCCAGGCGTTCCGTGAATTCCTGCGTCATGGCAACTTGACCGAACGCGTCGCCCAGCGCTTGATTGGCTTGAATATTGACGACATCAAGGCGCTGACAACGGCAGGTGCCGAAATTCGCAGCTGGATCGAAACGGCCGAATTTCCACCACAACTTGAAGCGGAGATCCGCACGGCTTATCAGGCACTGACCAAGGACGATACGGCCGAAGCCTCGTTCGCGGTGCGTTCCTCGGCGACGGCAGAGGACTTGCCTGATGCTTCGTTTGCGGGTCAACAGGAGACCTTCCTCAACGTGGTGGGGATCGACCATATTTTGCATGCGATCAGGGAGGTATTTGCCTCGCTCTACAACGACCGCGCGATTTCCTACCGGGTGCACAAGGGTTACGAAAAAGTCGAAGTCGCTTTGTCGGCAGGCATTCAGCGCATGGTCCGCAGCGATGTGGGCGCAGCAGGCGTGATGTTCACACTCGATACCGAGTCCGGTTTCAAGGATGTGGTCTTCATCACCTCCAGCTACGGCCTGGGCGAAACGGTGGTGCAGGGCGCGGTCAATCCCGACGAGTTCTATGTCCACAAACCCATTCTTGCAGCGGGCAAGTACGCCATCATCCGCCGCCAGATCGGCTCCAAACTGATCAAGATGGAATTTACTGCGGCCGGTGAAAAGGGTCGCGTCAAGACCGTCGATGTCCCGATGGAGCAGCGCAATCGCTACTCGTTGACCGATGCCGACGTGACCGAACTCGCGCAGTACGCCGTCATTATCGAGAAGCATTATGGCCGTGCCATGGATATCGAATGGGGCAAGGATGGTCGTGACGGCAAGATCTACATTCTGCAAGCGCGTCCGGAAACAGTGAAATCGCAGGTCAAGGTCGGCGCTGCCGAACAGAAATTTTCCTTGAAGGGTAATTCAACGGTGTTGGCGCAGGGTCGTGCCATCGGTCAGAAAATCGGCGCCGGCCCGGTGCGCGTGATTCTTGATCCATCCGAAATGGAACGGGTGCAACCAGGCGACGTGCTGGTGGCCGACATGACCGACCCGAACTGGGAGCCCGTGATGAAGCGTGCTTCTGCCATCGTGACCAATCGTGGTGGGCGGACTTGCCACGCCGCCATCATCGCGCGTGAACTCGGCGTGCCTGCTGTAGTGGGTTGTGGCGATGCGACCGAGATGCTGAAAGACGGCATGCTGGTGACCGTGTCCTGCGCCGAAGGCGATGAGGGCCACATCTACGACGGCCTGCTCGAAACCGAAGTGACCGAGGTCGTGCGTGGTGAAATGCCGCCTGCACCGGTCAAAATCATGATGAACGTCGGCAATCCGCAATTGGCGTTTGACTTTCAGAGTATTCCCAACGCCGGGGTAGGCTTGGCTCGCCTTGAGTTCATTATTAACAATAACATAGGCGTTCATCCTAAAGCGATACTTCAATATCCGAATATTGATGGTGACCTCAAAAAGGCGGTCGAAAGTGTCGCCCGCGGCTATGCTTCGCCGCGTGCGTTTTACGTCGACAAACTGACTGAAGGTGTCGCGACGATTGCTGCTGCGTTCTGGCCCAAGAAGGTCATCGTGCGCTTGTCGGACTTCAAGTCAAACGAGTACAAGAAGTTGATCGGCGGTTCACGTTACGAGCCGGACGAAGAAAATCCCATGCTGGGTTTCCGTGGCGCCTCGCGTTACATCGCCGAGGACTTTGCCGAATGTTTCGAAATGGAATGCAAGGCCATGAAGCGTGTGCGTGACGACATGGGTCTGACCAATGTCGAACTGATGGTTCCGTTCGTGCGGACCCTGGGTCAGGCATCGGCGGTCATTGACCTGCTCGGCAAGAATGGTTTGAAGCGTGGCGAGAATGGACTGCGCGTCATCATGATGTGTGAAGTTCCATCAAACGCTATCCTGGCCGAACGCTTTCTCGAATATTTTGATGGCTTCTCAATTGGCTCGAACGATCTGACCCAGCTGACTCTCGGGCTCGACCGTGACTCCGGCATGGAGCTTTTGGCCAAGGATTTTGACGAACGTGACCCGGCCGTCAAGGCGATGTTGAGCAAGGCGATATCGGCCTGCCTGGCAGCGGGAAAATATGTGGGTATCTGCGGGCAGGGGCCCTCTGATCATCTGGATTTCGCGCAGTGGCTGGTAGCCGAAGGTATTGAGTCGATTTCGCTCAATCCGGATACTGTGGTCAACACGTGGAAAGCGCTGGCGGCGAAGGTTTAACATTCCCTCCCCTTGAATGGGGAGGAAAAAAAGCAAGGGGGTCGTCCATGCAAGACTACGTCATCTGGTTTGCTGCAGCTTGTGTGCTGGTTGCTGCCGAACTGTTTACGGGTACCTTCTATTTGCTGATGATCGCCATCGGTTTTACCGCTGGCGGGTTGACGGCACTGCTGGGCAGTGAATTGCCGCTGCAGTTGGTCGTCGGTGCTGCAGTCGGTATCGCCGCTACGGTCATTCTGCGCCGCACGCGCTGGGGCAAATTGCAGAAACAAGGGGACGCCATGCATAACCCCGATGTGAATCTGGATATCGGCCAGACCGTCAATGTCGGCGAATGGAATAACGGCGTAACACGTGTCCATTATCGTGGTGCTTCGTGGGAAGCGGTCATGGAAACGGGTGCGGAACCAGTCACTGGCAATCTGGTCATCAAGGCGATACGCGGAAGCACGCTGGTTTTGGCTTCGATCTAAAGCGCAGGTCACTCTAAAAAGGAAGCATCATGGAAGGTATCGGCACAGTCGCTTTAGTTTTATTTGTCATCTTCATCGTCTTTGCCGTGCAGACGATCAAGGTTGTGCCTCAGCAGCATGCCTGGATCGTCGAACGCCTGGGTAAATATCATGCGACCCTTGCGCCCGGTCTGAACATCGTTATCCCCTTCATTGATCGTGTGGCCTATAAGCACATCCTCAAGGAAATTCCACTTGATGTGCCGAGCCAGGTTTGTATCACCCGGGACAATACTCAATTACAGGTCGATGGCATTCTGTATTTTCAGGTCACCGATCCGATGCGGGCATCGTATGGTTCGTCCAACTTCATCGTCGCCATCACGCAACTCGCACAGACGACACTGCGTAGCATCATTGGCAAGATGGAACTCGACAAAACTTTTGAAGAGCGTGATCACATCAACGCTGGTGTCGTCAACGCGATTGACGAATCAGCCGCTAACTGGGGTGTGAAGGTGCTGCGTTACGAGATCAAGGATCTGACTCCGCCGAAAGAAATTCTGCACGCCATGCAGGCACAGATCACAGCCGAACGTGAAAAGCGTGCGCTGATTGCAGCTTCAGAAGGACGCAAGCAGGAGCAAATCAATATTGCGACCGGCGAGCGCGAAGCTTCAATCCAGCGTTCTGAAGGCGAGCGTCAGGCTGCAATTAATCGTGCCCAGGGTGAGGCTGGTGCTGTCGTCGCAATTGCAGATGCCACTGCTGAAGCAATCCGGAAAGTGGCGCTCGCAATTGAATCGCCCGGCGGCATGAATGCGGTCAATCTCAAGGTTGCCGAAAAATACGTTGAAGCCTTCGGTAATCTTGCCAAGACCAACAATTCCATTATCGTGCCGGCCAATCTATCCGATATTTCCAGTCTGATCGCCTCGGCCATGCAAGTCGTTAAGAGCCAGCACTGATTGGCTTGCATTGTTGTTTGTGAATACTGGATTTATACTGGTGCGGCCTGTCTTGCAATCTAAAAATACGCAATACTTCCTCTGCTTTTCTAACTAAACAGGAGATGCCATGTCGGCTCAAACTAACCATACTTACAAGATGCTCGAACTCGTTGGATCGTCGCCCAACAGTTCAGATGAAGCGATGCGCAACGCTATTGCAAAAGCATCCGCCACCATCAAGAACATGGACTGGTACGAAGTGATTGCGAATCGCGGACATATCAAGGATGGAAAGATTGCGCACTATCAAGTCACCATCAAGGTCGGCTTCCGCATTCAAGATTGAAGACGTAATTCAATCGTTTTGATATTTTAGAATCACCCATCAGTGTCGAAATGCCCCCTGGTTCGTTGGGACATTTTTTGTAAGGTCGTCGACAACTACGGTGATATTGGTGTTTGCTGGCGATTGGCCCGTCAACTGGCGCATGAGCGTGGGTTGACGATTCGCCTTTGGGTCGATGACCTAAACAGCTTTCAGCGTCTTGTCCCTGCAATCAAGACGAATCAAACAATCCAGCATTGCCATCAACTTGAAATCCGGCACTGGCTGCCTGATTTTCAAGACATCAACCCTTTAGCGGTTGCAGATGTGGTGGTCGAAGCCTTTGGTTGTGCTTTGCCAGAGGCTTATGTAAACGCAATGAGCCTTAGCGCCGATCATCAAAGATCGGCTCCAGTCTGGATCAATCTTGAGTACCTGAGCGCAGAACCCTGGGTTGAATCGCACCATGCTCTAGCCTCACCTCATCCCCAACTATCGCTCACCAAGTATTTTTTCTTTCCAGGATTTACACCCAGGACCGGTGGCTTGATCGCTGAGTCAGGCTTGATGCAACGTCGCAAGACATTTCAAACAGACGCGAAAGCCCAGGCGGCGTTCTGGAATCGCCTGGGCCTATCGTCACCGCAACCGGACGAACTGCGGATATCGATGTTTGCTTATGGGCGACCTGAAACCGAGCAGTTATTCTTGCAGCTACTGGAATTCTGGTCGACAGACCATCGACCACGCACGCTGTTGATTCCCGAATCAATTTTGAATAATGCGATCAGCCGGTTTTTCAAACAACCGATCCTGATTGGTCAGCCTGTCAAGCAAGGCAACGTGATGGTACTTTTCTTTCCATTTTTGGATCAGGATGAATACGACCGTTTGCTCTGGGCCTGTGACCTCAATTTTGTTCGTGGTGAAGATTCTTTCGTGCGGGCTCAATGGGCTGGTCGGCCTATGGTTTGGCAGATTTATCCGCAGGAGGAGGGGATACATCTGGGCAAACTTCAGGCCTTCATGGATATCTATACCCGACACTTTCCCCCAGATGCCGTTCACGCCTTGACGAATTTCTGGGCGCTATGGAATCGAGATGATTCAAGCGCAGAAAATGATCTGCCGAAAACCTGGCTGGAATTCGAACGGTGTTTCCCAGCCTTGAACCAACACGCCAATGACTGGGCAAGCCAGATCAATGCTGGCGGTGATCTGGTCTCCAGATTGATCGCTTTTGCCGAATCAGTCTAAGCAGCAGGTTTTGGAGCAGGTGTGTCGCGTAGCTGTGACGCGGCCAAAATCGCCAAAACGCAAAGCGATGCCAACATCACAAAGGATTCGTTGAATGCGGCCAGTCGGGCAGGGCCGCTGACCGGATTGCTGAAAGAATCGCCATGCACGTCCAGGCGCCATTCGAGCACGATACCGCACACGCTGACCCCAATGGCACCGCCCAGTGATCGAACAAAGTTGATCGCGCTGGCACCTTGGGCGACCAGGTTCATGTGGAGCGCGCGCATGGCACCGAGATTGAGCGAAGTAATAATGAACCCCAGCCCAATGCGGCCCAATATGGTTAAGGCCACCAAGACCCATAGCCCCGTGCTTAAATTAACCAGGACCATCAAGGCAAACGAGCAGGCCAGCAAAATCAGACCGATACCGACCAGAATTCTGGATTGAAACCGGTCGGATATACGCCCAACAGTCGCGATGGAGATAGCCAGCATAATCCCAGCGGGCAGCATGATGGTTCCGACATAGGAGGCTGAAAGATTCAAGCCAAGCTGCATGAAAACTGGGAGCAGGTAGGTTGAGCCATAAATCGCTGTGCCATAGATAAAGGAAACAATACAACCCATCACAAAGGGGCGGCATGCAAACAGATCCAGATCCATTAATGGTTCACGGGCCATGCGTTTGAGGCGCCCCTGCCAGACAACAAAAGCGATGAGCGTCAAGACAGCACCTGCCAGCAAAAGCACGGCGCGTAAATCGGCGCCCCCTTTCAATTCCACCAGCCCGTTCAGCAAACACATCGTTCCAATGCCGGTGAGAATGATTCCGCCCCAGTCCAGGCTTGTTCCGTCACTCTTGGCCTCGCCTCCACCAGGCGCACTGGTTGGCACGTAACGATAGGCAAGCCAGAGGGAAACCAGGCAGAAGGGCACCACCATGAAGAAAATCGAGCGCCAGCCAAACAGGTCGATCAGTACACCGCCGATACTTGGCCCGATGGCCGGTGCCAACACGACGCCCACACCGAAGATGCTACTGGCTCGTCCCTGCTCGTGCAATTTGAAGGCGCGCAGGATGATGATGGCAGGGATCGGCAGTACGATACCCGCCGCGATTCCTTCAGCGACCCGCGCCACGATGACCAGACTATAGTTGCCCGCCAGTCCACCGACGATGCCACCGATCATAAGCATTAACAAAGTGCCCACGTAGACACGCCGGTAACCGTAATGCATCAACAACCAGGGTGTCGTCAACATGGATACGGTCATGGCAATCATGAAACTGGAGCTGACCCACTGCGCGCGCGCCTGACCGAGCGCAAAGTGCAGACTCATGCCGGGAATGGCCACGTTGATGATGGTGGATGACATGACAGAAGCCATCGACCCAACCATGACGGACAGCATTAGCAGCCAACGGTGACGGAGGCCGTAACGCTCTTGCATGGCGGCAATGGAGGTATTTTCGTTCATGGGAATTTGACGGAATAGCAAGAAATCAGACAGGGCAACAGTTTAGCGGAAGGGGGATCGTGTCTTTGGCGATCCGGCCGAGAATCGCGAGTCGCGGCCTTGCTAATCCATGGGAAGTTGATCAAGATCAAAATGGCGAATTGGGTCGAAACAGGTTCAGCTAGCGCGAATCAGCGGCAAATTGCTAAAATAGCGAGCTTTTTTAATGTGTGGGGCGCTTGGCGCTCTGCACCCCATTCGCTCAACCAGTCTGAAATCCAATGAAAATTGCCCAAGAAATCCGTGCCGGTAACGTCATCATGGTCGGCAAAGAGCCGATGGTGGTTCTCAAGACCGAATACTCCAAGTCCGGCCGCAACGCCTCCGTGGTCAAAATGAAAATGAAAAACCTGCTGACCGAATCGGCGCAGGAAACCGTTTATCGTGCCGACGACAAGTTCGATCTCGTCATGCTCGAACGCAAGGATGCCACTTACTCATACTTCGCCGACCCCATGTACGTGTTCATGGATACCGATTACAACCAGTTTGAGGTTGAAAAAGAAAATCTCGGTGATGCTCTGAATTACATCGACGATGGCCAGGCTTGTGAAATCACGTTCTACGAAGGCAAGGCCATTTCAGTCGAACTGCCTACAACGGTGGTACGTGAAGTGATCTACACCGAACCCGCTGTCAAGGGTGATACATCTGGCAAGGTAATGAAGCCCGCCAAGATCAATTCTGGGTTTGAAATTCCAGTGCCGCTCTTTGTGGAAATCGGCGACAAGATCGAAATCGATACGCGTACCGCTGAGTACCGGAATCGGGTTAAATAAGCTGATGTTTTGCGTTCCTTCCCCCGCTGGGGGAAGGTTAGGATGGGGGCCCGATGCGGCCCAATCACTGATCCGGGCGGCCCTCACTTGCAGTGCGCGCTGCCTCTTGCAAGAGGCAGTCGTTCCGCAGGCGGTCAGTATACTGACCGAAATCCCTGCTTCACCCCTAAGCCTCTCCTAGACGGACAGGGAAATTCAAAGTTATGGAAATTAAACTGGCCGCCTACGATCCCAATTGCTGCCGCTGTCCGCGTCTGGCGAGTTTCCTTGACGAAGTCAAAGCCGAACACCCCACTTATTTCTGCAAACCCGTCCCTCCCTTCGGTTATCCCCAAGCCCGCTTTCTGATCGTCGGTTTGGCTCCAGGATTGCATGGTGCCAATGCCACGGGTCGGCCATTTACAGGTGATTGGTGCGGGCCGCTACTCTATGGCTCGCTGTACCGTTATGGCTTTGCCAGCAAACCCGAAAGCCTGCATCGAGAAGACGGCCTGCAACTGATCGACTGCCGCATCAGCAATGCGGTCAAATGTCTGCCGCCGCAGAACAAGCCTGAGCTGGGCGAGATCCGCAATTGCAATCGATTTTTGTCGTCTGAGATTAAAACTTCAACGGAGCTAAAAGTAATTCTTGCTCTCGGCACCGTGGCTCATCAATCTGTGATGGAAGCCTTTGGCTTAAAAGCAAAAGACCGCAAGTTTGCCCACCACGCACGCCATGCCCTACCCGGTGGGGTGACTTTGTTCGACAGTTATCACGTCAGCCGCTACAACACCAATACAGGTCGCCTGACCGAGGCAATGTTCCACGCCGTACTTGAAGATATTCGCGCCAGCCTCAAGTAGCATGGCGGTATGTCTGAACAATCAGCACCCTTCGATCTAAAAGCCTATGTAGCCGCACTGCCGGGGCTACCCGGCGTCTATCGCTTTCACGATGCCGACGGTGCACTGCTCTATGTCGGCAAGGCGCGTGACCTGAAAAAACGCGTCTCCAGTTATTTCCGTAAGAACGGTCTGAGTCCGCGTATAACGCTGATGGTCGAGCGCATCGTGCGCATCGAAACCACGGTCGTACGCTCTGAGTCCGAGGCGCTGCTACTCGAGAACAATCTCATCAAGACGCAGGCGCCGCGCTACAACATTCTGTTTCGCGACGACAAGTCTTATCCCTATTTGAAACTCAGCGGACACGCCTATCCGCGTATGGCCTACTACCGGGGCACGGTTGATCGCAAGAGCCGCTATTTCGGGCCGTTCCCGAACGCCTGGGCCGTCAAGGAAAGCATCCAGATTCTGCAGAAGGTCTTTCTGCTGCGTACCTGCGAAGACAGTGTGTTCAACAACCGTTCGCGGCCCTGTCTGCTGCATCAGATCAAACGCTGCAGCGCGCCTTGCGTACAGCGTATCAGTGCTGAAGATTATGCGCGCGATGTCGATCACGCCACGCGTTTTCTCAGCGGCCAGAGCGACCAGATCATGGCTGAATTGCAACAGCGTATGCAGGCCGCTGCCGAGGCGCTACGCTTTGAAGAAGCCGCCAGCATTCGCGATCAACTCGGTTCGCTCGCGAGTGTGTTGCAAAAACAAAACGTCGAACTGGGCGATGCCATCGGCAACAACGCCGATGCTGACATCATTGCCGTGCAGGTCGAAGGCGGTCGTGCCTGCGTCAATCTGGCGATGGTGCGCGGCGGCCGTCATCTTGGCGACCGCGCCTACTTTCCCACCCACGTCGAATCGGCCAGCGTCGTGTCCGAGCAGCCGGTTCCCCAGCAGGTGCTCGCGGCCTTTCTCGCTCAGCATTATCTCGACCAGTTCATCCCCGGCACGTTGATCGTCAATCAGACGCTGGACGAACCCGAACTGCTGCTGGCCTTGAGCGAACAGTGCGGCCATCGTATCCACCTCGTTCATCAACCCCAAAGCCAGCGGCGCGTCTGGCTCGACATGGCCGAAAAGGGCGCGGCGCTGGCGCTGACGCGCATGCTGGCCGAGCAGGGTTCGCAACAGGCGCGCACGCGCGCGCTGGCCGAAGTGCTCGCGCTCGAAAACGAGAAGACCGATCTCGCCGAACTGCGCGTCGAGTGCTTCGACATCAGCCACACCATGGGCGAAGCCACGCAGGCCTCGTGCGTCGTGTTTCATCATCACCAGACGCAGAACGGCGAGTACCGGCGCTACAACATCAAGGACATCACACCGGGTGACGACTACGCTGCCATGCGTCAGGTACTGACGCGGCGCTACGAGAAAATTTCAGAAGCCGAAGGCGTGTTGCCGGATGTAGTGTTGATCGACGGCGGCAAAGGCCAGGTCGAAATCGCACGGCAAGTGTTTGAAGAGCTGGGTCTCGACATCAGTCTGCTCGTCGGCGTGGCCAAAGGCGAGGGCCGCAAAGTTGGCCTCGAAACGCTGATCTTCGCCGATGGTCGCCCTGCGCTCGAACTCGGCAAAGCCTCGGCCGCCCTGATGCTGATCGCTCAGATTCGCGACGAAGCTCACCGCTTCGCGATCACCGGCATGCGCGCCAAACGCGCCAAGACGCGCACGACTTCAAAGCTGGAAGAGATCGAAGGGATCGGTGCGAAGCGTCGGCAAAAACTGTTGGCACGTTTTGCGGGGATACGTGGCGTGATGAGTGCCAGTGTTGATGAACTGGCCAGCGTCGAAGGTATTTCAAAGCAACTGGCCGAAGAAATTTATCGGCAGTTGCATTGAGTCGTTGGGCTGAGAATAAAAGATTTGACCCTGAACATCCCTCTGGAAATTGCAAGGGATTTTTGGGTAAGTTGGTCGGTTCAAGCGGGGTCATTGGCCTTGTTGTGAAGCTGGGTTGAGACGACCGGCATCACATAATCTGTACCATTCTTGAGCATGACAAACAAGAC
>JANYFL010000039.1 GCA_025362735.1 Betaproteobacteria bacterium | reverse complement strand
CCTGGACGGACAGGCGGTTGATGAGTTGCGCTTTGCCGATGGCACGGTGTGGGACATTGCCACGGTCAAGGCGATGGTGCTGATCGGGGGGAGCGGCAACGATACGATTACTGGGTATGGCGGTAACGATCTGTTGATGGGCAACGGTGGCAACGACATTTTGTATGGCGGTAATGGTAACGACGTCTTGAACGGCGGGGCTGGCACAGATACTCTTGTCGGCGGTCAAGGTGATGATACCTACGTGATTGACGATCTCGTTGATACTATCTCTGAAAATGCCAATGAAGGGACCGATACGGTTCAGTCAAGTGTCAGCTACACACTTGGCAATAACCTTGAGAATCTGACTCTGACCGGCAACTCCGCGATCAATGGTACCGGTAATACGCTCAACAATGTACTTACTGGCAACAGTGCTAATAACATTCTGGACGGCGGAACCGGAGTAGATACTCTGATCGGCGGTGCCGGTAACGATACTTATGTCGTCGATAACGCTGGTGATGTCGTTACCGAAAATGCCAGCGAAGGTGTGGACACCATTCAGACCAAACTAAGCTACACCCTTGGCAACAATATAGAGAATCTGACCTTGACCGGTGCTACTGTAATTAACGGTACCGGCAATACCCTCGACAATGTGCTCACTGGCAACAGTGCCAACAACATTCTGGATGGCGGAACCGGAACAGATACTTTGATTGGCGGTGCCGGTAATGATACTTATATCGTGGATAACTCCAGTGATGTCGTTACTGAAAACGCAAATGAAGGAACGGACACTGTTCAATCCAGCGTGACCTACACCCTTGGTGCGAATGTCGAAAATCTGACCTTGACCGGTGCGGCCGCAATCAACGGTACCGGCAATGTTCTCGACAACGTTCTAACCGGAAATGGTGGGAACAATGTCTTGAATGGCGGTGCTGGCAACGACACCCTCGTTGGTGGTCTAGGTGACGATACCTATGTGGTCGATAGTACGGGCGATATCGTCACAGAAAACGCCAATGAAGGAATCGATACCGTTCAATCGAGCGTCACCTATACGCTGGGCAACAATATCGAGAACCTGACCTTGACCGGTGCGACGGCTATCAATGGCACTGGTAATACTCTCGATAATGTTCTGATCGGCAATAGTGCCAACAACACCCTGACTGGTGGGGGCGGTAACGATACGCTGGATGGTGGTGCCGGTATTGACACCCTCATTGGCGGTACGGGTAACGACACTTATCTGGTCGATAGCACTAGCGATGTTGTGACCGAGAATGCAAGCGAGGGAACAGATTCAGTCCAGGCAAGCATTACATACACCCTCGGCAACAATGTCGAAAATCTGACCTTGACCGGTACCGGTGCGATTAACGGCACCGGCAATACCCTTAACAATGTACTCACTGGTAACTCCGCAGACAACATTCTGGACGGCGGCACCGGGACGGATACCCTGGTTGGTGGTGCTGGCAACGACACCTATGTAATCGACAACATCGGTGATGTCGTCACTGAAAACGTCAATGAAGGAACAGACACCGTACAGTCCAGTGTGACTTATACCCTTGGCGCCAATGTCGAGAATCTGACCTTGACCGGCGCTACTACAATCAATGGTACGGGCAATACCCTCGACAACGTGTTGACGGGCAATGGTGCGAACAACACCCTGACCGGCGGTGCGGGTAACGATACGCTGGTTGGTGGTGCTGGTAATGACACCCTGATCGGCGGTACGGGTGATGACATTTATGTGATCGACACCACCAGCGATGTCATTACCGAGAATGCCAGTGAAGGCATCGATACGGTACAGAGCGGTCTGACTTATACCCTCGGCAGTAATCTTGAGGTGCTGACTCTGACGGGAACCGGTGCGGTCAATGGTACTGGCAACGGTCTGAGCAACCTGCTGACCGGAAACACGGGTATCAATACCTTAAATGGCGGTATCGGTATCGACATCATGCAAGCGGGTGCGGGTAACGATATCCTGACCGATACCGACAGCAAGAATCTGTTCGACGGTGGCGCAGGTACGGATACATTGACGGGCGGTGCTGGCAACGAGCTGTTTATCGGGGGAACCGGTAACGATACCCTCACGCTGGGCACTGGCAGCGACATCATCGCCTTTAATAGAGGCGATGGTCAGGATGCCATTACAACCGGTTCTGGGAACGACATACTGACGCTTGGTAAGGACATTCTCCAATCTGATCTCAAGTTCACAAAGAGCAGCAGTGACCTGATTCTGACAGTGGGCGGCACCGATCAGATCACACTGAAGAAATGGTACACCGGAAGCTCCAACAAAACCTTTGTGACCTTGCAAATGATCACCGAGGCGACCGCCGATTACAACGCCGCATCGTCCAATGCCCTGATCAATAAGAAAGTGGAGTCGTTCAATTTCCAGACCTTGGTCAATGCGTTTGATGCCGCTGGTGCGACTGCCAACTGGGCTTTGAGCAACGCTTTGCTCAGTGCGCATCTGGGTGGCAGTGACACGGCGGCTTTGGGTGGCGATCTGGCCTATCAGTATGGTCGATACGGCAACCTCGCCAATGTGGCGCTGACTCCAGCGCAAGGAATCCTGAGCGATGCCCAGTTTGGAGTGAGTGCTCAGAATCTGCAAGCACCCGCTACACTCGGTGCCGGTGGGCCACGTTTGAGTTAAAGCTCGTTATTCCGTGTAGGTGGAAATCCAGCGGCGTGAAAAGTCACTGGGTTCCTGCCTACGCAGGAACGACGAGCTTTCGCTGAACTCATGATCTGATGTAACAAGATGAACCTACTTAAAACGAATCCGTTAAGTGACACGCTGTCTCTTCAGCCGCATCTTGATCGCATTACCCTGGAGCCGCCTGCTTCAGCCTTGCGTTGGACTTTGTATGCTATCGGCGCATTGTTTGTCTGCCTGCTGCTGTGGGCCGTCATCGCGAAGCTGGATGTGGTCACCATCGCTGAAGGCAAGCTGGTGCCGTTGACTCTGGTTAAGATCGTTCAACCCGCTGAAGACAGCGTGATCCGTGAAATCCTGGTGCAGGATGGGGATTCTGTTAAAGCTGGGGATGTGTTGATCCGTCTGCATTCTGACATTGTGGATGCTGAAAGCCGCAGTACGAACAGCGAAATCCAGTTGCGCGAATTGAGTCTTCGCCGGATTGACGCCGAACTGGGCAATACGGCATTAACTATCAAATCGGGCGAAGATGCCCAACTGTTTCGCCAGGTTCAGGCTCAGTACCTCGCTCATCGTCAAGCCTATCAAGACAGCGTTGCGCAACAGAATGCCATGTTGACCAAGGCCATGCACGATTTGGCTGCAGCGCGTCAGCTTCTCGACAAGCTCAAGGAAACTGTGCCGATCTATCAGCAATCCTCCTCGTCTTACGAAAAGTTGGCTAAAGAAGGATTTTTCAATGAACTGGCCGCCAAGGAAAAGAAGCGCGACGCCATCGAAAAAGAACAAGATTTAAAGAGCCAGGAATCAGTCGTGCAAAGTCTCGCCGCTTCAGTTGATCAAGCGAAACGCACGCTTGATCAAGTTGGCTCAGCTTATCGGAGTGCCTTGTATAACGAACGTGTACAGAACGAGAATGAACTACAGAAATTGCGCGAAGAGCAGCACAAATCGTCTTACCGTGCTGGGCAGTATGAGTTGAAAGCCCCGCAGGACGGCATCGTCAAAGACTTGGCTACGACGACGGTGGGCGCGGTGATACAGCAAGGTACGGTATTGCTCAATCTGGTTCCACGTACTGAGCCTCTGATTGCTGACGTGCAGATCAAAAACGAGGACGTCGGCTTCATCGTTCCCGGTCAATCGGTCAAACTGAAACTGGCGGCTTATCCGTTCCAGAAGTACGGGATGTTGGAAGGGAAGGTAACTCGTATTGATGCTGATGCATCCGAGTCCAGAAATTCCAATCCCACGAACAATCAACCGCCTAGTTATCGAGCTGAAGTCAGGTTGGATACGCAGGAATTAAAAACACCTTCAGGCGAAAAACTTCCCCTTTCTCCGGGTATGTTAGTGGCCGCAGAAATTCGGCAGCGGGATCGTACTGTCCTAGAGTATTTGCTTTCGCCGGTAGAGAGAGTTGCCAATGAAGCAGGGCGAGAGCGTTGATGCACTACAGGTAAAAATGCATTAATCGGCTCGACCCAACCCGCGTCTGCATCCAATCGCCTCGGCAATATGAGCCGAACTCACTGTTTGTGCGTTCTCTAGATCGGCAATCGTGCGCGCCACTTTCAATACGCGATGGTAGGCCCGGGCGGACCAGCCCAAGCGGGTCATGGCATTTTTTAATAGCGCAGCACCTTTTTCATCGGGCGTGCAGTAGCGGTCGATTTCTGCTCCGTTCAAATCGGTATTGGTTGATTGCTGACGTATACGCTGCAAATCTCTAGCCTTGGCGACGCGGTTTGCAATGACTAGGGTAGGTTCGCCATCCGGCGCAGTGGCAATTTCGTCTTGATCGAGCGCGGGAACTTCGATCTGCATGTCGATGCGATCCAGTAGCGGACCAGAAATCCTGTCACGGTAACGAACAACCGCATCCGGTGTGCAACGACATGCTCGTACCTTGTGGCCGAGGTAGCCACAGAGACAGGGATTCATCGCGGCAATTAATTGGAAACGCGCCGGGAAATCGGATTGACGCGCGGCTCGCGAGATGGTGATGCGGCCGGATTCAAGCGGCTCGCGCAGGACTTCGAGCACCTTGCGTTCGAACTCGGGTAGTTCGTCCAGAAACAGGACGCCGTGATGCGCCAGCGAAATTTCGCCCGGACGCGGCACGCTGCCGCCACCGACCAAGGCCACGCCCGAAGCGGTGTGATGCGGAGCGCGGAACATCCGCGCACGCCATTTTTCCGGTTTGAAACTGCCAGTCAGACTTTGAAGGGCCGCCGATTCGAGCGCCTCTTCTTCGGTCAGTGGCGGCAGCAAACCGGTAAAACGCATGGCCAGCATCGACTTGCCGGTGCCGGGTGGGCCAATCATCAATACGCTATGGCCGCCAGCCGCCGCGACTTCGAGCGCGCGTTTGGCCGAGCTTTGTCCTTTCACATCGGCCATGTCGGCATAGTGGGGTCTGCTCACGGCGGTATCGCCCGCTTGCCTAGAAAGGGGTTCCAAGCCTGACAAGTGAGCGCATACTTGCAGAAGATCGCTGGCCGGGTAAATGCTTGCACCAGCGACCAGCGCTGCCTCGGCGGCACTCTCTTTGGGCAAAATGAAACCGCGTTGAGCCTTGCCATCTTTTCGCGTCAACGCAAACGTCATCGCCAGAGCACCTCGAATTGGCCTGAGTTCTCCTGAGAGTGAGAGCTCACCTGCATATTCATAATCGGCGAGACGGTCAGCAGGAATCTGGCCTGAAGCTGCCAGAATCCCCAGTGCAATCGGTAGGTCGAAACGCCCCGACTCCTTGGGCAAATCGGCGGGTGCCAGGTTGACAGTGATCCGACGGCTGGGGAATTCGAAACGGGAATTCAGGATAGCGGCGCGGACGCGGTCCTTGCTTTCCTTCACTTCGGTTTCCGGTAAGCCCACCATATTGAAGGCAGGAAGACCGTTGGCAAGATGGACTTCCACCGTCACTTCCGGCGCTTCCATCCCGGCCAGGGCGCGGCTTTTTAAGATCGCAAGGGACATTTCAGCCCATCATTTATTGTTGTTTTGAATGCGTATGGACTGCGCACAGGCTTAAAGCGGTCGGCTTTTCCCTTCTAGTTCAGCAACCCGTGTTTCCAACTCGGTGAGTTTGGCTCGGGTCCGTGCCAGCAATTCGGCCTGCAAATCCAGCTGCTCGCGCGTAGCCAAATCCAGTTTCTCAAAGCCTTGCTGCATTAAGCCGCGCACATTCTTTTCGATATCTTTCGCCGGAGAATTGGCCAGCAACTGGCTGACCTTGCTTTGAATCTCTTCGAAAATTTGTGTGGCTTGCATTTCGTGCCCCGAAAAAGTGAATGGAATGAAATCATACCTGCCGAACAATACCGTCAGATTACTCCAAAGTTGGATAAATGAGACAGTTTTGCCATTGAGACTGTAAGACCTCGCACGCCAGTTTTGCTGCATAGCAACATTTATGTTTAGATGGAAGCTGTAGTTGTTGCACCATATTGGTGCCAATGGCTACATCTTCCAACTTGGTGCGCGAATTGGCTTTGCCGAGTTTCTCATTGAATTTCCCAGTGTCAGACGAAAACTGACACTCTGAAAAAGCTTGAGAAGTCCGATCTTTGGATGGTGCCGGAAACCTTGGCACAGACTTTGCGAGACATGCTGCGTAGCAATATCCTTACTCTCTCCGGAGCTCAATTATGCAAAAGAAACTTCTCGTATCTGCTGTTCTCGCTGTAGCTAGTGCACTGCCAGCCTTTGCTTTGGCTGCAGAGCCAACGCCTGATTGGACCTTTACCGGCAATATGGCGCTGTCGTCCGAGTATATCTATCGTGGTATCGGTCAGACCAATCGCAAGCCTGCCATTTCAGGTGGTTTCGATCTGGCCCATTCCAGTGGCTTCTATGTTGGCAACTGGAACTCCAGCATCAGCTGGTTGAGCGATGCGGGTGGTGGTTCGGTCAGCAGCAATATTGAAATGGATTTCTACGCTGGCTACAAAGGCGCCATTACGGATTCATTGACATTTGACATCGGCGATCTGTATTACTACTACCCAGGCACTTATCCTTCTGGATTCACCAAGCCTGATACAAATGAGATTTATGCTGCGCTGACCTATGGCCCGGTTACTCTCAAATATTCCTACGCGACTACCAATCTGTTTGGTACGCTGACTCCCACGAGCAAGAAGACCGATGGCAGTGGCTATGCAGAACTGAATTACACCGGTGATTTGGGCGATGGCTTGACGGTTGGTGCTCACGTTGGCCATCAGGAAGTTAAAGACTTCGGTAATGCCTCCTATACCGACTACAAACTCAGTATCGCCAAGGATGTTTCCGGCTATCTGGTGTCGTTGGCCTATGTCGATACGAATGCCAAGGGTGACCCAGGCCAGTTCTATCGCAATGTCTTCAACAAAGACTTGGGCAAGGGTCGCGCAGTGGTTTCTGTTAGCAAAACGTTCTAAACCAGTTGTTCCATTAAAAACGGACCCGGGCTTCGGCTCGGGTTTAAATCATCGAGGATTCCATGAAACTGATCACTGCAATCATCAAGCCGTTCAAGCTTGACGAGGTGCGTGAAGCGCTGTCCGGCATTGGCGTACAGGGCATCACCGTTACCGAAGTCAAGGGATTTGGGCGTCAAAAAGGACATACGGAGCTTTATCGGGGGGCCGAATATGTCGTCGATTTTTTGCCCAAGGTAAAAATCGAAGCTGCCATCGCAGACGATCTGGTTGATCGTGCGATTGAAGCAGTTGAAAGCGCCGCCCGCACCGGCAAGATTGGTGATGGCAAAGTGTTCGTTTATGACCTCGAGCAGGTCGTCCGCATTCGTACCGGTGAAACCGGTAAAGATGCCTTGTAATCCAGGAGCCTGAAATGAAAAAACTGCTCGCAATTTTCCTGGCGGCCACCGCGTTGACGCTCGCGTCACCCGTAGCTACTGTGGCATTTGCCCAAGAAACGCCCGCTGCCGCAACAGCCGCTCCTGCTGCTGAGGCTGCTCCCACTCCCGCCGCTGCACCTGCTGAAGAAGCTGCGCCGGCCGCAGCTGCCGCTCCAGTTGTTGCACCGACTCCGAACAAAGGCGATACCGCCTGGATGATCGTTGCAACGGCCTTCGTGATTTTGATGACGATACCTGGTCTCGCCCTGTTCTATGGTGGCTTGGTCCGCACTAAGAACATGCTGTCGGTGCTGATGCAGGTGTTCGTGATCTTTTCACTGATCCTGGTGCTCTGGTGCGTGTATGGCTACTCGCTTGCGTTCACTGCAGGTAGTGGCTCACTCAGTCCATTTATCGGCGGCTTTGACCGGCTATTCCTGAAAGGTATCTACAACCCAATTGATGCCAGCGTTGCGAATGCAGCAACATTCAGCAAAAACGTTGTGATTCCTGAGTTCATTTTCGTTGCCTTCCAGGCCACGTTCGCAGCCATCACGGTCTGCCTGATCGTCGGTTCGTTTGCTGAGCGCATGAAGTTTTCTGCTGTGCTGCTGTTCTCGGTAATCTGGTTTACCTTCTCGTATCTTCCGATTGCCCATATGGTCTGGTTCTGGGCGGGTCCGGATGCGTATACCGATCAAGCGGCTGCTGATGCCGCCAATGCAACTGCAGGTTGGTTGTTCCAGAAAGGCGCACTCGACTTCGCAGGCGGCACCGTGGTGCACATCAACGCTGGTATTGCCGGTCTGGTGGGTGCTTTCATGGTTGGAAAACGTGTCGGTCTGGGTAAAGAATCGATGGCTCCGCACAGCCTGACGATGACGATGATTGGTGCTTCATTGCTGTGGGTCGGCTGGTTTGGTTTCAACGCGGGTTCAGCGCTTGAAGCCGGTGGTACGGCGACCCTCGCTTTCGTCAACACCTTGTTCGCGACGGCAGCTGCAGCCCTTTCCTGGACGTTTGCTGAATGGATGATCAAGGGTAAACCTTCGATGCTGGGTGCTGCCTCTGGTGCCGTTGCCGGGCTGGTTGCGATCACTCCTGCTTGCGGCTGGGTCGGTGTTGGCGGTGGTTTGGTGATCGGTGCCGTTGCCGGTGTGGTCTGCCTCTGGGGTGTGAATGGTCTGAAGAAACTGCTTGGTGCAGATGATGCGCTGGATGTGTTCGGCGTTCACGGCATCGGCGGTATTCTCGGCGCACTGTTGACCGGTGTTTTCAATACCTGGAGTCTGGGCGGTACCGGTATTGCAGACTACGTCAACAACAAGATCATTGATACTGAAATTGGTCCTCAAGTCTGGATTCAATTCCAGGCTGTGCTGACTTCCCTGATCTGGTCTGGCGTCGTAGCTTTCGTTGCTTACACCATTGTCAAGATGACGATTGGACTGCGTGTGACGGAAGAAGAAGAGCGCGAGGGTCTGGATATTTCCTCCCACGGCGAATCGGCTTATCACTCTTGATCAAGAAAGGGCAGGTTCCCCTGCCCTTTCAGATCAAACAGGTTCTCCTGAAGTTGAGCCTCGCAAGAGGCTCCTCAGACCGGCGGTTTACCCGCCGGTTTTTTTATGGCGGCGCAACTGGCTCAAATCAAACCTCTCAACACAGAGACACAGAGGCGCGGAGGTCCACAGAGAAATTCATGAGCCTTTCTCTGCGTCAATCTTTTGGGTTTGGCCTTTCTTATCTGTGTTGACTATTATCCCGATGGGCCAAGTGAGTCGCGCATAAAGATGAAAGATTCGTTATGGCCATTCAAGTCACAGGGTCTTTACTGACAAGTCTTGAATTCCTACATGGCGCCGCCATCAAGCAAAGCAGAGTCCGATACAATCCACTTTCAACAGCTCCTCTTAGGATGGCCCATGGTTCCCCACCTTGCCACGGCCTTGTCTGGCCCACTACCCGACCTTGAACGCAACATCCTTGATGCCACTCCTGCCATCGAGCGCTGGTTTCGTCTGGAATGGCAGGAACATACCCCGCCGTTTTATTGCTCGGTTGATTTGCGCAATGCCGGTTTCAAACTCGCCCCGGTGGATACCAACCTGTTCCCTGGCGGGTTCAACAATCTGTCGCCGGACGTATTGCCGCTTGCAGTGCAGGCCGCGATGGCCGGTATTGACAAGATATGCCCTGACGCACGCAATTTGTTGTTGATCCCGGAGAACCACACTCGCAACCAGTATTATTTGCAGAATGTCGCGTTGCTCTCGACGATACTGCGACAGACCGGTCTGAATGTTCGACTCGGTTCGCTGAATCCCGAAATCAAGGAACCCACCACACTGACGTTGGCCGATGGCCATCATCTCGTGATCGAGCCCTTGGTGCGCAAGGGTCGCCGCATTGGCCTGGAGGATTTCGATCCCTGTGCAGTGTTGTTGAACAATGATCTGTCCGCCGGAATTCCAGGCATGCTGGAAGATCTGCATGAACAGTTTCTGCTGCCTCCCTTGCATGCCGGTTGGGCCGTCCGTCGCAAGTCAAAACACTTTGCCGCTTACGACGATGTGGCGAAAAGATTCGCCAAGCTGATCGACATTGATCCCTGGAGGCTCAATCCGTATTTCGCCAGTTGCAGCGGCATCAATTTTCATGAACGTGAAGGTGAAGAACTGCTCGCCAGTAACGTCGATATGGTGCTTGCCAAAACGCGGCGCAAGTACAAGGAATACGGCATCAACGAAACCCCGTTTGTCATCGTCAAGGCCGATGCCGGGACTTACGGCATGGGCATCATGAGCGTGAAAGATGCGTCCGAGGTCAAGAACCTCAATCGCAAGGCGCGCAACAAAATGAGCGTTGTGAAGGAGGGCCTTGAAGTCAGCGATGTGCTGGTTCAGGAGGGCGTGCATACCTTTGAAACCGTTGAACGAGATGGTCAGACCGGCGTGGCTGAACCGGTGGTCTACATGATGGATCGCTATGTCGTCGGCGGGTTTTATCGTGTACATACCGAACGTGGCGTTGATGAAAATCTCAATGCGCCCGGCATGCACTTCGTGCCACTGCCCTTCGCCGCAAGCTGTCATTTGCCCGATCCAGAACAACGCACCAGTGCGGCACCGAACCGGTTTTATGCCTATGGAGTGGTCGCACGTTTAGCGTTACTGGCCGCGTCGCTGGAACTGGAGCGCACTGACCCGAATCCGGAAATCTACTGAAGCGTCGGCCATTGATGAATATTCTCTTCATTGCCGATCCGCTTGATAGCTTCAAGATTTACAAGGATTCGACCTATGTGATGATGCGCGAAGCAGCGCATCGAGGTCATCAGCTTTGGTACACAGGCCAGGAAGATTTGTATCGGCTGCCAACTGGACTGGTCGAATCCACAGTTGCGCGCATGCAGATTCAAGAGGGTGACGATTGGTATCGTCTGGATGCACCGGAAGAACGTGCGCTGTCGAATTTCGATGCGGTGGTGATGCGCAAAGATCCTCCCTTCGACATGGAGTATGTCTACTCCACCTATCTGCTGCAGCTGGCCGAAACCCAAGGGGCTAAAGTCTTCAATAGCCCACGTGCTATCCGCGACCATAACGAAAAATTTTCGATCACCGAGTTCCCCCAGTTCACCAGCCCGACCTTGATTGCGCGCAATGAGCGGCACCTACGCAACTTTTATCATCAACATGGCGATGTAATTTTCAAGCCGCTTGATGGTATGGGTGGTTCAGGTATTTTTCGGGTACGTGTCGATGAACTGAACCTGGGCGCCATTATTGAAACATTGACCGAAAACGGCCAACGGACCATCATGGCGCAGCGTTATATTCCGGAGATTGTCGAGGGCGACAAACGTATCCTGCTCATCGGCGGTCAAGCTGTTCCCTATGCACTGGCCCGAGTGCCGCAAGGTAAGGAAGTGCGCGGCAATCTGGCGGCAGGTGGAATCGGTCGAGCGCAGCCCTTGACGACGCGAGACTGCGAGATTGCTGAAACCATTGGTCCGGTACTTGCGGCACGCGGATTGTTGCTCGTCGGTCTGGATGTGATTGGGGATTGTCTGACTGAAATCAATGTCACCAGTCCCACCTGTTTTCAAGAGATCATGCAGCAGACCGGTTTTGATGTTGCAGCCACATTTGTGAATGCGCTGGAAACCGCAATAGCGTGAAGATCAGGAAGCTTTACTAAGAAGTGATCTAAAAAGATCACAATTGAAATGAAAGTATATTCATGATTGGTTTACTGATTATTGCCCATGCTCCACTAGCTGACGCCATGCTGATTTGTGCCCGGCACATTTATGGTTCGGTGCCTTTGAATTGCGTCACGCTGGATATCCCCTCGAAGGCAGAACCGGCCGATTATCTGGAGCAGGCCAAAACACTGCATGCTTCCGTCGATACCGGTGCAGGCGTGTTGGTGCTGACCGATATGTTCGGCGCCACCCCCACCAATATTGCAACACGGCTGTCCCGACCGGGACGTACGGCTGTACTCACCGGGATCAACCTGCCGATGCTGCTGCGCGCACTCACCTACCGTGCAAGTGTGCCACTGGAAGTATTGGTCGAAAAAGCCAGTAGCGGTGCGACGACCGGTGTCATACGTGCATCGGCTAACGCCTTGCAGAATCAACGTAATCCCCCAACCAGCCCTGAAAATTCGAACGACGATGCCAATACGCGACTGCACGATCAGCAATAAACTCGGCCTGCATGCAAGGGCCTCAGCCAAACTGACTCAACTGGCTGGCAAATTTCAGAGCGAAGTCTGGCTCGCTCGTAACGGTCGTCGCGTCAATGCCAAAAGCATTATGGGCGTGATGATGCTGGCAGCGGGCAAGGGCTCGGTCGTTTCTTTGGAAACTTCGGGGGCAGACGAACACGATGCGATGGCTGCACTGGTTGCGCTGATCGATGACAAGTTTGGTGAAGGCGAGTGACGATGTTTTTGAAGATGAAGATTTAATCCTGGACCATTCACAACCAACTACTCATGTCCTTCACCCTCCACGGCATACCGGTTTCACGAGGCATTGCGATTGGTCGCGCGCATTTGCTCGCCGCTGCTGCGTTGGAGGTGGCTCACTATCTAGTGCCGCTGGATAAAGTAGAAGCTGAAATTGCGCGTCTTGAACATGCCATTTCCACCGTCGTCGAAGAACTCTATGCGGTTGAAAAACAACTGTCCGACGACGCGCCCGCTGAGTTTGCCGCGTTACTGGAATTGCACCGTTTGATTTTGCAAGACCCTCTGCTTTCGGTGCGCCCACAGCAGTTGATTCGTGAGCGCCTCTATAACGCTGAGTGGGCACTCACCACACAACTGAACGCCGTGGTTGAGCAGTTCGAGAAAATGGAAGACGAGTACATCGCCAGTCGTAAAGCCGATGTCGAGCAGGTCGTTGAGCGCGTACTGAAAAATCTGATGGGCACTGCCAATGCCTTCCCCGAACCGGTTGAAGGTCAGGACGAAATGATCGTGGTCTCGCATGACATTGCTCCGGCCGACATGCTGCAGTTCAAGAAAAAAGTGTTTGGTGGTTTTGCGACTGATCTTGGTGGTGTGACATCGCATACGGCGATTCTTGCACGCAGTCTGGATATTCCGGCTGTGGTCGGGCTGGGCATGGCCGCGCGCCTGATCCAGCAGGATGAATGGCTGATCGTCGATGGGGACGCAGGCGTCATCATCGTCGATCCCAGTTCAATTGTGCTGGAAGAATACCGGCTCAAACACCGCGATCTTGAACTCGGACGCGAGAAACTCAAGCGTCTGCGTGGCATGGCCTCGCGCACGGTGGACGATGTCCCTATTGAGCTCCTTGCCAACATCGAATTGCCCGGTGATTGCGAGCAGGCCAATGAAGTCGGCGCAAGTGGCGTGGGGTTGTATCGGACCGAGTTTCTGTTCATGAATCGCAACGGCAACTTGCCGAATGAAGACGAACAGTTCGAAGCTTATCGTTCGGTAGTAACGGCCATGACCGGACGGCCGGTCACGATCCGCACGCTCGACATTGGCGCTGATAAACCCTTCGATTCAAACCAGCCATCTGCCGCCGCCAACCCTGCGCTCGGCTTGCGCGCGATTCGTTATTGCTTGTCCGAACCCCAAATGTTTCTCGAGCAGTTGCGTGCCATTTTGCGCGCCTCTGCTTTCGGACCGATCAAGCTGCTGATTCCGATGGTCGCGCATGCGCATGAGGTTGACCAGGCACTGAATCTGATTGAGCAGGCCAAGACACAATTGACAGAAAAGGGGATTGCCTTCGATCACGACATCCCGGTTGGCGGCATGATCGAAATTCCAGCGGCAGCATTGACCCTCCCAATGCTGGCGAAGCGTCTGGACTTTTTTTCCATCGGCACCAATGATCTGATTCAGTACACGCTGGCCATTGACCGAACCGATAACGCTGTCGCGCATCTCTACGATCCCTTGCATCCTGCCATTCTGCAATTGATTGCCCAAACCATACAGACCTGCGCGCGCCTGGGACTCGAAGTTTCTGTCTGTGGCGAAATGGCCGGCGATACGAAGTTGGCGCGCTTATTACTTGGCATGGGCCTGCGTCAGTTTTCGATGCACCCGGCGCAACTGCTTTCGGTCAAGCAGGAAATCCTGCGCTCCGATACGACACAGTGTGCCCCACTCGCCAAGCGCATACTTTCAGCAACCGAACCCGAAAAAATACTCGGTCTGATTGAAAAGTTGCGCGCGGTTTAATGCGCGGCTGCTGCGGCATCAGCTGAAACAGCCATGTTCTTTTCCGGCTTGGTGAACCAGACCAAGGCGGCCAAGCCTAAAAAAATCACGCCGCTTAACCAGAACAGGTCGCTTGCGCCAAGCATGTGCGCTTGTTGTTCGACAATGCGTTCCACGCTACCAGCGATCTGGTCCCTGGTCATACCCGTACTGGCTAAATTGGAATAAGCCTGATTGGCGGTTGCGCTATAGGAGGTCAGATTTTCGGTTAAATGGGCGCGATGCATGGCCGAGCGACTATCCCAAAGCGTGGTGACAGCGGAAGTACCAATGGCGCCGAAAGTGGTACGAACAAAATTCGATAAGCCGGTTGCTGCCGGAATGCGTTCGGGGCCAAGGCCCGACAGGGTCAGCGTGACCAAGGGAATGAAAAACAGCGCCATTGCCACACCCTGAATGAGTGTGGGGATCAACAGATGATAAGGATCAACGCTCGTGTTGAAGCCTGCGCGCATGAACGAAACCAGTGCAAAAACCAGGAAGGCCATGCAGCTCATGAGGCGCAAATCCACGCGAGTAATATTCTTGCCGACGATGGGGGACAGCACAATGGCCAGGAGCCCGACCGGGGCCATGATCAGACCGGCCCACGTGGCGGTGTAGTTCATTTGGGTTTGTAGCCAGAGTGGCAAGATGACGATATTGCCGAACATGGCGCCATAGCCCACCGACATTGCAATCACGCCCATCGTGAAGTTGCGCCGTTTGAACAGAGTGAGATCGACCACCGGGTGATCGTTGTCGAAGAGCTCCCACACGAGGAACAAGCAGAAGCCGCCGATCGCGATCGCAGCCAGTGCGATGATTTCACCGGAGTTAAACCAGTCGAGTTCTTTGCCCTTATCGAGCGCGATCTGCATGGCACCAACCCACACGACCAGCAGGGCAAGCCCTACTCCATCAACCGGTAGTTTGCGGGTTGGTGTCTCGCGTTTCCTGTAAATACGCCAGGTGCCCCAGGCCGCCAAAGCGCCAACGGGAATGTTGATGAAAAAAATCCACGGCCAGGAATAGTGATCGGTAATCCAGCCACCCAGCACCGGCCCCATTACTGGAGCCACGAGCGTTGTGATGGCCCACAATGCCAGCGCACTGCCCGCCTGCGCTTTGGGATAACTCGATATCAGCAAGGTTTGCGACAGCGGAATCATCGGCCCAGCCACTGCGCCTTGCAGCACGCGGAAGGCGATCAGCATTTGCAGATTAGGCGCCATCCCACAGAGGAAGGATGCAATCGTGAACAGAAAAATCGACGCCAGAAATAGTCGTACTTGCCCAAAGCGTTGAGTCAGCCAACCAGTGAGCGGCAGTGAGATGGCATTGGCCACCGCGAAGGAAGTGATGACCCAGGTGCCTTGACTGGGCGACACTCCAAGATCGCCCGACATGGCTGGAATCGACACATTGGCAATTGAAGTGTCGAGCACATTCATGAATGTGGCGAGTGCAAGTGAAATAGAGCCAATCACTTTTGCACTGCCCGTCAGCGGAGCCAGCGGCAGATGACTCCGATCTGCGCGTGAACGGTCTCCCGCATTGGGAGAAGATAGTGAAGACTCGTCTGTTTGCATGATGTGATTCAGGCTCGAAATTCGAGTGAACTTCAACAGGCCTTAATCAGCCCTTGCCGAGATTGGCTGCGATGATGTTCTTCACCAGTTGATCGGCACCACTATTCTGATTGGCATAAGCATCGGTCTGATACGCAGCAGCAGTGCGCACGGCACTTGTGCTGGCGATCTGCGCGCCGTCCTGATTCTTGGTATCCACCTTGGCAACCACGGACAAGCCGATACGTAACGGATGTTCGGCTAACTGTTTGGCATTCAATTCAATCCGCACTGGCAAACGTTGCACGACCTTGATCCAGTTGCCCGTCGCGTTCTGTGCGGGAAGTAGCGAGAAGGCACTGCCGGTCCCCGCGGCGAGACCAATGATCTTGCCTTCATACTCGACTTTGCTGCCGTAGATATCCGCTTCCAATGTGACCGGCTGACCAATGTGCATCTTGCGTAACTGCACTTCCTTGAAGTTGGCATCGACCCACAAATGATCGAGCGGAACAATCGCCATCAATGCATTGCCCGGTTGTACGCGTTGGCCAACCTGTACGCTGCGCTTCGCGATCTGACCCGCGATTGGTGCGGGGATACTGCCGCGCTGTTGTGCCAGAAAGGCTGCGCGTACCTGAGCGGCTGCACGCAGCACATTGGGGTGTTGTGCAACGCTGGTGCCTTCGGTCAGTGCTTTGTTTGATGTGAGTTGTTCGCGTGCTGCGTTAGCTGAAGCTTCGGCCGCTGCGAGATTGCTGCGTGCGGCATCCAAGTCAGCCTGGATATGTTGCAGCTCTTCTTTCGATACTGCGCCGCCACTGACCAGATTAGCGCGACGTTGATAGTCCTCCTGCGCCTTTGCCTGCGCACTCCGGGCACGCACAACGTCGGCTTCACGCGCAGCAATGTTCGCGCTCAAGCTGCCATTGTTGGCGTAGAGCGTACGCACTTCGCGTACGGTTTGGGCAAGTTGCGCTTCGGCTTGGTCGAGAGCTACTTTGGCATCCGCCTGATCCAGCACAATCAGTTCCTGGCCCGCCTTTACAACGTCGGTGTCGTCGGCCTTGATGGCGACGACCGTGCCTGCAACCTGAGGTGTGATCTGCACAATGTTGCCGGAGACATAGGCGTCGTCGGTGGATTCAAAATGACTGCCGACCAGCGCGTACCAGATACCGTAGCCAATCAGTAATAGCGCGAATGCGCCGATCATTGCCGTCAGTATGGTCTTGCGTTTGCCGTTTCCATTGGGGGCCTCAGCAGTTGAGGAGGAAGAGGCGGTGCCGGTTTCGTTATTGCTGCTCATGTTCAGCTCCGGAGATTTTGTTGGGCTTACTCTCTGCTTGGAGAGCCTAGGAATAAAGAAGTATTTGGATAGACGCTTAATGTAATTGCGTCGACGAAGGGCCTTGGCTGAAGCCGCCGCCCAGTGCACGAATCAGGCTGATTTTTAGATCAACGCCACGCGCACTCAAATCATTGGCAGCGCGTTGCTGTGACAGCACCGCTGTTTGCGCATTCAGCACCGTCAAATAATTGCTGATGCCTGCGCGATAACGAGTTAGTGCAACGTCATAGGCTTGGGTCGTGCGCTCGAGCGCCTGCTGCTGTTGCATGACCTGATTTTGCACGGCCTGCAGCGACGTAATCTGATCGGCAACGTCTTTTGCGGCATCCAGCAGCGTCTGGTTATATTGCTCGACCGCTGCATCATAGTCGGCGGTTTTGCCGCGCAGGTTGGAGCGCAAACTGCCGCTGAATAAAGGCAGGCTCAAGGCTGGACCAATGGACGGATTGAGACTGCTGGCGTCAAGAAAACGACTGCCGCCGAGACTCAGAAAACTGATCGAAGCCATCAGATTTATGTTGGGATAAAACTGCGCTTTGGCTTGATCGATGTCATGCAGCGCAGCCTCCACACGCCAGCGCGCGGCTGTCAAATCGGCACGTCGTCCCAATAAATTCAATTCCAGATTGTTGGGAAGGGCGCTGGCTTGTTGATGCATAGCGTCTTGGAAATCCGGCTGCGGTTGCGGAATCTGCCGACCATAATCCGGACCTTTGCCGATCAAGGCCGCCAGTTGATTGCGCACCAGTGCAATGGCTTCATCGAGTTGCGCAACTTCTAACGCGGCAATGGGCGTACCGGCTTGAGCCTGACGCAATTCAGCCACGGTATCAAGACCAGCCTCCGAGCGCTGACGCGTCAATGTGAGCACCTGCTCTCGTTGCTGCGTACTGATAATCGCTACGTCGCGCTGAGCATACAGTCGTTTCAACTGAACCCAAGCACGTGCAACCGAGGTCGTTAAAGCCAACCGCGCTGCTGCAGCATCGGCAGCAGAGGCTTCGACCTGGGCGTGTGCAGCCGCAATTGCGGCACGATTTCGTCCCCAGAAATCCAGGTCGTAATTGAAATCCAATGCCAATTGATTGATGGTGAAAATCGATCCACCCAGTGGCGGCGGGTAAATATAATTCTCGGAAAATTTCTCGCGCGTGGACGATGCATTGAGCGTCTTGGTGATTCCGCTCGCCGATTCGGCAATCCCCGCTACGGCGTTGGCCTTGCTCAGTCGCGCCTGAGCCAGACGCAACGTTGGATTGCCTTCATCGGGATTGATCGATTGTTCAATCAGCGCATTCAATTGCGGATCGCCAAAACTTTCCCACCAGTTTGTACTTGGCCAAACGCTTTGCTGAGCGGCCTGTCGTGGTGCAGTTTTCAGCGTCACGCTATTTTCTTGCATCAGTTTTGATGTGGGCTGAATGCCCGACAGGTTCGCACAGCCGGTCATCAGCAAAGCACTAAGAACGGCCGCACCAATGGCCACGCCATTCGTAACAATCCACGCTGTGATTGCAATCAGGTTTGGATTGCGCACAGGATCAGGATTGCCACTATTAGGAGGATCAAATTCTTCGCGATGAAATGAGGGGCATGCCATGATTATTTCCTGATGAGACACATTCAAACGGAGCTTTAACGCTGAGTTTCGCGATTGGCCAGCATGCGTCGCAAAAACCCTTTAAAAGTATCGAGCTCGTCAACACTGAATCCATGTAGATGCTCGTTCAGCACCTTGACGACAATGGCGGTCAGCTTTTCTGCAATCTCGCGCCCCGGGTCAGTTAACTCCAGCCACACCACACGACGGTCTTCACCACAGCGCCTGCGACTGACCAGACCTTTGGCTTCAAGCCGGTCAATCATGCGCGTCATCGAACCCGTGTCGCTTTCCATCACGCGCGCAAGATCGGCGGCAGTTTCAGCATGACCTTTGGCCAGCATGATCAACACGCCCCATTGATCATGCGAGATATCGTGATCGGCCATTTGCCGATCAACAGCACCGGTCAGTGAGGCACGCACCAGCTTGAGTAGATAGCCGATGCTTTCATCGACCTTGTAGCCAGCGACGCAATACAGCGGTTTTTCGGATTTGGAGGTGGGAGCAAGTTTAGACATAGAGGCATTATAGCTGCCTATGCAGTAATTGCAAGTGCAATTTATGTCATGGCAGCAATTTAACTACACGCGCATCTGATTCCAGGCGATATTGAATCCAAAGCTGCGAATGGGTCTTGGAAGACCAAACACCGTTCGTCCTGAGTACCTGCTTATTGGAACAATAAGCAGGTGTATCGAAGGACAGGTCGCAAGGCGTGGGCCGTTACTTCGTGGCTGTTTATCCTTCGATACGCCTGCAAGCAAGCTACTCAGGACGAACGGCACTTTGCAAGCGCTCTAATCCACCTTGAGTTTGAAGTACTCCGGCTTCGCGGGCGGATAGTCGAGCTTCATCGCCTCCATGGTCTCGACGATCAAACGCCCAATCATCAGATTGCGATGGGTTTTGGAATTGGCGGGAATCACATACCAGGGTGCGGATTCGGTACTCGTGGCAGCCAGCGCACTTTCGTAGGCCTTCATGTAATCGTCCCAGAGCGCACGCTCCTTCAGATCGTTTGGATCGAACTTCCAGTGCTTGGTGCCATCTGCGAGCCGCTCTACCAGCCGCTTTTTTTGCTCATCTTTGCTGATATGCAAATAGCACTTGATGATCGTTGTGCCTGTCTGGGTCAGTAGGTTCTCGAATTCATTGATCTGCACATAGCGGCGCTTGCATTCCTTTGCGTCAATCCATTCGTGAACGCGCTCAATCAGGACCGACTCATAGTGGCTGCGATTAAACATGACGATTTCGCCTGCGCCAGGAACCTCACGATGGATACGCCACAGATAGTCATGGGCACTTTCTTCTGGAGTGGGCACTTTGAATGGCACAACGCGCACGCCCAGCGGATCGACTTGCGAGAACACCGCCCGCACCGTGCCGTCTTTGCCGCTGGTATCCATGCCCTGCAAAACGATCAGAAGTTTGCGCTTGCGCTCTGCATAGAAAATATCCTGCAACGCGTTGATGCGTGCGCCGAGTTCACTGAGCTGCGTCAAATTTCCCGCCTTGTCGCCATTGGAAAAAGGTTTGGCTGATGGATCGAAAGCAACAAGCGAAAATTTACCGCTAGACGGGACGCGAAAGTCGGAGAGTTTGGTGGGCATTTGAATTCATTCCATGGAATTGGCTGGATGCGAGGATGATAGAGGACTAATGGGCTATGAAATAGAACTGGCAGAATTATTGGATGCGTCATACAATTTGTATGACAAATGATTCGAGGAGCCATCATGTCTGCCCTGACTATTCGTATTGACCCCGCCCTTGATACTCTGCTTAATCAAGCAGCCCAGCATGCGGGTTTGACCAAAAGCGAATTGGTACGCCAAGCCATCGCTGAAAAAGTCGCGCGCACGGTCGACCCCGATGAACAAGCCCAACTTTGGGCGCAAGCAGCCAATCGCCAGACACCGGAACACGATGAGTTCTTCACAGAAATTTGAGCGCGGCGCGCTCGTCATCATTGCGGGTAAAGGTGACTACGACGGCAAACCGCGTCCGGCAGTTATCCTGCAACAAGCCCGGCATGATCTGAATAGCGTGCTGGTCTGCCCGCTTACCTCGACCCCAATTGATCTCGATGTTCCATACCGCATACGCATTGAACCGAGCCGACGTAATGGGTTGAAAGTCGTCAGTTGGGCTATGGCCGATAAGATTTCATCTATCAGAAAAGAGCGTGTAGACCGTCGATTTGGTATCGCAGACCAGAATCAACTCCAATTGATTATTGAGGGGTTACACGTGCTGATTGACTAACCAGTAATGCTCTGGCGGCAGAATGAGAATGGGCAGCTCTTTGCTCTAATTGGCATTTGGATTAAGTCAAGCGGCGATCACACTATTGGGATCAAGGCATGACCTGTCCGCCATTGACCTCAATGATCTGCCCGGTGACGAAGCTGGCCATCATTTCCGAAGCCAGAAAAAGGTAGGCACCCACACACTCCTCTGTGTTGCCAAGGCGCAGCATTGGGATGTCAAGGCGAAATTCTTCCAATCTTTCAGCAGAGGTGTTGCGATGGAGAGGGGTCAGGATGACACCAGGGGCAACGGCGTTGACGCGTATGCCGTCAGTGGCAAATTCCTTCGCGAAGTTGCGGGTAATGGCTTCGACAAAAGCTTTCGATCCGACATACAGCGATGCGCCAGGGCTGCCGCCACTACGCACCACAACCGATGCCGTGTTGATGATGGATCCGCCGCCGGATTGCTTGATGTGCGGCACCGCGAAACGGGACGCGCTCAACACCGAACGTACATTCAGGTCCAGCATGCGGTCATAGCCCTCATCAGTGAGCTCAGCCAGATGTGCGCGTTCGAATCCACCGGCGTTGTTCACCAGTACGTGAAGCGCGCCAAAATGCGCCACAACCTGTGTGATCAAGGTTTCCACCTGAGCGGTCTGTGTTACATCCGCCGCGAACGCATGCGCTGTTCCTCCAGCCGCCTTGATCTCTGCAACCACCGCTTGCGCCGCATCCGGACTGGCACGGTAATGGACCGCAACCTTGGCGCCGGTGCGGGCGAAACCCTTTGCCACTGCGGCACCAATACCGGTACTCGAACCCGTAACCAGCACGACCTTCCCGGCAAGGTCGGGGATATGGATCAAGGAAGGCGTTTGATTGGAAGTCATGTCGTGCTCCGTTCGTGTCGATGTTTTTACTTCGGTTTTATAAGGGAAAAACGGTACGTCGAATGATAGAGCAAGAGATCGATAATTTACTTAGGGCGCAATAACTGATTTCAATCCTGTATTTACTCCCGTCGTTCCTGCTTAGTGTTCAAATTAAGCAGGAACCCAGCGACTTTATTGGCGATAGGAAGTTACTCATGAAAAGTCACTGGGCCCCAGCCTTCGCAGGGGCGACGAGAATTCTTTTTCCATTGATCTGGAAATAGAATGAAAGGCATTGCGCCGGATTCAATGCGAATGAACGAGGTTCCGGTGGAATGCGCTGCGCTTATTGCGCCCTGCCGACTACCGACCTATTTCGTCTTGGCCGAATGCGCCTGCGCAAACGCCAGAATGACTTCGCGGACAATCTTGCGCTGCGGCGTCGGCAGATGGATGAAGGCCTCGAACACCTCGCGCTCCTGATAACCGATGGCCTGTTCCCAAGCCGCCTTGCGCTGCCTGACCCGCTTTTCGATTTCCACGCCATAGCGTAAATGCTGAGGTTGCACCTGCAGCCACTCGGCCAGTACCTCGAGCTTGTCCTGCGTCGGCAGCGATTCCCCGCGCAACCAGCGCCGCACGCCATGCAGGCTCACCGCCCGCCCCCAGTAACGCAAATTGAACTCACGCTCCAGCACAGCCGGCTTGGCCGGATAGCCCTTCTGTTCCATCGCCTTCTTCAGGCGTTTGGCAAATTCTTCATTGACATTTTTCATGCCGTCATCGTCAAACGGATGACGTGACTGAAAATGAAATTTAGTTACGTAACTTACGTAACTATGGGTTAAATTATGGCCTGGCGAGCATTTCGGAAGCCTTCTCATTCACTCAGGGAAAACCGTGAAAACAAAGAAAAACTCAAAAATGGCGTTTTATGTTGGTGTTTGGTTCGCTCTCTCTCTCACCGCTTGCGGTGGCGGAGGTGGCGGTGGCTCCTCAAGTGGCAGTTCTGGCGGTGGCGGTAGCACCCCTACCGATACCACCAAACCAGTTCTCACCTTTCCGACGGCTCAAGTGGCAGCAAATGGAACCATCGTGGTCAGTGCAAATGAAAACATCAATGGTGCCGGTCTTTCAATTGTGGTCACCTATGGCAGTACAACTGTTGCAGGCACGACCACACTTGGAGCTGGTAACACAGTAGTTTTCACGCCAACAAACCCGTTCCCGTTTAGTGCAACGCTAAACGTCACTGCAACCGCAAGTGATACATCAGGGAATGTTGGTACAGTAACCGGGACTGTTACCACAGCCGCCAGCACAGTGACCTTTAACAAGGTTGCAGTAGCCGGTGTTACCGGCATCACCCTCATCGACACCGCAACGAATGGAGTCCAAACGTTAAGCGCCATCGATGGAAACGGCTGCTTTGGCACTGCCTTTAAAAAGCAGACCACCAAGCTCCGTGTGTACTGCGCCATCGCATCAGCTGGCCACTACTTCTGGGATGTCGACCCCCTTACGGGGGCTGCCACACCTGTTTCCAACCCTTTTATAAGCTTCGCTGGCGTAACTAAAGCAATGGTCGCCATTGGCGCAGACGGACGGGAGTACTACACCGCAGGCTTTGCCACCTCAGCAACAGGGAGCAACGCACGCATCGTCGTACTGGGAACAGATGGAAAGCAACTACTTGCTGAAATACCTCTTTCAACCAACTCATCGGTCGGAGACTACATTCTCCGTATGTGGTTGGATGAAAGTGCAGGCAAGTTGTGGATCGCCAGTCGTGGAGGAATACTGGATCGTATTGATCTGGCAACCCTCAAGACAGATTTGACGATCAATTCTATCAATGCAGCTATTTCAGGTCTAGTTGATATGAAAGTCACTGCTTCAAATGTCATCATAACCGTTCTGCGTACAGCATCTGGCGCCGACGCTCTCGTATTCGACAAGAATACAGGGGTAAAGGTGAAGGAAATTGCATTGCCAATTGGTGGGACAACTGGGTCGGGCTTATCGTATGGCATTACCCTGACCTCAAGTGACTTATTAATTGCCTCCCCTGGCGGATACTACCGGGTAAATCCAACCACATTTGTGGTTGGAACATTTGCTCCAGTCTTTACGATTGGAACATCTGATGACCTTGTTTTCGCAAATGGCAAGATTTATGGTAACAATGCTAATGATGTTTATGTATTCCCAACAACCTTGTTATCTTCCACTAAAGTGCTAACAGTTAACGGAGCACAGCGCATTACCGCCGTGAGTAACTAACGCTACACTGGTTCTTGAGACCGCTTTACACATCTGTGTACAGCGGTCTTTTTTATTGCCAGAAAAATAATTGATTTGATCAAAAGGGGAAATTCATCATGAACCAAAAAATGCTTTTTTCTACCGCTTTGGCTCTGTTGCTTGGTGCATATTCCTTAGAGGCCAATGCTTTCTGGTGGATGCTCAGGGGATTAGCCGCTCGTGAAGTTGCGGCTACGGCAACAACTGCGGCCCGATTTTGTCTGCGGCCTGTAGGCAGGGCGGCCTGTGATCTTCGTGCCGCATCTTCAGCGTCAGAGGCCGTATCGAGCGCCGTTGGGCCGAGCTACCGTATTCAGGCAACGAACCGAGCCAATGTCTTTCAAATCCTGGATGCTGCGGGCAACGTCATTGACCTGATCGAGGCGGCAGATCGCTTTGCCGACCAATCGGTCGCCAACTTGCCACAATATGTTCCATCAGCCGTTCCTAAAGACCAGGAGTCACCCACAAAAAACTATCAACTGAGGCACAACGGCGATGTTTTGAATGTTCACGTAAACGGTACGCCTACGCTGATATGGTCTGACGGCGAAGTGGAGGTTTGGGCCGATGACAACATCAATCACATGATTCTTGGTCCCTGGCAGCGTTTGTCGTTTCCAAATTTCAGAACCATTCACGCCATCCCTCGCGGTCCCAACGCTTCTTCCCTGTTCTCACAGGACTTACAGCTAACGACGTTACCTCAGCAGGTGCCCATTCAACAGCAACCGGCACTATTTCCCTATGGATCAAACGTGGCTTGTCCACAAGTATTGGTTGGTAACGGCATGGCTCGATGTCAGTAGCTCGCGTAGGGCAATGGAATGGACTGCTCCCCCCTACAGCATCAGACGTGACCAACTGAAGCTGGGTTAAAGCTAGCAGTTTACCGAGGAGGACTCCATGCCATTTCCCTACATTTTCTGGCCGGATGCACCCTTGCGCCCCCCACTTCTATTCCACCGTCACGCTCTTCGCCAGGTTTCTCGGTTTATCCACATCGGTACCGCGCGCAAGGGCGGTGTGATACGCCAGCATCTGCAGCGGTACGACGTGCAGGATCGGCGAGAGGGCGCCATAGTGTTCGGGCATGCGGATGACGTGCAGGCCCGGTTCGCTTTGAATGTGTGTGTCGCCATCGGCGAAGACATAGAGCTGACCGCCGCGGGCACGGACTTCCTGCATGTTGGACTTGAGTTTTTCCAGCAGCTTGTCATTCGGCGCAATCGTGACGACGGGCATCTCGTTGGTCACAAGCGCGAGCGGGCCATGCTTGAGTTCACCCGCGGGATAAGCCTCGGCGTGGATGTATGAAATTTCCTTGAGCTTGAGCGCGCCTTCGAGTGCAATCGGATAATGCCGCCCCCGGCCCAGGAACAAAGCATTTTCCTTGTGCGCAAACTGCTGCGACCAGGCGACGATTTGCGGTTCCAGCGCGAGCACGCTTTGCAACGCCGCGGGCAAGTGACGCAGGTTGCGCAGCGCCGCTGCTTCTTGAGCGGGGTTGAGATGTTTGCGCAGTTTGGCGAGCGATAAGGTGAGCAAGAATAGCGCGGTCAACTGTGTGGTGAAGGCCTTGGTCGAGGCCACACCGACTTCAACGCCTGCGCGCGTGAGGTATTGCAATTCGGTCAGGCGCACCATGGCGCTGGTGGCAACATTGCAGATTGCCAGCGTGTGAATGTGCCCGAGGGATTGCGCGTGCTTGAGCGCAGCCAGCGTATCGGCTGTTTCACCCGACTGCGAAATCACCATGACCAGTGCCTTGGGGTTGGGCACGCTTTCTCGATAGCGGTATTCACTCGCTACTTCCACCTGCGTGGGAATCTTGGCGATGGCCTCAAGCCAGTATTTTGCGGTCAGGCCAGAGTAGTAGCTGGTGCCACAAGCCAGAATCAGCACAGAATCAATTTTGCTGAACACGTCAGCCGCCTTCTCACCGAACAGCTCCGGTGAAATGACTTCTACACCTTCCAGTGTGTCGGCCACGGCACGCGGCTGCTCGAAGATTTCTTTCTGCATGAAGTGCTGGTAAGGACCCAGTTCTTCAATACCGCTGCCTGCCTCGACGATCCGGATTTCACGCTGGACCATTGCGCCTTGCTTATCCACGATGTGGAAGCTGTCGCGTTGAAGATCGACAACATCACCCTCTTCCAGATAGACGATGTGCTTGGTCGTGCCCGAAATGGCCATCGCGTCGGAAGCCAGAAAATTTTCGCCTTCGCCAAGGCCGATGACGAGCGGGCTGCCAAAGCGTGCGCCCACGACCCGATTGGGTTCATCGCGACAGAAGACGGCAATCGCGTAGGCCCCGGTCAATTTTTTGATCGCGTTTTGTACCGTACGAAACAAGTCACCATCGTAGAGGTGATTGATCAAATGAGCGATGACTTCGGTATCGGTCTGACTTTCAAACACGAAACCTTTGGTCTTGAGATCGGCGCGAATCTCTTCGTAGTTTTCAATGATGCCGTTATGCACGAGTGCAATGCGGGCATCAGTCTGGCTTGGCGAAAAATGCGGATGGGCGTTATTGGTCGCCGGTGCGCCATGAGTAGCCCAGCGTGTGTGGGCAATACCGATCACGCCTTCGAAGTGACTATCTTTGACTTGCTGATCCAACTCTGCGACGCGCGCCACGCTACGCGCACGTTTAAGCCCTTGGTTATTAACGGCCACGCCGCAAGAGTCATAGCCACGATATTCCAAACGGCGCAAGCCTTCTACCAGCACAGGAACAATGTTGCGTGCCGCAATGGCACCGACGATACCGCACATACGGAGTCCTTATTTTTTAATGGGACGCTTCCAATTTGGCAGCGAAAGTTGTTTGGCACGGGAAATAGTGAGTTGATCTTGCGGTGCGTCCTGGGTCAGCGTCGTACCTGCGCCCAAAGTGGCGCCGCGTTTTACCGTGACCGGTGCGACCAGTTGCGTGTCGCTGCCGATAAAGACATCGTCTTCGATCACAGTACGGTGCTTGTTGACGCCATCGTAATTACACGTGATGGTGCCCGCGCCAACATTGACTCGTGCGCCCATTGTCGTGTCGCCGATATAGGAGAGGTGATTGGCTTTGGACTGCGCGGCAATCTGACTGTTTTTTACTTCAACGAAGTTGCCGATGTGAACGCCTTCGGCAAGCACCGCACCAGGACGCAGACGCGCATAAGGGCCGATGCGATTGTCGGCACCGACCGTTGCATCATCGAGGTGACTGAAGGCCTCGATGATCGTGCCGGTACCCACCTTGACATTGCGCAGCACGCAATGCGGGCCGATGCGAACCTGATCGGCAATCGTGACCTTGCCTTCGAAGACGCAACCCACATCAATACTGACATCGCGCCCGCAGTTCAGCGTGCCGCGAATATCAATCCGTGCCGGATCAGCCAAAGTGACCCCTGCTTCAAGCAAGGCTTCCGCCTGGGTTAATTGATGTTGGCGCTCCAGCTGTGCCAGCTGCGATTGGCTGTTGACGCCCAAGGTTTCCCATTCATGATCGGGTTGCGCCGAAGTGACCGGCACGCCGTCGCTGACGCTTTGCGCGACGATATCGGTCAGGTAGTACTCACCTTGCGCATTGTTGTTGGACAGATTGTTGAGCCAGCGTTTGAGTGCAACGGTCGGCGCGATCAGGATGCCGGTATTGACTTCATGAATGGCACGTTCATTGGCTGTGGCATCTTTCTGTTCAACGATACGTTCGATGCCATTGGCGGCATTACGCACAATACGGCCATAGCCAGTGGGGTCATTGAGATTGACGGTCAGAATCGCAAGGCTGTTTTGCGCAGCCGCTTCGACCAGACGCTGCAGCGTGATCTCAGTGGTCAGCGGCACATCGCCATACAGCACCAGTGTAGGCTGCGATTCGTCGAGATAGGCAACCGTCTGTTGCACCGCATGGCCTGTTCCCAGTTGCGGCGCCTGGCGTACAAAAATGAGGTCATCAGCCTGACCGGCATCGGCAAGTTTCTTGCGTACCAATTCACCGCCATGGCCATCGACCACGATCAAACGGCCGGGTTTCAGTTTACGGGCTGTGTCCAGGACGTGCGCCAACAAAGGCTTGCCCGCGAGTGGATGCAGTACCTTGGGAAGGTCGGAACGCATCCGTTTTCCCATTCCAGCAGCTAGAATCACAATGTTCATAAGAAAAAGTCTAGCATGCACGCTTTGGATTGTTGTTCAGACAGGCCGGAAGGTGCCGTTATAACAATGGATACGATCCGTGTCACAGTTCTATCGGTCCAATTCAGGACTATCTTGAGGTCGATTCCCCATCTTTCATGAGTGTCACCCCTTTTTCCCGTCGGCAGGAGCATCCCGCCTGGTTGACCTTGCGAGTCAATGGCGAGAATATGCATCGCGCCTCGCTGGACGAGTTGCAGGAAATGCGCGAATTGTACGAGCGGGCCTGTGCCCATTTTCCCGAACGCGATGTTGAGCTGGTGCGGTTTTGGGGAAGACCGGTGGCGGCAGCGATACTGGTCAATGGCCGTGTCAGCACCACGCGTTCGCTCGAAAATCATCTGGAACTCCAGGACGAGTTCGAACGTCTGCGTGCAGCCAATCCTGGCACCGATGTGCGTTTGGTGGAGGTCTTTGGTGATCGTGGCTTGCGCGCTGAAGTCCTGAGCCGCCGCGGGCCATCATTCCCGGACGAAATCTGATTCTATTCACGCCTTCAGGTCAAACCAGACCCGTATCACGCCAATCGCCAGGCTGATACTGCCCACCACGACCCCGGCTGCGAACAACAAGCCAAGACCGATTGGATTCGGATTCGGGTCGCTAGTGAAAATACGGAACAGCAATAATGGCAGCGTGGCCAGAACAATGATTCCATAGCCCGCACGGATCCAGCTTGATCGCAAGTAATGTTCGCGCCAAGAGCCTGCCGCGATGATCCAGACCGTCAGACCAATCGGTGGCGACAGCATCAGGAAAAACAGCAGAATGGCGACGATGCCGTTGGGACGGCGTTCATTCTCGGGGTCAGGCTGCATAAATACTTCCTGGTCGGTTATGTGCAATGAAATTATGTAGGGCAATGTTCAGCGCATTAAGGAAATATCCAAACCCAAAAACTTTACACAGAGGTCACAGAGAAAAACTGCGAGACACGGAGGAAAGACCCATGAATTTCTCTGTGTCTCTGTGTTGAGAGGTTTGATTGAGTTTATTGCGGTGACCGGTTTTCGCTGCGCTCTAACCGGACTACACGCCCAGTCGCCACAGCGAAGTCACCTCCGCTGCGCGTGCAGCATGCAAAGGATCATCGCTATCCAATGTGCGGGGATGATGCGGCTTGATATCAATCTTGCTTAGTACTTTCAAGCCTGCAGATTCAATCATTGTCGTCAGCTCAGAGCGCGTGCGCAAGCCAAGATGCTCGGCCAGATCGGAAAGAATCAGCCAGCCTTCGCCGTTAGGTTCCAGATGCGCGGCCAGTCCACCGAGAAAACCGCGCAGCATCCGGCTGTCTGGATCATAGATCGCATGCTCAATGGCCGAACTGGGCCGCGCTGGAACCCAGGGAGGATTGCAGACAATCAGCGGAGCTCGGCCTTCGAGAAAGAGATCGGCCTCGACCACTTGAACCTGCTTGTAACCGAGTCGCGTCAGATTTTCTCGGGCACAGGCCAGTGCACGCGCATCCTGATCGGTGGCCACGATGCGCTGTATGCCGCGGCGCGCCAGGAGCGCAGCCAGAACGCCAGTACCGGTGCCGATATCGAAAGCCAGACTATTCGATGACAAGGCTCTGGGCAATGGGGCTTGGGCGACCAGAGTGAGGTACTCGCCGCGTACAGGAGAGAACACCCCATACCAGGGGTGAATCCGATTGTTCGGCGGATTACCCAGCACTGGAATCTCCACGCCTTTCTTGCGCCACTCATGCGCGCCGATCAAACCCAGCAGTTCACGCAACGAAGCTACATAAGCGAGCGATTCATCCGATACCGGGCCGTAGGCTTCGGCACAAGCCTGTCGCACATCCGGAGCACGCCGGAGCGGGACATTGTGATCGGCGTCGAACGGCAGCAGCAACATTCCCAGTACTCTTGCCCTTTGTGCTTGAGCTTGACGATGCAGATGAAAAGCTTCGATAGCACCCCTTCCCCCGTTGGGGGAAGGCTGGGATGGGGGCTTGTTTTTGTCAGCTTTATGTCCATTGCGCGGCTTCCGATCAATCCGCCGCGCCAGTGCCAGTAACAACTGCCGCGCATTCTGAAAGTCACCGCGCCAGAGCAGGCCGGTGCCCTCACAAGCAAGCCGATAGGCCGTGTCTGCAGTCAAAGTGTCATCAGCAACGACGACACGTTTCGGTGGTGCCGATCCGTTTTCAGACCGCCAGAGGGCCGATTGAGGGGTGTCGTTTTCAGTCCATTGAATCATCGAAACCGAAGGCACTTCGATCATAAGACTAAACATGTAGAGTAAAAAAAATCTGAAACAACACGGCACTCCCTTGGAGAAAGCAAAGCCAGTAGTGTGGCAGGTTTACTAGCGGCGCTGCTTCACAGCCTTTGTTGTCACCTGCTTCGGCTTTGATACAGAGTCTGTGCGCTTACTTGCAAGTTGAATCTCCGAAACGGCCACTGCTTGGAAAATATCTATCCCGGTACATTGATTTGCGGCTTCATTAAAACTGCTGAGTGCCTCACTTTGATGCCCCTTGATCTGATACCAAAATCCTAAATAAACAGAAATCTCACAAAGGTGGTTTCTTTGTATGGATGGATATGGACTCATGGAAACCATGCGCAATGCCACAGGGCTGATTTTGCCCATATACAAATCCAGAATGGGCGTAGGCCATCTTCTGTCCAGGCGCGGTTTTGCATATCCATTCAATACGTCCGACGCATCGTTACCTTGCTTGGCTTCCAATATATACAACCATATGGAAGCCAGCGATGGATAGGGCGTCGCCATAAAGAGTGCAGTCCGAAAGTCATTGATTGAATCGAGTTCCTGTCCCTTGAGATGCAAAATGATGCCGCGTTGTATTAAATATTCCACAGTTGTTGGCGCAACCTCGATCGCAGGCTCAATGTATTAAAGCGCACGTTTATAGTTGCCTTCGTTTGCCCAATACAAGGCAAATCGGGATAGCGTCCATGGATTTGTTGCGTTAATTAGGTAGGCATTTGCCAGATCAGCTAATGCACCCCGATGATCTCCCTTATAGCGGCGCATGTCTGAACGCCTCAAGTATGCCGATACATTTTTTGGATCCAGCGAGATTGCGTGATCATAATCGGACTGCGCCTTGTCGAGATCTAAAAAGTAATCAATGTAAGCATCACCGCGCCGTATGAAGTCTTGGGCGTTATGAGGACTTTGAATACCCGAGTTTAAAAATTTTTCCTTGAGTTTTTCTGCTGTGTAACCCAACTGGAAATTAAAGGGTGTGATGATTTGAGTCCAAGAGCGCCTGGAATTTTGAATGCGCGGTGAAAAGCGAAGATCAAGCACTGTGTTCGAGATAGTCGGCTCAAATAAATAACGGATTGCCTCCTCATTCACGGGAATATTGTCCACCGATAAAGTGGTAGAAGATGCCTTAACAATCTTTGCGTTGTGCGGTTTGCCATCTGCATCAATTTCGAAATCAACCTCGAGATTGGCTTCGATTCCAGCATCAAGGGCAAATGGTGGATATTTGATGGAGGGATGCCAAAGCATTTTGGCCGGAGCAAATTCTTTTTGTGCGGCTTCATTCTCATCCAAAATAAAATTAACTTGGATACGGGCAACGCGAGCGGCGGCTGCTTGCCCCGTTTCGACTGGAGGGAAACGTGCTTCAGACATTAGTCTTCGCGTTTCATCACCAAATAACTCAACAATGGCGTCAAAGCTGAATTGCTTGCCTGCGCCCGCTTTGCCCCTTGAAGACGCCTCAACAATTTTGATGTTTTGCAGTGCCCCCTGTGCATCAACAGACGCTTGAACCGTCAGCAAGGCTTCGATTCCGGCATCTCTGGCAGGAGATGGATAACGTATCTTTGGTATCCAAAGGAATTTATTGTCGAGAAGTTCAGTTTCTTGCAAAGTATCTTTATCGAGTTTGAAACTCAATGGCATTTGCATGACGGTAGCTATTGGCCTCCCATTTAGCTCAGCCGGACTGATCAGTGCCGACTTCAGACCTTTCTTGATTTCAGCTTCGAATAAAAACACTAGATATTGAAAATTGTAAGGATCTCCGTAAAAATCTTTTTGCAATGAGGTCGCCGCTAAAAATAGCAGGCTATTTTTTTCACCCGTTTCATCAAGAGTAAATTGAATCAAGAATTCAGCTTCAATTCCGCGATTCTTGGCTTCCACTGGATAATCGATCGTCGGTGGGATCAGGAGTTGTGAATTCGTAATATTGGGAGATGTTGGCGAACCCTTATCCCATTCAGCCTGTGGTTCCTGCGTGAAATCACCTGAGGAAACTTTCGCTGAACTATAAACTGACCAAAGGGTTAGGGTCGTGAAAAAAACAGGCTTGTGCAATGGCGTACAAGGCATTTGTTAAAACACATTCTCAATCCTTCTTTGTTCTTGTTTGTGTCCTGAAATTGAATCAGGCTGGATTCACATTTATAACTGCATCGGTGTCGGTACGTCCAGCGCAGTACTGATCGCACGCAGCAAATCATTACATGGGCTTGATTGAACGGGATGACCGGCCACCGACATCAAGGCTTTAATCAACAGTGGTTTTTTCAATGGAGCAAGTTCATTGAGTTGGTTAAGGGCATGGTTTACGGCATCGAAATGAATGGCATCGCGCGCTAACAGAGTAAGGCCGGACAGGCCGAGAATACCGGCTCCTTTTTCAAATACTTCGGATGCTGTGTGTGTACTGATACTCTGGGTGGAAGTTACATGCGCAACCAGAGACAAGACGATAGCGGCGGCGGGACGCAATGTCTCGAGGCTGGCATAACGGATCGGTACAGCGCGGCCTGCCGTATTGTTCAACCGTCGAGACAAAATGGTTTGCAGGACAAACTCTTTGAGGGTCACGCGCCCGTCTGCTTTGATTACTTGATCCACATTTGCAAGAAAGCGTTCGCGCTCGCCGTTATTCAGTTCTTTGAGCGCAGGTATGGCCAGATCAATGAGCGACAAATGCAACTCCGGTTCGAGCCGTTTCAGTGCGAGAAACCAGGTGTCCCGGTCGATTGTGTTCAGATTATTGGGAAGGTTAACGGGATCATGCAGCAAAGCCAGCATCATCTTCTGTGCCGTAATCGGTATGCGGGCGGCTTGCCGCAGGGTTTCCGGAATCGTATGCGGCGGAAACACGGATGATGGTGTGCTGGCCTGTACTTCGGCAAGGCTGGTAACGACATACGGAAGCGGCGCAATAGGTGGTGTACTTTTTGGATATTCAACGGGTGCTTCAGGAGCACTCATCAGCGGCATGCTGCGGCCGTAGATGCGTCGTATGCGTTCTTCCAACGGCGGATGCGTGGCCAACCAACCCGACATGAAGTTGGGCCGTGCGGCGCCGAGAAACATATGCGAAAGATTTTCGGCGTTGATATGATGGATCTGCGAACCGATGGCAAGACCATCTTCCTGCGCCTTCGACAAGCCGCCGATTTTGCGCAATGCGCCGCCGATGCCATCTGGATTGCGTGTGAACTGGATCGCGGATGCATCGGCCAGAAATTCGCGCTGTCGCGATACTGCGCTCTTGATCAGGCGTCCAAAAAACACACCGATATAGCCGACGATCCAAAGACAGAGACCGGCGACGAATAGCGCAAGCATCGGTGCACCACCGTTTTTGTTTCGTGAGCCACTACTGTGGCGCAGTAGACTCATCAGCTTTCCGCCGAACATTGCAATCAGCAAAATGCCGTAGAGCACACCCATCAGTCGCAGGTTCAGGCGCATGTCGCCATTGAGAATGTGCGAGAACTCATGACCGATCACGCCTTGCAATTCGTCGCGCGACAAGCGCGTCACGGCACCGTGCGTGACGGCGACGACAGCCTCGTTAGGGCCATAACCCGCAGCGAAGGCATTGATGCCATTTTCTCGACCCATCACGTAGACCTTCGGGACGGATATTCCTGAAGCGATTGCTATTTCTTCAACGATGTTCAGGAGACGCCGCTCAGCAGGATCGTAGCTGGCGCTTTGCAGCAGACGTCCGCCCGCCATTTTCGCTACGACATCTCCACCATCGCGCAAACGCCAGAGTTCAAGCAAGGTGCCGCCGATGATGAACAGCAGAGTGATCAGTGTATTGGTAAAAAAGAAATGATTAGGCAGTCGGTTGGCAAGGCTCGCTCCGTTGTGAACGGGATAAGCAATCAGCCAGGCCAGTGCGAGTGTGGCGTTGACCGCGAAGACAATACAGATGACCGCCAGCACGAACAGCCAGATCAGACGCCGCGTCAGTTTGTGCGCGTGATCCTGATGTTCGAAGAAATTCATAGGGGCGGGGTTCCTCCCCTTTCAAGGGGGAGGTGAGGAGGGGGATGGGTTTGAAAATCCTGCGATATAACCCATTCCCACCCCAACCCCCCCCCTTGAAAGGGGGGGAAGTTAGAACTGCACCTTCACCGGCTTCTTTTCTTCAGCGGACTCCGTCGCCACGAGCAACTCCGAAGGCTTGAAGCGGAACATACCTGCAATGATGCTCGCAGGGAATTGTTCAATGCCAGTGTTGTAGCTCATCACGTCGTCGTTGTATGCCTGACGGGCAAAGGCAATTTTGTTTTCGGTACTGGTCAGCTCTTCGGTCAGCTGCATCATGTTCTGATTGGCCTTCAGATCAGGATAGGCCTCGGATACTGCGAACAGTCGACCTAATGTACCGGACAAGGCATTTTCTGCCTGATTCAGTTCAGTCATCGCGGCAGTATTGGCCGGGTTGCTAGCGACGATTGCCTTGGCACGCACGGCATGGTCGCGTGCAGCAATCACGGCTTCGAGTGTGTTGGCTTCGTGCTGCATATAGGCCTTGGCGGTTTCGACCAGATTGGGAATCAGGTCATAGCGGCGCTTGAGCTGAACATCAATTTGGGCAAAGGCGTTCTTGACCCGATTGCGTAGACCCACCAGCCGGTTATAGGCACCCATGCCCCAGAAGAGGGGCAACAGAATGACAAAAATAAAAATGATCAAGCCGAAACTCATGCAACTCTCCCCTGTCACACGCCCACAGGCGCAGATTGACGTTTATGAATCGGCAAATCCGCGAACTATTTTTTGGGCTCTGCCGGCGCCTTCGTCATACTCAACTGCTTGAGTTCATCTTCGGTGATGTAGTCGAAGACTTTGACGACCTTCTGTACACCACTGATGCCGCGCACCAGTTCAGCGGCGCGGGCACCTTCACGTTCGGTCACGCGCCCCATGAGATAAACATTGCCACGATCCGTCTGGACTTTGAACGCGTTGGCGTAAAGATCATCAGCATCAATGAGAGTGGCGCGCACCTTGGTCGTAATGTAGACGTCGTTCGAGCGTGATCCGAACGAACCGGTATCGATGATTTCCAATTCATTAATGACCGCCAATACGTTCTCAACGCCCGCAGCAATTTTCTCGGCCTCTTCTTTCGTATTCTGACTCGACACTTCGCCCGTCAGCAAGAGCTTACGGTTATAACTGGTGGCGGCAATGTGAGCACGCCCTCCTAATTGATCCCGGAAGCGGTTCTCGGCCTTGAGCTCAATGGCGGTGTCATCAGTCTGTGCACCAATGGTGCGCCGGTCCATTGCGGCCAGTGTGCCCGCCGCAAAACCGGCCACAACCACAGGAAAGCAGGCCGACAACTGAGTCGTCACGAGTACGGCCGTCAACAAGGCTGCTGCAAACGGGAGCTTTTGATGCAAGGGTTTATTGGATGGGATGATTGCAGCTTGTTTCATTATTCGTCTCCGAGCAGATTCCAGTCGATGCCATCGCACAGGCAGTGCAGTGCGAGCAGGTGTACTTCTTGAATACGCGCCGTACGGTCATGCGGCACGCAAATGTGGACATCATCTTCGCGTAACAGTTCATCAATCCTGCCGCCACCCTTGCCGGTCATGGCGACAATGCGCATGTCACGTTCGTGGGCCGCCTCAATTGCGGCAATCACATTTTTTGAATTACCCGATGTGGATATCGCGAGCAAGACATCACCGGCTCGTCCCAGTCCTTGCACTTGTTTGGAAAAAATTTCGTTGTAATCGTAGTCGTTGCCGACGGCCGTCAAGATCGAGGTGTCTGTCGTCAGCGCAATCGCTGCCAACGGAAGCCGTTCGCGTTCATAACGGCCAATTAATTCGGCAGCAAAGTGCTGGCAGTCGGCTGCCGAACCACCATTACCGCAGGCCAGAATCTTGTTGTCGTTTGAGAGCGCATTGAACATCACTTCAATGCCCGCCGCGATGGGTTCAACCAGGACGGAGGCAGCCTGTTGTTTCAGTTTGGCGCTGTCCTCGAACTGTTGAGTAATACGGGATAAGAGACTCATCGGGAAAGCTCACTGTGGTGTGAAAGTAGTGGGCCGATTATAGCAATCGCCTGCTTCTCTCTGGTTTGCGTATGCCTTGTGTCAATGCGACTGAAAGGCATCACGCAGCCATTCGATTGTTCCCTCACCATCTATGGTCACCACATCGAAGCGGCAAGCGGGTAGATGAGTTGCATAATGTTCCTGAAGATATTGTTCAGCAGCGGCAATCAGGCGGCGCTGTTTGCCGGGATTTACGCTGGCCGCTGCCCCACCAAAAGCTGCACTAGTGCGCATCCTCACTTCAATAAAAATCAATGTCGCCCCTTGTTTGCCTTGCTCCAGCATCACCAGATCAAGTTCACCCTGACGATAGCTAACGTTGCTGGCCAGGTGCTTTAGGCCAGCCCGCGTCAAATGATTTCGGGCCAGTGCTTCACCTTGAGCACCTTGGACTTGACGTTCGGTTAGCTTGAGCGCTTTGAGCAAACCCATTCGGCTTTTCCTTCTTGTTGGTTGTTGCGTCTCATGAACGCGTGCACAATCGCGCCATGAATTCTGATCTCCAGCCCCTTGCCATTCAAACGCAGCACTATCCCGCCGCCACACTCTACGTCATTGCCACGCCAATCGGCAATCTGGCCGATATCACACTGCGTGCGCTCGACTGTTTGAAAATGGTCGATGCCGTCGCCGCCGAAGACACGCGCACTGCCAAACGCTTGTTGACCCATTACGGCATCGACAAGCCCTGCTTTGCGGCGCATATGCACAATGAACACGAAGCGAGCGCAGTCATCATTCAACGTCTCAAGGCGGGCGAGCGGGTTGCTTATTTATCCGATGCCGGCACGCCTGCGATTTCTGACCCGGGCGCTATTCTGGTCAATGCAGCGCGTACCGCGGGCTTTCAGGTCATGCCGCTTCCCGGTGTAAGCGCAGTGGCCTGTGCGCTATCGGCGGCTGGACTGCCCGGGTTTCAGAATGCAGGGGCATTTCATTTCCACGGTTTTTTACCGAGCAAACGCAATCAGGCCGAAACAGACCTGAAACCATTGACCTCGCTTGCTGCCAATCTGGTCTTTTATGAAGCCCCACATCGTGTGCTCGATACGGTGAGCTTGTTGGCGGATGTTTTCGGAAGAGGCCGTCGCATTGCCATTGCCCGGGAATTGACCAAGTTGTTCGAGAGCATTCATGTCTGCCCCCTGGGTGAAGCGCGTACCTGGCTGGAAGAGGACGACAATCGCCAGCGCGGCGAGTTTGTTTTGATTGTCGAGGCACCGTCCAAATTGCCTGATCCTTTTGAAGTCGCCTTGCCGATATTGCAGCGCTTGCTCGGCGTGCTGCCTTTATCGGAAGCAGTTGATGTGACGGTTGAGTTGACCCACGCTTCACGCAAAACACTCTACGCGCGGGCACTGAAGATCAAACATCAAGGCTAGAAGCTGTGGGGTCTGACGGGCTTTTCTTGAAATCCATGCTCACGAAAGGTCAGCACCAAGGTGTCACGAACCCCATCGGTTCCTTCGGGCAGGATGGGCGTAGTCTCGTGAATCACCCGCGCATCGTCGAGCAGTAATGCGGTCCAGGGTTCATGCATCGTGAAGCGAATGCCCGTGCTTCCATGCGCTTCAAACACGCGCGTCTCGCCGCCTTTGATGTGTTGCCGGTTCACCAGAATCACCACCACGTAATCGACACCATCGCGATGCGCGCCTTCTGGCGTGGGACGCCCGATCCCCTCAGCCGTATCAATCCGAAACTGATGTGCTTCGATATACCAGTGTGTGACCGGGCGCAAATGGGCAAACGTTGCCGCCAAAGAACTCAGTAACTGATGCCAGATTGTAGACTGCACAACAGAATTTTCGATGGGTTCGAACCAGCGTTCCATCCCGCCGTGCAAAGCGTTGTAGTCAATCGACTGCCAGTGCGCACGGTGCGGCGTTAGCTCCAATTTTCCTGCCTCAGTCGAATAAATAAAACAGCTATGGCGTCGGTGGCGATAATGCCCGCCGTCGCGCAAGTAGGTGTCTAAAGGCAAGCGCGACCAGGAAGGGCGAAGCGCATCGAGTTCAGCACGATTGGCACCCAGCTGTGTTTGCAACGCATCCGGTGACAGCAAGGCGTAACCGACGTCGATCAAGGATTTCATCTAGGGCTGTAAAACGATAATGGGTCGATAACTGCCATTAACCATATTGCGCAAGCTTTGCGCAGCGGCATCGGCCAAGGTGCGGTTTGCATAGGGGCCCAACTGAACGCGGAACCACTCGGCGCCATTGATGGATGCGGTGTTGACGACAAGCTGACCACTTAGGCTTGCATCAAGTTCAAGCGCCACTTTTTGTTTGAATTCATCTGCGATGCCGCGTGCTCGAAAGGAGGCAAGCTGCAAGAAAATGCCCTTGTTATTGCTGGCAATCGGGGTGTTCCCCGGAGTAGTTGCAACAGTCGGAATTGACGCTGTTGCAATCAGCGCGACCAGGCGAGCTTCATCGGGAGCATTGGGCAATTGGCTGGCGTCAAGTGCGATATTTCCTTCAGACGAAGGGAGCGCTACGGCCACAGGCGTTGCTGGAATCGTTGCCTTGGAATTGTCTGTGGAAGTCGATATTGCGGCAATCTGCGCTGTCCATGGATTCGGTCTGAATTTGCCTGCGATGATGTCGTTCGGCAGCAGACGCTCCACTTCAATGAGCGTACTGCCTTGATCAACATAACCCAGTTTGAGCGCAGCAGCATAGGACAGATCCATCACGCGGCTGCGCAAGAAAGGGCCGCGATCATTAACGCGCACAATCACCGACTGACCTGTGGCCACATTGGTGACCTTGGCATAACTCGGAATCGGCAAGGTGGGATGCGCCGCAGTCATCGCGTACATGTCGTAGATTTCGCCGCTGGCGGTCTTCTGCCCGTGAAATTTGCGGCCATACCAGGATCCCACGCCTTGCTGTTTGAAAGGCTTGTCCGAGGTGTCGGGTACGAAGTCGATACCGAAAACGTTATAGGGTCGATTGGCGGCGCGCGAGTATGTTTCCACGCGCGGAACCGCATCAGGGATCTGCAGCAGGTTCGGTGGCACATTGTCACCCGGACCATCATCCTGATAATAGGCGCCCTTACCGGGTTTAGTCTGCGCAACAGTCGGGGGTGGTTTAGAACCGCTAACGTCCTTCGCCGGACTTGGAGCTGTCTTTTGTTCGGGCGCTTTGCTGACCGGCGGCAGGGATGTGCAGCCTGCGAGTACTGCAGCGAGCGCCAAAAGGGTTGGTCGCATCATGAAAACCTCTCAACACAGAGACACAGAGGCACGGAGATTCACAGAGGAAATCTGGAGCAAACCACACGATCTCGTGATAACGCTCTTGTCATCCTGAGCGCAGCGAAGGATCTCAGGTGCAGAATGACCGACGACGCTTGGGGCAGACCTGAGATCCTTCGCCGCGCTCAGGATGACAGGGATTTCTCTGTGCCTCTCTGAGTACTCTGTGTCAGGCTTGTAGGTTTTCATCGATATCAAGTTTGCACCAGCTTACGATGCCGCTGAATACTCATCAGAATGCCTGAGCCAACCCCCAGTGTCGCGAGTGCTGTTCCGCCATAGCTCATGAATGGCAATGGCACGCCGACTACCGGCAACATACCCGACACCATGCCCATGTTGACGAAGGCATAAGTGAAAAAGATCAGCGTGATCGAGCCCGCAAGCAGGCGCGAGAAATATGAAGGAGCGTTGCCCGCGATGATCAGGCCGCGCGCAATCAAGGCGGTATAGAGCAGCATCAATAAAACGTTGCCGATCAGGCCGAATTCTTCAGCATAGACGGCAAAAATAAAGTCGGTTGTCCGTTCGGGAATGAATTCAAGATGGGCCTGCGTGCCCTGCATATAACCCTTGCCGGTTACTCCACCAGACCCGACCGCAATGGCGGCCTGAATCGTATGGAAGCCCTTGCCCAGCGGGTCGGTCGTTGGGTCAAGCAAGGTGCAGATGCGTTGTTTCTGATATTCGCGCATACCCGGCCATTTGACACCGTCGGCACACATCTGGTCGCCAAAATAAATCAGGCTGCCGGCGCCGATGACGGCGATCAGCAGGACTGGAGCAATCAATTTCCATGAAAGTCCTGCAAAGTAAATCACATATAGCCCTGCGGCCATGATCAATAGCGCAGTCCCCAGATCCGGTTGTTTGGCAACCAGACCGACCGGTATGACGAGTAACAAGGCGGCGGCGAAGAAGTCGCGCCCGCGCACCTGAGTTTCATGTTTGTGAAAATACCAGGCCAGCATCAAGGGCACGCCAATTTTTAACATTTCTGAAGGTTGAATGACCACGCCCACATTCAGCCAGCGCTGTGCGCCGTTTTTCGAAATGCCGAAGACGGCCACGCAAACTAGTAACGCGACGCCGCTGACGTAGACAGGAATAGCCATGCGCATCAGATGATGGGGTTTGATGTTGGCCGCAATCCAGAGCACAAAAAACGCAGCAACGAAGTTGCGTACCTGACCTTCAAAGCGCCCCGGAAAATCGTAGCCTGCGCTATAGAGCGTCACCAGACTAAAGGTTGCCAGGAGACCAAGAATAATGGCCAGTGGCAAGTCGAAGACATTCACAAACTGTTTAAGTCTGCGCCATCCCGCCTCAATCAAAGCAGCTTCAGTCACCGTGCGCTCCTGGTTCGGCTTCGGGTTCAACTTCCTTGTCCGTCGGCTTGGGCGGATCGGGCAGTTTGCCCAGCAGATAATAGTCAAGGACCTTGCGCGCTATTGGTGCAGCCGCAGCGGCACCAAAACCACCATTTTCGACCAACACCGCTAGAGCAATACGAGGGATGCCCGACTCAGGGTCAGCAGGCGCGTACGCGATATACCAGGCGTGATCCCGCAGATGCTGGCTGACACTGCCTTCCTTGTATTTTTCGTTTTGCTTGATCTGGAAAAGTTGTGCGGTTCCGGTCTTGCCCGCCGAGACATAGCCTGCACCCTGAAAAGCCCGCGCCGCAGTTCCTTCTACGGGAACCCCTCTCAGCGCTTTCTTGATGAATTCGAGATTTTCCGGCTTGAGCTCAATGCGGCCATTTTCCTTGGGTACCGTCAATGTACGTTCTCCGGTGCGCACGTCCTCGATGGCCTTGACCAGATGCGGTTTCATCAGCACACCATTGTTGGCCAGAGTGGCAATGGCGTGTGCCATTTGCAGTGGGGTGTAAGAGTTATAGCCCTGACCGATACCGATACTGATGGTTTCTCCCGCGTACCAGCGCTGCAGCTCGGGCTTGCGGTAAGCCTTCCGTTTCCATTCGGTCGACGGCAGTATACCGGTGCGTTCACCGTCCAGATCAATGCCAGTGACCTGGCCGAACCCAAAGGGCTTCATGAAATTGGCAATCATGTCGATGCCCATATCTGCAGCGAGATTGTAGTAATAGGTATCGCAGGAAATGACGATGGATTTGTACATATCGACGGTACCGTGACCCCCTTCTTTATCGTCGCGAAACCGGTGATTGCCAAAATTGAAATAGCCCGGATCGAAGATGGTTTGCTGAGGTGTGCGTTTGCCATTCTCGAGCGCGGCTAAAGCCATGAAGGGCTTGAAGGTTGAGCCGGGCGGATAGGCACCGCTGATGGGCCGGTTGATCAGCGGTTTATCGGGCGATTCGTTGAGGGCTTTCCAGCTATCCGAATCGATACCCTCGACGAACAGGTTCGGGTCATAAGTTGGCTTGGAAACATAGGCCAGAATGTCGCCGGTCGCCGGTTCGATGGCGACTAGCGCACCCTTGCGATCGCCGAAGGCCTCTTCCACGAGTTGCTGCAGCTTGATGTCGACCGAAAGAATCAGGTTGTTGCCCGAAGTGGCCGGCGTGCGTGACAGGGTGCGTACGGCATGGCCACCTGCGCTGACTTCTACCTCTTCATAACCGGTCGTGCCATGCAAAACGGCTTCGTAGTGTTTTTCCAGGCCTTCCTTGCCGATGTAATTGGTGCCCTGATAATTGGCCAGCAGCTGATCGTCATTTTCTTTTTCAGCGCGTTCCTCGAGCTTTTCCTGATCGCGCTGACTGATGCGGCCGATATATCCCACGACGTGTGAAGCCACTTCTCCGAGTGGATACTGGCGAAACAGCCTTGCCTGAATAGCCACTCCGGGAAAGCGATAGCTTTGCGCGGCAAAGCGGGCGATTTCCTCATCGGTTAAACGCGTACGAATCGGCACGCTTTCAAAGTTCTTGCCCTCGTCCAGTAATTTGCGAAAGATTTTTCGATGGCGTGGCTCGATGTTGACGACTTCGGCCAATGCATCAATCGTCGCTTCCAGATTGCCCACTTTAGAGGGCGTGATTTCAAGTGTGTAAGCCGAATAGTTGCGGGCGATCACCACGCCATTGCGATCAACAATCAGCCCTCGATTTGGCGTGACCGGTGCAATGGCAATGCGGTTTTCATCGGCCTTCGCGGCGTAGTCGTCGTGACGAACGACCTGCAACACAATGAAGCGGGTGAGCAGCAGACCGAAGCAAACCAGAACAAAAATCAACGCTGCGCCCAAGCGCAGACGGAACAGATGCAGTTCGCGTTCGTTGTTTTTGAATTCTGTCATCGATCTTGGATAATTATTAAATCGTTCTATATTTACTCCCTCCCCTTCAAGGGGAGGGTCGGGGTGGGGATAGGTTCAAATCTTCCATACCCTCTTTTGCCTTCAACTTTCAGTACGGTGCATGCAATCCTTACTTGAACCGGCAAGCCAATTTAGGCAGTCTACCAATATGACAACTTTAACTCGTGCCGAAATTACCAATCTCACTCCGCCGGAGCGCCTGACGCTGATCGGCGATCTGTGGGACAGCATTGCCCATGCTGATGTACCCTCTCCTCTACGCAGCACTGCGAGCTTGAGCGCCGTCTGGCCACCTTTGATCGTGATCAGGCGCAGTCTTTGGGTTGGGAGCAAATGAAAGCGGAACTCACAGTCTGCACATCTTGCGCGTCTGGTTGTTTTCATGCCAGCGCATTGCCGCGAACCCCTTTCACTTCTCAAAAATGCTGGCTGACGTGCGCCGCACCCGCTTGCGCCGTTTTCCCTATAGCCTGTTTTTCCGTTCTTTGACGAAGGCATCTTTGTTATTGCCTGCTGACACTCAAGCCGAGACCCGTTAATTTGGCAGAGCCGTGTTTAAACAAATGTTAAACATCAATAGACGATAACCCCCTCTAAACGAGCCTTTTCGATTATCTCAAGCAATACCAGACATTGTTTTTCCGTTGGAATTTTGCCCGGCATCTGTATGGCGATGCCGAGTACGCCAGTCTCTTTGGACGACAAGAGTTGTTTTACAGATAAAGCAGAATGGACTCGCTTCCACTGGTCAGCCGTAACGCTGAATACACGTTTCTGCGCTTCGATACCGTTGTCAATTTTCTGAGTCTGCCTGGCAGACTTTGCTTCCGACGCGCCATCTTCGGCTGACAGAAGCTCATCCCAAAATTCATCGGGTAGAAGCTTTTCGATCTCGTCAATCTGTGAGAGCAGTCTCGTCCAGCAAGCGTCTCTTTTGCACCATTCTGAAATGTTGGAAATACCTTGTGGGGGCTTGATGATGTCGTCGTTCACTGCTTTGGATATAGCTGCCAAAGTGTTCTCCAAAGTTTTGTCGATGCCCTGTGCATTCCAGATGCGAAGGTAATCCATTGACTTTTTATGACGCCTTGTAATCTCACTGAGAACGGCAAGGCTATAGGCAACGATGTTCGCTCTGTATCCGCCGCTGTACCAAGGCTGTGCTGAAACAAGCTTCTCCGTGGCTCGAAAAATGAGCCCGCGCGCAATTGCACGACGGAAATAAAATTCATTGAATCCATCAGAAGTTTTTTCCCATTCGCGGCCTATACGTTGCGCATACTGCGCAAAGTTTTTTTGAGCACCCAAGTTCACCCACTTTGGATGCTCATCCCAGACGTTCTCAAACTTGGCGAGGTCAGTTTTAGTGCACATCTGAGACTTGGGATTCTCAGCATTAAAGCGCCTCTGTTCAGCTGACGTAAGTTTGGACTGAGCGTCGGCGTACTGGCCACGCGCTCGCTCGTAGAACCACTTCGTTTCCCTTTGGGCACCTTGTTGAGGAGGTGCCCAAAGTCTGCGGGAAAATTCCTCCATGCGGATATGGAAGGGGTGATTCGAGAAGAAGTCGGCAGCGTTCACCCGGTTCTGCGTATTGGCATATTCCGAGATTTTCGGAACAACTGTTTCACTCTCTTCGCTGTCGATGACCGAGAGCTTCATCTGGACAAAGATGTTCGAGAGAGCAGCTTTGTCCTTCCTGCGAGTGTGAAAAAGCGACGCCGTCGTCTGCCCGCCGTTTACGATCTGGAGGTCCATGATCCGGGTTATCTGGAGGCCTGATTCTGCCTTGTCTATTTCGACGCTTTGAGCAGTTGCGGTGATCCCGTTGTTATAGGCAAAGAACATGCTCGGCTCATTAAGAATCGTGCTGCGGATTCCCTGATTTACCTTACCGCGAGCTTGAAGGAAACAACGAACATTTTGCTCCAGGAGTCTGGCACCGAATTTCTCATATAGGCCCGCAAGAATTTCCGCCGGCATCACGATCAAATAAGACTGGTAAGCGTCCGAGCCGAGGTGCGCTGGCAGACAGGAAATTCCTGTCCCGAACATCTGGACAAAGTCGAGATTGAGAGCTTCTTTGTGGCTGCGTGAGCTGCGTTGACGCTGGAGGCGGGAAATATCCCAGATATGAAAGCTTGCAGGAATGTCGCTCACATCTTCATCCGGCAGCGTCTGAACTTTGTCACTGATGATGCGCTCGGAAACCAGGATCAAATTAAGTTGCCGGATAGAACCTTTTCTGTCCAGAATCTGGCGGGACAGCCCGTATTCGGGTGAGGTGACTTCCAGCTCTGTCGCGAGCTGCTTGTTAAGACTTGCCTCAAAGAAGCTGATAACGCGCTTGAATGCTGCATCAACGTCGGTTCGTGTTAGTGACGCCAGCTCGCTGCGACAGTCGAAATCCGCAACAAAAAGATCAAGCGTGCCTTCGTCATTGAACCAGTAGCCGTCCACTCGCATGCCGCGTTGAGCACGGTAGTGACAGAACTCGAAGCCCTCCACGAACCCCGTTTCGACAAGCTCATTGGCCACAACTTCCATAAATTCCGCCAACTGAAAACTGCTGTTAGCCTCAGCCCCGGCAAGCATTTCCTGACGAAAATCGTGGAAAAATTCCTCTGGCATTACATCCAATTAAAGGCTCCCGAAAATCTGTTCCTGAGCACACTCAAACGGTTTAATTGCCTCCAGTTTGATGTCATAGGCAACCTTGGTAATGCCCTCCGGGAGAAGCGACCTTATCAGGCGGGGAAACTCCCCTTCAACGCGATAACTCTGCATGCTACTAACTATAAAGCGAGGCAAGTCGTAATCGGACAGCGGGAGATACCCACAGCCCGCCAGCTTCTTAGAGAATTGTTCAAGAGCTTTGGCGTCTCCCAGCTCGTGTTCGACCACCCGAATAATGTCGTTCAGGGATAACGCAAGTTCGGAGTCGGACATGTCGCTAAAACGGTAGACAACCAGAAACAGGTTTTCAGATAGGCCTTCCAACTGATCTTCAGATGAAATGCGCACGGTGTTCCGCTCCCGGCCCGACAACGATTTCACTTCGACCGCTGTATTTCCGAAAATGAAATCCTGATGGAGGTATTCAGGTCCGCACCATGCGTCTACCGCTTCGAGCTGTGTTAGCTGCAGTTGATAAAGAGCACGTAAACAATGCAGTTCAGCAACGAGACCCCTGACTTCTTCAGGGGACAGCAGTCGCGATTTTCTGCCGGCCAGAAAAGCCTTCCATCTCTTAATGTGAGTCAGTGTAACTGAGAGCGCGACGCTGGAGTCACTCACAGGAGCGAGGCTTACTACGAGTGTTTCGCAAAGACCCACAAACAAGTCCCGATCAACCTGCTTTTCAAGGGTAAGGACAAGCCGCTGCTGCTGCGTCTGCTCTCCATTTCTGAGATCGACGCCGATACCGTGAACCGTCGCGCAGTCTTTGCGGAACTGCACACCGTGATCGCCGTTCAGTTCGACAATCAGAAGACACTGGTCGTTAACGTCTTTGCCCCAAAAGACGGGAATGGCGCCGCTTCCTGCCACCCGGCGCACAGTGTAGTTGGTACTTGGCTTCCCGATTTCATCCCAAGGTGTATGTCTACTCATCGTAGTCATCCTCATCGTCCTGGCCGTCTTCGAGTGAGCCGTACATCTGTTCTAGCCAAACGCGGTTCGCTACTACCTCAATTTTGACGCCGAAGAGTCCGTCGGGAAAACTGACGCCAAACGCCGGGATGCGACCGGTAACAACTTCGCTGTCTGTGGGTGCGAGGACGTGTACCATCAAAAGAGGCTTGTTCCTGAAAATTCTGTAGTGGTAGTCCGACGGCTTTTTGTTTTTACTTTTGGGGACGTTAGAAGCGTAAGTAAGTGCCTCTTCAAGCTGCTCATCGCTCAGACCGAGTGCCTCGTCGCCTCTGCTTGCGACGCGGTAGCCGTTTAGCTGCCAACTATCGCCCTTGACTATTTCAACTACACGCTCTTGAGCACCCAACCTGAATTCGCCCGCTTCGCCCTCTTTTCCAGTCGAAATGAGCAATACATCGCCACGAGGAAATTTCCCGGTGATCTTGTCCAGATAGCTGAGTATCGATGATTTCTCAGGCAGGTAATTTTTATGAACTTGAAACCGAGTCAAGAAGTTCTCGATGACATCAAGTTTCACATCGGGAATGAACCAACCCTTCCTAGTTGTACGGATTTGCCCTCCAAACCCGGCCTTCCAGAATTCCTCAATAAGGGCTTCGTTTTTCTCGTTGATTACCGGATCGATCGGAACAAGTGTGCTTTCTTTCAGCTTCCCGGTGAAGTTCTGATCCACGACGATCTTCTCGCCGCTGCGCATTTTGTTTGCGGCAGTGATCAGAAGGCTGTCAGGATGGGACTGAACGTATAGACCAAATTGTTTAGGACTCAATCCGTCGCGACGCATTCGTTTGATCTGCTGGCGCAGTTCTTCTGATGCGTTCGCGATATGCGAGTACCAGTTGATCGAGTCTTGTGAAAGATGTACGCGGCAAAGATCTTCGAATCCAGGCCGATAACCAAACCATCGACCCATCTGCATAAGGGTGTCGTACATACGAGTGTTTCGATACATGTAGCTGACAGTTAGGCCTTCGATCGTGAGGCCACGTGAAAGGCTGAGGCCACCGATAGCAATCGCCGTCAGGCCGACGCCATCTTTTCCATATTTTCTGAAATCGAGAACCTCATCGCTTTTACTGTTGATGACAAAGATGCGCAGATTTTCAAATACACCGTAGAGCACCTTCCTGACCTCTGCCCATTCAAAGCCGCATTCAGAGTATCCGACGTTGAATGCGGCATGCAGGGCGATCATGCATTCATTTTTAGCCGAAACATTCTCCGGCATCATGTAGTTCGCCTTCACCGCTTCATGCATTTTCTTCATGCGCATGCTGATGAAGCTGCGGATGATCGTCTGCGTCACAACGAAGCGCGAAACATTGACCATCATTGAGCAATGCTTGCTCACATGTCCACGGAGGTTCCGAATAGCGCGAGCAATTATGAACTGGTCGAGTGCGCGGTAAAGGCTTGGTGGGAGTTCGGCGACTTCGTGGTCTTTTTTATGGGCGTGCGGAAGGTAGTCTTCGCAGTCCGTTATTTTTTCGAGCACAACATTGCTGGACAATTCATCCAAAAACACTTTTTCAGGGCCGAAATATGTGTTTGGCGCATCCAACGAGTAGATAAAATCTCTTGGAAAGAGTTCATCGCGAACGCCTTCATCATAAGCGTCCGGGTTGATGAAAATATTAGCGAATGGGGTGGCTGTGTAGCCTACGTAGCAGGACTTCGTGAACAGGCCGAGAATCTTGCGAATCATCGCGTTTGTTCTCGTGGGGCTGATGTCTTCTTTGTTGGTATTGATCGATGCATTGTCAGCCTCATCATCGATCAGAAGCATGGGAACGTAAATGCGCCCATCGCCAGCGGCATTCAGCTCCTTCAACCATTTATGCAGCGCTTCAAGAGTGCGTACGTTTTTCTTGATTACAAGAATGAGGGGTTTACTGAAATCATTAATCTTCCAACCACTCTCTGCGGCAGTATTCTTGTTGAAGTCGTCATTGATGTTCGTGACGGTTACCGGATGCGGAAAATTCCCGTTAAGGCCCACGCCAACCGGAATACGATTTTCAGGATCACTTGAGCGACCGATGAAACCTTCGTCGATGCGCTCCTGCGTCTGCTTACGTAAATTATTGTGGATACCCGCGATCACGATGATGAATTTGTATCCAGCATCCGCCGCCTTCGCGATAACACCCATGTAGTTCGCTGTCTTGCCCGACTGGACGTGACCAATGACAAGACCGCGTCTATTCCATGAGTCTTCACTTGTTGGGTCCTGGAGGTGGCCGAGTATTTTCGTTCCTACATCACTCAGTGATTGGACAAGAGAGGGCTGCCATTTTTCGGCTCGTAGATATCCTTCATAGGCATCGGAGTACGTCCATTCGATAGCCTCGCGCTTGTAGATCCACTCCTCATCGTGATTTGCCTCGACATCAATGAGAGAAAAGCCGGTGCCCATTCGCGTATCGATGGCGATCATTGTTTCGTCGACGACAATACGCAGATCACCGTTATAACCAAGAAGCGGTGCAAGCAAAGATGCTCTTGTTTCAATATCTCCCCTGGTCGGCGGCTCGCTTTGATCCTCGAATGCAGTAATTAACGCGTTAATCAAGCCTTTCTCTTTTTCATTACGGCTGACGTTCATGCAAACTCCTGACGGATGAAATCATCAACAATTGATTTGTGCTGTTCAAACAGTCTCGTGGAACGGATGATCTCGCGAAACGCTTCTGCTTTGCCTGGCCCACCGCCCCAAATTACGGCACGAAGTGTGCGCAGTTGATCAATGACAACTGCCTCTGATGAACCTTGGTGAATTTCGCGTGGATGCATCGAGTAGTCGGAATAAAGCATTTCCACGGGAAGAGAAGCAGAAAACACCTCTAAAAGAATGTTGAGGTGCCGCAGGCCATCATCATCTAGCCGAGTGGACAGGTGCTGTACAAGCGGATGTGACGGGTTGATCGAATAGCGAATACCGTGCTGATCCGCATACCGTTCCCATACCGGGGTTTTGATTTCGTCAAAAAGCCGCTGGCCGCGTCCACGGTGAACGGTTGTACTCCGGCCAGAAACCTGAGTGATGATCTGCCGCAATCTTTCACGTACAGGATGAGGCGGACGTGCGCGCGACTTCTTGATGTCTATTGTCCACGCTTCGTCAAGGCTGTTAGGGAAGTCAATCTGGACCCGTGCAAGCTTCGTGGCCTCCCCTTTTGGAATGAGCCGAAACCAGTCACCCCAGGCCATGAGCCGGCCATTCCGATAAATGTAGGCACCCTGGTTGGAAATAAAGTCACTCCGGTTCTGATAAAAGTCGTATTCGCGGGCGGTCAGCCGACTGTGATGAGGGAGGATATACGGCTGCAAATGAACCGCAGCATCACCGATACGGACGATCTCCTCAGGCAGAACTTGAGTAGCCGCATTCTTTCGGCAGAAAGGATCGAACGCCTCAATGGGGTGGCCGTTGACCGAGATCGAAATCTTTTTTCGACCTTTGATTTCACCGGAGAGATATCGGTGAAAAACCAGCGAGAGATGCTTCTCGACGATATCCAGCTTTTCGTTAATAATCTCATCGCGACGGCTGCCGGTTTCGTCCTCAAGGAGTCGATCAAGGTCACTCCAGACTATGATCGTGCCATGCTCATTGAGACGCTCGACATAGGGCGTGGCAGTAGTTTCATGGTCGTCCAGGATTGAGAGAAACCACTCATCAAGTTCATCGATACGGTCCAGGCTCCACTCCGCTCCGCTGAGAGTCGTGTCTTTTTTGCTAATGACTTTCAGACAACGGCATTGCGAAAATGATGCAGTTTTTAAGCCGAGACCGAAACGGCCAAGATCGCGCGGGCCTCGTTTCAGCTTCGGATTCGCTGACCCATGCCGCATGGCTTCAATCATCTCAGTCGCATTCATTCCGAGACCATTGTCGATAATAGCGAGTATGGGTTTCCGTGCTGAAAGATTACAAACTATATCGATACTGGTGGCCTCGGCTGAGATGCTGTTGTCAACAAGATCAGCGACGGCCGTTTCAAGTGAATAGCCGAGGTCTCTCATTGAAGCCGAGAGACAGGAGGCACGGGGCGGCAAGTGATGATCGCGCGCCATTACCCTTGCCTCAGCAATTGATCGCAAATGTCCTCAATCACTCGCCTCGAATTTTTTTCTAAATCGCATTCCCAAACGACAATTACGCGCCAGCCCAGCGCCGTTAGATCAGCTGTGTTTCGTTTGTCTCTTTCGACTGTACTTTGAAACTTGGATTGCCAGAAGTCAGTACGGGTAGAAGGCAGTGTTGCGTTCCGGCAATTTTGATGTCGATGCCAGAAACATCCGTGCACCATTACCACTGCGCGGTGCTTCCTCATAACGATGTCGGGTCGTCCCGGCAGAGTGCGGTCATGCAAACGAAACCTGAACCCTGCCCGATGAAGTAAAGAGCGCAACTGAATTTCAGGCTTGGTATCACGATTATTAATTCGTGACATGTTCCAGCTTCGGCGTTTTGTTGTGAGTGAATCCACCATCATGCCGAGCCCTTCATACAGTCGAGAACCTCCGCAATGATTGCGGCGATTTGCTGCGCAAGGTACGGAGGGACTGCGTTGCCCACTTGATGATATTGCGAAGTTCGAGTGCCTTCGAAATGGTAGTTGTCAGGGAATGTCTGCAAACGAGCTGCTTCCCTCACAGTCAGGCTTCTGCACTGCGAAGGATCGTAATGAATGAAGTAATGACCATCCTTGGAAATATGTGATGTGATCGTAGTTGCAACCTGATCAGGAAGCTGCACTCTAAATCGATCCGAAAACATTTTTCCCTTACGCCCAAGCTCCACATTTTCATGTTTGGGGAGCAATGCCTCTGGAAAGTCAGCGAGCTTAGGGCTCGTTCCGGTGATGTTCGCGAACACGGCTGCGTACATGTATCGCCTGAGATCGGACGCCATATGTGAGCGAGCTTCATGTGAAGTCAACACGGTTAGGCATGGATCGTGAAGCTCTTTCAGGGTTCGATGTCGTCCAGTCGCCCGCGGGTACTGCAGCGATGAACTTGCCCGGGGGCTCGTCAAGCTTTGAATCGACCGGAGACTGATACCGTTTGCAATCTTTTTCGCAAATGGGGCGCCGTTAAACTCGCTTCCAATATCGAGACTGCCGAGTTGAGCGATTTCATCACGCCAACCCTGAATACTGTCCTTCCCCTTGGAAATTTCACTACGAACCGGCGGCAACCCGCCGATCGTTTGACGCACTGTCGGTGGCCCATGGGGTCGAAGCTGCTTCGGTTTTATTTTCAGATCTTCTCTGATACCCACGATGAACATGCGGTGTCGCGCTTGCGGCACACCATAATTCTCAGCTCTAACAAGAAAGAGTTTTGGATCAACCTCATCTCCCGGTTTTTCTATCTCAGACAGGGAGTAGAGTTTGTAAGAAAGTCCAGTCGTCCCATTTTTAACCGCAGCCTTCGGATTAGCCAAGTCACGCACGATTCGATTAATCGCAGATTTTCCGTTTATGGTCGCAGATAGAAGCCCTTTGACGTTCTCCATGACAAAAACAGGGGGGCGATGGTCAATGATTAATTTTAGATATTCAAGGTAGAGCGTATGACGCTCATCCTGCTCAAATTCAGGTTTGCCCATCATCCGTGATCTGCCTACAAGCGAGTAAGCCTGACATGGCGGCCCGCCCACTAACGCCCACTTAGTCTTGTTCGAAATCTTCAGACTGATAATCTTCTCGACCTCGGAGTGGGATTCTGGCCCAAGGGAAATTTTTAACGCACTTTTCTTTGCGTCAGCAATCTGAGACTGATGATTCATATATAAAGTCTCGCGATCAATTTCCCCTTTCAGATATCGATAATAGTTGTCTGGTAACTCCCCTTTAGGAAACCTGTGAAGAAAGTGCCGCAGCAGAAGTGTCTGATACGAAGAGTCATCACGCTCAATGGCAACAACGCTTTCGAATCGGCGCTCGCCCCTCTCATTTGTCAAAGATGAGAAGCCCTCACCAAGCCCGCCAGGACCGGCAAATACATCCACTACAGGGTATGGTTCATAACGCTGCGACATTGTTCAGTAGTGATTCTGAAAAAGCCATTATTGGTTACGCTCTTATTTTTTTCTAATCTGAATGACGAAGCAGAACAGCTACGGGTAAATCTGTTCAATACATTAGATTGGCCGATTTTCATCTCGATCCCTGGGCCGACGCTGCGGTAATAACAAGAGCCAGGTGATGGTCGGCCAAAGTACGGCAGCAGTAAAACTTTCCAGGAAAAATTCGAGGCCAGGCAAACGTCGGCTGACGACATAGCGCACCACCACCAGCACGACCTGCGCAATCAGGAATAACGGCAAGACGTGTAAGGCCTGGATCACGACGGGAAACCACAGTACGCGCCGGTGAATCATGATGGCGCCATAGGACAGCAAAGTGTAGGCGAGCGCATGTTCACCTAATAGCGAAGCTTCATGCACATCCATCAACAAGCCCATGATAAAGGCCACACCAATGCCAACCTTGCGTGGCTGATGTGTGTTCCAGAATACAAGAGCCAAGGCCAGAAAATCCGGTACCCAAAGCGCCTGTCCCCAAGGCAAGATATTGAATAGCCAAGCCATCAGCAAGGAAAATCCAATGAATACGGGATTGACCGGGCGCAGAATGTAATGAGGGCTATTCATGGCGTTGATGCCGGAATGGGTGTTGCAGTGGACGAAGGTTTCGGAGGTGTTGCCGTTGCAGGCTCAGCAGCGCTACCAGAGGGAGTGATCGGCACTGGGTCGGCAGGCTTGTCAACCAATGGATTGGCCCGTTTTCCTACGGGCGCTTCTGGGGCTGCAGGTAGCGGAGCCATTTTTTCAGTCAACAAGACCAGGACATGGCGGCTGCGGTCAATTCCAGCCAAGGGTACACAAATGACTTTGGCGAAAGCATTGCTGCTGCGATCAATATGTTCAACCCGCGCGACGGGCAAGCCCGGCGGATAAACACCGTCAAGACCGGAAGTCAACAGCACATCGTCTTTTTGCACATCGGCATTGGAAGCCAGGAAGCGCAGTTCCAGCCTTTCCCCCTCGACACCACCGAAAGCGACTGCACGTTGACCGGAGCGCTGATTTTGAATCGGTATCGCATGATCTTTGTCGGTCAGCAAAGTGACTTCGGCATTGAACGGAAATACACGCGTCACCTGACCGATCACGCCTTTGTCGTCAATCACCGGCTGACCCGAAGTAATCCCTTCCCGGGACCCGCGATCCACGATCACCTTGCGTGAAAAGGCGTCGCGCGCACTGTAGAGAATCTCGGCCGCGACTGATTTCTGCGGCTGGTGTTCGCGTGCACCGAGAAGGCTTCTGAGCTGGTCATTTTCAGAGCGTAACTGCGCAGCCTGCAGCGCCGTTTCAGCCAGCGTGAGTTTCTCGTGTCTTAAGACTTCGTTTTCTTTTTGAACACCATCCAGTGAGATCAGATATTGTCCGACCCAGGAAAAAAACTCACTGGGGGACATCGCCGCGCGTTGCGCTGGATATAGTGCGGTGGCCACGGCCATGCGAATGGTGACCAGCGTATTGAAACGCGCGTCTGCAACAAGTAGCGCGATGGCAAGAATGGAAAAGAAAAACAACCGCGCGATGGCGGAGGGGCCTTGTTTGAATAAGGGTGGCGGCTGGTATTCCATCAGGAACGCTCAGTGTTCAACGTGGAAGCGCGGTGATTTTTCACGCTCAACATTGAACACTCAACCAAGACTTACTCCGAAGTAAAGATCGAACCCAGCTTGTCCATGCGCTCCAGTGCCATGCCTGAGCCACGCACTACGCAAGTCAATGGATCTTCGGCGACAATGACCGGCAAGCCGGTTTCTTCACGCAGGAGTACATCGAGGTCGCGCAGCAGTGCGCCGCCGCCTGTAAGCACCATGCCTTTTTCAGCGATGTCGGCGCCCAGTTCGGGCGGCGTCTGTTCGAGGGCGCTCTTAACGGCAGAAACGATGTTGTTGAGCGGATCGGTCAGCGCTTCCAGAATTTCGTTGCTGGAAATCGTGAATGAACGCGGCACACCTTCGGCCAGGTTGCGGCCCTTGACTTCCATCTCCTTGACTTCAGAACCGGGGAAGGCCGAACCGATTTGTTTCTTGATGGATTCTGCGGTGGGTTCGCCGATCAGCATGCCGTAGTTGCGGCGGATGTAATTGATGATGGCTTCGTCGAACTTGTCGCCGCCGACGCGCACGCTGCCCTTGTAAACCATGCCGCCCAGCGAGATGACGCCCACTTCGGTGGTGCCGCCACCGATATCGACCACCATAGAACCGGTGGCCTCACTGACTGGCAGGCCGGCGCCGATGGCAGCCGCCATCGGTTCTTCAATCAGATAGGCGTGCGAGGCACCGGCACCAATGGCTGCATCGCGGATCGCGCGTTTTTCCACCTGGGTCGAGCCGCAGGGCACGCAGATGATGATGCGCGGGCTGGGTGCGAAAAAGCTGCGCTCGTGAACCATGCGGATGAACTGCTTGATCATCTGCTCGGTGACCACAAAGTCGGCGATCACGCCATCTTTCATCGGGCGAATGGCTTCGATATTGCCTGGCACCTTGCCGAGCATTGCCTTCGCTTCCTTACCGACCGCTTGAATGACTTTCTTGCCATTCGGGCCGCCTTCCTGGCGAATCGCTACGACCGAGGGCTCGTCGAGAACGATACCCTTGCCGCGCACATAAATGAGCGTATTGGCGGTGCCGAGGTCGATGGCCAGATCATTGGAGAAGTAACCGCGTAAAAATCCGAACATGCTGAATCCTGATTTATTCCTGAAAATGAGCCATGCTTTGTTGATCATTCGATCAACAACGACTAATTCATTGTTTGTATCCGAGAACTGTTGCAGTCGGAGAGGCCGCAACGCTGAGGTGTCTCCCAAGTCCACCATTGTCGTTGCCTGGGGCCATTTTGATCATTTTTCTGATCATTATTGGCTTGGCGCACGGTGGGTGGTTTGAATGACTTATTAGGCAGGAATGATACCTTATAATTGCACTCAATTTCCTGCTAAAAAGCCCCATCAAGCCTGCATCCGGCGCACATTATGGGCGCCTACAACAATTTCCCCAGCCAGATTCGGATTTCTCATGTCGCTCAGTCTTACAGACGTTCAACGGATTGCCCATCTTGCCCGTATCGAACTTGCTTCCGGCGAGGCCGAAGCCACGTTGGGGCAACTGAACAATATTTTCGGCCTGATCGAGCAAATGCAGGCGGTCGATACTCAAGGCGTTGCGCCGTTGACCACGCCATTGGCGGCCATCAGCGAAGTCGCATTGCGTTTGCGGGACGATGTCGTCACCGAGACCAACCACCGCGCGGAGTATCAGAAACCGGCCCCGGCCGTTCAGGATGGCCTGTATTTGGTACCAAAGGTGATTGAATGAGCGATTGGCACAAGAAAACTCTGAGAGAACTTTCAGTAAGCTTATCTGAGGAAGAAACTACCAGCGTTAAACTGACGCAGTACTTTCTGGACCGCATCGCCGCCCAGGCCGATCTCAACGCCTTCATCAGCGTCGATGCCGACGTGTCGCTCGCTCAGGCGAAAGCCGCCGATGTGCGTATTGCCAGCGGTAAGGCCACCGAGCTGACCGGCATTCCCATCGCGCACAAAGACATTTTCGTCACGCGTGATTTCCGCACTACAGCGGCTTCAAAAATGCTGGCGAACTACGTCAGTCCTTTCGATGCCACGGTCGTCCAGAAGTTGGCCTGTGCCGGCATGGTCACCATCGGCAAGACCAACTGCGACGAATTTGCGATGGGCTCGTCGAACGAGAATTCGTACTTCGGTGCCGTGAAAAATCCTTGGGACAAAAACGCCATACCCGGCGGTTCATCGGGTGGTTCCGCAGCCGCAGTCGCTGCGGGTCTGGCACCAGCCGCAACTGGTACCGACACCGGCGGCTCCATCCGCCAGCCCGCCGCTATGTGTGGTCTGACTGGCATCAAGCCCACCTATGGCCGCGTGTCGCGCTGGGGCATGATCGCCTATGCATCGAGTCTGGATCAGGGCGGGCCGATGGCCAAGAGCGCGGAAGACTGCGCGCTGCTGCTCAATCACATGACCGGCTTTGATCCGCGTGATTCGACCAGCGTCGATAGAGCGAACGAGGACTACACGCGCAAGTTGTCTATGCCGCTCAATGGGCTGAAGATTGGCGTGCCAATAGAGTGGATGAATCCCAATACGAATGTCGATCCGTCAAAGGACGAAATGACCGGTATTGACTTGGAGATAAGGATTGCGGTGGGTAATGCACTTAGTGAGCTTGAAAAGCTCGGCGCGGAACGCGTTTCTATTTCATTGCCCCACACCGAGTCGTCCGTTCCCGCCTATTACGTCATTGCGCCTGCCGAAGCCTCCTCGAATTTGAGCCGCTTCGATGGCGTGCGCTACGGTCATCGCGCTGCCGAATATCGTGACCTTCAGGACATGTATCAGAAGACCCGCGCCGAAGGTTTTGGCTCGGAGGTCAAGCGCCGCATCCTCGTTGGGGCTTACGTGCTCTCACATGGCTACTACGATGCCTACTACATACAAGCGCAGAAAATCCGCCGCCTGATCGCCAATGATTTTCAGGCTGCATTTCAGCAGTGCGACGTCATCATGGGACCGGTCAGCCCGACCGTGGCGTGGGACTTGGGTGCAAAAGTCGAAGACCCGATTGCCAACTATCTGGCCGACATTTTCACGCTTTCGACCAACCTTGCCGGACTGCCTGGCATGTCAATCCCGTGCGGCTTTAGAGACCCCGTCCGCCGTCCGATCGGTCTACAGATCATTGGCAATTATTTTGACGAAGCGAAGATGCTAGGCATTGCCCATCAGTTCCAGTTGAAGACCGGCTGGCATAAAAGTGCGCCTGGAGAAATTTGATATGGCACGCTCTAATTGGGAAGTGGTGATCGGCCTCGAAACGCATACCCAGCTTTCGACGGCCTCCAAGATTTTTAGTGGTGCATCAACTGCGTTCGGCGCCGATGCGAACACGCAGACCGCACCGGTTGATCTTGCTTTGCCGGGTACGTTGCCGGTATTGAATCGTGGTGCAGTTGAGCGCGCGATTCGTTTGGGTCTGGCGGTCGGCGGTACGGTTGCGCCGGTGTCGATTTTCGCGCGCAAGAATTACTTTTATCCCGATTTGCCCAAGGCTTATCAGATCAGCCAGTACGAGATTCCGGTGGTGCTCGGTGGCTCGCTCAGCTTTGTGGTTGAACAGGATGGCAAGGCCGAAATGAAAACCGTGCGGCTGACGCGTGCCCATCTGGAAGAAGACGCGGGCAAGTCCCTGCATGAAGACTATCAGGGCATGACCGGCATTGACCTGAATCGCGCCGGTACGCCGCTATTGGAAATCGTCAGTGAGCCGGACATGCGTTCCTCTGCAGAAGCAGTGGCTTATGCCAAGACCCTGCACGCGCTGGTGCAGTGGATCGGCATTTGTGATGGCAACATGCAGGAAGGCTCGTTCCGCTGTGATGCCAATGTCTCGATTCGTCCATGGGGCCAAAAGGAATTCGGCACGCGCCGCGAAATCAAGAATCTGAACAGCTTCAAGTTTTTGCAACAAGCCATTGAGGCCGAGATTCGTTATCAGATTGAAACCCTGGAAGACGGCGGCAAGATTCAGCAGGCCACGGTGTTATTTGACCCCGACAAACTTGAAACCCGTTCCATGCGCAGCAAGGAAGACGCGCACGACTATCGCTATTTCCCCGACCCCGATTTGCCACCACTGGTGATCGCCAGCGAGTGGATCGAACGAGTAAAAGGCGAGATGCCCGAGTTGCCTGCGATGATGGCCGAACGCTTCCAGCGCGATTACAGTTTGCCCGCTTACGACGCCGGGATCATGACCCAGTCATTGGCGTTCGCTAATTATTTCGAGATGGCAACCAAAGCTTGTGGTCAGCCCAAACTCGTGGCGAACTGGTTAATGGGCGAACTGTCGCGGCGCCTTAATGCAGAAGAGAAGGAGATTGCAACTGCACCGATCAATGCTGCAACACTTGCGGCTCTGATTGCTCGCATTGCCGATGGCACGATTTCCAACAATGCGGCCAAGCAGGTTTTTGAGGTCTTGTGGACCGAGGGTGCCGAGGTCGATACCGTCATCGAAGCCAAAGGTCTGAAGCAGATGAACGACAGCGGTGCGCTCGAAACCATCATCGACGATCTGCTGGCGAAGAACCCTTCGCAACTTGCCGACTACCGTTCCGGCAAAGACAAGTTATTCGGATTTTTTGTCGGGCTGGCGATGAAGGCCACGCAGGGCAAGGCCAACCCGCAACAACTGAATGAACTGCTCAAGAAAAAACTGGCAGGCTGAAAAGCCTGCCAATTTTTCGATTCGGTATCGGGGATGTTTACTTCGCGTCCGAAGCGGTCAGCTGCATGAAACGTTGCTTCTCGGTGTCGTAGCGCTGATTAATGCGGTTCAACTCCGCCTTGCTGCTCGCCATGCTTTTCAGCTCGAGTTGAATTGCAGATTCAGTCGCTTCGTACTTTGCCTGTACTGAAACCGGCATCGGTTTGTCTTTGTATTGCAGGGCTTCCATTTCATTGGCTTTGCGCTCTTTTTCAAGGGCGGCCAGACGTTCATTCGAACTGGTAATCAGTTCATTGGCATCCAGCAGAGCTCGTTGCCGCGCCGCTTCGATTTGTGCCAGGCTGGAATAGCTGGCGAGCAAAGCTTTGTCCCTGCGTGATTTTTCACGTTCCGCATTTTCAGCTTGAATTTTCTGAGCCTTTTCCAGTTCTAGCTGCTGTCTTTGTTCCGGGGTCAGCGGTGCGGCAATAACCCGCGATACGCCAGTGTTGTTCAGGACACGCAGTGGTTTATTGGCACATTCCTGGATCGGCAGATCGGACACCAAGGTACGGCCACTCTTGTCCTGGCAGCTATAGATCAGGGCTTTAGCCGAGAAGCTGACGCCTGACAGCGCACAGGCCAACAGGGCAGGCAGTCCATAAACCCAAAGGGCGGATTTCGTTTTCATAACAGGCCTTTCGGTAATTCCTACAAATACTTTAGCAAAGCGTCGAAAAAACTACTACGCGTCTGTAAAGCCGCGTTGGGCAGTGCTCGAAATCCTTGTGCATACCTTCGTACACTCCGGTTTCTGCGCGTTGTCCGCCTTGCCTTGCAGCCGCTCGCTACGTTTTTCAACCCCCTGTGTTAACAGCAACTGTCCCGTAGCGTTCGCGGTAGACCGCAATTGCTGGGGCGTAACGGCTTACAGTGCGGTCCCCGGTACTGCTCAAATACTCCATCACATCATTCAAACTCGCGATCGAAATGACCGGCAGGCCATAATCACGCGTCACTTCCTGCACGGCCGACAAGGCCGAAATCTGCTCTGCCGTGCCGCCACGTTCCATCCGGTCCAGGGCGATCAATACGGCCGCTGGAGTGGCACCAGCCGCCCGGATGATTTCGACCGATTCGCGAACTGAAGTCCCCGCCGAAATCACGTCATCCACAATGACCACCTTGCCCTTCAACTTCGCACCGACCAGCGTGCCACCTTCGCCATGATTCTTCGCCTCCTTGCGGTTGTAGGCAAAAGGCAGATCGCGTCCCCCTTCACCGGGCGGTAACTGCGCCACCGCAACCGCTGTCGCCGATGCCAAGGTAATCCCCTTATACGCCGGTCCAAACAACATGTCGTACTGCACGCCACTTTTCTGCTCTGCTGCAGTCAGAGTTCTGGCATAAAATCGGGCCAGCTGACCCAAGCTTGCACCTGCATTAAACAGACCCGCATTGAAGAAATAGGGTGACTGGCGACCCGCCTTGGTGGTGTATTCACCAAACATCAACACCCCGGTTTTCAACGCGAACTCGATAAACTCCTGACGCAAATTGCTCAAAACGGTCCTTTTTTGTCTGATCTTTGCAAAGATGTTTCGTTCCAGCTTCAATTCTAGATCAGACCACCCACTTGACTGTAATAGGGCAAACATCGTTCCAATCTTTCAGGTCTATTTTCCATGAGCCAGAACATCCTGCGCGTGACCTCCCTCAACCTCAATGGCATCCGTTCGGCAGCCAAGAAAGGCGTGTTCGAATGGCTGATCCGGCACGATCCCGACGTGCTGTGTGTGCAGGAACTCAAGGCACAGCAAGCCGATATGACGGCGGCTTTCCTGAAAACCGCATTGCACAACGGCGTGTTCCATTACGCCGAGAAAAAGGGCTATAGCGGCGTCGGCCTGTATGCCAAGCCCGAGCCAACGACGCTGCAAATCGGCTTCGGCTCAACCGAGTTCGATGCCGAAGGCCGCTATGTACGCGCCGATTTCGACAGTCCCAAACAAAAACTCTCGATCATCAGCCTCTACTTACCTTCTGGCTCCAGTTCGGAAGAACGCCAGCAGGCCAAGTTCCGTTTTCTGGACGAATTTCTGCCGCACATGCAGACCTTGTGGCAGGAACATAAAGATCATGGCCGCGAATTCATCCTCTGTGGCGACTGGAATATCGCCCACAAGGAAATCGACCTGAAAAACTGGCGCAGCAACCAGAAAAACTCCGGCTTCCTGCCCGAAGAGCGTGCCTGGATTACCCATGTGTTCGATGAACTGGGGTGGGTCGATGTCTATCGGACACTCCACCCCGAAACCACCGGCGAGGCTTACACCTGGTGGAGCAATCGCGGTCAGGCCTATGCCAATAACGTGGGATGGCGCATCGACTATCAAATCGCCACACCGGGTATCGCCGCCAAGGCAAAGTCAGCATCGGTGTACAAGGACAGCCGGTTTTCTGATCATGCGCCGTTAACGGTGGAGTATGACTGCAAGCTTTGAATCGATCTTGACATGAGTGCAGGATTCTGAACATAAGAAAGTCCAGCAAACCCGGCCCTGCATTAATGACCCCGCCCTAAAGAAATAGGCTGAACCTGCCGATGATCGTTCATGGAAGTATTTCCAGGTTCGACCGCTTTCAAAAAAATCCAGGTTTTATTTCTCGGCGTCAGGCCGACTTGCTGTGGCCAATCATCGTTTTGGCGGAGACCTTAATGAATCAGATGCTTAATCACATGCTCAAGGCCTATCCGTCTGAATTTATGCCTGCAGAGGAAAGCAAAGCCTGCGGAGACTGCAGCAACGGAGAACGTCTGGGTTTTCAGTTCAGCTATGCCTACCAGCCGATCGTTGATCTGGAAACACGGCAAGTCTTCGCGCACGAAGCGCTTGTGCGTGGCGCAAACGGAGAGCCAGCACAAAGCGTTTTATCTCGTGTTTCTGAAACGAATCGCTACCGCTTTGACCAGGCTTGCCGAACGAAAGCGATCAAAACGGCCGCCGCATTAAACATGCAGACCCGGTTATCGATCAACTTTATGCCGAACGCGATCTACCGGCCAGAGCTTTGCATCCGTGCCACGCTGCAGGCAGCTCGAACGCACAATTTTCCGATTAGCCGCATCATTTTCGAGACCATTGAGGGTGAGCGTATCGACGATGGCAAGTGGCTGGCCGAAGTCTTTCGCGAGTACCGGCGCATCGGCTTCCTAACCGCGATTGATGACTTCGGTGCCGGCTTTGCAGGACTCAACCTGCTGGCTGATTTTCAGCCCGATATCATCAAGCTCGACATGGATTTGGTGCGTCAGGTCGATCAGCGCCCAGCCCGTCAGGCCATTGTTCGTGGGGTGGCCCGTATTTGTGAAGAACTCGGTATTGACGTGATTGCCGAAGGCGTCGAAACCCTTGATGAATGCCTATGCCTGCAGGCAATGGGGATTCGCCTGATCCAGGGCTATCTGTTTGGCAAACCGATGTTTGAATCCTGCTGGCAGGCAGAAGACGTGGTCTGGCCGAACGGCTTAGCGACGGTGCCTCAAACTGATCGGGCACAATTGTTTTCGGTACTCAAGCAGGCATAGGTCGGCCTGGAAATACGAAACAAGCCCCCACTACAAACCATCGCTCCGCGCTGATTGGGTCGTGCGTGTGTAGTCCGAATTGTTTCTGGCTCAGCGTTCCTCAAAGCGAATGCGCATCCTCGGTTCCCCAGCGCGACCCGGCAATTGCGCAGAGGCGCAGCCCAACTAAAATAATTTAGAGTTTTATGGCGGACTCAGACCCGGAACATGAGGAAATGTTTCGCCTGATCTGATTTTATTGCACTGCCCAGCTGATCACCCACTTATCTCGTGTGTCATCCCATCCACATGTGCGCTAGCGCACCGACACATGCTGCGCGCTTGAAGAAACTGCAATCATCACTTGGTAAGCAGTCTTGATGAGCAATACTGCCATCCCAAATTTTCTCAAAGCCCTTGGCAACAATGGATCAGACAATACGTCGCGAAGCGATACGAAGAACACTGGCGCACCGCGCTGGCGCGACCCCTAACGCCAGCACCGTTACCGAAGCTGCACTCAGCACGTGGCAGCAACTTGCCGCACGGATCGAGCCGGTCATCGGCGCGCGTGGCGTTGACGCTTTATTCGACCGCTCGCTGCACCTGACGAGCAAGACTTTCCCATGGCTCGCTGTTACTGCGGATCACGGGAACAGCACCGCATCCCTTGCAAGCTTGTGGGGCAGCTTCGAGACTCGCGAACCAACGGTCGCTACAGAGGCGAGCGTTGCCTTACTGGGGACTTTTACCGAACTGCTTGTCAGCCTGATTGGTGAGTCCTTGACTGAGCGATTATTGGGTTTGGTGTGGATGCTCCCACACACGCCGGGACAGGAGCATCTGCCATGACCAATAAAGTAACGATTCAACGACTTTCTACCGGAGTTCCCGGCCTGGATGCGATTCTGGGCGGTGGCCTGCCGGAGTTCTCTTTCAATCTCATTGCCGGGCCGCCGGGTTCCGGCAAGACCACGCTGGCCCACCAGATCATGTTCGGACTGGCCACGCCAGAGCAGCCCGCATTATTCTTTACGGTCTTCGGCGAACCGCCGATGAAGATGCTGCGTTATCAACAGCAGTTCACCTTCTTCGACCCCGGCAAGATCAACGAATCGATTCGCTTCGTCAATCTGAGTGAGGAAGCGGCGAGCGGCGACTTTGACCAGGTGCTGGCGCGCATCAAGGCGGAAGTCGAAGACTTCTCTGCGGCCCTCGTTTTCGTCGACTCCTTTCGCGCGGTCATGCTCGAAGTCGTTCGTCAACCCAAGGGCGCGATCAGTCCACAACAGTTCGTCCAGCAACTCGGGCTCTTGTTGAGCACATGGCAGGCCACCACCTTTCTGGTGGGCGAGGCACTTGCCGAGAAAGAAACCCATCCGATCTTCACGGTCGCCGACGGCCTTCTGTCGTTGCATCAAAGCGTGCATCGTAATTCGATGGTGCGTCAGATTCAGATTTTGAAGATGCGCGGTCAGGCAACCAGCCCCGGGGTGCATACCTTTCGCATGACCGACAACGGAATTGAAGTCTTTCCGTCGGCGGTGGTGCACGACGATAACGGAGCCATGATGGAGGTCAGTCCCTCGCAACGCAGTCAAGCACGATTGGCGATGGGTGTGCCGCAACTGGACGAGTTGATGGGGGGCGGTTTGCCGTCAGGTTATTCCTTACTGGTCGCCGGACCGTCTGGCTCAGGAAAGACCATCCTGGCCACAGCCTTTCTTGCCGAGGGCGTGCGCCGTGGCGAGCCGGGTGTGATGGTCGCATTTGAACAGACGCCGAGTCAGTCGTGGTCCCGCACGATCGACGATATGGTTCGCGCCGGCAAAATCGGCTTGATCAACACCCGCTCGCTCGATCTGTCGATTGATGAAATCGTTCAGCATCTGATCAGCGAGATTCATCGTTTGAAAGCCAAACGCGTGGTGATTGACTCCTTGTCCGGGTTTGAGCCGGCGGTGGCACCGACCTTCCGTGAGGACTTTCGCGAGTCGCTGTTTCGCATGGTCGCTGCACTGTCGGGCCTCGGTGTGACGGTGCTGATGACCTCGGAACTGGAAGATCGCTATACCGATCTGCGCTTCAGCCCCTACGGATCGGCTTTTCTCACGGACGCGATCATTGTCCAGCGCTACATCGAAATCAAAAGCCGTTTGCTGCGCGTGATGGCTGTGGTCAAAGTGCGTGACAGCGCCCACCACAATGAGCTTCGAAAATTCGAGATTACCGATGACGGTATCGTCATCGGTGCCCCGCTGGATCAGTACGAAGGGTTACTCAGTGGGCACCCCGCCCTGATCGCAGGTTTGGAGCCAGTCAACGCGGAGTCATCGCGATGAGTAAGATCGGCCGCCGGATTCAAAAGTATACGAGTGAAGATTCGCTCAAAGGGACGACCAAAGCGGGCGAAGAAACACCGCCTGCCAATATGAGCCTCGCTGAACGCGAGGCTGCACTACAGGCCAGTGAAAAGGCCATTGGTCAGCGCGAACAAGATGCGATGCTGCGTGAAAAAGTCCTGCGCGAACGGGACGAGGCCGTGCAGATCCGGGAAGAACTTGGGGCGCTGAACGCAGCCCAATTAAAGGAAGCGAATGAACGCCTCGTCGTCGCGACAGTACGCGCCCAGACCATGACGGAGGCGGCTGAAGATGCGGCCGCACGAATGTCTCACATGGCGCAGCATGATGTGCTTACGGGCTTGCCGAATCGCGCCTTATTGACGGACCGACTTGGGCAGGCCATCGCGCTTGCGCAGCGCCATGACCAGCGAGTCGCGCTGATGTACCTGGACCTGGATCACTTCAAGCACATCAACGACTCGCTCGGTCACGCCGTCGGAGATCAATTACTGCAAGGGGTCGCGCGACGCTTGCAGGCCTGCGTGCGGCAATCGGATACCGTCTGCCGCCAGGGCGGCGATGAATTCGTGGTGCTGCTGGCTGAAGTGGAGACGGCCAGCAATGCGACCCTCACCGCCAGCAAGTTGATCGATGTGATGGATGCGCCTTTTCTCATCGGCGAGCATGAGCTCCACGTCACGGTGAGCATCGGCATCAGTGTCTACCCTGACGATGGCAGGGACGCTGAAGCGATGATCCGGAACGCAGATATCGCGATGTATCACGCCAAGAAAAGCGGGCACAACAAATACCAGTTGTTCGCACCGGAGATGAATGTGCGCGCGGTCGCAAGGCAATCGGTTGAGGTGGCCTTGCGTGAGGCTCTGGATCAACACGGATTGGTGCTGCATTACCAGCCGAAAACGAATCTGGAAACGGGAGCCATCACGGGTGCGGAAGCACTGGTCCGTCTGCGGCAAAACGGTAATCCACTGGTTTATCCAGGGCAGTTCATCAGCATTGCCGAAGACTGCGGCCTGATTATGCAAATCGGCAAGTGGGTACTCAAAGAAGCCTGCCATCAGGCCGTCAGTTGGTTGGATGCCGGACTCGATATCGGTCTGATTGCAGTCAACGTCTCGGCAGTCGAGTTCCATGGCAAGGATTTTCTCGCCGGTGTCCGGGCCGTTCTTGCCGAGACCGGACTGAACCCGCATCATCTCGAACTCGAGTTGACCGAAAGTGGATTGATGCAGGATACGGAACGAACTGCAGAGACCTTGCGTGCACTGAAAGAACTCGGCGTGCAGATTGCCATTGATGACTTTGGCACCGGCTATTCCAGTTTGAGCTATCTACAACGTTTTCCGATCGATACGCTCAAGATTGATCAGTCTTTCGTTCACGACATTCACGATGCCAGTGGCGAAGCCGCTCTCGTCAGCGCCATCATTGCCATGGGCAAGAGCCTCAAGCTGCGGGTGGTGGCCGAGGGCATCGAGACTCGGCAGCAGCTCGACTATCTGCAATCCAAACAATGCGCCGAGGGGCAGGGCTATCTCCTGGGGCGCCCCATGGATGCCGAGTCATTTGCGGCCATGCTGACGATGAACCGGCATTAGCAGGCCCCAATGACGGATTATTTCTGCATGGCCGTCTTGTCAATTGCCGTCGTCTGATACGGCGGCAGCTGAGCGACCGTCTTGCCGACGGCTTGCGCATACAGTGGCAACACCTGCTCCATGCGGCCTTCCATCTCACGGATGCGATTTTCTCCGGCCGGGTGACTCGATAACCATTGTGGCGGTGCGCCTTGTGAAGCCTGCGCCATCTTGCGCCAGAGCGCGACACCGGCGCGTGGATCATAGCCGGCGCGCGCAGCGAGTTCGAGGCCGATGACGTCGGCTTCGGTTTCATCGCCGCGTGAGAAGCGCAACTGAATCAGTGAATTAAGACCGCGTGCTCCCATGCGAGTGATATCCGGATTGATACCCAGCAACTGTCCCAAGACGACGCCGCCCAAGTCGGCCAATACTGAACCGCCCAACTGCTTTTTGTATTGATCGACACCATGTTCTTTCAAAGCATGGGTGATCTCGTGACCCATCACAATCGCGACTTCATCATCGGTCAAATTCAGATTACGCAGGATGCCCGTATAAAAACCAATCTTGCCACCAGGCATACAAAAGGCGTTGATCTGCTTGCTGCCGATCAGGTTGACTTCCCATTGCCACTGCCGCGCTCTGTCGTTGACCGCATAGGTGAATGGCAAAATGCGCTGATGAATGCGGCGCAGGCGCTGCAGTTCAGGATTGTCGTCAGGTGCCAGCGCGCGCTGTTGCGCAGCCTGGGAAATCATTTGTTTGTATTGCTGTGCCGATTGCTGTTCTAGCTGTACGGCCAAGCTTTGAGCTCTGCTGGGGACTGGAGCCGAGCCCATCCCGATCGCTAATGCGAGAGCGAAGGCGACGCTTACCACCTGTTTGCTCAACACATGAAACATATCGTCTCCTTTCAAGTCTTGCGTGGCGCATTCCACGGCGCTACCTTGGGCAGCAGCAACATGCCGGGAATCGCCAGAATCGTGCAAATGATAAAGAAATTGACCCAGCCGGTTTGTTCCACAATAAAGCCGGTGCTGGCGTTGATGAAGGTGCGCGGTACGGCTGAAAGACTGGTGAATAGAGCGAACTGGGTCGCAGTGTAGCGCGGGTCAGTGGTCTCGGCGATATAGGCGGTGAACGCAGCAGTACCCAGACCGACTGCAAAGGCTTCAACGCCGATGACGACACCCAACATCAAAGTTGAAAGGCCTTGCGCTGCAGTGGTTTGAGCAAGCAAAGCGAAGCCGAGTATGGCCACAACTTGCAGCACGCCGAAAATCCATAACCCCCGATTGACACCCGTCTTCACCATCCACACCGCGCCGAGTAGGCCGCCGGCAAGGCTCGCCCAAAGTCCGGCATTCTTGGCGACCAGGCCGATCTGGGTCCGCGAAAAGCCGAGGTCGAGATAGAACGGCGTTGCCAGTGCAGTCGCCATCGAATCGCCAAGCTTGTACAGAAAAATAAAAGCGAGAATCAGCAGCGCGCTGCGCCAACCCTTACGCGTAACGAATTCGGTGAACGGCAGCGCGACGGCTTCACGCAGATTTTTTGGCGGCGCACCGTAAACCGGTGGTTCCTTGACCAGCAGGGTCGTGATGATGCCGGGGAGCATGAACAGGGCGGTGACGCCGAACACCACTTGCCACGAAACGAGGTCGGACAGGATCAGCGACAGTGAGCCGGGCACGAGCGTAGAGAGTTTGTAAGCGTTCACGAATATGGCCGTGCCCGCCCCTTGTTGCGCATCGCTCAAAATTTCGCGACGATAGGCGTCGATGACAATGTCCTGACTCGCGCTGAAAAACGCGACGATGCCCGCCAACACAATGATGGCGCGTAATTCTGTGGCGGGATTGAACCAGCCCATTGCAGCCACGGCCAGCATGACGATGATCTGCGTCAACAGCATCCAGCCGCGTCGTCGGCCCAGCGGTAATTGAAAGCGATCCATCAATGGTGACCAGACGAATTTCCACGTGTATGGAAACCCGACCAGTGCAAACAGGCCGATGTCTTTCAGATCGACGCCACCCGAGCGCAACCAGGCTGCGAGCAGGTTGTAGAGAATAAATAGTGGCAGTCCTGAGGAGAAGCCGAGAAAAATACAAACCAGCATGCGGCGGTCACGCCAGATGCTGGGAGGGGTGGTTGCAGATGTGTTGGGTGATGAAGTCAGGGTCATGAGACCGAAGTTTAAGCCAGCCCAAAAATTTCCCGTTCGTCCTGAGTGCCGCGCGAAGCGCGGTGTATCGAAGGATGAGCGGAAAATACTTTGACCCGCTTATTGATACTTCCATCTTGGATGACAAAAAACTTTCCCTCACCCCTACCCTCTCCCACTGATGTGAGAGAGGGGGCCCAAAAAACTGGGCGCTTGAACTCCCTCTACCCGATCACGGGGAGAGGGTTGGGGTGAGGGCGCATTTGAAAGCGATCCAATCCAGACGTCATCAATTGTGGACGTTTCAGTTACCTTGGAACACTTTTTTCAAGCCCTGCGCAACCTCAACGCGTTACTGACCACCGAAACCGAACTCATGCTCATCGCTAGCGCGGCAATCATTGGTGACAGCAACAAACCAAATGCCGGGTAAAGCAGGCCTGCTGCAATCGGCACGCCGATGGCGTTATAGACAAAAGCAAAAGTCAGGTTTTGCTTCATGTTGGCGACTGTCGCTGCGGACAATTGTCGCGCACGCGAAATGCTCCGCAAATCGCCCTTGACCAGAGTGACATGGCTGCTCGCCATCGCGACATCGGTACCGGTACCCATCGCAATGCCGACATCGGCGGCGGCCAGTGCCGGCGCATCGTTGATACCGTCGCCTGCCATCGCAACGCGGCGGCCCTGACGTTTTAGCTCCTGAACCAGCACGACCTTGTCCTGCGGACGCACGTCACCGTGCACGTTTGCAATACCAAGTTTTTTGGCGATAGCTTGCGCAGTCGTCACGCCATCACCGGTAGCCATTACGATTTCGATACCGGCGTCATTGAGCTGCTTGATGGCTTCGGGCGTCGAGTCTTTGACCGGATCGGCCACGGCGATCAGTGCGGCAAGCTGGCCGTCAATCGCCAGATGCATGACGCTTGCACCTTCGAGACGCCAGGCTTCGGCCTGGGTTTGACCTTGCTTTAGGTCAATATGCAATTCATCCATCAAGGTGCTGTTACCGAGGGCAATCGTTTTACCGTCGACCTGACCACGCACGCCCATGCCCGTGTTGGAGTCGAAGCTCTCAGGTTTTGTGAGGGTCAGATTGCGACGAAGTGCTTCGGTGACGATGGCATCGGCCAGCGGATGCTCGCTGCCCTGATCGAGGCTGGCGGCGATTCTGAGCACCTCGTCCTCGCTGAAGTTGTTGAACGCGGTCACGCCATGAAAGCTCGGTTTGCCCACTGTGAGCGTGCCGGTCTTGTCGACCACCAGAGTATCGATGCGGCACAGGGTTTCAATTGCCTCGGCATCCTTGAACAGCACGCCCGAGGTGGCGGCGCGACCCGTGGCGACCATGATCGACATCGGCGTGGCCAGTCCGAGAGCGCAGGGGCATGCAATGATGAGCACTGCGACGGCATTGACGAAACCGTAAAGCCACGACGGTTCGGGCCCGAACAGGCCCCAGCCTACAAATGTCATTAGCGCAATGCTCACCACCACGATCACAAACCAAAATGAAACCTTGTCAGCCATACGCTGCATGGGCGCACGAGAGCGCTGAGCCTGCGCCACCATCTGGACAATCTGCGCCAACACCGTGGCGCTGCCGACTTTGTCCGCACGCATGATCAGACTGCCGGTGCCGTTAAGCGTGGCGCCGATCAGTGCGTCGCCTGTTTGTTTGTATACAGGGATCGGCTCACCCGTCAGCATCGACTCATCCAGCGTGCTTTGACCTTCCAGCACCACGCCATCGACCGGCACCTTCTCGCCAGGACGCACGCGCAGGCGATTGCCAACGTGAACATGCGTCAGCTCGATATCGTGCTCGGAACCGTCATCATCGATGCGGCGTGCGGTCTTGGGTGCCAGGCCCAGCAAAGCCTTGATGGCCGCAGAGGTTTGCGAGCGCGCGCGCAGTTCCAGTAGTTGACCCAAAAGGGTCAGCGAAACAATGACGGCTGCTGCTTCAAAATAAACCTGGACGCCGCCATGCCCCTGAAATTCAGTAGGAAACAGAGCAGGTGCGAGCTTGGCGACGACGCTGTAGAGAAAGGCCGCACCGACTCCCAGACCAATCAGCGTCCACATGTTCGGACTACGATTTTTCAGCGACTGTGCGAAGCGCTCGAAAAACGGCCAGCCTGCCCACAGGACCACCGGCGCAGACAGTGCAAATTCAATCCAGGTACGCAACTCAGGACCGGGCGTGCTGATGCGATGGCCGAACATTGCCAGCACAAACACCACTGCGGTCAGCGGCAAAGTCCACCAGAAGCGGCGCGAAAAATCCTTCAGCTCCGGATTGTCCTCATCATCGAGCGAAGGCATTTCCGGTTCCAGCGCCATGCCGCATTTGGGGCAGGTGCCCGGCCCGTTCTGACGCACTTCCGGATGCATCGGGCAGGTGTAGATCGTGTTTTCTGAACCAGGGACAGCGACGACTGGACTGGTGGGCTGAGATACAGGTGTGCCGGGTTTTTTTGCGCAACAAGCGTGAGGCGCCTGGCCGCTTTGAGCTGGTGCGGGATCCGCCATTGTCGCTGGGGCGTGATGATGGTCAGGTGAGGGCGTTTGCGGCTCCAATGCCATACCGCATTTGGGACAGGTACCTGGCCCGTTCTGACTTACCTCTGGGTGCATCGGGCAGGTGTAGATCAGGTTTTCAGCGCCTGACACGGCAACTGCCGGATTGGTGGCCTGATGTACCGGGGCAGTGGCCTTTTTATGGGCGCAACAACAAGAGTGAGGTGCCGCATTGCTCTTGACGGATGCGGGATCAACTGCTGGTGCGTGATGATGGTCATGTTTCATGGCGATCTCCTTGAGAGTACAAGCCTTGCGAGATGAAAACCAATCTCGCAAATGGCATAATGCAGACTCTAAACCCCGTAGTATGGTACGGAGTCAAGCATGACTGAACCCTCTATTGAAAATGATTCCGGCTTAACTATCGGTGCGCTGGCGCACGCGACGGAGGTCAATATCGAAACTGTTCGCTATTACCAGCGCCGAGGCTTGCTGCAAACTCCGAATCGCCCGCTGGGCTCGATCCGGCGCTATGGTCAGGAAGCGGTCGAACGGGTGCAGTTCATCAAGCGTACCCAGCGGCTGGGCTTCTCGCTTGCGGAAATCGAAAAAATGTTTGCGCTGGACGCTGTGCGTGACCGCGACGCGGCGCACGATTTTGCCAGTACGAAGATTGCCGAGATTGATGCGCGTTTGCGCGACCTGAAGGCGGTCAAACAAGTGCTGGCCGATCTGGTCAATGCCTGTGAGCACGGCGACCGCTCCAAGCCCTGCCCGATTGTTGAGGCCTTTCATCAAAAGTCCAAGACCCGATTGAAATGAACGAATCCCGGGACCATGTGGTCATTCCCGCACATGCGGGCTCCCTGGTTCTTAATCCATGAATGGATTTCCGCTTATTGATTATCAAGCGGTCATCACGCTGTTTGATTGAGGGTAGCCACGATGAATAATTTTTTTGCATTGCTTTTCGCTTTTGCGTTTTCTCTTTCCCTGACCGCATGCGCTAGTTTTTCAAGTGATGGCGGCCTGAACCCTGCACGTCAACTGGCCCAGGAGCGTCTCGGCAAGGACTTAAAGTGGACGCGTAGCGCAAGTGATCGCGATGCAGTTGAGCAGCGTGTGAAGTCGCTGCTGGATCAGCCGCTTTCTGCCGATGATGCCGTCCAGATGGCATTGCTCAACAACCGAAGCTTGCAGGCCTCATTTGCCGAGCTGGGGATAGCCGAGTCCGATTGGGTTCAGGCGGGCCGCTTGCCGAATCCACGCTTTGCAATGCTGCGCGCGCGCGCAGGTGTCGACTACAAGATCGAGCAAGCGCTGACCTTTAACATCATGTCACTGCTGACGATGCCGATGGCCAAAGAAGTCGAGCAGCGCCGCTTCGCCCAGACACAGCTGGCGGTAGCGCAAGTTGTGGCTCAACTGGCCACCGAGACCCGCAAAGCCTGGACGGTCGCTGTTGCCGCTGATGAAACCGTGCGCTACATGGAACAGGTAAAACAGGCGGCCGAGGCCAGCGCAGAACTCGCGCGCGGCATGCTGCAGGCGGGTAACTGGAGTCGGGTCGATCAGGCACGTGAGCAGGGCTTTTACAACGACGCCGTGCAAGGTCTGGCGCATGCCCGTCTGACGCAACAACTGGCGCGTGAGCATCTGATACGCCTGCTGGGTTTGCCCGGCAGCCAGACCTTGCATCTGCCACAACAACTCCCGGATTTGCCCGAATTGCCCGCTGCAGAGGATGACCTGCCGAACATCGAAACCCAGGCCATGCAAAACCGTCTGGATTTGCAAATGGCGCGTGCCGAGACCGAAGCGCTGGCGAAAAATCTGGGTCTGACGCGGACCACCCGTTTCATCAATGTGCTGGAAATCGGCCCGGCCCGTGTGCTCGAAGGCGCGCGCTCCGATCCTTATAAAAAAGGCTACGAGATCAGTTTCGAATTACCGCTGTTCGACTGGGGCGATGCGCGTGTTGTGAAGGCCGAAGCGCTCTATATGCAGGCCGTCAATCGTGCTGCCGCAACCGCCGTCAACGCCCGTTCGGAAGTGCGTGCGGCATGGCAGACCCGTCGCACCCGCTACGACCTGGCTCGCCATCAGCGCGACGAAGTGCTGCCGCTGCGCAAACAAATCGCCGATGAAAACCTGTTGCGCTACAACGGCATGCTGATCAGCGTGTTTGACCTGCTGGCCGATGCACGCGCGCAGATGACCGCAGTGAATGACAGCATCGAAGCGCTGCGGGATTTCTGGATGGCGCAGGCGGAGATGGATGGCGTGGTGCTCGGTGGCGGGATGGCTTCGATGAGGAGTGCTGAATGAAGACCTTGGTTGTTCGATTCCCGCTGGCCCCCAGACCAAGTGACCCAATGCAAAATCAAGGACACCCCATGAACCGACGCAATTTTTTCACCAACGCGGGCGCAGCCCTGACGGCAGGTATTGCCGCCACCGCAGTGAGCCGTTCCGCACTCGCAGCGATTCCAGAGATCGCAAGCACTGACTCGGCTGCGACACAGGCACCGCTGCCACCGCCCAATGGCCACCCGTATCACTCCGTCGTCACGCTTAATGGATGGTCTTTGCCCTGGCGCATGAAAAACGGGGTCAAGGAATTCCACCTTGTGGCTGAACCGATCGTGCGTGAGATAGCACCTGGCATGAAGGCGCATTTGTGGGGCTATAACGGCCAGTCACCGGGGCCAACCATTGAGGTGGTCGAGGGCGACCGTGTGCGTATTTACGTCACCAATCGTTTGCCCGAACACACCAGCATTCACTGGCATGGTCAGCGCGTACCGAATGGCATGGATGGTGTCAGTGGCCTGACCCAGCCTGCGATCCAGCCAGGCCAGACCTATGTCTACGAATTTGAAGCGAAACGCGCAGGTACTTTCATGTATCACCCGCACGCCGATGAGATGGTGCAAATGGCCATGGGCATGGCGGGCTTCTGGGTTACACATCCGAAAACTTCAAGTTTGCCTGGATACAAACCGGCTGATCGTGACTTTGTCTTTCTGCTCAATGCCTATGATGTCGAGCCTGGCAGTTTTACGCCCAAGGTCAACACCATGCTCAACTTCAATCTTTGGACCTTCAACAGCCGTGTCTTTCCGGGTATCGACCCGCTGGTTGTGCGCAAAGGCGACCGCGTGCGTATTCGCGTTGGAAATTTGACCATGACCAATCATCCGATTCATTTGCATGGTCATGAATTTGTGGTGGCCGGTACCGACGGTGGCTGGACCAATCCGGCCTCACGCTGGCCCGAGGTCACGACGGATATCGCCGTCGGCCAGATGCGTGCGATTGAGTTCATTGCCAGTGAACCGGGAGACTGGGCATTGCATTGTCACAAAAGCCATCACACCATGAATGCCATGGGTCATGATGTGCCCACCATGATCGGTGTGGATCACAGCAAAGTTGCTGAAAGGATTACGAACCTGATTCCCGGCTATATGGTGATGGGCGACAAGGGCGGTTCGATGACGCATGAGGGAATGGCCATGCAGATGCCGCTGCCCGACAATACCCTGCCGATGATGACAGGCACCGGCCCATATGGCCCGCTTGAAATGGGCGGTATGTTCACCACGCTGAAGGTGCGTAACGGATTGGCGCGCAATGACTACAAAGACCCTGGCGACTATGTGCCGCCCAAAGGGACAACGGCCTATTTGCTGGAAGGGGAGTCTCCTGCAATCGAGCGGGGTGCCGCACCGAACTCTGAAACGACCAGCAAGCAGAGCGTCGAAATCAATATTCGAAAACCGACGAATCACAACCATCACTGAGTCTTAAGCAAGGACTCGTTTTTATGATCTCTGAAAGGAAATATCATGAACGTCAAATTACTGCTTCTCACTTTTTCTGTTGCCGCGAGCGCCATGCTCTTGCCACTCAGCGGCATGGCTCACAGCATGCTCACAAAATCTTCGCCAGCCAAAGATGAAGTCCTTAAAACTATGCCGAAGCAAGTCACGCTCGAATTCAATCACCCCACCAGGCTGACGCAATTCAAACTGGTCAGCCTTGACCAACCGGGCACTGAAATCGCTGTGAAGCCTGATCTCAAGGCCGCTACCATGACCACATTTGTTATTCCGGTGCCTGCGCTGGCCAAGGGTAAATATCAGCTCAAGTGGGCGACGCTGGCTGAGGATGGTCATGCCATGACAGGCAGCTTGCCATTCGCTGTGTCGGGTCAGTAGAAATCACAATCCACATCAGCTGTCATCATGGAACTCGCGTTGGAGACTGCTTTTTTCGATGTGGATGTATGGCAGTTAATGGCAGTCTTCATCAAGGCACTGACTTATGGCGCGAGTTTTTTCACGGGTGGAGGCATGTTGTTTCTGTTGCTCTTCTACGGGGATTTGACTGAACAGGAATGGCACACGTTCACAAAAGTCGTCGCCTGGGCGTCGCTGATCGTCATAGCCTTATCCATTTTTCGCATCGCCATCATGAACGGCTTGCTCAGTGGTTCATCGGCCGCCATGTTCGATCTCGAAATGACCCGCATGGTCTTGCAGTCCCGAGAGGGCTGGGCGACTGGCTTGCGATTGGCGGGCGCTGTGCTGGTGTGGGTCATGCTGCGAGGGAGTGCGACCCGCATAAAAAATAGCATCGCCATTTTTGGGGCCATCCTGATCGTCATCTCCTTTGCCTGGGTTGGACATGCAGGTGAGGTCAAAGGCTACGGCGTAGCGCCAATGGCTTTGTTGCTCCTGCACTTACTGGCGATTGCTTACTGGTTGGGCGCCCTGTGGCCCTTGTACCGGTTGGCATGCGGTAAAGATATGCCGCATATTGCACGGGTCATGCGTCGCTTCGGGGTCATTGCTGCCTTTATGGTCAGTCTCCTCATTGTTTCTGGACTGATCTTGCTGAGCCTGATACTCGGGACACTTGACGAACTGTGGCGCTCTGCTTACGGGCAGATGTTCGTTATCAAATTAAGTAGCGTTGCTTTGCTGTTGGGCTTTGCCGCGATGAACAAATTACGTTTGACGCCACGCTTGTCGAATGGAGAGGGGAAGGCGTTGGCGCAACTGAAACGTTCAATCCAGTTTGAAATGGTGCTCGTCGGCATTATTCTTTTTGCGACTGCCTGCTTCACTACTCTAGTTGGTCCGACAACAATGCAATAGTGGCCGAGAGCGACTTCAAGGATTGGGAAAAGTCGATGCACTCTGCTTGATCCATTCCTCTGCGGCTTCTTCCGGACTGAGATGTCGACCTTCGCGCTCTTCGACGTCATGACGATAACTTTCGATATGGCAAATCTGCTCGACCATGCGCACATTAAACGCCTCGTCCGTGTCGGTGAACTGCACGCCGATGTTATAGCAAGGCCCATAACGATTACACCAGGCCACGCGTGCGGCAGGGATTTCAAACGCGGGGTTCAGATAAGGAAAGCGCAAGGCAATCACGCTATCCGGTTCGATGGGAATGTAGGAGAAAAATTCCAGCCCGCCGCAACTGACGTTGTGCATGCGCTGAGGGGCGAAGAGATGATCTGACGCCCTTTGCACTTCGATGGGTACATCGGTGGGGTGGCGAATGAAATGCCGCATAGTTCTTCCCCGTGTTGTGGTTCCGGAACTTACATCTTATTGCGGAACCGGAAGACTGCAAGGCTTCCACGCAACTTTGGTAAAAATTGCACCGGCACACCTTCATGAAGTGCAACTTTATCGAGGATATCGAGTCCACTGTGGCTGGCTAGATCGGTGAAATCGGCCACGGTGGAAAAGCGCAGATTCGGCGTGTCGTACCACTGATAGGGGAGTGACTTCGTGATCGGCATACGGCCACGCAGGATAGAAATGCGATTGGCCCAGTAAGCAAAATTAGGGAAAGTGACAATACTCTGACGGCCCACGCGGGCGATTTCGCGCAGCATGTTCTGCGTATGCTGCAGCATCTGCAAACTTTCCAATTGCAACACGGTGTCGAAGGACTGATCACCGAACAATGCCAGTCCATCTTCCAGATTCTGCTGCAGCACGTTGACACCGTTATTCATGCTGGCCAAAACTTTTTCATCGTCGATTTCGACGCCATAGCATTTGCAGGCTTTTTTCTCCTGTAGATACGCTAACAGCGCACCATCACCGCAGCCCAGATCGAGTACCGACGAACCGGGTGCAATCCAGTCGGCCACGAAAGCGAGGTCAGAGCGCAAGGACTGGCGCGATACTTTTTTCGGCAAGGTACTCATGCGCGCACCTCGGTCGCAATGCGATTGAAATAAGCACGGATTTCGGCGTGATAGCGCGGGTCTTCCAGCAGGAACGCATCGTGCCCATGCGGCGCGTCGATTTCGGCATAAGTCACTGCGCGTTTGTGCTCGAGCAGGGCGCGCACAATTTCGCGGCTGCGCTCCGGTGCGAAACGCCAGTCGGTTGTGAACGACACAACGAAAAACTTGGATTTGGTTTTGGCGAGTGCCGCAGCCAGATTGCCGCCATGCTGGCTGGCTGGATCAAAATAGTCGAGCGCCTTGGTGATCAATAAATAAGTATTCGCGTCAAAATATTCAGAGAACTTGTCTCCCTGATAACGCAGATAACTCTCGATCTGAAACTCGGCGTCGAAGCCGAACTTGAGGTTGTCGGCACGTAGTGTACGGCCGAATTTCTCGGCCATGTCATCATCAGAAAGATAAGTGATGTGGCCGATCATGCGTGCCACGCGTAAGCCACGTTTGGGCACGATGCCGTGCTCGTAATAATGACCGCCGTGAAAGTCGGGGTCGGTCATGATGGCCTGGCGCGCGACATCGTTAAACGCAATGTTCTGCGCCGAGAGCTTGGGCGTCGATGCAATCACGATGCAGTGAGCAATGCGATCCGGATAACGCGTGCTCCAAGCCAGCGCCTGCATGCCGCCGAGGCTACCGCCCATCACCGCCGCAAAGCGTTGAATGCCGAGCACATCGGCCAGTTGGGCTTGCGCATCAACCCAGTCTTCGACCGTGACGACAGGAAAGTCCGCGCCATAAGGTTTACCTGTAGTTGGATTGAGCGAAGCCGGTCCGGTCGAGCCGAAACAGGACCCCAGGTTGTTGACGCCGATGACGAAAAAGCGATTGGTATCGACCGGCTTGCCGGGCCCGACCATGTTGTCCCACCAGCCGAGATTTTCCTTGTCGTCCGCATAAGCCCCGGCGACATGGTGCGAGGCATTGAGCGCGTGACAGATCAACACCGCGTTGGAACGCGCGGCATTCAGCGTGCCATAGGTTTCGACCGCCAGCGAATAGTCGCGCAGCTGTGCGCCGCTGCGCAGCGTCAGTGGTCCGGCGAAATCGAAGCGTTGCGGTGTGACAAACATTGAAACAGCCAGCCATTCAATAAAAAAGTGTCGGCGGCTAAAGCATGCGTCGGAGTGAGATGCTCGCTTTAGCCGTATTTATTAAGTAAGTCAGTTCTGACTTACTCCGCGCCCGCAAGCTGATCCTGCTGGTTCAACGACAGGAAAGATCAAATCGGCGCACTGAGAAGATTAACGGAAGGTTGTGCATCGGTCAAACTGGTTTGCAGTGGCGATACAAAGTGGCACATAACTACCGTTCGTCCTGAGTAGGTGGGCGAAGCTCGCCGTATCGAAGGATGAACCGTCGCTTAGCGACGTAGATGGCAGCTTTGCATGCTGCAGTGATTTTCCGCTCATCCTTCGATACGCCCTACGGGCTACTCAGGACGAACGGAAAATTGATTGGCCTGGATGCAGCGCGACCAAATACCGGTCAAAGCCGTTTGCGAACCGCAGCAAGAAAGTCTTCGAGTATAGGCGTGCAATTCAGCACACTCGCATCGTCCGGGCGATGAAACTCCGGATGCCACTGGATGCCGAAAACATAGCTGTCGACGTTGGCGCGAATGGCTTCGGGGATGTTGTCCGGCACTGACCACGCTTCGACGACGATACTTTTGCCGATGCGGCGTGCCGCTTGATGATGAATCGAATTGACGCGAAGAGGTGCTTCCGGGGCGAGATCGGGATAGAGCCGCGACAGCTTTGAATTTTTCTCGAAGCGGATTTCGTGGATCAGATGTTCGTAGAGTTTTTCGTCAACGTGCGTGATCGCCTGTGGATTTTGCGATGGAATGTCCTGGTACAAGGTACCGCCGAAGGCCACGTTAATCAATTGGGCGCCGCGACAGATGCCCAGCACCGGCTTGCGCGCTTCGATGAATTCCATCAACAATTCAAGTTCGAATTCATCGCGTACCTTGTCGCCAGTCCACTCGGGCTTGATCGGGTCTTCGCTGTAGCTCGACGGGCTAAGATCGGCGCCGCCTTGCAGTACCAGTCCATCAAAATGTTCGGCATAGTCAGACAAGCGGATATTGCTGCGTGAGATCAGCGCATCACCGGCTATGGTGGGAATCATCGATACCATCACATCACGCGACATGACCCAATGGGCAACCGATTGTTCCAGATACATCAGGGGCTTGGATTGCAACCCTGTCGCACCCGGTTGTGGATGAAACAGGCGCGGCGAGATGCCGATTTTGAGCGGCTTTTTGTGGCGAGATCGACCCAGCATTGCAGACTCCCGAAAGGATGTTGCAGTGAGACCTTAAGGCACTGCACTGGTTCCGGCTGGATTTTCCGACGGCAGTTCTAAGTTCTGCTCCAGCTTCGGCAACCGTATCAATGCCACACCACCCTCATGATAGAGAATCTCCACTTTTGCATGTGGTGACAGGCGGTCGATGCGTACCAGTGCAATCTCCCCGGGTACAGGCGGGCGCAGTGGCGTGACGCGCTCGCGATAGACCGAGAAACTGGGCATGTGAAAATTCCATTGGGCTGCGGGTTCAGGCAAGCCGCGCCCAAACAGCGCGGCACGCTTGACCGGGCCTTCGAGGATGTCGCCTAGATAAGGCAGTGCCATGCCAGCCAGCAGCAAGGTATTGCAGGCTGCAGCCAACAGCACGCGTTGCCAGACCGCGAGTGAACGCCAACTTAACAACAGGATCGCCAAGACCAAAACCACACCAGTGGCAATGCGATAGCCCTGCGGCAAGGCTTCTGCGGCGCGACCGATTTGCAATTGATAATAAGCGTCTTTGACCCATCCGGCAGCCTCGGCATATGCAAAGACTTCTGGCAGAAACAGCACCAGCAGCAGCATCGCCACTATGGGCAATCCTGCGAGCACCGGATTGCGCACGCGCTCAAACTGGGCTGCGCACAGCAAGAACAACGGCGTGCAGCCATACAGGGCATAGTGCGGCAGCTTGGTGCCGGATAGCGAAAAAAAACCGATGACGAACAGACACCAGATCCAGAGAAAGCGATGCAAGCCGTCACCACGATCAGACCAGATACGACCAATGGCGGCAATCAACCACGGTAACCAAGGCAACAAGAGCAATGGCACCATCAGCAAGTAATAAAAGGCGCCGCCCGAATGCCCTTGCAAAGTGCCGGAAAAGCGTTCGACGTTGTGCTTCAGGATAAAGCCGTCGATAAAAGCCTGCCCGTGTTGAATCAGAATGGCGACATACCAGGGCGCAGCCACCACAATCAGAATCAACCAGCCGAATGGGTTGAAAAACAATCGCAGACTGTCGAGCAAACGGCCACTGGTTAGTGCGTAAAGCAAGACCACCGCCACCGGGATCAGGATGGCAATCGGCCCCTTGGTCAGCAGACCCAGGGCAATCCAGAAATAGGCACGATGTAATGCGGAGTGCCATGGCATGCGTGCCGCACGGCGTTCGTTGCGTTCCAATACACGCCAGGCATCGAACAGCGTCAACGCGATCAAAAGATTCAGTAATGCGTCAGCGGTGGCCGCACGACCGATCACGAAAACGCCCAAACTGGTTGCGGCAATTCCGCAGGCCATCAACGCCGCATTGCGGCCAAAGCGCGGCCCGGCGAAAACGGCAATCGCATGGCACCAGAACGCCGCAGCTATCGCCGAAGGCAAACGAAAAATCCATTCAAGCGGTATAGATGTGCCGTGCAACATCCAGAAGAAAACGGCCTGAAACCAGTAGATCAGAATCGGTTTGTCGAAACGGGGTACGCCGTTGAGCCAGGTTGAAACAAAATCGTTGCGCGTGAACATCTCGCGCGTCGCTTCGGAAAACGCACCTTCGTCGACATTGAACAGCGGAGCGCCTGCCAGATTAAAAGTCAGCAATAACAGCGGCAGCAGAAAACTCAGCCAGCGAGCGGCTGGGGATAGCACGCTGGCACGTCGGTCATAAAAAGCGGTTTCACGCATCAGGTTGATGCCAGTCCGTATCGGTCGGAGCCGAAGGGTTGCGTACTTCGTAAAGACGAGCGGAACCGGACTCGTAGTCGATGCGTGCCAGTGTTTCGGCGAGCACACCCATTGAGATGAACTGTGCGCCCGCGATCCAGCAGAAAAAGCCGACCATCAGCAAAGGTCGGGTGCCGATGTTTTCGCCGAGGCCAAATTTCACAAACGCGAGCCATGCAAGGATGACTGAACCCAGGGCGGCCAGTACCAGTCCTACGCCGCCGAAAAAGTGCCCGGGGCGGGCGCGATAGCGCATGAAAAAAAATACCGAGATCAGATCGAGCACAACTCGGAAGGTACGCGAGATGCCGTATTTGGATTCACCGTGAATGCGAGGGTGATGCGAGACCGGCTCCTCGACGATGCGGCGCGGTGTCGTCACCATTGCCAGCCAGGCTGGAATGAAGCGATGCATTTCGCCGTAAAGCCGGATGCTCTTGATGACGCTGGCGCGAAAGGCTTTCAGACTGCAGCCATAGTCATTGAGCTTGACGCCCACCACGCGGCCGATCAAACGATTGGCAATGCGCGAAGGAATTTTCCGTAACCACAGACCGTCCTTCCGGTTTTTGCGCCAGCCCGCCACACAATCGAGGTCTTCGTTGAGCAAGCGTGCCACCAGACGCGGAATGTCGGCGGGATCATTTTGTAGATCGCCATCAAGCGTGACGATGATGTCGCCGCGTGCTGCGTCAATGCCGGCCTGCATCGCCGCAGTCTGCTTGAAGTTGCGCATCAGTTCGACCACGCGCACATGCGGGCCGAAGTATTGGCTGCAGCGCCGCAACTGCGTCACGGTGGCATCGGTACTGCCGTCATCGACCAGAATCAATTCCCATGGCCACGCATAGTCAGCCAAGCCGTCATGAATGCGTTCCAGCATCGGCGCGACATTGTCGGCTTCGTTGTACATCGGAATAATGATCGACAGACGATGCGGTGGCACGGACGATAGGCCCGCTTTGGCTGGTGGGGATTGAAGTGGCGATTCGAGCGGAGCAGAAGTCATGGTTCAAATGTCTCTTATTTTCTAGAGCGCTGCAGTTGCCTTCGGCGCACTGGGTAGCAAAGCCGCAGCCAATCCTCCTGCCAACAACGCGCAACCCAGCATGATCAGATGCAGGATCAGCGCGGCCTGCAAACCGGCAGTCATGCTCACATTGTACGTGCGCATTAGCGCTGCGACGCCGGCTTCGTAGGTGCCAAATCCAGCCACTCCCTGAACGGGAAGAATTGCTGCCAGTTCGCCACCGAGCGCACCCAGCGCAGCAACACTGGTCGTGATCTGTAGGAGACCAGCGAGCAAGCTGGCCGCCGCAGTGATCTTGACCGACCAGTTGGCCAGGGTCCACAGCCAACTGCGCATGTTGGAACGCGTTGATTGGGCGAGTGCGGCTTTGATTTTCGCAATCCGGCCTGTACCCGAGGCTTCTGTGCGATGCCTGCGCATCCAGGCGGGAATGGCCCATGCCATCAACAACACGGCTCCAATTGCTGCAGCACGCAGTCCTATAGCCAGACCAGGCCAGACCAATGCGGCCAGGGCTAGCACGACCAGCGCATCCTGAACACGTAACCAGAGCAAGGCAACGACCGAGCGTTGAGCAGGAACGTCGAACCAGCGTTTCAGCAATACGGGAAAGGCAATCTCGCCGGCGCGCAAAGGGACAACGTTGACCAGCGCGTTATGAATCAAGGTCAAACGCAGAAAGTGAACAAAGTGTAAAGAGGCAAAACTGCTAATGCGATCTTTACTTCCTGTTTCATAACGGAATTCGTCGAAGACCCGTGCCGCCCGCAACAGATAACTGAGCATGAACAGCACCAGCGCCAGCGCCAGCTTCAATGGGTCGATACTCAGTAATTGCTGCGTCAGGTTCCGCAAATCTGCATTGCGAATCAGCCAGATCAGTAGAGCTGCTGTGATCAGAAACGCTGCGAATCGCAAGAGTTGGTTACGCATCAGCGGTTCTGTGCTTGAAGTTGAGGCTTGAGCAAAGCAGACAAACTACAGAGCAGCGCGATCACCCCAAGTAGATATTGCAGCCACCGAACCTGGGGGTATCCCAGATCGCCGAAAAACAGATAGATCGCGTTACCCACCAAAATGCAGGCAAGGATGCGGATACCGATTGTGGTATTCCAGCCTTGCCAACGTATCGCAAGCCACGCGCCAAGCGCACCGCACAGCCATCCAAGTCCGGCTCCGGCCAGCACGTCTGCGGGCCAGTGCGCGCCGACCGCGATGCGGCTGAATGCGATCAGTATGGCCAGCGGCAAGGCCACGATTGCCGTGAGCCATGCGCGGCGGCTCAAAAAAATGATCAAGGCGGCAAAGGCAAATGCAGTCAGGCTGTGGCCTGAGGGAAACGAACTGTGGCGCAACACTTCACCAATGACATGAAGCGGATCGACCCCCAATGTTCCGGCTGGACGTGCACTTTCCAGGAAAATTTTTGGAAGCCGCGTGGCAATGCCGCCGATCGGCAAGGTTAAAAAGGCAGCGGCCAGCCAGCGCGGTTGGCCCAACACCAAAGCGGGAGTCATCAGAGCATATGCGCCTGCACCGGAACCGAGGATGGTGAAACCAGCCCAAAGAGGGTCCGGCAAGACGGCTGCCAGTTTCTGGCCGTCTTGAAACCAGACCACATTCAAGGGGGTTTGCCACAGCGCGAGGCTAACAATGAACAACAAGGCCGCAACCGGCAACGACCACAGCAGGAGTAAAGGCAGGCGCGTCTTCATTGAGACGGGATTCTATCCGACCGACCAAGTGGCCCGGCCTTTTTGTCAGACCAAAGGCAACAGGCGCTAAGAAACCGGGTCTTCGATCCGGAAACTATTAAAGCGGCGCTTGATGAAGCGCCAGAGCTTGGGCACCAACCATGCGGCCAGTGCGATGAACAGAATCAGCATCAGCAGAAAGATAAAGGGATGTGCGAGTGCCAGCAGCAGGCCGCCCGTGGCAAGCGCGTCTTCGCCCAGGGACAGGCCGATATTGGAAAAGGGTTCTGGTGAGGTATTGGCGAGTGCACGTGTCCCGGCTTTGGTGAAGTGGCTGCCTGCTGCAAGCGTGCCACCCATAATCGCCAGGGCCAGTGTTGTCGCTGAACTGTGATCGCCGATCACGCTGGCAGCGAGCATGGCCCCAGCGGGAATGCGAATGAAGGTATGAACCGTATCCCACAGGCTGTCGAGCCAGGGAATTTTGTCGGCGAAAAATTCAACCACCACCATCAGCCCGGATGCGCTGAGAACGAGCGGATGAGAAAGAATTTCCAGTCCCTGTGGGAGATCAAACCAGTCCAGCCTTTGCACGGCACCGACGATGAACAGAACCGTGTAAAGACGCAAACCACTGGCCCAGCCAAGGGCGGCGGCGAGTGCGACCAGTTGCAAGGTATCCAGATGTTGCATACGGACATCATAGCTTGCCCAGCTTTAGGCATGAAGCGAATTTTATGGGCTGGCTGTAGGGCAAATGGTCGAAGTTGTCCGTGCACCACATCGGATGCACAACTTAGTTTGAGGTTTGCCAGTCCATTGCAATCGCAGTTGAGAGATTGCGGATGTCTTCGACATGTTTGCTCACCATATGCAGACGTCGCTCCAGCTGGCGGCGTGCATTGCTGTCGGTGATCGAGATGTCTGAAACCGTGCCAGTTGCGCTATCGGCTAATGCGGTGCTGGCCGCATCTTCGGCAAGTGCCTTTGACGACGATGCGCTCATGCCCAGTCGCTCGATTTCTTGCATTGCAAAGCTGAGACTGCGGTCGAGCTCGATCTTGCTTGCGTTGATCAGAATCTGTGCATCTTGCGGATTCAGTTCGCTGCCGCGTCGTTGCAGCAGAACGCGCGTAGCGGCAAGTTGCGATGCCAGAAGATAGTTCAAGGTGATAAAACTGTTCAACTCGCCGACCGAGCGATTCTGACTGGTGGGTTCATCAATCATTCGTCGCACCGCAGTCGATAGTGCGGCCAAAGCATCCAGCAAATGTTTGCGGGCCATGCGGTAGTCCATCTCTTGCGGTTTGGGTACCAACACGGCACGGCCATAGTCGCCATGCGTTTTAAGTAATGTGAGTACCAGACGCGGAATGCCGCGAAATTCCCAGTGCGGCAATACGAAGCTGAACAGGTAAGCGAGTGCCGCACCAATGAACGTATCCGCCACACGCTCGGTAATCAGGAAGGGACTGCCAATATTCAGCAGATGTAATTGCAGCAAGCCCATGATGCAGGCGGCGACCGAAGTAAAGCGGTAGTTGATCGTCGCAAACGTATGCGACAGCGCCATTGCGATAAAGACCGCCGCAAGTATGACGGGAGTGAAATGCACGAAGTGCAACAGCAAGGCAGTGAGCACGCAACCGATAAGATTACCGCTGAGGCGATCTGCAGTCCGCTGGCGTGCCAGACTGAAATTGGCACGCATGATGACCGCAATGGTCAGCAGTATCCACTGACCATGCGTGGCGTAGGGGAGATGGCGCACGAGCAGATAACCGCAACCCATCGCCAGGCTCATGCGCAGTGCGTGCCGCAGAATGGGTGAGTCGAGCGTGGCGTGCGCGGCCAGAACGCGTGGGCTGTAGTTGGGATGACTGAGAAAAGGCTTGAGATCGAGTCCACCAGCCAGCACCCCCGGTGCAACGGGGGTGCGAGCGACGACGTGCATCTGTTCGATGTGTTCAACGGTATGGCGTACGCGTGCAAAGGTACTGCTGAGAATCTCCAGCGCCTGTGTTGAATCAGGGGTTTTCGCTTCTTGACGCAGCCGCTGCAATTCATGCGCGATGGCAAATAGCTCGGCCTTGAAATTAATCGCCTGGCCTGGTTCGCGATTGCGGGTGATGGCCCAGGACACGCGTTCGATGTCGTGCTCCCCCTTGCAAATCAGATCGCGCAAAAACATCAGGACATCCGAACCTCCAAAGTGTTTACGCAGCACCACATAGTCGGTCTGGCTCGACAGGATGTACTCGTACAGATCGATGGTGGCGAATAGTGTCGCGGCCAGACGGCCATCGCGCTCATCGCGCAAGTCGCGGAAGACAAAGTCGCGCGCCGTCTGCAGGCGCTCGGTGATGATGCTCTGCTGAGTAATGATGGCGGCATAGTTCTCGTCCAGATCGGTTGCCGCGTCGAAAAAGCGCGACTTGATTTCCAGATAGCGGGCAAACTCATACAGGCATTCAGCCAGCGCTTGCTGTTTGGTGCGATGCCAAAGTAGCGCTGCAAGGGCGAGCGCGTAAGCGGTATAGACCAGGCCGCCAATGGCCGCGATCAGGCTGTGTTCCAGGACGGCCGCGGGATCGGCCAGTGACGTACCCATGGTCAGGACCATCATCAGCATGGCCGCAAAACTGAGTGGTTGAGCCTTTTTGCCATAGGCCGCCAGCATCGAAACGAAAAAACTCAGAGTCAGGATGGTGATGCCCAGCATTAGCGGCGACTCGCGACTCAATCCGGTTGCCAGGCCTGCCAGTGTGGTCAGCAGAACGGCCGCCAATAGCTCGCTGAATTTGTGCCGTACCGGGCCGGGCGTATCGACGATGCTGACGGCAACCGCACCGGTCGCTGCTGCCGCCGCGACCTGAAAACCGAACAAGGCATTGCTGACGACGGCAATACCGAGCACGCCACTGGCGACGCCAATGCCGCTGTAAAAGTACTGGCTGAAAATGGTGCGTTTGAGAGTCGGTAAATCCATGTCTGCATTATCTCGTACGATGAGGAGGCATCCCTTGGAAAATACCGCTTAAGTACCACGCCGTCATTCCCGACTTCGCGGGAATGACGCAGAGTTAGCGGTTCAGTCTTTCAGCGCGGCTTCTGACGCAAGGCTTGTTTGCGTGCAGGAATGCGGTCGAGGATGTCGCGTTTCGTAGCGGGATCAACACTGCCCCACATTGCGATTTCTTCAATGGTTCGATAACAGCCTGCGCACAAACTACCCTGCTCGCTCATCAGGCGCTGATCCATCTTGCAGATCGATTTACAGGGCGAACGCGGTTCGTCGTCGATCATGGTGCTGTGATTCAACCCAGTAAACGTGCGTGATGGGCGATGTGATCTTCAATGAAGCTGCTGATGAAGTAGTAGCCGTGGTCATAGCCTTCGTGCATGCGCAGATTCAAAGGCTGCCCAGCCGCCCGGCAAGCCGCTTCAAACAAATGCGGCAGCAATTGCAAACCCAGATGTTTATCGGCAAGGCCCTGGTCGATCAGGATGGTGGATTTGTCGGCAGCATAGGCGCCCTGCTCAATCAAGGCAGTCGCATCGTAGGCTTCCCAGCTACTGCGATCCGGGCCAAGATAACCCTCGAAAGCCTTTGTTCCCCATGGACTTTGCATCGGCGCGGCAATCGGCGCGAAAGCCGAAACGGATCGATAGATTTTCGGATGACGCAGTCCCAGCATCAGCGCACCGTGCCCGCCCATTGAATGACCAAAGATGCCGATGCGATCCGTTTTGGCAGGGAATTCAGCCAGTACGAGTTCGCGCAGTTCATGCGCCACATAGTCGTGCATACGAAAGTGTTGGTTCCACGGCTCTTGTGTTGCATTGACGTAAAAGCCAGCGGCGGTGCCGAAGTCCCAGTCCTTGTCGACGTCCGCAATGCCGGTGTTGCGCGGGCTGGTATCGGGGGCAACCAGCATGATTCCGTGCTGCGCGGCGAAACGCTGCGCCCCGGCTTTGATCATGAAGGTTTCTTCAGTGCACGTCAGTCCGGCCAGATAGAACAGCACTGGTACCGGGCCATGCTGGGCCTGTGGTGGTTGGTAGATTGAGAAGCGCATTGGCAGGCCAATGACTTGCGATTCATGGCGGTAGAAGCCCTGAACACCACCGAAACAAACATGTTCGCTGAGGGTTTCGATGTGCATGCTCACCTCCTGCGGATGTGTGTCATCAACGACACGGAAGCAAGATTGTAAGGGCTGCTGAAATTGGCCTTATTCAGGTTTAATCCGGCGGTGTGAACGCACCAGCAGCCACGCTGTCAGTGCAAGCAGGATCAGCGCAGAACCTGCAAGCGAAATATGAATGCCCAAGGCGGTACCGACAATACCGACCGTGATGCCACTGAATGCGCGTAGGCCCATCGCCGACATATTGAACAGGCCAATCACGCGACCGCGCAGATCGACCGGTGCGTTCAATTGCACCAGGGTTTGCGCCATGCTGCCGAATGAAAGCTCGAAGAATCCTGCCATGAATAACAGCATGAGGGCTAGCGGATAGCTGCGGATCAGCGCAAAGCTCGCCAGTGCGATACACCAGGCCATGGCCAGCATCAACGCGGTTCGGGTATGTGCGCGTAGCAGCCCCGAGCTTTCCAGAACAATCCCCGCGATCAAGGCTCCAGCCGCATCCGCTGCAAGCAACATGCTATAGGCCGTTCCCGGATCGCCATGACCCAGGTCTTGCGCAAAATTGGGCATTTGCGCCTGATAGCTATTGCCCACAAAAAACGATGCGGCTCCGGCCAGCAGTGTCATCGAAACGATCACAGGTTGTCCAGCAATGTCACGCAGAGTCTGGGTCAAATCAGCCAATCCGTTTACCACCCGCTTGGGGACTGGCGCGTCCTTATGGAAACCGGGGCCATAGGGCGCTTTCCACATCCATAACACCAGTGGGAGATAGAACACCGTGTTGAACAGGATGCCGTTGGAAGCACCGAGTCCCAGCAGCAATACGCCACCGACCGCCGGCCCGACCAGCATGCCGAGATAACGCGCAGTCGCATTAAGCCGCACCGCGCTTTGCAGTTCCGATTTCGGCACGATGTCGTGTAGTAACAATTGATTCGGCGTCGTCCACAACACGCCTGCGCAACCGTGGATCACCAGCAGCAGCATGGCATGCCACATCTGCAAGGTATCGGTAATGAAAAAATAACCCCAGCCCAGAGATGCGGTGATGAACATCAGCATGCCGATTTGAATGAGGCGGCGCGGATCGAAGCGATCCGTCAGAGCGCCGACCGGTACCGAGAACGCCAGATAGGGCAACCAGTGCGACAGCACCGCAAAGCCGCCCAGCGCGGGCGAATGAAACTTCTGGTACATCATCCAGTAGCTGATCACATGCTCAATGTTGTCGGCCATCATGGTCAACATAAAGGTCATGAAATGCATCCGGTAACCGGGATGCCGCATCGCCGCGAACGAGCGCGGTGACGTGTGGGAGACGGCGGCGACTGAAGACTCAGGTGGTGTCATCAAGATACTTGCTAGTTTTGAGTGGTGCCGCGAATCTCTGCGGCGGCACGCTCAAGTATCTCAGCAATGCGGCGCTGTTCGGCGACGGTTGCGCCGGATTTTTCGATCAATGCCGATTTCAGGCTGCGACGTGCAGCGCGTACTTCGGGTGTGCCTGCCGCGTGACGCCCGCGACCTCGACCGCCGAAAGCCTGTGGCGCATCGAAATCAGTCGAATCGTCATTCTCATCGCTGGCCGTACCGCTTGCCATGGCGCGGCGTACCTCGTCCATGCGTTGACCGATATAAGCCAGTTGTTCAAGCAACGCGTCGACCGTGGCGCGCTGGCTTTCGAGATGGGTGAGTCCTTCAGCGGTGATACTGTAGAGTTTTTTTGTGCCCTGTACTTCGACGATGGCATGGCCAATCTCTTCGAGATAGGTCAGTGCCGGGTAGACCATGCCGGGACTTGGGGTGTAATAGCCATTCGAGCGCTCATCCAGCGCCTTGATGAGTTCGTAACCGTGGCTGGGCCGCTCGGCCAGCAATGCGAGCAGCAGTAATTGCAGATCCGCTGAGCCAAGCTTGCGGCCACGATTCAGGCCGTCAAGACTGGCGCCGCGCGGATCGCCCGGAAAACCGGAACGACCGCCGAAGCCACCGAAGCCTCGATGACCTCTGCTGGCATGATGAGGGTGCCGATGAATGGCTTTATGAAAGTGTTGAAAAAGGGGATGCATGGAAATTCCTTTGGTTAAGTAATAGTGAAAAACATATCTTAAGATATGTTAAAAGAATAGTCAAGGGCAGATTTCAAGTTGGCTTATTCAGGTGCGCAGCTTGATATCGCTGGTAAGGGGTACTTGCCCGTCGATGCATCCCTTGGAGGCCGCCCCAACCATTTTGTCATTCTGATGGTGAGCTTGTCGAACCAGAAGAATCTCAGGTGGCACCAAGCGTGTGCCGGCAGAACGATGACTACCTGAGATGTTTCGCTACGCTCAACATGACAGGTTTGGGTGGCGTACGCTGAAAAGATTCCTTCTTCAGCGATGAGCGGCGCGCGCCTGCTCACGTAGCATAAACAAATACAAACCTTCGACCTTTTCGCGCGCCCAAGGGGTCTTGCGCAGGAACTTCAGACTCGAGGCAATGCTTGGGTCAGAGTTGAAACAGTTGATGCGGATGCGCGTGCCGAGTTCAGGCCAGCCGAAATAGGCAACCAGTTCGTTCAGCATGACTTCGAGCGTGATGCCGTGAAGAGGATTGCGGGGTTGCTGCTCTTGCATTGGCAGTGTTATCCCGTCACAGGCTTGTCGGATGGTGCGCGGCGTGCAGTGACTTCGATTTCAATGCGCATACGCGGATCAGCCAGCCCAGCTGAAATCATCATTGCAGCCGGACGCACAGCACCGAAATATTTGCGCAGACTGGGCCAGCAGAGCGGGAAGTCCTCGGCAACGGGAACGACATAGCGAACACGCACCACGTCTTGAAAGCTGGCTCCGGCTTCTGTGAGCGCTGCTTGAATATTGAGCAGGCATTGCTCGGTTTGCTCGACAATTCCGTCGGCAATGGTCATCGTGGTGTAGTTGAAGCCCGTGGTGCCCGAGACAAAGACCCATTCCCCATCAACCACTGCACGAGAATAACCAATTTGTTCTTCAAAGCTCGAACCCGAACTGATCAAACGGCGCGACATGGGTTTCGGGAATTCAGCAGGTCTACCGCTTAATAGATGACCACCGACCGGATCGACTCACCGCTTTTCATCAACTCAAATCCCTTGTTGATGTCTTCGAGCTTGAGCGTATGGGTAATCAGGTCGTCGATGTTCAGTTTGCCTTCCATGTACCAGTCCACAATCCTTGGCACATCGGTACGCCCACGCGCCCCGCCGAAAGCCGAGCCTTCCCACTTGCGGCCGGTGACGAGCTGGAATGGTCGGGTGCCGATCTCTGCACCGGCTTCGGCCACGCCGATGATGATGCTACGCCCCCAGCCCTTGTGCGTGCACTCCAAAGCCTGTCGCATCAGTTTGGTGTTGCCGACGCATTCAAAGCTGTAGTCAGCACCGCCGTCAGTGAGTTGCACGATCGCATCGACCACGTTCTCCACATTCTTCGGATTGATGAAGTGGGTCATGCCGAACTTGCGCGCCATGGCTTCGCGCTCGGGATTCAGGTCGATGCCGATGATCTTGTCCGCGCCGACCATTTTGGCACCCTGAATCACGTTCAGACCGATGCCGCCCAGGCCGAACACAACCACGTTCGCACCCGCTTCGACCTTGGCCGTAAACAACACCGCACCCACGCCAGTGGTCACACCGCAGCCGATATAGCAAACCTTGTCGAAAGGCGCGTCCTCACGAATTTTCGCCATAGCAATTTCGGGCGCAACGATGTAATTAGAAAAGGTTGACGTGCCCATGTAGTGAAAAATGGGTTTGCCATCAATAGAAAAGCGGCTGGTCGCATCGGGCATCAGTCCTTTGCCTTGAGTCGTGCGAATGGCCTGACACAGATTAGTTTTGCGCGACAGGCAAAACTTGCACTGGCGGCATTCCGGTGTGTAGAGCGGAATGACATGGTCGCCTTTTTTCAGCGTGGTCACACCCGGGCCGACATCGACGACAATCCCCGCGCCTTCATGGCCCAGTATCGACGGAAAAATGCCTTCGGAATCGGCACCCGAAAGCGTGTACCAGTCGGTGTGGCAAATGCCGGTGGCCTTGACTTCAACCAGCACCTCACCTGCTTTCGGACCCTGCAGATCCACGTCCTCTATGGTCAGCGGTTCGGTGGCTTTCCAGGCGACAGCGGCTTTGGTTTTCATGGGTGAACTCGAGTTGTTCAGGAATGAGTATTCAGGAACGGGCGATATGTTTAACGGCCTTGGCATAGCTGTCGATAATGCCGTTGCCATGCTGAACCGACCAACCCAAATCCTTGATCAAGCCGTCGGAAAGCCCATAAACCCAGCCATGCACGACCAGCTTCTGGCCTTTTCTCCAGGCTTCACGAACAAAGGTTGTACGACAGACGTTGTAGACCTGGTCGAGCACATTCAACTCCACCAGTCGGTCGCTCCGCTCGGGAAACGGCATCGGGTCCAGAAGCGGGGTGTGACGCAAACGCACGTCGTCCACATGCCGGAGCCAGTTATCCGCTACGCCTTCCATGCCACCCAGCAGTACTTGCTTGATGCCTGCGCAGCCATAGTGGCCCACGACGATCACATGCTCGACTTTCAGAATGTCGATGGCAAATTCCAGTACGGACAGGCAATTCATGTCCGAATGCACGACCACGTTGGCCACGTTGCGATGGACAAACATTTCGCCCGGTAGCAGGCCCACAATTTCGTTGGCAGGTACACGACTGTCGGCACAGCCAATCCACAAATACTTGGGAGATTGCTGGCGGGCCAGACGCGCGAAAAATTCTGGGTCATCGCGCACGTGCTGCTCGGCCCAGCGCCGGTTACTTGCAAACAATTCGGAGAGGTCGATATCGGACATGGTTTGCGTAAGCCAAAGGAAGAGGAACTAATTTTACAGGGAGACTTGAAAACCTCTCAACACAGACGTTTAGGAGTCAATGCGAGAGGCACAGAGATTCACAGAAGAAAACAGAGAATCCAAATGCTAGTCATCCTGAGATCCTTCGCTGCACTCAGGATGACATTGAATTTCTCTGTGAGTCTCCGTACCTCTGTGTCTCTGTGTTGAGAGGTTGTATCACAGATGAATCAACGACCCTTGCCCAAATTCCGTACCGCCCCGCGCAAAAACGTCATCTGCTTTTTGAAATTGGTGCAGTTATCGCAAATCGAAAGATGAAAGCGCAACTGCAGGCGCTCGACCAGCGGCAAGTCGTGGTCGAGCGATTCTGCCACCATGCGGTGGGCTTCCTGACAAGTGCGCGTGAATTTCATGTGCTCAACTTTAGGTGCCTATTTTCGTATTGAACCAATTCAGTTCCAGACATTCCTTCAGGCGCATGCGTGCCCGGTACAGCATGACCCAGCAATTAGACGTGGAAATGCCCAGTTCCTTACAGATTTCCTCGGTTTCCAGCTCCAGCCACTCCCGCATCATGAAAATCCGGCCAATGCTCTTGGGCAGCTTGTCGACGCAAATCTGAAGAATCTCGAAAAATTGCTGTTGTTGAAGCAGCGTGTCGGGGCTGCCCCAATCTTTCTGCGGGTCGCGGAAATGACCATCCTTCAGAAACAGACTGTCGAAAGCGTCTGATTCGCTGTCGCCGTCTTCGACCTCAAGATGCACCTCACGCTTGACGGCGCGCATCTGGTCAATGATTTTGTGCTTCAGAATGCCGATAACGAAAGTTTTCAGCGACGACTGCCCGGCAAACGCATCCGGTCTTTGCAGCACAGCAATCATGGTTTCCTGCACCGCATCCTCCGCCCATGCGTCGTTGCGCAATTGCAAGCGGGCAAAGCGCAGCAAATCGGGCCTTAAGGCTTCGATCTGGATGACAATTTCCTGAGTAGGGTTGACTGCGCTCATGTTGATAAATTGTCGCACGAAGATTTGTCACGCTGCTAAAATCCGCGCACTCTGGTTACGGCCTGATGATCCGTTCGTCCTGAGTAGCCCAAAGGGCGTATCGAAAGATGAGCGGATCATCAAGCCACGATCCAACCTTTATCCTTGCCAGGAACCCACATGACCACCTCCTCCGCATCCGGCACGCTCAAGGCAGAAATCCTCTCCGAAGCTTTGCCGTATTTGCGCCGCTTTCACGGCAAGACCATCGTCGTCAAATACGGCGGCAACGCGATGACCGATGTGAAACTGCAGGAAAGTTTTGCGCATGATGTAGTGATGCTCAAGCTGGTCGGCATGAATCCCATCGTCGTCCACGGTGGTGGTCCGCAAATTGACGACGCGCTGAAAAAAATCGGCAAGAAGGGCGAGTTTGTGCAGGGCATGCGCGTGACCGATGAAGAAACCATGGAAGTGGTCGAATGGGTACTCGGCGGTGAGGTGCAGCAGGACATCGTGGGCCTGATTAATCATGCCGGCGGTCAGGCCGTGGGCCTGACCGGGCGTGATGGCGGCTTGATTCGCGCACGCAAGATGAAAATGCAGGACATGAAAGACCCGAGCAAATATCACGACATGGGTCAGGTCGGCGAGATCGAATCGATCAACCCCGCCGTGGTCAAGGCGCTGCAGGATGATGCTTTCATTCCGGTGATTTCACCGATTGGTTTTGGCGAAAACAACGAGAGCTACAACATCAACGCCGACCTGGTCGCGGGCAAATTGGCCGAAATTCTCAAGGCCGAAAAACTGGTGCTCCTGACCAACACCCCCGGCGTACTCGACAAACAGGGCAATCTGCTCACCGGCCTGACTGCCAAACTGATTGACGAGTTGTTCGCCGACGGTACCATCTCCGGCGGCATGTTGCCCAAGATTTCATCGGCGCTCGATGCGGCCAAAAATGGCGTCAATGCCGTCCACATCATCGACGGCCGTGTGCCGCACTGCCTGCTGCTGGAAATTCTGACCGACGAAGGCGTCGGGACGATGATCAAGAGTCATTGATTTCAGCCGTTATGTTCATTATTAAAACCTCTCAACACAGAGACACAGAGGCACGGAGATTCACAGAGAACGGCAGTCATCCTGAGTGCCACGAAGGATCTCAGGTCGTCAATGACTGCTGGCGGCAGGCTTGCACCTGAGATGCTTCGCTGTGCTCAGCATGACAAGCCCTTGGCTCTCTAGGTTTTCCTCTGTGAATCTCCGTGCCTCTGTGTCTCTGTGTTGAGATGGTTTTAATCCCAATTTACCACCCAAGTACTTGAAACCCATCACCTGGTTTTTCGATCTCGACAACACGCTACACGACGCGTCGTTTGCGATTTTCGGCACGATCAACGAGACCATCAGCGCCTATCTGGTGCGGCATCTGGACATTGGCGAGGTCGATGCCGACCACCTGCGGGTCGAATACTGGCGGCGCTACGGGGCCACGCTGCTCGGCCTGATCAAGCATCACACGGTAGACCCGCATCACTTCCTGAACGAAACCCACGCTTTTGCCGAAGCCCCCAACTTTGCCGCGATGATTCGCGCCGAACGAGGGCTCACTCGCCTGTTCCGGCGTTTGCCGGGACGCAAGGTTCTATTGACCAATGCGCCCGCCCGCTATGCCGGAGCGGTGCTGCGTGAGATCGGCCTGCATCGCCACTTCACGCGCCCGAATGGACATCGATACGCGATTGAGCAGATGCGTGTGCATCGGCATTTCCGGCCCAAGCCTTCACGCAGCATGTTGCGCATGCTGCTCGCCAAGGAAAAAGTATCGGGGCATCGTGCGGTCTTGCTGGACGACAGTTTCGAGAATCTCAAAAGCGCGCGCGCAGTGGGTATGCGCACCATTCAGGTCAACGGCATGGTGCCGCCGATTGGACTGATGCCGCATAGCCGAGGCAAAAAATCTCGCCCGTCTTATGTAGGCCTTCAAGTAAAATCAGTAACGCAGTTGTTGAGGCGTCGGCGATTTCTGCGATGAGGTTTTTGCGTCTGAATTGAAAGGCACTACTAATTGGTCGTCATTCCTGCGTAGGCAGGAACGACGAATTGACCCGTTTCAAAATCTAAATCAGGGATATCGATAACAACATGTCCGAGACCACCGCTGAAACTCCCGCTCGCGCCCGTGCCGTCAGCAAACCTGGCGAGCGCCGACTGCAAATTTTGCAAATGCTGGCCACGCTATTGGAGCACCCCAAGGGTGAACGCATCACCACCGCGTTGCTGGCGAAAAAGCTTGATGTCTCCGAAGCCGCCCTCTACCGCCACTTCGCCAGCAAGGCCCAGATGTTTGAAGGCCTGATCGAATTCATCGAGCAAACTGTCTTTGGTCTCATCAACCAGATCACCACCACCGAAGAAGACGGCATCCGGCAGGCCCGCAAGATCATCGCCATGCTGCTCAACTTCGCTCAAACCAATCGCGGGATGACGCGCGTGCTGATTGGTGACGCGCTGGTAATCGAAGATGATCGCCTGCAGGAACGGATGAACCAGCTGATGGAACGTCTCGACGCATCGCTACGCCAAAGCCTCAAGGTCGCCGTCGCACAAGGTCATTACGCCAACGATGGAGATGTCCCTGCTCGTGCAAACCTGATCCTTTCAGCAGTGATTGGACATTGGCTCCGCTTCGCCAAGACCGGCTTCAAGAAATTGCCGAATGAATATGCCGATGCACAGGCGGTGTTGTTGTTGTCTTGAGAGTTAGTCGGGCTGGATCAAGATTCAGCCAGAATCATTTTTGTGACAAGGGAGTGCAAAATGATTTTCGAACAAGTTGCCACCGGGGGCTGCCAATCCTATCTCGTGGGCTGTGCAGAGACTTGCGCAGCCGCCTTGATCGATCCGGAAATCAGCCAGGTAGATCGTTACCTCGCGCTCGCCAGCCGTGATGGATTACGTATCCGCTACCTGATCGACACGCATACCCATGCCGATCATTTCACCGCTACTCAACAACTTGGGCGACAGCTTGGCGTTCCAGTCGTGATGCATCGCGCCAGTCCCGCGCCCTTCGTCGGTATGCGGCTGGATGGTGGAGACATGCTGGTGCTGGGCAAACTTCGCATCCAGGTTTTCCATACGCCGGGTCATACGCGTGATTCGATGTCACTGCTGGTCGAAGACCGGCTCTTCACCGGCGATACCTTGTTGATCGGTGGCACGGGCCGGACCGATCTGCCGACGGGTGACCCCGAACAACTTTACGACAGCTTGTTCAACGGCATCCTCAAGTTGGACCCCGCTCTGAAAGTTTTTCCCGCGCACGACTATAAGGGGCGCGGTCACTCCACCATCGGGGAAGAACTCGCCACCAATCCACGCCTGCAGCAAAGAGAACGCACGGCCTTTGTGCAAATGATGCGCAGTCTCGATCTCAGCATGCCCACGCATATCACCGAAGCCTTGCGCACCAACATGAGCGGCGGCAAGACCGTGGCTCAATTGCTTGCCGAGTCCGCAACACTGGTCCCCTTCATGTCGTTCACTGAGTTGAAGAAATGCATTGATGGTAAGGATGCCGACCTGATCATCCTCGACGTGCGCGAGCGCGACGCTTATGAGCAAGGCCATATCGAGACGGCGCGTCTGCTACCACGCGGACAGCTCGAACTGCGCGTCAATCAAGACCTGCCCGACCCAACACCAAGAATTCTCACCTACTGCGAATTCGGTCGCATCTCAACGCTGGCTGCCGCCACATTGCGCCAGATGGGCTTTCAACGCGCTGTGGCGCTGGATGGTGGGATTAAAGCGTGGCGCGAAGCGGGGTTTCCAGTAAAGGCCGGGGCCGGTCCTTGAATTCAGACGGTTTTGCAGTTGCCCTGATTACTAAAAGTGGCATTTGGAAGCCAGTTTATTTGCGCAGATTATGATTTGAGAATTGGTCAAGTTACAAGTTAAATTAATGGGGTGCCGGGGGAGCAGGAACGTCAATTAAGACACCCCCACAGCTTGGATATTTTGTGACAACAGCATTAAATCTGTTGGCTAACCAAGCCGTCTTTGACCATTCTTTTGGGCTCTTAGTTTTTTCCATAAGATCGATAATGACCCCTCTCACTTCGGTATAAAAGTTTTTCTTTTGACCATCTGCTTGGGTAACTAACCTGGATTCGTGGTCAGCTGAAAAGATATCAATAAAATATAGTCCGTCAGCATCTCGTTTTACAAAAGAGTCATGGTGGTGATTGGCCTCAAATGTAGAGTCGTAATAAAACTCCTTAATTTTTGAAAGGGGTGGTTGAATAAGAATCCGAGGTACTTTTGCCACATCTTCCTCAAGATGAACGGCTTCCACCAAAGCTCTCCCAAAAATACTGTTGCCCGAATGATGTAAGCGACCCAACACTATTGCTCCACGTAGTAACGTTCCGCGAAGTAAAAGATCCCTAGAAAGTCTAGTTAGGATTGATACCAAATTAAAAGCATTCGCAGCTTCTGGAGATGCGTGCATAACTATTGAATCGGACATCAGCATACTTTGGATATGCATATTTTTTCCTGTTATGAACCCATGAGTGGTCAGACTACCAAATTCTTGAAAACTCTTTAGAAAGGGTTTCATTTTTTCCGCTAATTTAGGATCAGTTGGTTCAGGGTAAGGAATGGGCTTCGGTATTGACTCTGATTGCTTGGCCTCCTTAAGCATGTCGTGCATTGTTTGGCAGTGAAAATCTACAAGCTCGGGAGAAAATTCATTCCAATTGTTAAGCTGGTCGATATAAGCTTGAATGGTCTGGTGTATTTCTCTGACTCTCGAAAATTTATCGAGGTCTTTCCCAATTTCGTTGACGCGATTGGAAAATCCAATCACGTCCAAATATACGACGATCCGCTCCGGATAAAGCGAATCAAATGCCGTTGTGTCTGTGTTAACTTTTTCCGTTTTCAATGAGCACCCTAGTTGATTAGGTTTTTAGAAACAATCTTAATAGTTGGAACGTCCATTCTCAACCTGTGAATGGACGTTCTACCCGGATCAACGCTAGCGTAGTCAGATACAAAAGACACCCATTCAACAAATGCCATAAAAAATGCGTGCCGTGTGGCCAGTCGGCACAGAGTGGCAAATCAAGCGTACGGAAACTCAGGCTGGCGACAAACACAACTGCTGCACCGAGCAAAAATCGCCATGCAGGATGTTGCCGACTGGCGCTCCAGCCGGTCAGGATCAGCAAGGCGGCGAAGGCCGAGATGTAGAGGCTGACGCTGGGTTCTGCGAAGACGGGCAGGACATGGGGCATGAGTTTGCCAAGCACTAGTGCCAGCACGATAAAGCCCGGCACGCCGACCCAGGCCCAGCGCCACGTCAGGCCGATGATGCGACGTAAGAACAAGGGAATATAGATCAGCAGATACAGGCCGATGAAGCCGGTGTCGAGCACGGCAGCCCAGAGTCGGGCCAGCGTGTGAAAGCTGAAACTGGCGAGGCCGATCAGCGCGATCAGTTTGGAGAGCAGGAGTGCATCGGCTTCTGTTGTGGCGCGGCTCGGATGGTTTTGTAAAACTGGACGCCAGAAATGAGGCCAATCGAAATACAAGACCAGTGCCGCGACGAAAAAAGAAATGTTGCTCAGGGCATTCAGCGGTTCCCCCCAAAAACCATCGGCGAGACGCTCGCAATACACATCCACATAAGCGTTCCATTCCATGCCGCTTTATTGCAAACGTGAATTGAGGATGTACTTAGGCCGCTAAAGGCACATCGACGAAAGCACTTTTTGATGCGGGTTGGGGAATGGGTTGACCACTTACTTTCAAATCTTCGAGATGGAACTGGATGGCTTCCTCAATCAGGGTGAGGGCTTCGGCTTCGGTTTCACCAACGGCAATACATCCGGGCAAATCGGGAACAAAAGCACCGTAGCTGGAAACCCCTTTTTCAACAACGACCATATAACGCATGACATTACTCCTTCAAACCGGCCTGTTTTAGTGCGCTGTTTAATGTTCCGGGTGGGACATCTACACTAGGTTTGCCGGCAACGGTAACTGTTCCCGGTTTTGTAGCATGGTGCAATTGTCGATGGCTGCCACGTTGACGCACTACTAACCAGCCGTCCTTTTCCAACAAGCGTAATAACTCAGACACTTTCATGGGCAAATATTACGCCAGTCGCCCGCTTCCACAAACCGCGCACTCGGGATCGCGTGCGAGCTTGATCGCTTGCCATTGCATCGTCTGTGCATCGAGCAAGAGCAATGTTCCATTCAAGGTGGGCAGACCAGCAATACATTTCAATGCCTCTGCGGCCTGCATGCTGCCGATGATGCCGGTGAGCGGGGCGAAGACGCCCATGGTGGCGCAATTGACCGCGTCGACCTCGGTATTTTCGGGGAACAGGCAGTGATAACAGGGCGCATCGTCCAGTTGTAAATCAAAGGTGCTGATCTGACCATCGAAGCGAATGGCTGCGCCCGAGACCAGCGGTTTGCGATGCGCAACACAGGCACGATTGACGGCGTGACGCGTGGCGAAGTTGTCGCTGCAGTCGAGCACCACATCGGCGGATGCAACCAACTCGTCGAGCAAGGTTCCTTCGGCGCGGCGCGACAGCGCATGCACGCGCACTTCGGGATTCATGCGCAGTAAGGTGGCGCGTCCTGAGTCGGCTTTGGACGTTCCGACACTGGCAGTGTCGTGCAGGATCTGACGTTGCAGATTGGTGAGGTCAACGGTATCGCCATCGGCGAGCGTGATGGTGGCGATGCCTGCGGCGGCGAGATAAAGAGCGACGGGCGAACCGAGCCCACCTGCGCCGATGATCAATGCGTGGGATGCGAGAAATTTTTCCTGCGCTTCGACGCCGAGTTCGTCGAGCAGGATATGGCGCGAGTAGCGCAAGAGTTGTTGGTCGTTCATGGGGCGGAGCTTAACCAAAAAATGCTTTACGCGTGGCAAACTTTGTCATGCTGAGCGCAGCGAAGCATCTCAGGTGAGGAATTACTGCCGGTAGTTGAGTGCGACCTGAGATGCTTGCGCATGCTCAGCATGACAAGGGATTTTTTGAGTTTGACTGGAATAAAAAAGCCGCTACCCATTTCTGAGGAGCGGCTTTTCAATGGGGCAACAAAAAATCAGATGGCCTTGTCCTTCGGTACCGCTTTCGGGTTGGACTTGGGAGCGGCTTTGGGCACTGGTGAAGGAGCCGGTTTTTCAGCGGGAACGACCGTCTTGGGCGTCTCTTGAGCCTTAGCTGCCGCGACATTCTTTGCGTCTTCCGCTGCTGCATCGGCCACTACTTTTTTCGTCTCGACGGGAACGCCCTTCAGGAAATTCATTGCCTGCTTGAGTTGAAAGTCTTCCGGTCCGCCAAAATCAAATGGCTTCTTCATCGCGGCACGGCGCTTCTCTTCTTCAGCGGCTTTTTTGTCGTCATCGGCCTTGCGCTTTTCAGCTTCAGCCTGAACGTCATTGCTCAAGTGCTTTTCGAGATCGACTTCGCGCGGGAAATCGAAAATATTGCCTTCGGCGGTTTCGTCGACCACATAGTCCGGCGTGATGCCTTTGGCCTGAATCGAATTACCGCTGGGCGTGTAGTAGCGCGAAATGGTCAGCTTGATGCCGGTCTTGCGATCAGGCGGCAGCGGCAGAATTTGTTGAACGGAGCCTTTGCCGAAGCTTTGGGTTCCGATCAAGGTGGCACGCTTGTAATCCTGCAGCGCACCCGCGACGATTTCAGACGCTGAGGCCGAGCCGCCGTTGATCAGCACAACCATCGGCACATCTTTCGCGGCAGCGGGCAGGCGCTTAAGAATGTCTTCGCCGGGGCTGCGCTGATACTGATCCTTGACGCCAAAGTATTTGGCTTGCGCATCGGCGGCCTGACCTTTGGTGGAAACAATCAGGCTGTCTTTCGGCAGGAAGGCCGCGGCAACACCGACCGCGCCATTCAGAACGCCGCCGGGGTCATTGCGCAGATCAAGCACCAGACCCTTCAGCGCGCCAGCTTTATAAAGCTCATCAAGCTTGCGGGCGAGGTCTTCGACCGTGGGATCCTGGAACTGGGAAATGCGCACATAACCGTAGCCCGGCTCGAGCGTCTTGGCGCGCACGCTTTGCACCTTGATGATTTCGCGAATAATCGTGAAGACCAGTGGTTTGGCTTCGTCCTTGCGCGCGATCGTGAGCACCACCTTAGTCTTGGGCGCACCACGAAGTTTTGCGACCGCGTCGTTGATTGAAAGCCCTTTGATGCTGACATCATCTACCTTGGTGATCAGATCACCCGTCTTGATGCCGGCGCGGAAGGCTGGCGTATCTTCGATGGGCGAAATTACCTTGATGAAACCATCTTCGGCGCCCACTTCAATGCCCAAGCCACCGAACTGGCCGGCGGTGGAGTCACGCAAATCCTTGAATGCCTTTTCATCCAGATAAGCCGAATGCGGATCCAGCCCGGTCAGCATGCCGTTGATGGCCTGGGTGATCAGCTTCTTGTCTTCGACCGGTTCGACGTAATTGTTTTTGATGGCGCCGAACACATCGGTGAACTGACGGATTTCGTCAATCGGCAGCGGTCCCCGACCTTCAGTGGAACGCTGCGCGAGAGCAGTAATGCCAAGACTGAGCAGAACACCAGCGAACACGCCTGCGCTCAGCAGTCCAAAATTCTTTAATCCGGGATTGGTTTTATCCTTGCCCGATTTGCCGCTCGTTGCTTCCTGGATCACTTCGCGCATCGTCTTGCCTATCTCAATTTCGCCCAGCTTAGAGGATCGAAAGGCCGACCCTGATACCTTAATTCAAAGTATAAGCCCGTTTCCGGGTTGCCCCCGCTATTACCAACGGTGGCCAACACATCGCCGGTTTTCACCGTGTCACCCGGCTGTTTCAGCAGGGCTTCGTTATTCCCATAAATCGACAAATACTGTTGACCGTGGTCGATGATCAGCAGGTTACCGAAGCCGCGCAGCCACTCGGCAAAGACCACGCGCCCCGGTGCAATGGCTTTGACCTCGGCGCCTTCCTGGCTGCGAATGAAAATGCCTTTCCAGCTGGGCCCGCCACTTGATCGCGTTGCGCCAAAACGGGCGGTCAATTCACCGGCCACCGGCAAGCGCAATTGGCCTTTCATTACTGCAAAGTTTCCATTAAAACTGCCTGAACTCGCTTGCGGCGTCAGACTATTCTGCGGACCCGGCGTTGTTTTTCCATCACCAGGCTCCTCAGGCTTGTTCGGCAGGTTTTCCCTTTGCTGAAGGCCACGCTGCGCATTCTGTTGCGCACTTTGCTTCTGACGCTCGCGTGCCAATTCTCGTTCCCGTTCTTTTTGCTTTTTTTCGCGTTCCTGGACTTCCGCAGCCTGGCGCGCCAGCAATCTGGCGATTTCCTCGACGACTTTACCCAGCCGCTGCTCATCGCGCTCGAGCGCTCCGGCTTCGCGGCGCTGGGCTTGGAGTTTGGTGGAAATACTCGCCAGGGTCGCGCGTCTGGTTTCCTGCTCTTTCACCAGAGTGGCGCGGCTGCTTTCTTGTTGTTCGGCAATCTGGTTTAACTCAGCGTTGCGCTGCTCGGTTTCCTGGCTGATTTTCCGAAGCTGGTCGAGATTGCCCTGCAAGTCACGCAGGATTTCGGCCTGGGCCTGTGAAACATAGCTCAAATAAGTCAGGTCACGCTGGATGCGATTCGGGTCTTCCCCGGAAAACATCAGCCGGAACGGGTCCTGAGTGCCACTCAAGTATTGTTGGCGCAACAGGCCGCCCAATTGATTTTGCTGGGCGGTAATCCGATTTTGGGTATCGCCGCGGCGCTGACCGATTTCAGTCAGTTGATCCTGCACCTTGCTTTGTTGACCATTCAGGTCGCGTAATTTGCGATTGACGTCGGAAATGGCCCGTTCGGAACTGGCAAGCTGATCGGCAACCTCAGAGCGTGTGCTTTCGCCTGCTGCAATGTCGCGTTTCAACTGTGCCAGTTTTTCCTTCAGGGCAGTGCGCTCTTCTTCCAGAGCGCGGGCTTGTTGAGGGTCAGCCTGAATCGGGGGATTAGCGTTGGATGACTTTGCAGTCCCTTTGCTGGTCGCACCAGTCTTGCCTGCCGTTTTCTTTGACGGCTTCTGGGCTGCCTTTTTATTGGTTGTGGCGTGCGTTGCAGGTTTCGAAGCGGTCCTGGTTCCTTGCTTGCGTTCTGTGGCCGCGTCTGCGCTACCAGCGGCAAATGCCAGCGCACACAAGCAAGCGGTCAGCAAAACCGCGCCTCGCAAGCGACGCGGTTTGAAGCTGTCCGACAGCTGAGCTGGGTAAGGTTTTGCGGGAATCCGTTTTATTTGCTTTTCCCTTGGGCGGCCACGGCGGCCATGGCCTTTTTGATCGCCTCCGGGTCGCCCAGATAGCTGCTGCGAATCGGCTTGAGGTTGCCATCCAGTTCATAGACCAGCGGCTGGCCGTTGGGGACATTGAGACCGGTGATGGCGTCATCACTGATGCCGTCCAGATATTTGATCAGGGCGCGCAGCGAGTTGCCGTGAGCCGCAATCAAAACCCGTTTGCCAGACTTGATGGCGGGAGCGATGCTGTCGTGCCAGGCAGGGAGCACCCGCTCAACCGTGTCTTTCAGGCATTCGGTCAGGGGGATCTGCTCGCGCCGCAGGCTGGCATAACGTGGATCGGCGTAGCTGGTGCGCGGGTCATTCTCGGCAAGGGGATTCGGCGGAATCGAGTAGCTGCGCCGCCAGATCAATACCTGTTCATCCCCATACTTGGCCGCAGTTTCAGCCTTGTCGAGTCCCTGCAGGGCACCGTAATGACGCTCGTTCAGGCGCCAGTCGTTGATGACCGGAATCCACATGCGATCCATTTCGTCCAGCCCCAACCAAAGCGTACGAATCGCCCGTTTGAGCACGGAGGTATAGGCGATATCAAAATCGAAACCGGCTTCTTTCAGCAGGCGACCGGCCTGACGCGCCTCAGCCTCGCCTTTGGGGGTCAGATCCACATCGGTCCAGCCGGTAAACCGGTTTTCCTGATTCCAGGTGGATTCGCCGTGGCGAATCAGAACAAGTTTGTACATGGAAAGTATTAAATTAGGTTGGATGAATCGGAAATCGGAGTTTGGATTTCAGCGCGGATTTCCGCGATCAGGGGGAACGGAAAGAAATCACAGCGCTCTATTTTATAATGCGTAGCGAACTGTGCTGGCTTTGCCAGGAACTAAGGCACAGAGCGCTCAATAAAAAACATCCCTGTCGCTACAATCTTAGCGCAGGCTTAGTGAAGCATAGTTAGTGAAGAACAACCCTCCAGGACCACCGTGAATTTTCTGTCTGACCCTACCAACCTGATCCTGATCGCCTTCGCCCTTGTCAGTGGCGCGCTATTGCTCCGTCCAAAATTGCTGGGAGGCGGCTCCGCCGGTATCGGCACACTGGAGATGACCCAGTTGATTAACAGCAAGAACGCACTGGTTCTGGATGTGCGTGATACCGGTGAATTTGCTGCGGGCATCATCACCGGGTCACGCAATATCCCTCTGTCTGCACTCGCGACCCGTACCGGCGAAATCATTAAATACAAGGCCAAGCCGGTCGTCGTGGTCTGTCAGAGCGGCGCGCGTTCCGCCAAGGCTGTCGCCCAATTGCAAAAGGAAGGCTTTACCGAGGTTTACAATCTTTCGGGCGGAATCAATGCCTGGCGCCAGGCGGGATTGCCGCTGGTTCAACCCCCTGCTGTAGCGGGAGGAAAGCTGGCCGCCGCTTCTCGATAGAGACAAAAACGGCGCCCTTTGGGTATGCGATGACTGATTCCGGTAATAAAACCGTAGTAAAAATGTATACCTCGGCCGGCTGCGGTTATTGTGTGATGGCCGAACGACTGTTACGAACGAAAGGGATCGAGCAAATCGAAAAGATTCGTGTCGATTTGCAGCCCCAGCTACGCATGGAAATGATGAACAAGACCGGGCGCCGCACCGTGCCCCAGATCTATGTTGGCGAACAACACGTTGGTGGCTATGAAGAATTAGCAGCACTGGAGCGAGCGGGTAAACTGAACACCTTGCTCGAACCCGCCATCAATGGATTGCTGCAAAATAACGAGAAACCTTAACCTGAAAGACGAAGATGTCTGAACTCAAAACCAACCCCCTGGAAAACGGTGCTGCCACTCAGCCGGTGTTTAATGTGCAGCGCGTTTACCTGAAGGACGCGTCTCTGGAAATTCCGAACGCACCCAAGATTTTTCTCGAAACCGAGCCGCCCTCGCTGGAAGTGCAATTGAATGTGGGCAGTGAATCCGTCGTCGAAGGAATCTATGAAGTAACGGTGATGGCCACCTTGACGACCAAGATCAAAGAACAGGTCGGATTTTTGGTGGAAGCCAAGCAGGCCGGGATTTTCGAGATTCGTGGTGTACCGCAGGATCAGATGGAACCGCTGCTCGGGATTGTCTGTCCCAACATTCTTTATCCTTATTTGCGTGCCAATGTGGCAGACCTGATTACGCGCACCGGTTTCCCGCCCGTCCATCTGACCGAGATCAATTTTGAAGCGTTCTTCAATGAGCGTAAAACCGCCATGGAGAAACAGCAGGCCGAAGCCGTCGGTGGAAGCAGCATGGTTGGTTCTAACGGTTTGCCATTGCAGTGATGTTGAAGCCGCGCATCCGGGTATTAATGGCCGCTGTGCTGGCGGCGATACCGTTGGCACTGCCATTGCACGCTTTGGCCGCAGCGGATTTCAAGTCAGTCGGTGCCGATCCCGCCATTCTTTACGATGCGCCCACTTTGCGTGGCAAGAAGGTAGCGATTGCTCCACCGGGCATGCCAGTCGATCCGGTCGTGGCTGAGAGCGACTGGGTTAGGGTGCGCGATGCGACCGGAGAATTTTTCTGGATGGAAAAAAAGGCCTTGATCGACAAACGCATGCTTGTTGTCAACACTTCCACTCACGCAGTGGCATCGATTCGCGCTGCCGCGACAGATACAGCCCCCCTGGTATTTCAGGCCAAAGTCGGCGTGTTGTTGGAAATGCTGGCTCCAGTGAGTGCAGGGTGGGTGCAGGTGAAACATCGCGATGGACAAACCGGATACGTCAAGGCCACCGAAGTTTGGGGTGAATAGAGTAGTTTTCAAAAGCTGCGGTCTTGTGATGGGCTTCGATCCCTTCAGACCTTGGCGATGCTGTTGAAAAATAACTAACACTTATCCGCAATGCGAATCTCGATCATCGGTGCAGGCGCGTGGGGTACGGCCTTGGCAGTGGCGCTGACCAAGCATCAAGACGTGAGCCTGTATGCGCGTGATGCTTTGCTCATCGCTGCAGCTCAAAATTCTCGTGAAAATCCGCGTTATCTGGCCGGGGTCCATCTTCCCGGACCGCTTCGGCTCACGGCTGATTTTGCCAGTGCCTGTGATGCTGAATTGCTGATTCTTGCGGTGCCCGTTGCCGGACTGCGCGAGACTTGCAAGGCTTTGGCAAAGCTCACCCCTTCCCGTGCGCACCCGCCACGGCAACTGGTCTGGCTGTGCAAGGGCTTTGAAGAAGAAACCGGCTTGCTGCCGCATCAGATTGTGGCCGAGATTCTCCCGGACGTTTCGGCAGCAGTACTGTCCGGCCCCAGTTTTGCCCAGGAAGTTGCCGCAGGACTGCCGGTCGCGCTGACCGCTGCATCGACCGACGAACTGCTGGCTGAGCGGGTTGCCCATGCCCTGCATGGTGGCGCCATGCGGGTCTATCGCAGTACCGATGTGATTGGTGTTGAAGTCGGCGGGGCAGTCAAGAATGTGATGGCGATTGCGACCGGCATTGCCGATGGCCTCGACCTCGGCCTCAATGCCCGTGCTGCCCTGATTACGCGCGGCCTGTCCGAAATGATGCGGCTGGGCGTCGCCTTGGGTGGCCAGTCTGAAACCCTGATTGGCCTGACCGGCGTCGGCGATCTGATTCTGACTTGTACCGGCGGCTTGTCGCGCAATCGCAAAGTCGGCTTGGCCATCGGCCAGGGCCAGACGCTCGATGCCACCCTCAAACAACTCGGGCATGTCGCTGAAGGGGTGCGTTGTGCGCGGACCGTTCAAGCGATGGCCGAACGCCTCGGTGTTGAGATGCCGATCACTGCAGCGGTCTGCGATGTCCTGTTCGGTCAAGTACCCCCACAGCAGGCGGTCAGCGCATTGCTGGCACGCGTGCCGCGCGCGGAACACTGATCACTTGCCTCCGGCAAAGCCATTTTGCCGCCAGGCTTCATATACTACGACGGCGACAGTATTGGAGAGATTCAAGCTGCGGTTGTCGGGGCGCATTGGCAATCTGAGCTTTTGCTCGTTTGCAAAGGAATCGCGCAAATCAGGCGCCAATCCTTTTGTTTCAGAACCAAACACAAACCAGTCACCCGGCTGAAAACGGGCATCCAGAAACAGGCATGATCCTTTAGTGGTGAAGGCAAACAGGCGTTTCGGATCGGGCTTCTCGGTAGCAATGAAGGCCGACCAATCACGATGGACCTTCATCGTCGCAAACTCGTGATAGTCCAACCCGGCGCGGCGCATGCGCGCATCTTCAAGCGGAAAACCGAGGGGTTCGATCAAATGCAGTTGCGCGCCGGTATTGGCACACAGACGGATGATATTGCCGGTATTGGGCGGAATTTCAGGTTCGACCAGAACGACGTTGAACATAGGATAGGTGTTGGACCGTGTTCAGGGTGTGCGTGCGACAACCAGATTGGTCACTGAGGCCGCGCCAGCCCGTTTCAGCACCTTGGCCATTTCGTTGAGCGTGGAGCCTGTGGTCATGACGTCATCAATCACACCGATGCGCAAATCTTGTATCGTCTTTGCGGAGTCGCATACTGCGAACGCACCACGCATATTTTTGCTTCTGGATTTAAGCGGTAGCGAGGCTTGGTGAGGCGTATCGATGACGCGCACAACCCAGTCCGGTTCGACGCGAATGCCCAGGCTCTTGCCCAAGGGCCGCGCAATTTCCAATGCCTGATTGAAACCGCGTTCGGACCAACGAGCGCTGTTCAGTGGAAGCGGGATCAGTACATCCAGTGTCGGCATTAGCCGGTCTTGTTGCATCCGCGCAAGCAGCAAGTCGGCAAACAAGGAGGCGAGCGCGAGCTGGGCATGAAACTTCAAGCCAAGAATCAACTGGTCGAACGGAGCCGAGTAAGCCGCGGCAGCGAGGGTGTGATCGAAATGAGGCGGATCGCTGAGGCAGGTGCCGCATAAGCCATTGTGGTGGAGCGGTATCGCGCATTGCGGGCAAGTGGTCAACAAGGGTGCTCTGGAATCATTAAGGCACGCTCCGCAAAGCAGCACCCCCGGTTGATTACACAGGACGCAATGTTCTGGAAACAGCCGGTCACTAAGGCGCAGGAGTTTCTTGAGCGGTGAGGCTTTGCGTTGTGAAGTCGTCGGTGTGACTTGCGCGTTCATGTGCGAAGTTTATCGAATTGGCAGCTAAGTTGCGAAAGACCGATAAAGGCCTTCGCTATACTCGTAGCATGTCCGTGAATCAGCACCCCGTTAATTTTTTTACCAATGAGTTCTAATGATTTGAACATTCGTGCGAGCATCGATGCTAGGCGTGTGCGTCAGTTGTTTGAACGGGTGTCATCGTGGCCGGTTCAGGAAGATTTTATCGCCCGCGAGGTGGCGGCCCGAATGGCTGAGCGGCTGGAATATATCAAGATCAGCCCCTTGCGAGCGCTCGATGCGGGCAGTGGCAAAGGCGATGATTTGGCTCGTCTACGTAAACGTTTTCCTTTGGCGCAATGGCATGCGCTTGACTTCGCCTTGCCGCGACTGCAGGAAAGTCGAAAAATGGAAGGGGCAAGCCCGGGTTTTTTCGAGCGCCTGGGGCGAGACCTGAATCTGGGTCGAATCAATAAGAAAACAGCTTCACCGCAATGGATTTGTGCTGATTTTGCGCACTTGCCTCTGGCCCCGCGCTCGTTTGAATTGATCTGGTCCAATCTGGCGCTGCACTGGCATGCTTGCCCGCATGAGATTTTCCCGGAATGGGCGCGTGTCCTGAATGTGGGCGGCTTGGTGCTGTTCAGCGCTTTTGGCCCCGACACCTTGCAGGAAGTCTCGGATGCCTTTGCCACAATTCAGGATAAAAGCAATTCGCCATCGATCCTACCCTTCACTGACATGCACGATTATGGTGACATGTTGGTCGCTGCCGGTTTCACAACACCCGTCATGGACATGGAGCGCATCACGCTGACCTATTCCGACCTTTCCAGTTTGTGGCGCGATGTTCGCGCTCTGGGGGGTAATGCCTTGGCGCAGCGACGTCGCGGTTTGCTGGGACGCCGGGCCTATCAGCGTCTGATTGAGGCGTTGGATAGCCAACGCGATGCCGATGGCCGGTATCGATTGAGCTTTGAGATCATTTACGGCCACGCCTGGAAAGGCCAGCCACGTACCACGGCGGACGGGCAGACGATCATCCGGCTTGATCGGCCCGGAAAATCGACCGGCCTACTGCCTTCAAAGTCGCGTCCAGCTTGATCATGCGTGGGCTTATCCCTTATACTTCGCGGGAATTTCAGTAGGACGCATGTGGCTGCTGCTTGCTTCCGAAGGTATCGGTATGGTCCGGCACCGGCTGAAATTGCGAACATGAACGAAGCATGGTTATGTTTGAGCGGTCCGTTAAAAGCGACGATTTGGGCAGTACTGCCAGCACCAGGGTTGTCGAGAATGAAAAGCGGATTTGGCTTCTAAAACGTAACTGCGCTTTATCACCAAGTCAGGTCGTCAGGTTTTATCTCTCACTGGTCATTCTTTCTGCGCTGATCGGAACTGGATTTGCCCTGTTTGGCGCATGGATGGTGCTTCCGTTTGCGGGATTGGAAATGTTAGCCGTGGGCGTTGCGCTACTTGTCTATGCGCGCCATGCCACCGATCATGAATGTGTGATTCTGGAACAGGCAAGCTTGCGGATTGAAAGGGTAGTGGCAGGGAAGCGAAGTGCCACGGTTCTGAATCCTTGCTGGTCGCGCGTGATGCTTGAGAATGATGGCCGTGTTTATGGAAGCGCGCGTCGGAATGTGTTCCTGAGCGAGCATGGGCGTCGTGTACTGGTTGGACGCTACGTTGATGAAGGTCAGAAAAGCTTGTTTGTGCAGGAATTGAGGCGTGCGCTGAAGTCAGCATGATCTGGATGCGGGCTGAACACACAAGAGCGAAGTCTAAAAAAATTATTGATCAGGTATTGAGGAACTTATGAATTTTGCCAAACCTCTGCAGCGTGTCCTGACCGGTGCTGTATTTGCGGCTTTGTCCGCCAGTGCCTGGGCAGTCAATGACTCCGTAGGCGGGCCTGGGGTCAATCAACTGAATTTGCCGACTGGGGTGACTCAGATTTCGCGCGAAATCTATGACCTGCATACGCTGATGATGGTCATCTGTCTGGTGATTTTCGTGGCAGTGTTTGGCGTCATGTTTTACTCGGTGTTCAAGCACCGCAAGTCCTTGGGCCATAAAGCGGCCACTTGGCATGAAAGTACCAAGGTTGAGATTGCCTGGACCATCGTTCCTTTCTTTATCGTTATTGGCATGGCCCTGCCTGCGACCAAGATCGTGGTTGCGATGAAGGACACGACCAATGCCGACATCACCATCAAGGCGACCGGTTATCAGTGGAAATGGGGTTACGACTACCTGAAGGGTGAGGGTGAAGGCATTGCATTCCTCTCGAATTTGTCTACCCCCCGTGCAGAAGCAGGTGATCCGGCGCATGGACTGGTTGCCAAGCCAGAAGGCGATAACTATCTCATCGAAGTGGACAACCCAGTCTTCGTCCCAGTCGGCAAGAAAATCCGCATCATCACGACCGCCAACGACGTGATTCACGCTTGGGCTGTGCCCTATTTTGGCGTGAAACAGGATGCTGTTCCCGGTTTTGTGCGCGACACCTGGTTCAAAGCCGATGTGATTGGTACTTATCGCGGTCAGTGTCAGGAATTGTGCGGTAAGGAACATGCCTATATGCCGATTGTGGTGAACGTTGTTTCGGCTGACGATTACACCAAGTGGGTGAACGGCAAGAAAAAAGAAATGGAAGCCTTGATGGATGACCCGAACAAGGTCTGGACGCAAGCTGAACTCGTGGCAAAAGGCGAAAAAGTTTATGCGGCCAATTGCGTTGCCTGTCACCAGGCAACGGGTCTTGGCAGTGTCGCTGTGGGTGCTCCGGCGCTGGTTGACGACAAGAAGGTTTTGGGCGCCATGGCCGAACAAATCCATGTTCTTCTGAACGGTCAGAACAACGGCAAGATGCCTTCCTGGAAACAACTTTCGGACGTTGAGATTGCTGCGGCGATCACCTATACACGTAATACTTGGGGTAATGCTGGCAAGGGCCAGGATCCTTTAGTACAACCGTCAGACGTCAAGGCTGCCCGGGCCAACTAAGTAGCCGAACAAGCCGAACCATTAACAGTTCAAGCAAGAATTTTTAGTAACACCAGTCATTCAGGATTCAGGAGAATACGATGAGCGCAGTCATTGATCACGCCCACGGCCACGCCGGTCACGACGACCACGCCCACGATCATCCGCATGGCTGGCAGCGCTGGCTATTTGCCACCAACCACAAGGACATCGGTACGCTCTACCTGTTCTTCTCGTTGGCGATGTTGATGGAGGGCGGTGTTCTTGCGCTGGCGCTGCGCACGGAACTCTGGCAACCGGGTTTGCAATTTGTTAATCCGGAATTGTTCAATCAGTTCACGACCATGCATGGTCTGATCATGGTGTTCGGCGCAATCATGCCGGCCTTCGTTGGTTTTGCGAACTGGCAAGTGCCATTGATGATCGGCGCAGGCGATATGGCCTTTGCCCGCATGAACAACTTCAGTTTCTGGTTATTACCGCCAGCGGCCATTTTGCTGACCGCGTCGTTCTTCGTTCCCGGTGGTGCAACTGCTGCGGGCTGGACGCTGTACGCGCCGCTCTCGGTTCAAATGGGTCCCGGTATGGACTTGGCGATTTTCGCGGTCCACATCATGGGTGCCTCGTCGATCATGGGCTCGATCAACATCATCGTCACCATTCTGAACATGCGCGCTCCCGGCATGACGCTGATGAAAATGCCGATGTTTGTCTGGACCTGGTTGATTACCGCTTATCTGCTGATTGCTGTGATGCCAGTCCTTGCTGGTGCCATCACCATGGTGCTGACGGATCGCCATTTTGGTACGTCTTTCTTCAACGCGGCCGGTGGCGGCGATCCCGTGATGTACCAGCATATTTTCTGGTTCTTTGGGCACCCCGAGGTCTACATCATGATTTTGCCGGCCTTCGGTATCATTTCGCAGATTATTCCGGCCTTCGCTCGCAAACCCCTGTTTGGTTATGCCTCGATGGTTTATGCAACCTCATCCATCGCCATCCTGTCGTTCATGGTCTGGGCACACCACATGTTTACGACGGGCATGCCAGTTACCGGCCAGTTGTTCTTCATGTACGCCACCATGCTGATTGCGATTCCGACCGGCGTGAAAGTGTTCAACTGGATCGCCACAATGTGGCAGGGTTCGATGAGCTTTGAAACACCGATGTTGTTCGCTGTCGGTTTCATTTTCGTGTTCACGATGGGTGGCCTGACCGGTGTGATTCTGGCAGTGACGCCAATCGATATCCAGTTGCAGGATACCTATTACGTGGTTGCCCACTTCCACTATGTATTGGTCGCAGGTTCCCTGTTCGCGCTATTTGCTGGTTTCTATTACTGGGCACCCAAGTGGACGGGTCATATGTATAACGAAGGCCGCGGCAAGATCCACTTCTGGAGCTCGCTGATTTCCTTCAACGTCACCTTCTTCCCGATGCACTTCCTCGGTCTAGCCGGTATGCCGCGTCGCTATGCCGACTATCCGATGCAGTTCACTGACTTTCACCAGATCGCTACGGTGGGTGCATTCTGGTTTGGGCTGTCGCAAGTCTACTTCCTGTTCTTCGTCGTGATCCCTTGTATTCGTGGCGGCGCAAAAGCAGCGGACAAACCTTGGGATGGTGCCGAAGGTCTGGAGTGGACGATCCCAAGTCCCGCTCCTTTCCATACCTTCGAAACGCCGCCGGTTGTGAAATAAGCAGCATTACCTGTTGACGAGAAATCATGGCCGGAATCGATGCGGAAAAACGCTCCCAGAACCTGCGCACGGCGCTGATTCTGGGGACGGTCGCGCTGGTTTTTTTTGTTGGCGTGATTGTCAAACACATCTATTTCGGTTGACCCTGCACCGTTCAACCCATGAACCAGCAGCTCTCTGAAACGCGCGTACTGAATCGCCACATGATGGGCAAATTGCTGATCGTGGCTGCGGTCATGTTTTGTTTTGGCTATGCCTTGGTGCCGCTTTACAAGAAAATCTGTGAAGTGACCGGCATCAATTTTCTGACCCCAATTGATCCGGATGCCAAGAAGTTTTCCGAGAACACCCAGGTCGACAAGTCACGTCTGATCACGATTGAATTCGATAGTAATGCGCGTGGCCCCTGGCATTTCAAGCCCGTCAAAAATTCGATGCAGGTACATCCGGGCGAACTGCAAACGATGGTTTACGAAATTGCCAATCAAGAAAATCGCGGAATGGAGGCGCAAGCCATTCCCAGTTACGCACCGATGCAGGCGATGCAGTATTTTCGCAAGATCGAGTGCTTCTGCTTCAAGCAACAAGCGCTGGGAGCACATGAAGTCCGGCAGTTTCCAGTGGTCTTTGTAATTGATCCGAAATTGCCCAATGATGTAAAGACGATTACGCTGTCCTATACTTTTTTTGAAGTGGGTGGGCAAGCGGCCGGTGCACCGACGTCGGCGATACCCGTTCCGGCGGGTGGTTGATGGGATGTAATGGATGAACTGAAACAGGCAGTACAACGTAAGGCCTCTTTTTTGCAGACCATGAAAGCAGTGATGTGGTCGTTTTTCGGAGTGCGCAAGAAGAGTGATTACGAGAACGATGCGGCGAAGTTGAACCCGGTCCATGTGATCATTGCCGGCATCATTGGAGCTGCAGTGTTGATTACCGTACTGATTCTGATTGTGCGGACGGTTGTACGTAGTGCAGCAGGTTAGGCGAGTTTGGGTAGTCGTTGATTAAAATAAATCGAATTGATTGAAGTCTGGAGAATGAAATGAGTACACATACCAAAGGCGTCGCGCCGTATTACTTCATCCCCAGTCCGTCGAAATGGCCGGTATTGGCGGGGACTGCCCTGCTGCTGACCATGTTCGGCGCGGCTGGATGGGTCAACGGCGTCTCTTGGGCACCCTACCTGAATGGATTGGGCATCCTGAGTTTGCTGATCATTCTCTATAACTGGTTTGGCGACGCCATCGCCGAGTCCGAAGGCGGCTTGTATAACAAGCGCATCGATAATTCCTTCCGTTGGAGCATGAGCTGGTTCATCTTCTCCGAAGTCATGTTCTTCGCAGGATTCTTCGGCGCCCTGTTTTACGCGCGTCAGATCTCTTTGCCACTCTTGTCCGATCTCGACGGTAAAGTGCTCTGGCCTGATTTCGGCAGTAACTGGCCCAATGCAGGTCCGGCTGGCTCGATTGACCCATTTACATCGATGGGGCCCTTTCCGATTCCAACGATCAACACCGCATTGCTGCTCACTTCCGGTGTGACCCTGACCATCGCTCACCACGCTCTGCGTGCCGGCCATCGCGCGCAAACAGCACTTTGGCTTTTCGTGACGATTCTGCTTGGCGCAACCTTCATGGGCTTCCAGGCGTATGAATATCACCATGCCTACACCGAACTGAACCTCAAGCTCACGTCTGGTATCTACGGCTCCACCTTTTTCATGCTGACCGGATTCCACGGCTTTCATGTGACCATGGGTGCCATCATGTTGTCGGTTGTGCTGTATCGCGTCATGCGCGGGCATTTCACAGCGGATCACCATTTCGCCTTTGAAGGCGCGGCCTGGTACTGGCACTTCGTCGACGTGGTCTGGCTCGGACTCTACGTCGTCGTGTATTGGCTCTAAGCGGATCGAACGAATAAAAAACGCCGCAGATTGCGGCGTTTTTTATTTCATTCAACAAGGTAAGTGTGGCACTTCGCTCAA
>JANYFL010000015.1 GCA_025362735.1 Betaproteobacteria bacterium | reverse complement strand
GAAGCACCAGCGGTGCTGACGCCCGCGCGCAGGCCGACTTTCGTCGCCGTCAAGCCCTGCGACTCGGTGACGGACGAGGTGACGGTGCCGTTGATGTGGTCCACCACCGAAGCGGTAATCGTCGTCCCCGAACAGACAATCGTCACCGGGCTGAGCGTGGAATCGTAGGTCAGACTCCCGCTCGACCCGATGGCCGTCAGGCTACCGGCGGTGCAGCGGTAGAATTGCAAGGTCGCTCCGATATTGCAGAGCACGTAATTATTGGCGTCCACGTAGCGGACCAGAATTCCGGGGTTGGATACCGGCGTGCCACTCGTCCCGGTTCGGTAAGTGTCGCAGGTGAGCGTGTAGCTCGCGACCGTCGCGTCGATGGCCACCTTGTCGCCGTCGGCTAGGCTGCTGCACGACGCGCGATTCGACTGAATATCGAAGGTGCCGCTGCCCGTCAGCCACGATCCGCCCGTAGGGGTCGGCGTGTGTGAGGTGAGAGCGGTGCTGTTCGTGCCCGTAAAGGTGTCTTCAATGTAGGTCGTGGTGGAGCTGCCGGGCACGCGCCACGCGTTGTCTCCGGCGAGATAAGAGGTGTTCGACCGCGTGCCGGTCGCGACGATGTTTGAGGCGTCAATGGTCTCGGGGAAATCGGTCGGCACCGTCGCATCGAAGCCGCGCGCATAGTTACCGATCGCGCGACCGCCCGTAATCGCCCCGGTGACGGTCACATACTTTCCGGTGCTGCTCGATGAAAACGGAAAACCTTGGGAAAAATGATTTCCGCTCAAGGTGAAGCCTGTGACGCCGCCGGAAACGAGGATGTTGGCTCCCTGCGTGCAGTGATTGTTCCCGACGTGGACATCCTCGATGGACCCGGCGATGGCGCGGAAATCAAGCAGTCGCGTGTTTTGCGAGGTGTTGCCGATGATTGTGACCTCCGTGATCTGGTTCCCCACGAAGGCCGTCCCGGCACCGCCGCGACCAAACGCCGAATCGAGCACGATTCCAGTGTTGGAGGCCCCGAGTTGGTCGAAATCGTTGTTCTCGATTGTGACAATCGCCGCCACGACCGCGTAGAGTGCCGCCGAGGTCATCTGGGAATACATGTGGATCGCCTGGTTGAACGAGCCCCACATTTTATTCCCGCGCATGTGCGAACCGGCAAACCCGCCCTCTAGGCGGATGTGGCATCCGCTCGTGTCGATGCCCGTGGCGTAGTAGCTCCAGAACTTACAGTTCTGGATCACCCAATCGCCGTGATCGGAGGACTGATCGTTCGTGCAGCGAATGGAGTAGAGCCGCGCGTTGTGGAAAAAACACTCCGTCAAAGAAAACTGCACGGCGTCCGCGAGGAGCAAATTCGTCGAGAAGCCCGTGATCATGCTCTTGCTCAGAGTGAAAAGGGAGTTTTCTGAAATGCTGTCCGTGACATAGAGACCGACGCTTCCCGCGCTCGGCGCCGTGTTCTCCAGCCGGGCAATCGTGAGGTCGGAAATTTTAACTTTCGGGACATCGCGGTGCAGCCCGATGGAGCGCGAGTCACCGCCCGTCCAGAGAATTGCCGGTGTCGCCGTATTGATTTTAAAACAGAACCCCGTGGTCCCGGTGGTGCGAATCATCGACACTCCCTGCCCAGCCCCAATAATCGAAACGGGCGTGGTGATGATGAGGGAATCCTGCGTGACCAAAAACTGACCGGCGGGGACGTAGATCACGCCATTCGGCACCGCTTCTGCGGCGGTGATCGCGGCGACGAAAGCGGCAGTCGTTTCGGTCACGTGCGTGCCATCAGCATACGCACCGAGGGAGATCACGTTGATGTAACCGATGTTCGCAGCCAGCCCGAGGTTCGTGCGAAAGGTCGCCGCGTTGGGAAATTCGGAGCCGTTGTTGGAAGCGAGGACATCGCCGCCGCCAGCTGAAATTGAGGCAAATTCCAGTGCGCTGTTTCCGGCGTTTCTCCGCAGCACTTGCAGGCCGGTGCCGCTGGCGAGGTTGCCGGGGGGCAGAATGCCCGTGACGCCCGTCGCCAGCGGCAGACCCGTGGCGTTGGTCAGCGTGACCGACGTCGGAGTCCCCAAGATCGGAGTGACGAGCGTGGGGCTCGTGGCGCGAACGAAGCCGCCGCCGGAACCCGTCTCGTCGGTGAGCACGCCCGCGAGCTGCGCGGAAGTCGTGGCCGCGAATTGGGAAAGTGGATTCGCCACGAGGGCGTCGCCTCCGCCGGGGATCGCCTGAAACGAGCCGTCGTCGCGGACGAACTTCGAGCCGGTGGGTGTGCCCGTGATAGTAAGGGCCGCAAAGGGGATGGCGGAAAAGGTGTTTGTCGCGCCGGAGATTGATTTATTCGTGAGTGTTTGCGTGTCACTCGTGCCCAACACGGTGCCGCTCGGTGCGGCCTTGGCAGCCCAAGGCGTGAGACCGGCGCTATACGCCTGCACATCGGTGCCGATGGTGAGGCTGAGCGTGGCCTTCAGCGTGGTCGCACTCGTCTCAGTGAGCAGGCCGCGGCCGAAACTCGTGGTGGTGAGCGCCGCGATGGCGGTGAGATCGGAGTCGAGCGGCTGAACCCCGGTCTGGAAATAGGTCTTCAGCGCGAGCAGCGTGTAGCTCAATTCAGCGCCAGCTCCCATCGGTGGGCGAAAGCCGACAAGGCGATCCGTATCTGCGGCGGTGCGCGTCTTGTCGTAGCTGTCCATTGTGACGTTCGCCGCCGGCAGCAATGCCGGGAAAAGGCACGCGATAAAAAAAATACGGATGATCTGTTTCATGATTTTGAAATTATGTTCCTGATACAACTTGATCGCCCGCGCCGGTCGTTACCGTGTCGCCCGCGCCTGTTACGGTGGTGTCCGCGGCCGGCGTCGCAGGAATCTCAGGAAGCCATACGATAATGCTTCCGGGAGGAAGGGCCGTGACTGTGGAAAGGAGCGCCATGTTAGGGGAGGTCGCTGAGGATTTGGATTTGCGCGAAACCCTTGTCCGGGAAGATGCGGAGCGCGCTGGCCGGGCCGATCACGTGAAACTCGACGATGTAGGTTCCGGGGAGCGTGTTGAACTCGCCCGATCTATCGATAGTAACGATGCCGTTGGCTTGGTCTTCGATTTCGCACGTGTAAGAGTGCGCGAAAGCCGCCGTCATTTTGTCGTTCTGGACGAACATATCCACGACCGCGCCG
>JANYFL010000020.1 GCA_025362735.1 Betaproteobacteria bacterium | reverse complement strand
GTGAGGCCGAGTGGGAATATGCGGCCCGTGCCGGCAGCACCGGCCTGTATTTTTTTGGTGAAGATCCGGCTGATCTGTGCAAGTATGGCAACATCGACGATCTGACGGTCAAGGAAGAAGCGGAGGCCACACACGCCTATGCACCGACGACGCCGGCGGGATTCGCGCCCTGCCATGATGGTTACGGTGTGCGTACAGCACCCGTCGGCAGTTACAAGCCGAATGCCTTTGGACTCTACGACACGATTGGCAATGTCTGGGAGCGTGTTGAAGATTGTTATCACGAAAGTTATCAGGGCGCGCCTACCGACGGCTCACCATGGGTGACTGGTCTGCGCAATGGCAATGGTGTGGTGATCGACTGCAACTATCGTGTTGTACGTGGCGCAGGATGGCGCAACGCGATGTCGCATTTCCGCTCGGCCAATCGTTACGGAAATTATCCGGTTTACTTTCAGGGTGACTATGTCGGCTTCAGGGTTGCCCGCAGTCTGGTTTCGAGTCCGGCAAAAGCGATATCGACATCCGGAATTACGCGAGCGACCAGTGCAGCCAACATGTCACCCTGCACAACATTGGCCAGTTCTGATTTCAGTCGCATTGCCGATGCGCCCGTACAAATAGAGCGAAGCGACACAACGGCGGCCGCCGGTAAATTGCCCCCACATTGTGTGGTGCAAGCGCGTGTCGCGTCACGCATCGGCCTGTTAATGGCGCTGCCCCAGGCCAAGGCATGGAATGGCAAGATCGCTACGGTCGACGGTCAGTTCACGCATGTGGGGTGCGAGCAGGACTGTGGTCCCGCGTTCTCGTTAAACGCGTGTCAGGGCCTGCTGCAAAAAGGCTACGCCTGTATGGCCGTCAACGTCGGTAGCGAAGCAGTGCCACTCAATTTGCGCGCATCCAGCGATAGTTCAGACGATCTCGATCTGGCTTATCGTGCTGTGCACCTGGCAACGGTAGCGGGAAAAGCCGTTGCGGCCAACTACTATGGTCGACCGGTCAACAGATCTTATCTGCTGGGTTGTTCTACGGGCGGTCGGCAAGGACTGGTCGAAGCGCAGCGCTTTCCCGATGACTATGACGGCATCGTTGCCGGCGCACCCGCAACGCACTTGCTGGGCAATGCACTAGCTGTGCTGTGGAATACCAACGCGTTATTGGATGCAAACGGTCAATCACTCTTTGAGTTGCCTGCAGAGCGCTATCTCGCCACCGATTTCAGACTACTTCACAAAGCAATTCTCGCCCAGTGTGACATGGATGATGGCGTGAGCGACGGTATCATCGGCGATCCGCGTGCCTGCCATTTTGATCCTGTAACATTGCAATGTGCGGGCGCGAAAACAGACCAATGTTTAAGCGCAACTCAAGTTAATGCCATTCGCAGAATTTTCTCCGGTCCAGTCGACACGCACGGTCGTTCATTGTTTTCCGCACGTGCCATACCGGGCTCCGAAGTGAACTGGGCTTACAGCTATCTCGCCCCGGCAACGATCAAAAGCGCAAGGCAAGTTAATTGGGATAATGACCCGCAGCGTGTGTCGTTACAGTCTGCACTATTCGACGCAGCCAATCCGGATCTGCGTGCCTTCAAGGCACGAGGCGGCAAGCTGCTACTCTTCCACGGCTGGAGTGACCATGAAGTGCTGCCTGAGAGCAGCATTGATTACTACGAGTCCGTCACCAGAGCCATGGGTGATGCGGCATCAACGCGTGGCTTCTTGCGGCTGTTCATGATTCCCGGGATGGATCACTGCGGTAACGGTGTGGCCGCTGACAAGATCGATTACCTTACTGCCATCGAAGCTTGGGTGGAACAAGGCAAACCGCCGGAGAAACTCATCGCCGCGCGGGTCAACGACGCGCCCATCTGGCCCGCCGATAGTGGCTATTGGGGGCACGAACCCTGGGATGCCGGAAAGGTGGTTTTCACGCGCCCGATTTTCCCTTATCCCGCACATGCAAAGTACGCGGGTCAGGGCAATCCCAATGACGCGGCCAGTTTCGCTGCAAATTGATCAACTGAGCAATCACACCCCGATTGATTATTTTTTGGGTGACACCGCACGAAAATTGGCCGCGTCATTCGGGTCACCCGATCCCTTGTATTTCACCTCAAGTGGATAGGGATAAATCGGACGGGTAAATGCCACACTGGCTGGATCCGGGATCTGGCTTTGAACCAGTCTACGGTCGGGCGCTTTGACATGGGATCCGATCAGTACATTGGGTGCCTTACCCTGCTCGACCCAGGCTTCGAGCGCGCTCAGGTAATCAATCACGGTAGCGCCAACGCCGCCAGCGCAATGGTTGAGGCCGGGCACCATAAACAGACGAAAAAAATCCTGCGTCTGCGCGCGACCGCCCATGGTGCGCTCGACCAGTTCATAAAAGTTCATCATGTTTTGCGGCATGATGGCCTCATCGGCGAACCCATGAAAAACAAGCAGCTTGCCTCCCGCTGCTTTGAAACTGCGCAGGTCCGGATTGGACGCGCTGTTGTACGCTTCAAGCATGCCACCGTATTTGTAATCTTCGTCCCAGTTGAACTGCGTGATTTTCCAATCGGGGCCGCGTTCGGGTTCATTCATGAAGCGGAATATGTTTGTGACGGAGGTGTTCACACCGGAGGTGCCGCCATCCCTGGCGATGTAGCTTCCGATCCAGTTGAGTTCAGAACCGGGAAGCACGCTGCCGTCGTAAAGACGCTCGCCTTTTGAGTTGACCGGACCAGCATAAATCTTGCGAAGCGCAGCGACCTGATCGGCTGTGAAACAGTCTGGACTCTTTGCAGCTTTGCACTGTAGTGCGGACGGGTCGAACCTGCACGCCAATGGCATCGAAATGATGCCGTCCTTGAGACCATCGTCCGCATCACAACGAGCCATCACAGAACGACTCAGCAACTGAATATCGGCGACAGAAAAAATGGAGCGGCCATCCTTGCCGAGCGTAGCCAGAACATTCCACATCAGCGCCAGACCATCGCCACTTTTATTGATCGGCGCCGCCCCCGCGATGATGCCGTCGAAGTCGTAGGGAAAACGCTGCGCCTCGAGCATGCCCATGCGTCCGCCAGTGGAGCAGCCCATAAAATAGGAATGCCTGGGTGGCTGACGGTAAAAATGTTTGGTGATCGCCTTGCCCGCCTGAGCCGCTACGTGAGTGCCGCGAAATCCACAATCCACCTGGGCCTGCAGATTGTCGTGCATCCAAACATCGTCTTGATCAGTCGATTTGTGTCCCTGATCGGTGATCAGGCAGGCATAGCCTCTTTGCAACGGTGCATCGCAATCATCCATGGCGATGGTGCGGCAGTAACCCCCTCGCCCATAGAGAAAAAATTTTCCGTTCCAGTTGCTGGAGGGGAGTCGAACTTCGACACCCACGTCAGGTTTGACCGTGGCCTGAACCTGACAGAAAGCAGGCAGCATGCCACTTGCGTTCACGAGCTTTGCGCTGTTGATCTTGGTTGGCGCATCGATCGCATCAATGGAGATGCCTTGCAGCTGGGCACAGGCGGACGCACGGTCAGCAGTCGTTACCTCAGAGTTTTGTCCCGGCTCGGCCAGTGCCTCATTATTCATTACCAAAGCAAAAGCAGACACCAAGGTAAAGATCATTGCCCTGAACGTATTGGTCATTGCCTGTGCCCTTGGGTTATCGACTATCGACCGCTCCGCCGTCTTGTAACGGTGGAAGTATCTATCTCGCTATGCGTTTGAAATTTACCGGGCGTACGCCACCGGCAAGAAATTTTCCGTCGATGTCATAAGCCGCCTCAAAAAAACTGAAGCCATCGGCGGCAAAGCGGAAACGAAATTCGTTATAGCGCGCCTTGCCATCGGGATAGAGAAACACACAGCTCGACTTGTCCACGCCGACCTTGAATGCATCCCCGTCTCCAATCACATCACACTGGCATCCTCGGGTTTTTTGTGCAAGGGAGTCGCGGGTGAGATGCGCAATTTTTGAAGGGTCGAGATCGGCACGGGAATAGCGGTCAAAATCGAGCAGAAAATAATTCAGCATGTAATTGTGGGAACGGACCGGATCGTCGGACATTTCGATAATCCGCTGGCGCAGCACGCGCCCAGTGGAATTATTTTCGCGAATTTCCATGAAGAAAACGCGTGAGCCAAAAGCGGGCAGATTGACGCGTTTAAAAACGGCCCAGGCCCGGACTTCTTCCACATCCGGACGTTTGGCAAAAGCACCGGGCCATGCGCCCTGATATTCGCCTTCCATCATCGACATGAGCTTGTCCATCCGCTCTTCAACCGGATCACTGAACGGCGTATACCAGACACTGCTGTATGGGGGACGCCGGTTATCCCAGGGATCGGCCGGAGGCGCGCCGAACGCCGGACTTAAAAGACTGGCTGAAGCAATCAGGCCTAAGCCCAAGGCAATCGTGCGATCAATCAGGCGCATCGTCATTCTCCTTTTTCAACATACTGTGGCTGGCACTGCCTAATAAGCATAGGCTTGAATAAGCCGATAAATAAAATCTCTTCCTTCCTTGACGGATCGTACGCGGATGCGCTCGTTGGGGGCATGAACATTATTACCATCCGGATCACTAAATAATGCCGTCAGCCCATAAGCGGGAATGCCCTCGGCATTGATATGACGCGCGTCGGTTGCCCCGGTCAGCATCAGCGGAACAATTTCCAGTCCGGGCCACATTTGTTGCACGACCGTTTTAATCGGCTTGAGAATTTCAGGGGCGATCGCTGGCGAAGGTGGTGTTGGGCTGAATGGCGGGATAGCCGTCACTTTGACTCCCGTTCCCTCCATTGTCCGGTTCAGCGCGGCCTGCACTGTTGAAATTTCTGTGCCGGGCAAGAGACGGCAATTCACATTGGCCGATGCACGCGGTGCAATGGTATTGGTCTGTCGGCCGGTATCGACAACAGTGGCCACACAGGTCGTGCGCAACATACCATTCCAGGCCGGATCAGCTGTAACGATTGCAGCGGCTTGTTCATTGGATGGATCGGCCATCAATGCGCGGATCGCCTTGGCTTTGACACTATCCTGGCCACGCAGGACATGCGCGAAATACTGACGAGTCACATCATTCCATTGCACAGGAAAACGGAGTTGGTCCAGGCGCACCAGGGCTCTCGCCAAAATGGTGATCGCGTTCTCTTTCGCTGGCCGGGAGGCGTGGCTACCAGTACCCGATGCTTCCAGAACAAAATTCTGCTGGACCTTTTCTCCGGCCTGAATGTTGATCGAGATATGTTTGCCTGCACTGTCCAGTTCTCCGCCACCGCTGGGAACAAGAGCAAAAGCAGCGTCGACCAGATCGCGTCGCTTGCTGGCCAGATAAGCTGCGCCGTTGAATGCGGTCAGCGTTTCCTCGCCACAAGTCAGCGCAATTTTGATATCACGTCGTGGACGTTTGCCGGACTTGTTGAATCGAATCAGTGCGTCAACCAGTGATGCAGCCATTGCCTTGTTATCACTGACACCACGGCCATAGTAATAGCCGTCTTCCTCGGCCAGAGTATAGGGATCATGACGCCAATCTTTCGCAGCCGCTTCGACCACATCAATGTGCGCAATAAAAAGTATTGCATCTTTCGATACGCTGTTACCGCGCAGTATGGCAACAAGCCCGCCTTCCTTGGGATGTTCAGGAACCGAATACAGGTGTAATTCGTTTGCCGGAAAGCCAGCAGCCGTCATGGCGTCATAGACTTTCTGCGATGCAGCGGTGCAGCTGCCGGATGACAAGCTGGTATCCGTTTCGACAAGGCTGCGATAGAGCTGATCGAATCCATCGTTGTCAGTCGCATGTGCAGGCAAAGACATGGTCAAGACCAACGAGACTGCACTGGCAATACACCACAGCTTCATCGGGATTCCTAAGGCTTGAAACAGAGGGGAAACAGAATAGCGCCGAATCAAACTTTATTTACAGGCAATCGCGAATTGGTCTGAAATTCGGTGTACGAATACCAGGTTTTACACTTGCATGCCGACACGGTCAGCATGCAAGCACTGCCGTTGTTCACTTCACCCAAGTGCCTTTCGCAGGATCCCAAGGTCCAAAGCTGGCGGCGTCATCAGGATTGCCTTTGCCTTTGTAGCGCGACTGGATCGGGTAAGGATAATGTGGTCGGCTATAGAGCCAGTTTTCCGGTACGAGATCACTGTCAAGCACGATCGGACCCATCATGATCTTGATGGTCTTGAGCTTGCGCCCGATCAGGACATCGGGCGCTTTGCCGCGCTCGATCCAGTCCTCCAGCGCATAAACATAGTTGATGCTTTCTGCGCCGACGTTGCCAGGAATATGGCTCTCGCCGGGAATCATGAAGGTACGGAAGAAGCTCTGAGTTTCCGCACGGCTACCGATTAAACGCTCAACGGCGTCGTAATAGCTCGAGGTACCCATCGGGTTCACCACCTCATCCGCCCAGCCGCCATAGAGAATGAACTTGCCCCCTGCTTTCTGGAATGGACGGATATCGGGATTGCTACTGTCGTTGAAAACCCAGCTATAGGGATAGTTATAGCCTCCAGCCGTACGTGCGATATAGCGCCCTGCACTGCCATCTTCAGCGACATAAGCACCAATCCAGCCGATTTCGGATCCGGGCTGTGTGCCACCCGCATAGATCTCGTCAAGCGTATCAATCTGTTTCTGAGTCAGGCAATTCGGCGTTTTGTCTGCCTTGCACAGCAAAGAGGATGGCTTGAAAGTACAACCGCGAGTATCGGTGATGATGCCATCGACCAGACCATCGCGTCCGTCACATTCGGCGAGCACGACACGATGAACCATGCGGATTTCATCCGCAGTCATGATTGACTTGCCATCCTTGAACAGAATGCGGCCACCCTGATTGGGTGGATCATTCGGGTCAACGCCAGGCAGCTTCGCCCCAGCAACACCGGCAATCACACCATCAAAATCTTTGGGAAAGCGCTGAACCGTGACGAGTCCCTGACGGCCACCGGTCGATGCGCCCACAAAGTAGCTGTGCTTGGGCTTTGCCCGGTAATAGTCTTCAGTAATTACTTTGCCGATAATCGCCGCAACATGGGTCGCCCGGAAACCAAAATCAATTTCGGCGGGAACATCATCGATCGCCCAGATATTGTCGTAGGTTGTACCGCGATGGCCCAGATCGTGCGCCATGCAGCTATAGCCGCGCGTGACCTGAATCTGGCAGGTGTCAGGCAATAACTTGCCGCAACGTCCGCCACAGCCGGTCTGCATATATTTGCCGTTCCAACCCTCGACCGGCATCCACATCTGGAAACCAACCTGAGGTGCAATAAAGCCGGTGATCTCGCATACAGCAGACTTGCCATCCGCTGATGGCACCACACTCGCGCTCATCATCTGAGCCGGTGCGTCCTTGACCGTCGACAAATCCTTATAGGCCAGCAAGATACAGCGCGTGGCGGGATCATCACCTTTGGGTGCGGCGCGTGGCTGACCGACAATCGTCTTGAGGATCGGATCCTCTTTGGTCGCGGGGGAAAGCGTCACTGTGACGGGGCCGCTGTTGCCGCCCTCACCACCGCTCAAGCCGGGCGCCGCGCTCATGGCTTTGATCGGCTGGGATTGGGCAATAGCCAGTGACAATGGGGCAATGACCAAGCCCAACGCCGCGATCCAGGAAATAAGTCTATGTCTCATCATTCCTCCACTTTTATTGTCAGACGATCAAGCTCGTCTTGCTATTGTGCGCCCGCGCATAAAGGTGCTGACCTTCGCAGTACGCTAAAAGCGATTCAGAACATCTTTACGCTTTGCCTTTGATTGTATACGGGAGGCTTTGGCCGCTATGGTGATTTTGGATATTTCGAGACTAGAAAACCATTTCAAAATATTTCAAGCAAGAAATCCCAATGCGACCCAAGCCTCAGTTCCATACTTTGGACAGAGGGAGATCTCCTACAGAGCTCAGGCCCTACAGCTGACAGACGAATCCCCTCTCCTCGGCGGATGATAAAAATAGAAGTGTTCAAGAAAGTGGTTGATTCTTGCACTCTAATTGTTTATCCATTTTCTTTTAGTAAAGGAATAATCATGTTCAAAAGAGTACTGTTATCTTTGCTCACTATTCTTTCTATTGCTGGCACGGCCTTGACTGTGACTGCTTGCAACACAGTGGCTGGCGTAGGTGCCGATGTGCAGAAGGCCGGTGGCGCGATCAAGGAAGAAGCGAACGAGCACAAATAATCGTAATCCGGAAGTAAAAGGGTACAAGTGCCACTGTTGGGGAACCGACAGTGGCACTTGTCATTTCTTATGGGGCGTCGCCATACACTCGCCACAGCCCTAACGGCCATAGCGAGATTTGTACTTATGTAAACAACTTGCCGTTGAGCGCAATCTGCACGGTTCGCGCCAGCAGAATTGTCAAGGCCAGGCTCAGCACGCCCAGCAGCACTATGGCGAGTACCCAGAGCGGCGCACTTGCCCGGAACTCCGCATACTTCAGCGCCGCGTTGACCAGCGCAGCCATCGGAAAGCCGATCGTCCACCAGGCCGGAGTGAAATTGACGCTTGGGCGGAACACTTTCGGCGCGACCACTGCGAACATGAACAACCCAAAGTAAAAAAGCAGCGCGGCAAAGCGGTCGATGTCGCCAACGATATTGATGTACGCGAGGAAACCCACCGCGAAGGGCGCGACCAGAATCATCAGCGATGGCGTCATGGCGGATGCCAGCGGGTCGCGATGTACAAGCCTGCTGACGATCATCGCGAAGAGCACGAGTCCCATCACGGCTCCAACAGCGCCAGCAAACAGATTGATTTCCGAAGCCCAAGCCATGGGCATGTGTCCGCCGGTGACGGGGATGTCGAGCGTGGCCACGCATGGAATGATCCAGGCCGGTACGGCGTGCGACGCATCGACCTGACCTTTGAGCAGTCGGGAGACGGCGGTGAAGCACAGCGCGAAAGTCGCCAGCACGCCCACGGTCCAGATGGCGCGCGCAGCGAGCGCGCCATACGGCGCGACAACTGAGGACAACAAGAGTATCGAGATCACGATGGTGCCGAAGAAGTTACCAGCCACGGGGTGATGAAACTCTGCGTGCACGGCTTCTGGATGCAAGGCGAGCTTCGTCAGATAGCCCAATGCGATCAGCAGAAAGAGGCCCAGAGCGAATACGCCGATGGCCTCGCCAACAAAGGCCGACAAACCCAGACTGTTGTGCGCAACTCGCCAGGCCAGGGCCAGTCCTGAGAGGCCCATAACCGAGGCAAACAGGTTGACGAGCAAGTTGCGAACTGAGGCTTCACTGCGCGGTGATAGATCAAGTGGGGAAGCATTCATGGGATGACATTGCATAACAGACTCCTTTGGCAGAATTTGTATTAGTTAATATT
>JANYFL010000008.1 GCA_025362735.1 Betaproteobacteria bacterium | reverse complement strand
GTCAAGATTTAATGTTGGGTATGGCAAAGCTACACCTGAAAGATGTTGTCGAGCTCCTGAAACCGATCACCTGGTTTCCTCCGATGTGGGCGTTCGGCTGCGGCATGGTCGCCTCAGGCGTCTCTCCTCAAGGCCATTGGCCGATCATCATTGCAGGCATTCTTTTGGCGGGCCCTCTGGTGTGTGCCACCAGCCAGGCGGTCAATGACTGGTTCGACCGGCATGTCGATGCCATCAATGAACCCAATCGTCCCATCCCCTCGGGTCGAATCCCCGGAAAATGGGGTCTCTACATTGCCATCATCTGGACCCTGCTTTCACTTCTGGTGGCAAGCTTTCTTGGCCCGTGGGGATTCGGAGCTGCCGTTGCAGGGCTGATCCTTGCCTGGGCTTATAGCGCTCCACCGCTTCGTCTGAAACAGAACGGATGGCTGGGCAACACCGCGTGTGCAATTTGTTATGAAGGTCTAGCCTGGGTGACTGGAGCAGCCGTCATGGCTGGCGGCTCCATGCCGCATCCGCGTTCGCTAATGCTGGCTGCGCTCTACAGCGCTGGAGCACACGGCATCATGACCCTGAATGATTTCAAGTCAGTGGAAGGCGACCGGCAGATGGGCATTAGATCCCTGCCGGTTCGTCTCGGTGTTCAACCAGCTGCGCGCGCGGCCTGCTGGATCATGGCGATGCCGCAAGTCGTTGTGGTGGTTCTGCTGTTCATCTGGCGTGCCCCGGCCCATGCATTGGCGATTTCTTTTCTGTTGCTGCTCCAGTTGTTATTGATGGATCACTTCCTGGATGCGCCATCAAAGAGAGATGTTTTCTATAGCGGCTTTGGTGTGCCGCTGTTTGTTCTCGGCATGCTGATCAGCGCGTTTGCTTTGCGTTCCCTGGGGAGTCACCACACATGAGCCGCAATACATTGACCCACTCTTTTGGCTGGGGCAGCATTGCCCGTCTGGGTCTGGTACAAGCCGCCCTTGGTGCCATCGTCGTCCTGACTACTTCGACGCTCAACCGGGTTATGGTAGTGGAGCTGGCTTTGCCTGCATTGCTGCCCGGCATGCTGGTCGCCATGCACTATCTTGTGCAGGTAACGCGACCCCGCATGGGCTTCGGTTCGGATGTGGGCGGGCGACGAACGCCGTGGATTATTGGTGGAATGGCGGTGCTGGCGACAGGCGGCGTGTTGGCAGCAATAGCCACGGCCTGGATGACCAGCAATCGACCGGCAGGCATCGCGCTCGCTGTCTTCGCTTTCCTGTTGATTGGCTTGGGGGTCAGTGCATGTGGCACTGCGTTGCTCGTCCTACTCACCAAGCGGGTCGATCCGAATCGACGCGCAGCGGCTGCGACGATTGTCTGGTTGATGATGATTGTTGGTTTTGCGGTGACGGCTGGTGTGGTGGGCAAACTGCTTGATCCCTATTCGCCGGCGCGTCTGGTTGCGGTGACGATAGGCGTTGCCGTATCCGCTTTCGCACTGACCTTGTTGGCTCTTTATCGACTCGAAGGTAAGCCAGTTGTCGCAGACTCTACAAGCGCGGAACCAGCAGCAAAACCGGCCTTCCGCATCGCATTTGCGCAGGTCTGGTCAGAACCTTCAGCACGTCAATTCACGCTGTTCATTTTTATTTCGATGCTGGCCTATAGCGCACAGGATCTGATTCTTGAGCCCTTTGCCGGATCGGTATTCGGCTATACGCCGGGCCAATCGACCAGCTTGTCGGGCACCCAGCACGGAGGTGTTCTCCTCGGCATGCTGCTGGCCGCATTGGCAGGCAGCAACTTTGGTGGCAAGCGCTTTGGCTCCCTGCGTGCCTGGACGGTGGGAGGATGTCTGGCTTCAGCTGTGGCGCTAATGGGACTGGTGATCGCAGGCATGATCGGCCCGGCCTGGCCGTTCAAGGCAACCGTTTTCGTCATGGGTATTTCCAATGGTGCGTTCTCGATTGCCGCCATCGGCTCAATGATGCGTCTCGCAGGCGAAGGAAGAAAATCTCGCGAGGGCGTGCGCATGGGGCTTTGGGGCGGTGCGCAGGCCGTGGCCTTCGGGATAGGCGGCCTCGTTGGCACCGCGGCCAGCGATCTGGCGCACCTGCTGATCGGCACGACAGGTAGCGCATACGCGGCTGTATTCGCTTTCGAGGCGATCCTGTTTCTGGTGGCTGCCAGTATGGCAAGCAAGATCGGACAGAGTGAAACCCGGGTCGCAACGCCACCCTCGAATGCTGGTTCGTTCAACCGCATGTCCACTGAACAAGCCTCATCATGACCGGGGTCGAAACCTTCGACGTTGTCGTGGTCGGTGGTGGCCCGGCTGGTGCGACGGCGGCACACGATCTGGCATGCAAAGGTCGTTCGGTGTTGTTGCTGGATCGAGCGGGGCGTATCAAGCCTTGTGGTGGAGCGATTCCGCCCAGACTGATCAAGGATTTCGAGATTCCAGATTTTCTGCTGGTCGCCAAAGCGAAATCAGCACGCATGGTTTCACCGAGCGACAAGCAGGTCGATATTCCGATTGAAGGCGGTTTTGTCGGCATGGTCGATCGCGAACAGTTTGATGAATGGCTGCGCGCGCGTGCGGCTGTAGCTGGAGCAGTCCGACGCACTGGTATGTTCGAGCGAATAACGCGCGATGAGGATGGCGTCAGCGTTGTTCACTACAAGAGCAGCGACGAAACCGGTGGTGCCACTTCCACTTGTGTTCGTGCACGCAGCATCATCGGTGCCGATGGTGCGCGCTCCGCCGTCGCGCGTCAGGCCATTCCCGGCACCGAAAATATCAAATGTGTCTTTGCCTATCACGAGATTATCCGTGCGCCCGTCCTGAAGCCCGTTGGCTATGACGGTTCACGCTGCGACGTGTTTTATCAGGGCGCACTCTCACCTGATTTTTACGGCTGGGTGTTTCCTCATGGCGATACGTTGAGCATTGGTACCGGCAGTGCCGACAAGGGTTTCTCGCTGCGTCATGCGGTCAGTACCTTGCGTCAGACCATCGGACTGGAAGGTGCAGAAACCGTGAGACGCGAAGGTGCACCATTGCCGATGAAGCCGCTGCCGCGTTGGGATAATGGCCGTGATGTTGTGCTCGCAGGTGACGCTGCCGGTGTTGTCGCGCCCGCTTCGGGCGAAGGTATTTATTACGCAATGGCTGGCGGACGTTTGGCCGCGGAAGCCGCTGATACCTTTCTGCAAACCGGTAACGTGCGTGCACTCAAACTGGCTCGTCAGCGTTTTATGAAAGCGCATCGCAAGGTATTTTTGGTGCTCGGCATCATGCAATGGTTCTGGTATTCCAGTGACAAGCGGCGCGAGCGCTTCGTCAAGATTTGTGAAGACCGTGACGTGCAACAGCTCACCTTTGATGCGTACATGAATAAGGAACTGGTGCGCAAAAGGCCGCTGGCGCACGCCCGCATTTTTTTCAAGGACATGGCGCATCTTCTCGGGCTGGCGCGGGTATGAGTAATACCACCACCAGTACGATCAAGGCGGTTGTGATTGCGGCATTGGCCGCATTCGCAGTCGCCGGTGTGGGTGGTTTGATGACCGATCTGGGCCCCTGGTATCAAAGTCTGATTCGTCCATCTTTCCAACCACCCGACTGGGCTTTCGGACCGGCATGGACACTGATTTTCGGGCTCGCAGCTGTGTCCGGTGTCCTGGCGTGGAAGCGTGCCCCCGATCAGAACAGCCGTGAGTGGATGCTCGCATTGTTTGCGCTGAATGGTTTTCTGAATGTGTTCTGGAGCCTGCTTTACTTTCGCTTGAAAAGACCCGACTGGGCACTGTTCGAGTTGATCTTCCTGTGGCTGTCTGTGCTCCTGTTGATCGTCGTCTTGGCGCGCTATGCGCGCACAGCAAGCTGGCTGTTGGTGCCTTATCTGATCTGGGTCGCGTTTGCGGGAAGTCTGAACTGGGCGACGATGCGCCTGAATGGTCCCTTCAGCGGACCTTTCAACTGAAGCGATGGTGATTCGTGAACCATCTCCCCTCTGACCATCATCAGCGCTTCATTCTGGCGAACGAGGTGCATGCGCGTCCGCCGGAAGCACTCGACACACCCGAGCGTGCAACCTATGTAGCAGTCATCGTCGATCCTGATGACCGTGAGCGCGAACATAACCATCTTGCCCAGTTATGCGAGCGCTTCGGCGTCATGCCACCGGGCGAAAGTGCGACGCATTTCAGTGCCAGGCTAGGAAGCTTTCGACTCAAATGGGAAAAGCACGGCGAGTTTTCCGGCTACACTTTTTTTGTTACCGGCCTGCATACCGTTGCCTTCAGCGAACCCGCGAATGGCTATCTGCCTAAAGGTTGGCTCAGCGATATTCCGGGGCGCACCATCGTAGCCGCGCATGCCAAGCTGATAGCTTCCGGAGCAGAACCAGCCGGGCCTGCCATGTTGCTCGAACATTTCGACGGCAACGTCCCTGTTGGTGCCGAGATCGGTGATGGCGCAGGCTATGCCTATACCGATTTCCGGATTCACGACGACGGTTGTGCACGCTTTCTGGTGCTGGATCGCAGCTTTACGCGTCGCCAGGCTGGGCGCTTGTTACAGCGTCTGTTCGAGATCGAGGTTTATCGGATGATGGCCTTGCTGGCATTGCCCATCGCACGCCGACAGACGCCCCGCATCAGTGTCATCGAACGTTCACTGGCCACATTGACCGATCATATTGCGGTCGAGGGTGGCGAAGACGAGAGTCTGCTCAATGAGCTGACCAAGCTTGCCGCAGAAGTCGAGAGTGCACTGGCCGCTTGTCAGTACCGCTTCGGTGCCAGTCGCGCTTATTACGAGCTGGTGCGCAATCGCATTGCCGAATTGCACGAGAGTCATGTACCGGGCCTGCAGACGATAGGCGAATTCATGACTGTTCGTCTTGCGCCTGCTGTAGCCACTTGCGCGATGGTGTCGCAACGTCTGCTCGATCTTTCGGAACGTGTGTCCCAGGCCTGCAATCTTTTGTCGACGCGCGTCGATATCGCCAGCGAAAAACAAAATCAGGCATTGCTGGCTTCGATGGAGCGACGCGCACGCATGCAGTTGAAATTGCAGCAGACCGTGGAAGGCCTGTCGATTGCCGCCATCACCTACTACGCCGTCGGTCTGGTCGGCTATGCGGTCAAGGCCGCCAAGGCTGCAGGTTTCAATATCCAGACCGACATCGCGACCGGTCTTTCGATTCCGGTGGTGGCCATTCTTGTCGCGGGTGGCTTGCGTCATGTGCGCAACAAGATTGTGGCCGGCGAACAGCATGCCAGTTATGGCCTCTGACAACATGAACGAGTCACTCAATCACTTGGGCGAATGGCTGATCAGCGCACACGGCGTTGATCTGATTGCTGCATTGATGTTGGCTGAAGGAGTGCTTCTGAGTCTGCGCTATTTCTGGACGGGTCGCGGCATTGCGCCCGCGAGTCTGCTGCCCAATTTACTGGCCGGACTGTTTCTATTACTGGCGCTGCGCTGTGCACTAACAGGGGCAGGCTGGATATGGATTGCAGCATTTCTCGCGGCGGCGCTGCCCGCACATTTGCTGGATGTAGTGAAGCGTTGGCGTTGAGTAATGATTAAGGGTTGAGGTGTGCGGATTAAAACCTCTCAACACAGAGACACAGAGTTAATGAGGAACACAGAGATTTCTTCTGCTCTAGATTGTTCTTGCCTCATTCTCTTTTCTCTGTGACCTCCTTGATCTCTGTGCTCTCTGTGTCAAGTTTTTTGGTTTTGAACAGGTTTAATGTGGCAAAGAAAGATCACGAAAATGAAGCAGTCTTTTCCTTTTTCCGCCATAGTCGCCCAGGACGAGATGAAGCTCGCCATCCTGGTTGCGACCATCGATCCGAGCGTTGGCGGCGTATTGATCTTCGGTGATCGCGGCACAGGCAAATCCACGGCGGTGCGCGCACTAGCCTCGCTGCTGCCACCCATGCGCGTGGTGGATGGATGTCGCTATGGTTTCGATCCTGCGCAAGACCATAGCCAGTGTGACGAAGCCTGCGGTGCCCTGCGTGACAGCAAGGGCCAGCTCAAGACTAAGCTTGTCCCCGTGCCATTCGTTGATCTGCCACTCGGTGCGACCGAAGACCGCGTTGTTGGTGCGCTCGATCTCGAACGCGCGCTCACGCGTGGCGAAAAAGCGTTCGAGCCCGGACTTCTGGCACGTGCCCATCGCGGCTTTTTGTATATCGATGAAGTCAATCTGCTCGAAGATCATCTGGTTGACCTGCTCATCGATGTGGCCGCATCTGGCGAGAATGTAGTTGAGCGAGAAGGCCTCAGCATTCGTCATCCGGCCCGCTTTGTTCTGGTCGGCAGCGGTAATCCGGAAGAGGGTGAACTGCGCCCACAACTTTTGGACCGCTTTGGACTGTCAGTCGAAGTCAGAACGCCGAATGATCTGGCAACGCGTATCGAGGTCGTGCGCAGGCGTGACCAGTTTGAACAGGACGCCGAAGCCTTCATTGCCAGATGGGAGAAAGAAGAGGCCAAGCTGCGGCGACGCATCGTCGCTGCTCGCAAGCAGTTGGCGAACGTCGAGGTGAGTGATGCCGCACTGACCTGGGCGGCACGACTGTGCATGCAGTTGGGCACTGATGGTTTGCGCGGTGAATTGACCCTCATTCGCGCGGCGCGTGCCGTGGCGAGCTTCGACGGCGCCAGCGCAGTACAGGACAAACACCTGCAGCGAATTGCCATCCCCGCCTTGCGTCATCGCCTGCGTCGCGATCCGCTTGATGAAACCGGTTCGACCCAGCGTGTCGAACGCGCGCTGCATGAATTGAAGGCCGCCTGAGTTGATATGAATATGAGCGCTCCGGAATCCGAAACTTTTCCCTCCTGGCAAGCTGCAGTTTTGGCCGCAGCGCTGTTTGCGGTGGACCCACATGGCACTTGCGGCGTGGCGCTGCGAGCCTTGTCTGGCCCGGTGCGGGAACGTTGGCTGACCTTGATGCGCGACTTGTTGCCCGCGTCTGCCCCGATGCGTCGCATCCCCCTCAACATCAGCGACACCCGGCTGCTGGGTGGGCTTGATCTGGCCGCAACCTTGCGTACCGGCAAGCCCATGGCCGAACGCGGCCTGTTGACTGAAGCGCATGGCGGAGTCGTGGTGCTGGCGATGGCGGAACGCTTGAGTCCGACATTCGTGGCAAGGCTGGTGGCGGTGCTTGATCAGGGCGAAGTGGATATCGGACGGGAAGGCATTTCGGTCAAAGGTGAGGCCTGTATCGGCGTGATTGCTCTCGACGAAGGCATGGCGGATGACGAACAGCCGCCCGCTGCGTTGATAAATCGACTGGCATTCCGTCTTGATCTGAGCATGATCCGGCATGAGGCGATGGCACAAGAACTCGCCGCACCACTGTATGACCGCGACGATATCGCACAAGCGCGAGCGCGCTTACCCAAGGTGAGGGTGCCCGCAGAAATTCTCGAAGTGCTTTGTACAACCGCAAACGAACTGGGCATCGATTCGGTCCGGGCCATTCTTCTTGCATTGCGTGCTGCGTGCAGCGCCGCTGCGCTGGCCGGGCATGCTGAAGTGGATCAGGATGATGTGACGCTCGCTGTGCGCTTGGTGCTCGCACCTCGTGCGCGCATTGCGCCGCCGGAACAAGCACCGCAACAAGCACAGGAGCAAGCTCAGCCACAGGCCAATGAGTCTGAATCTGACCCGGCTAACGAGAGCCCGCAGGAACATAGTGAACCGGAACAGCAGGCTGACACCAATACGAATCCCGACACTGCCCGACCTCTCGATGACGTGGTTCTGGAAGCAGCACGTGCCGCAATACCAGCAGGCTTACTCGCACAACTCAAATCGGGTCAGCCTGAACGACGGGTGCGCTCGTCCGGAAAATCCGGGGCCTTGCAACAATCCGGCTTGCGTGGTCGGCCAGCAGGTCTTCGACAAGGCGCTCCACGCGCCGGTGCACGATTGAACGTGATTGAAACCTTGCGTGCCGCAGCGCCATGGCAACTCTTGCGGAGACGGAATCTGGATGCTGCTACCGCCGATTCACAACAATCGACCCCGGTTCCAACCAAAGTCATCATCCACAAAGAGGACTTCCGCGTCACCCGTTATCGCCAGCATGCTGAAACGACCACCATCTTTGTCGTTGATGCATCCGGGTCTTCAGCGCTGCATCGACTCGCTGAGGCCAAGGGCGCAGTTGAATTGCTGCTGGCCGATTGTTACGTGCGTCGTGATCGTGTGGCCGTCATCGCATTTCGCGGCAATGGGGCGGAACTGCTGCTACCGCCGACACGCTCGCTGGTGCGCGCCAAACGCAGTCTCAGCAGCCTGCCCGGTGGTGGTGGGACGCCGCTGGCGGCGGGCATTGATGCCGCCGTTAATCTGGCGGACCTGGTACAGCGCGGTGGTCGCACGCCCACGATTGTTCTACTCACGGATGGCCGGGGCAATATAGCCCGCGACGGTTCACCGGGTCGTGAGCGTGCGCAGGATGAAGCCATGCTCGCCTCGCGCCGCATGCGTCGTGCAGAATTCAAAGCATTGCTCGTCGATACCTCGCCGCGCCCGCAACTCGCAGCCGAACACATCGCACGCGAAATGGGCGCGCGCTATTTGCCGCTGCCGTATGCTGACGCGCAGATGCTGTCGCGAGCGGTTCGTAGCAACGTTGCTTCGATCGCATGATGAGGACAAGCTGAAATGACCGACCTTTCCAGTCCCGTCAAGCATCTTCTGGATGCAGCCTGGCAAGCAGCGAATATGCAGCATGCGCCGCATGCCGTCGTCATCGGCAGCGGCTTCGGCGGTCTGGCTGCGGCAATACGTTTAGGCGCGCGTGGCTATCGCGTTACCGTGCTGGAAAAACTCGATGCGCCCGGTGGCCGGGCCTATGTCTACAGGCAGGATGGCTTCACCTTCGATGCGGGACCGACGGTCATCACAGCGCCTTTTCTGTTCGAAGAATTGTGGAAGCTGTGTGGACGTGACCTGACCGACGATGTGGACTTGCGTCCCGTCACGCCGTTCTATCGCATCCGCTTTCACGACGGCGAATCCTTCGACTACAGCGGCGACCCCGAAGCCATGCGGGCCGAAGTCGCGCGACTGTCGCCATCGGATGTCGACGGCTATGAGCGCTTCATGGAAGCTAGCGCTGCGATCTTCAAGGTTGGCTTCGAACAGATGGGGCATCAGCCTTTCAGCAAGTGGACCGACATGGCGCGCGTGCTGCCCGATCTGTTGCGTCTGTCGGGACATCGAACGGTTTACGGGCTGGTGTCGAAATACGTCAAGCATCCGCGTCTGCGCACGATCCTGAGTTTTCATCCGTTGCTGGTCGGTGGCAATCCGTTTTCAACGACCTCGGTCTATTGCCTGATTGCTTTTCTGGAACGCCGCTGGGGCGTGCATTTCGCCATGGGCGGAACCGGCCAGCTGGTACAAGGCATGGTGCGATTGATCGAAGGGCAGGGCGGAGTTGTGCGCATGAATGCCGAGGTCAACCAGATCATGCTCAAGGGACGCACCGCGACCGGCGTGCGGCTCGCATCGGGCGAAATCATTCCGGCTGATCTGGTTGTCTCCAACGCCGATTCGGCCTGGACCTATCGTCATCTCATTGCGCCGGAAGCGCGGCGTCGCTGGACCAACAAGCGCATCGAATCGGCACGTTACTCGATGAGTCTGTTCGTCTGGTACTTCGGTACGCGGCGGCAGTATCCGGATGTCGCGCATCACAGCATCCTGCTCGGGCCGCGCTATCGTGAATTGCTCGCCGATATTTTCGAACGCAAGCAGCTCGCGTCTGATTTCAGTCTGTACCTGCATCGTCCCACTGCGACCGATGTTTCGCTCGCGCCCGCGGGTTGCGACACCTTCTATGTGCTCTCGCCGGTTCCGCATTTGCAAAGCGGTATCGACTGGGCCGAGAAAGCTGAGACGTATCGCCGCGCGCTGGAACAGGCGCTTTCTGAAACGGTATTGCCCGATCTAAAAAACCAGATCGTCACATCACGTCTTTTAACCCCGCAGGATTTTCAGGACCGCCTCAATTCCTTTCGCGGCGCCGCCTTCGGCCTCGAACCCGTGCTCACCCAAAGCGCCTGGTTCCGTCCGCATAACCATAGCGAAGAAGTCGATAACCTTTATCTCGTCGGCGCCGGTACGCATCCTGGTGCGGGTTTGCCCGGTGTGTTGTCGTCGGCACGTGTGCTTGATGCACTGATTCCGCATGCGACTGCTTTCAACGCTCAACGTAAATGATTCTGGAATAGACCCTATGAGAACAAACAAAATGACTCGTGACGACGCACTTGATCTGGCCTCCTGCCGCGCCCTGTTACGCAACGGCTCGCGCACCTTTCTCGCCGCATCCCATCTCTTGCCACGCAAGGTACGCGACCCGGCTTGTGTGCTCTATGCCTTCTGCCGACTTGCCGATGACGCGGTCGATCAGGAAGCTTCTTCCACGTACAACAAGCACAGCGCCGTGAGTCGCATGCGCGCACGGCTCGACGCAGTCTACGCCGGACGGCCCCACGATTTTGCCGCTGATCGCGCGCTGACTCGTGTCGTTCAGGACTTCGCCATTCCGCGTCCCCTGCTCGATGCCTTGCTCGAAGGCTTCGAGTGGGATGCCGCTGGACGGCGCTATCAAGACCTCGCAGCATTGCAGGACTATGCGGCGCGTGTGGCCGGTTCCGTCGGCGCGATGATGGCGCTCATCATGGGCGTGCGTGCGCCCGAACTCGTCGCCCGCGCCTGCGATCTGGGTGTTGCCATGCAGTTCTCCAACATCGCGCGCGACGTCGGTGAAGATGCGCGCGCCGGTCGCCTTTATCTGCCCGTCGAATGGCTGAATGAAGCCGCTATCGATGCCGATGCCTGGCTTCAGAAACCGGTGTTCAACGATGCGCTGGCCGGTGTCATTCAGCGATTGCTGGATGAGGCCGATGTTCTGTATCAACGTGTACATGCCGGTGTTGCCGGACTGCCAGCGGCTTGTCGTCCCGGCATTCAAGTGGCGCGCACGCTCTATGCCGAAATCGGACGTCAGGTTGAACGCCAGGGGCTAGATTCCGTCTCGCGCCGTGCCGTGGTGTCGGGAAAACGAAAAGCCTGGTTGTCTGCACAAGCCCTGCTGACCACCCCTTGGGCAGGCAGTAGTGAAGCGCCGCCCCCGTTGCATGCCACCCGCTATCTGATCGATTCCATCGCCCCGATCAGGCATCAGCCGCAAGCCACTGCACGCACGGCGCCGCTGCTTCGTCCTCTGCAGGAATGGAGCGACCGCGTTGTCTGGCTAATCGATCTATTCGCCAGACTCGAACGTCGCGATCACGTCGGCGGAATGACCCGGTCAGATGTGAGAAGCGTGGTCCAATAAAGGCCGAAGCCGCCATGCCATCCAATATGCTTGGCTTGGTGGAATTGCTTCTGGTACTCGGCGCGATTCTCGCATTCGGTATCTACGAACTTGTCTCGCTGTATCGCTCAGAGCAACGTGACAAAAGAAAAAACGAAGAAGACGCCAAGTGAGCGTCGTTCCTCCTTATTTTTGTAACTAAGCAGGAACCTGGTGACGTCAAAGTCTCTGGATCCCCGCTTGCGCGGGAATGACGGCATTGGCTTTTATCGCATCTCTTGGTATTCAGATTTGATAGATTCCACAAACCCAAAAAATTCATGCACCGCGTTTTCTGATAACTTCGCCTTGTTTACTTTTGACTTGTTTTAATTTTTCAAGGGGATGCATGTTGTGCATCCAGCTTATACGTCGTTTTGTTCGATTTTGTACGTCGCTACTGATGTCTAAATTTAATTAGACCGTAGACAAGACGCGCCGCACCCATCCACCCAAACGCAAGTCCGCTGCTCGCTCGCAAATGTTCTCAATTCAACACCCATCGATCCTCGCCCATATGGGCCGACTGGCCTATGGCCTGCAGCCCGTTTTCTTGAAGACCGAAGGCGTATTCAGTTTGCTCGTGAAAGCTACAAAGGAGGCAATACTGACTGCCCGCCTCAATCAGAAGATTGAGCTCTATCTTGTGCCCGATGGCAACAACGCTGGTTCCTCGCTCGGCTTCATCACAGCCTTCTTTGATGATCATGATGAGCCAATTGTCCTGTTCACGCCACTTTGTGTTGACGATGATTTGCTGGTCGAGCTAACCGCCGTTCTGAGTCAAGATTCATTCGACTTCTACTTCTTCGATGAGCATGATCGAGAAATGATGGGAGTTCGAGCTCGTCTGCCAGACGTGACGCGATTTCTCTCGACGATACCGAAAGCTTCCTTCAAAGTATTCGCGCCGAAAGAGCTCGGGGAAACACTACGGGAGATGAGCGACTGGTTCGGAGAGCGTACGGCCGTTGACGATGATCATGCGTTCGCAATTGAGTTTCAGGACACTCTCTATCCCGACGACCTAGTGATCATCGATGCTCGGTCGGCGGAGTACGATTTTCAGGGCGCCAAAGGTCATCTCGCTGTCACGAGTTTGGAACGCGAGGAACCTGGCGGATTTCAAGAACGCGACCTCGTACGACTGTTGAGGCGCTCATTTTCTGGCGAGGCGATCTTCCTTAACCCGATACGGACAGACACCGGAAACGAACTTGCAGACATACTGTGCTTTACTGATGAAGTCGTGCTGTTGGTTCAAGCGAAAGATAGCCCCAACACTGAGGCGTCGCTGCGGCGCACTCTGGACAGGAAGCGAGCTGTAATCCGAGCACATATTGAGAAAGGTGCCCGGCAATTACGAGGTGCTCTCACTTATGTCAAGGAGCACGATGAACTCACCCTTAGTACGTCAAGTGGAGTACATGTTTTAGATGCCGGGGGCAGACTGATCTGCGGTGTTGTCGTTGTGCGCGAGATGTTTGACGATGACTACACAGCCTGTAGTGCGCCCGTTTTGGCTGTTGCCAAGGATAACCGTCTCCCATGCGTGCTTCTTGACTATGCCGCTGCACATATGATGACGTTGCACCTGGACTCTCCGCTTCTCCTCTTGAGTGGCCTATGCCAACTGTTTGAGGCTGCGTTAGAACATGGCGAGTATCCGAAACCAAGATTCCTTGGTTAACCCAACCGCTGTGCGAGTAATCCGTGCGAGTGATGGGAATCAGTAATCGGTACCACAGCCGAATTTAATTTCGACGATGCTTAGTTATTGCTAGCTTAGGCAAATGGTATTTCTTCTTGTATGCTTTTAACCTCTACATCCAATTAGATTTTGGTAATTAGGGCGTTTCGTAACCGGAGTATGGTTGGAGATACGTATGGTTACTGGGCGCAACAGGGTATTTAGTTGTTCGACCAACTATTTGAGTGGTCGGAAGTGCATTTTTTGCGGTTCGTACCAGACTGTGAAGA
>JANYFL010000027.1 GCA_025362735.1 Betaproteobacteria bacterium | reverse complement strand
CCAACCGCGGCAGCTACAGTACCGCCGCGGCCGGCGGCGGCACCTACGGCGGCGTCGGCGCGTATGCGGCAAAGATCGGCGGTGTCTGGGACGCCTTGCTGGGCGAGGGCCGCAACTGGTTCTTCTTCGGTAGCTCGGACTACCATAACCGCGGCAGCTTCGGGCCGGATCAGCGCGAGAGCTCGGCTGACTTCATGCCCGGCGAATACACCAGGGATTACGTGATGGCGCGGCACGGCAACGGCAAGCTCGACACGCCGGGCATCGTCGATGGCCTGCGCAGCGGCAACAACTGGGCAAGTTCCGGCCAGTTGATAGATCGACTCAGTTTCATCGCCTGTGCCACTGGGCCAGGTTATCCGTCACGTCCAGAACAGTCAGTGATTGGCAAGGCTTTCGATGCGATACAGGAAAACACGGATATCGATGTTCCACATTGCGCGACGATGGGTGAGAAGCTGGTCGTCACTCCAGGATCAAGTATCGTCGTCGCGATCATTGTTCGCGATCCATCCGGCACCAACTACTCGCCTTATTCATTTGATAATCCATCACTCTTGCAGATTGGCGTAAAGCAGCCGATCAACAAGCCTGTGCTGGATCATATCGATGTGATTCGTGGCATGGTCACGGGTTACAAGAAACCGGGTGCCGCAGACTATGCCGGTGCATGGCCCAATACCTGGTTAGCCAACCCCGATATGGCCACAGTACCGGCTGCTGCAAAAAATATGACTGCGGCCCTGTTGCGGACGTTCAATAGCACGAACTGGAAAAATCATCCCGGCGATGCACAGTACAAGAAAATCAGTTTCGTCATTCCGGCGGTGCAGGCCTCGCAGTACATTCGTCTGCGCGGGACCAACATGCCGGCGAATGTTCCGTTCGAGACCGATGCAAATGGCAATCCGCTACCGGATGTATACACGAATGCAACGACCTATAACGCGACCAATGGCGCTGACCTCGGTTCGTTGAGCATTCTTTGCACGGCTGTGGGCAACAATGTTCCTGCAACCGGTACACCTTATCCGGCCGGTTCGGCACCGATTGACGGTTGCCCGACGCATTTGCCGAAGAATGCCAGCGGCAAGAAGTATGTGGCCTATGACGTTGCGGCCTGGTCTGATTTATGGTTCTACAGCAACCCGATCTACATTGAGGTCAAGGAATCGATCCAGGTGGCAGGCATCAAGTAAAGCTATCCCCTTGCGCGGGTAACCGCGCTTTTGGCGCCGCACATAGATTCGTGCGGCGCCTTTTTCGTTTTTTTCGATGAACACGACTGACATGATTTCTACTTCCGACCCTTTGCTGACCAATCCCTTTTCGACAGATGACCAGTCCATTCGTCTGGGACGTTCGTGGCTACGCGAGCCCTTGCTGCATTTTCTGTTGATCGGCGCCACGCTATTTGCGATTGATCATTTCGTATCGACTCGTGCTGATGATCCGCATGTCATTGTCATGGGGCCCGAAGTCGACCGTGAGGCGCGGGACGTCTTTCAGGCATCTCGGGGAAGGTTGCCCAATGCCAATGAACTCGCCGCGCTGCGTCAGGCCTGGCTGGACAACGAGGTGCTTTATCGCGAAGGCTTGGCCATGCGCGTGGATCGCGGAGACAAAGCGATTCGTGACCGCGTCATCTTCAAAGCGCTCAGCGTTGTGGACGCTGATGTCAAGCCGCCACCGGTCGACGAAAAGACTTTACGTGCCTGGTTTGAAAAGAACCGTGCCAAATACGACGAGCCTGCACGCTTCGACTTTCAGGAAGCCGTGATCTCCGGTGATCAGAGCGAAGCCGCAGTGAACGCGCTGGTGCAGACCCTGAAAAAAGGATCGCCGGGAGAATTGAACGCGGGACTGCGTGTGTTCAAGGGACGCCCGCTGATCAATATCATGCAGGGATATGGGGAAGACTTCGCGCGTCAACTGGCACAATCACAACCGGGCATATGGCGCAGCCTGCGCTCGAATGGTGGCTGGCGCGCGGTGCGACTTGATGCGACTACTTCGGCGCGTTCGGCCTCGTTCGAAGCCATGCACGGCGTTGTATTGCAAGACTGGACCGATGATGTGATGGCGCAGCAACGTACCGACGCTGTCCGTGCATTGGCCAAGAAGTACAACGTGAAGATGGTGGAAGCGAAGCCATGAGGTCCGCGCGAAAGTTACTCATCTGGTTATTGCTGGCATTGAGTGCCAGCACCGTGTCGGCACACGAAATGACGATGGCGGAGATGCAGTTACGCGAGACGGCGCCAGGCACCTTTCTGTGGCAATGGACCGCAACCAACGAACTGGCACCCGGGCAAGAGTTGACGCCCATGTGGCCCACCCAATGTCAGGCAGATGGCAGTCTGTTGCGTTGTGGCCCTGATGGACTGCAAGGTACGCTATCGGTACAAGGGGTGGGGCAGCGCTACTCGGCCGCACTGGTGAAAGTGTTTTGGCGGGAGGGTACTTCCCGTGTCTACACCTTGACCCCAGGCCAGCCGATTGTTCACCTATACGGTTCTGCTGAAGACAAGCGCGGCATGGGTGAGATTGCTTCGGCCTATACGGTGCTGGGTATCGAGCACATCCTCACCGGTGTTGACCATCTGCTGTTTGTCATCGGGCTGCTGTTTCTCGTGGGCTTCAACCGCAGGCTGCTCTGGACCATCACGGCATTCACCGCAGCACACAGCCTGACGCTTGCATGCAGCGCACTGGGTTGGCTGGTACTGCGGCCACCACCGGTCGAGGCCACGATTGCGCTGTCGATCATGCTGGTCGCCGGTGAAGCGCTGCATCAGCGGCAGACCTTGGCGCGCCGCTGGCCGGCGCTCGTCGCGTTTCTTTTTGGTCTGGTGCATGGTCTTGGTTTTGCCGGTGCGCTCAAGGAAATCGGTCTGCCCGACAATCATTTGCTGGTCGCGCTGCTGACCTTTAACGTCGGCGTTGAGATCGGCCAGTTGATGACCGTAGGGGTGGCCTGGTTGCTGTGGCGCCTGAGTGCACGCTGGCCTGCAGCAGTACGTGCACGCACTGCGCTGCTCTATGTCATCGGCTCGATTGCCGCCTACTGGTCGTTGCTGCGTATCGTGGCGATTTTTGCTTAAGTTTTCCTAAGACGCCATCATGGATGAAGTGATCGGACTCTTTCCCATTCCCTTGCTGCGGGCGCCGGGCACGTTGCCGCGTGTTCTGGTTAACGGTCTGGTCGAGCACTTCAGCAAACAAGCGGTGCAGGACAACAATTCGTCCGGCAATCTTTCACATACCCGGATGCTGAAGCCTGACGACAGCCCCTTGCTCATCGAGGCGACCAAGTTGATCACGCCCAAGCTCACCGACTTTGGTGCTCTGTTGTTTGGCGAGCGCATGGGTTGGTCGTTGAAAGAAATGTGGGTCAATGTACTCGACAAGGGTGGTCGGCAGGCCATGCACAATCATGCCAACAGTTTTGCTTCGGGAGTGGTCTACCTGACCCCGACGCATCCGGACTCGCAGACGGTGTTCATGAAATCACCCGGTGGTAACGATTTCATTTTCAAGAATGATCACGACCAGATGACGCCGGGGCCATTCAATGCCGACAAGTGGGTAAGTCCGGCACCTGAACCGGGCGACCTCGTGCTTTTCCCCAGTTACCTGATGCACGCGGTACCCCCGAATCCGGGTGAGCGACGTATCACGCTCTCATTCAATGCAATCCCGATGCGGCTCGATTCGTGGGGTTATGCCGTCTCGTTCAGCGGCTGATGACCACGTTGACCCGTTCCGCTTCAAAGCATATCGAATCCAAACCGATAGACACGTTGCGCCAACGTGCATCACTGGTGTTGATGACAGCGTCCGGTTTTGCCGGTCTGGGTTATCAAATTGTCTGGACGCAGCAATGTGCCGTATGGTTGGGCCACGAAGCGGCAGCCGTGCTGGCCGTGGTTGCGGCGTTCTTTGGCGGATTGGCTGTCGGCGCCCATATTGCAGGCCCGCGCATTGAGCGCAGTCTGCATCCGTTGCGCTGGTATGTCGGTTGCGAAATCGTGATTGCACTCTGGGGACTCGTGTTGATTGGCACGATGACACCCGTCAGCAGCAGTCTGCTCAAGCTCATTGGCGCACAGCCCAACGTTCTATGGCATTGGGCCGTCGCTTTCGGCGGCAGCTTTCTTTTGCTTCTGCCTGCAACAGCAGCGATGGGCGCGACCCTGCCAGCGATGGAACGGGTCATGGCCCAGATGCGTGTGGAGATGCACGCTCAAGGCCGGTCAATTGCCGCGCATTACGCCAGCAATACCTTGGGCGCTGTGATTGGCGTGCTGGCTACTGTATTCTGGCTGGTGCCTGCTTGGGGGCTTTCAAGTACGGCGGGGCTTTGTGTGGCCTTGAATCTGTTCTGCGCGGTTGTCGCTTTTGTCGTGTTACCGCGCAAGAGCAAGCTCGTCCCCGTATCGCATCCGGATGCGCCGAAAACTCGACGAGGCACACTCATGTGTCTTGGGTTCACCGGTCTGCTGGGCATTGGCTATGAAGTTATGGTGGTGCGTGTGCTCAGTCAGGTGGCCGAAGATACGGTCTACACCTTTGCGATGCTGTTGGCGGTCTACTTGATCGGTACGACCCTGGGTGCCGCCGCTTATCAGCGCTGGCTGCTAAGACGTGTGGCGCTTGAAAAACTGGGTGATGGTTTGCTGTGCGCACTCGCGGTCGCTTGCCTGGCCGGCATGGCTGGCCTGTGGGCAGCAGAGTGGATCAGTCTAAGTGTTGTGGCAACTTTGGGTCACAACATGACTGCAGCCATCACTGCCGAGGCCACACTGGCGTTGGTCGCTTTTGGGCTACCCACCGTCGCAATGGGCGCACTGTTCGTTCATCTAAGCAATCAGGCATATGGGGAAGGCACCAGCTTTGGTCAGGCACTGGCCGTGAATACCTTTGGTGCGGCACTGGCCCCTTTATTGTTTGGCGTAATGCTGACGCCATTGCTGGGTCCCAAACCGGTTTTGTTGTTGATTGCAGTTGGCTATCTCGCGCTTACAAGTTGGGGTATATGGCGCAAGCCGATGGTATGGGTTCCCGCAGCGGTTGCATTGATGCTGCTGATCTTTGCACCATCGATTGCGTTTATCGATATTCCAGATGGCGGCCATCTCGTCAGCTATCAGGAAGGCACTTTGGCGGCAGTCAGTGTTGTTGAAGATGCTGAAGGTGTAGCGAGGCTGCGCATCAACAACCGCCAGCAGGAGGGGAGCAGTGCGACTCTGCTGGTTGATGCGCGTCAGGCCCTGCTGCCTGTCCTGCTGCATCCGGCACCTCATCGAGTGCTGTTTCTCGGCCTTGGGACAGGTATGACGGCTTCATCAGCGGCTGAAGATCCGACGCTGCAGGTCGATGCAGTGGAATTGTTGCCAGAGGTGATCAACGCCTCGTCTTACTTCACCCGTGTGTTTAACGAAGGCAAGACAAACCCGCGTCTGCATGTAATGGCCGGTGACGCCCGCCGCTATGTCCGCGCAACGAATCAGACTTACGACGTCATCGTCTCGGATAATTTTCATCCGGCACGCAGCGGTTCGGCAGCGCTCTATACGGTGGAGCATTTCCAGGCCGTGCGCGCACGCCTCGCTGCCAACGGACTGTTCTGCCAATGGCTGCCGTTACATCAGCTCGATTTGCAGACGCTGCGCAGTATCGTGCGGTCCTTTGTCGCAGCGTATCCTGAAGCCACGGCCATCCTGGCGAACAACAGTCTTGAGACGCCGGTGTTGGGGCTCATCGGTCATCACGACCTGTCGTACCTTGACATCGACGAGGTTCGTACGCGGCTGGCAAGGTCGGCGTTTCCGGTCAGCCCAGCCGAGTTCGGTATTGAAGATGAATATGCACTGCTCGGAAGTTTCGTCGCTGGCCCACAGGCCCTGGCACGCTTTGCCGGAAACGCGGTCCCCAATACTGACGATCACCCTGTAGTGGCCTACCTCGCGCCACGTATCAACTATGCGCCCGACTCCTTGCCGCGCGACCGGCTCAAGATGCTGCTGAATGAATTCTTTGTCGCACCAGGAGAGGTGGTTGAAAGAGCAAGCGATGGAAATTCTGTAGGCCGCCTTACCGCGTACTGGTCAGCGCGCAATCGCTTCATCGATGTCGGCCGTGACGTACGGCCCGCGTCAAGCGTGCTCGACATGCTTGCGCAGGTACAGCAGCCCTTGCTGTCCGTGCTGCGGGCCAGCCCCGATTTTCGCCCGGCCTATGACCCCTTGCTGCGTATGGCCGCCACGCTGGCGCGTACCGACCGAACTGCGGCTCTAGCGTTGCTGCGCGAACTGAACACGCTGCAACCTAACCGGCCCGAAGCCGCGCAAATGGCGGCTCGACTTGAGCCTGTCACCACTCAGCCTTGATGGAAAGCGCCGGACGCATCGCTTCCCGGCGATTGAATCCCATTCTTTGAATCTTGCGTATAGGTCTGAGGTCCCAGGCCAAATGATTATTTGCCGCTCAGACGATGTTCATTAAATAAACGATATGAATCCAACTTGTTTCCGTAAGCTATTCAAAAAAAAACATATTGTCTGCTGCATCATTGCAGTGTTTTATGGTTCGCACGTTTGGGCCGGAGACGCACAAGAACTCGAGAGGGTCGTCGTGATCGGTGATGCGACCAGTCTCGTAGGAATTGCCGATTCCGCCAACGTAGGCACAGTGACTCAGAAGCAGCTGGAAGCGCGCACCGTTTATCGTCCCGGCGAACTGCTCGAGGCAACACCGGGTCTGATCGTCAGCCAGCATAGTGGTGAGGGCAAAGCGAATCAGTTCTACTTGCGCGGCTTTAACCTCGATCATGGTACCGACCTTCGCACGACCGTGGACGGCATGCTGGTCAACCAGCGTTCGCATTCTCACGGACAAGGCTGGACTGACCTGAACTTTGTGATTCCGGAACTGGCCACGGGTCTGGAATACAAAAAGGGGCCTTACTACGCGAGCGAAGGCGATTTCTCCTCTGCAGGCGCCGTGAGTCTTAAATACGCAAACACGCTTGATCAAGGCATTGCAAGCGTGGGTTTTGGTCAGAACGGATTCCACCGGATTTTATTGGCCGATTCACCAAAGCTGCATGAAGGCAACTTGCTGTACGCACTGGAAGTGATGCACAACGACGGACCCTTCGTTCACCCGGACGATTTCGGCAGGATCAATGGTGTTTTGCGTTACAGCGAAGGCGATGCGGGCAATGGCTTCAACATCACTGCGATGGGCTATAACGCCAAATGGAATTCCACCGACCAGATTCCAAAGCGTACAGTCGACGCCGGACAACTGGGGCGTTTCGACGCCATTGATCCCAGCGATGGTGGCGAGTCGCATCGCTACAGTGTGTCTGGCACCTGGCGGCGCAGTGATGAAAATTCTTCGACGAATTTCAATGCCTACCTGATCGACTGGCAACTTGATCTGTTCTCGAACTTCACCTACTTTCTGGACGATCCCGTCAACGGGGACCAATTTGCGCAGCCCGATCGCCGTCATACGACCGGATTGAATGCCAGTCAGTCATGGCAGATGCAAGCCTTGGGCACCGAGTCCGAGAACACGGTCGGCCTGCAGTTCCAGAACGACAACATCTTCAATGGTTTGTTGAGCACGAAAGATCGACAGACTGTGTCCACAACACGTCGCGACCATACGGTCGAAACCAGTGTGGGTATTTATGCCGAAAATTCCACCCGCTGGACGCCCTGGTTCAGAAGTGTCGTGGGTACTCGCGCAGACCTCTATCGCTTCAATGTCAGAAGTGACAACGAGGCCAACTCGGGCCGGGTCACTGCGGGCATTGCCAATCCCAAGCTCGCCCTGATTTTTGAGCCGTGGAGCGACACGGAGTTGTACGTCAATGCCGGAGGCGGTTTCCACAGTAATGATGCACGCGGCACGACGCTGACCGTCGATCCAAAAATCGGCAATCCAGCAGACAAGGTGCCTGGACTGGTGCGCTCCAAAGGCGCCGAGCTTGGAGTGCGCACGTCACTGTTGCCGGGTTTGCAAACTTCGCTGTCCGTGTATCGCCTCGACTTTGCTTCCGAACTCACGTTTGCTGGTGACGCCGGCACAACTGAGGCAGGGAGGCCAAGTCGTCGGACCGGATTTGAACTTGCCAACTATTTCAAGCTATCCGATTGGTTGACTGTGGACGCTGACCTGGCGTTTGCCCGAGCGCGCTTCAGCGATAACGACCCGGACGGTATCGGCTCACGAATTCCTGGGTCGGTCGAAGGTGTCGCGTCGATTGCCGTCGCGGTCGATAATCTGGGGCCGTGGTTCGGGGCGTTGCAGTTCCGCTATTTCGGACCCAGACCTTTGATCGAGGACAACACAGTCCGATCTGCCAGCACGGCAACCTTTAATGGACGCATCGGTTACAAGATCAACCCGCGCATGCGAGTCGACCTCGAAGGTTTTAATCTGACCAACAGAAAATCTTCGGCCATTGATTATTTCTACACTTCACGTCTACAGGGCGAGGCCGCCGCAGGCGTGGCTGACATTCATTTCCATCCAATTGAGTCAAGATCGTTTCGTATTACGCTTGCGATGAACTTTTAGCTGCAGCTTGGAGGCTTGGATCCATCTCTGCAAATTAAGGAAGTGTGATTAATTTGTAATTCCAGCGCTTGCGTTGGCGGGACATCGCTGAATCGTTCAGCCAACAGGAATCCGCAGTCAGAATGAAAAAGGATTTGAATGAATGCCCGTAAGCTGATGCCTTAACTTTTCTCCACTGAAGCGATGTACCAAGCAGTGCCCATCAGTTTCAAAGTAGCGGCATGGTATCGGTCAAGGCGCCATTCATTCATCAGAGAGAGCGCTAACTGGAACATTTCATAATCCAGTTCATACAGTTTGCTCAAATCGAAAGCCCGTTCTTCTGCTAACGCGACAACCAGAGCCACGAAAGTTTGGGAGGATTGTGAAGTAGGGTCCGCCTCAATTCGTTTACGGATGGCTTTTAATGCATTCATGTTTACTCCTAGTAAGAGCTAGAGAATAATCCATGCACGCTTAATTTTTATTACATGTCTTGGAATGGCGCGGCAAGCTAGAAGACCAGGAGCGCTTCGCAAACTTAAGCTCATCAATTTGCCACAGATTGGCCCAGAAAAAAATAAAACCGGTATTCCTAAGGGTTGCTGGTCCCGCCGACGGGAATCGAACCTGTATTTCACGCTTAGGAGGCATGCGCACTATCCATTGTGCTACGGCGAGGACGCCCGAATTATAGCGTTCGAGCCCGGCTGAAACGATGGCTCCGTTATACTCGCAGGCTTTTCAGCGATGTCCGGTTTGCGATCTTCAGCGCATTTCCCGGTGGCATCCGCCCGACGCGATCTAATCGCGCTCAATCAACAGGAATGGCATGGCGCTGGTCTCACTCTCCAATATCGATCTGGCTTATGGCCACGTGGCTTTGCTCGACAAGGTCGAGTTGCATCTTGAAAGCGGCGAACGCGTCGGGCTGATCGGACGTAACGGCACGGGCAAGTCCTCGCTGTTGCGCATCGTTGCCGGACAACGCAATGCGGATGATGGCAATGTCGTGCGGCAGTCAGGGCTGCGCTGGGCGATGGTCGATCAGGAACCTGAACTCGATGCCACGCAAACCATTCTTGAAGCGGTGGCGGGCGGACTGTCGCACGATGCCGGTTTGCTGATTGCCTACGAACAAGCTGCTGCACGTCTGGCTGCCGATGAGACGGGCACGGATACCGAGGCGCTGGATGAATTGATGCGCCTGCAGGGTGAGCTGGAAGCGGTCGATGGCTGGACCATGAAAAGCCGCCTCGAAACTGCCTTACAGCGTTTTGCACTGGATGGCGCTTTGCCGGTGGCGAGTCTGTCCGGCGGGCAGAAAAAGCGGGTGGCGCTGGCGCGAGCGCTGGTGGCCGAACCGGATTTGTTGTTGCTCGACGAACCGACCAACCATCTTGATTTCGACGCGATCCGCTGGCTGGAAGAGCTATTGCGCAGTTTCAAAGGCAGCGTCTTGTTCATTACGCATGATCGCGCCTTTCTTGATGCAGTGGCGACACGCATCGTTGAACTGGATCGCGGTAAGTTGCGCAGTTATCCCGGCAACTTCACGGCCTATCAGATTCGCAAGGCGGAGCAGATCGAGATTGAGCGCATCGAGAATGCCAAATTCGACAAAGTACTGGCGCAGGAAGAGGTCTGGATTCGTAAAGGTATTGAAGCACGGCGCACGCGCAATGAAGGCCGTGTGCGGCGGCTGGAAGCATTACGGCGCGAGCGCTCGGTACGGCGCGATCAGGTCGGCCAGGCGCGCCTGGCGGTTGATGCGGGTGAACGCTCCGGCAAGCTGGTGGCGGAATTGACTGATGTCAGCAAGGCTTATGGCACACGCGAAATCGTCAGTCATTTTTCGGCCACGCTGATGCGCGGTGACAAGGTGGGCCTGATCGGCGCCAACGGAACGGGCAAGACGACCTTGCTCAAGCTCATCCTCGGAGAGCTTGCACCCGATAGCGGTGATGTACGTCTGGGCACCAATTTGCAGGTCGCTTATTTTGACCAGATGCGCGGCACGCTTGATCTGGAACGCAGCGTACAGGACACAATCAGCCCGGGTTCGGAATGGGTCGAAATCGGCAATGAGCGCAAGCACGTGATGAGTTATCTCGGCGATTTTTTATTTGCGCCCGAGCGTGCGCGTTCACCAGTCAAGAGTTTGTCAGGCGGCGAGCGCAACCGGCTGTTGCTGGCGCGCTTGTTTGCACGTCCGGCCAATGTGCTGGTGCTGGATGAGCCGACCAACGATCTCGATATTGATACGTTGGAGCTACTCGAGGAACTGTTGGAAAATTATCCGGGCACCGTATTTCTGGTCAGCCATGACCGCGTATTTCTCGATAACGTCGTAACGCAGACCATCGTGCATGAAGGCGAAGGACGATGGGCTGAGTATGTGGGCGGCTATAAGGATTGGGAAGCTGTGCAACAGCGCGTCCAACAAAGTGCGCAGGAAAAAAAGCTGGAAACCAAACAAGGGGCGAAGCAGGAAAATCGGCCAGAGCAAAAACGCGACACCAAACCGAATGCACCAGCAGTCAAAGTCAAAGCGGCACCAAAACTCAGTTTTAAAGAACAGCGTGAACTGGATGGCCTTCCTGCAAAAATAGAAATGCTGGAACAGGAACAGCTAAGCATCCAGCAGCAACTCGTTGATCCGGCAATTTATGCGGATGGACCAGAAAAAGCGCTCAAGCTTAATCAGCGGCTTGCGCAACTCGAACAAGAATTGACGGTTTGTTTGGAACGTTGGGAAACACTAGATGGACGCTAGGGAAATACTTAGAACCACCGTCATTCACGCTGATTATTTGAAATAAGCGGAAATCCATTTTGACTTTTAATGAATCGACGAAACATGGATTCCCGCCTGCGCGGGAATGACGGAGTGGTGTTTGTTCGGCAACAGGTAAAATATTCTCAAGCGAAAATTTGCACTTTCAAAGTGCATTTCTAAGTTCCTGGAAAGACCTTGCTGCATTTTTTTGCGTGCCGTGAAAACCAAGGCTGCGCTTGGGTTTTGCTCTAAGTGAGGCTACTTTTTCCACAGTAATTGGGGATAACTTTTGGGTTGGTGAGTTATCCATAGTTGTTTGATTTTTTCATTCATAACCCGTTTTACGATAGCAATAAATTCATGGCCACTACCAAAAATAAACCGGCCCAATATTCTGAAGCGTCGATCCGGGTTCTGAAAGGACTGGAGCCGGTCAAGCAGCGTCCCGGCATGTACACGCGCACCGAAAACCCCCTGCATATCGTGCAGGAGGTGATCGACAACGCAACCGATGAAGCCCTCGGTGGTTATGGCAAGGAAATTGCTGTAACGATCAACGCCGACGGCAGCGTGATGATTGAAGACGATGGTCGCGGTATTCCGGTCGGCCTGCATCCCGAAGAAGGCGTATCTGTCGTGGAGATTGTTTTCACGCGTTTGCATGCCGGTGGCAAGTTCGACAAAGGCAGTGGTGGCGCTTACAGTTTTTCCGGCGGCTTGCACGGCGTCGGTGTATCGGTCACGAATGCGCTGTCGAACAAACTCGAAGTCACGGTCTTTCGCGATGGCGGAGCACACACCATTATTTTTTCCAATGGCGATGTAGTGCAACCCCTCAAGTCACGTCCCTTGGAGCGTGGCGATAAAAAAAATGGCACGCGCGTCACGGTCTGGCCTAACGGAAAATATTTTGACAGTCAGGTGATTCCGTTAGCTGACTTGCAACGTCTGTTGCGCAGCAAAGCGGTATTGCTGCCCGGCGTAACCGTTACGCTCACTCAAGCCAAAACAAAAGAAACCCAAACCTGGTTTTACGAACACGGTTTGCGTGGTTATCTGCTCGAAACCCTGGGCAGCGATGTGGAGCCGATGATTCCGCTTTACGAAGGCGCGCAGCATTCCAATGGCAGCGACAATTTTGCCGAAGGCGAGGGCGCCGAATGGGTTGTCGCCTGGACTGAAGAAGGCAATATCGTGCGTGAGTCGTACGTCAATCTGATTCCCACGCCTGCGGGCGGAACACATGAATCGGGTTTACGTGAAGGCCTGTTCAATGCGGTCAAGAGTTTCATCGAGCTGCACAGTCTTTTGCCGAAGGGCGTAAAGCTGCTGCCGGAAGACGTGTTTGCTCGTGCCTCGTTTGTGCTTTCAGCCAAGGTGCTTGATCCGCAATTTCAAGGTCAGATCAAAGAGCGCTTGAATTCACGCGACGCGGTGCGGCTGGTGTCCTCGTACTCCAAGCCCGCGTTGGAACTGTGGTTGAACCAGCACGTCGACCAAGGCAAGAAGCTCGCTGACCTGGTCATCAAGCAGGCGCAATCGCGTTTGCGTTCCGCACAGAAAGTCGAAAAGAAAAAGAGTTCGGGCGTCGCGGTACTGCCGGGCAAACTGACCGATTGCGAGTCGGACGACATCGGCCGCAATGAAGTCTTTCTGGTCGAAGGCGATTCCGCTGGCGGCTCCGCCAAGATGGGTCGTGACAAAGAGTTCCAGGCCATTCTGCCGTTACGCGGCAAAGTACTCAACGCCTGGGAGACCGAGCGCGACCGCCTGTTTGCCAACAACGAAATTCACGACATCGCCGTTGCCATTGGAGTCGATCCACATGGTGCGAACGACACGCCGGATCTGAGCAATCTACGCTACGGCAAGATCTGTATTCTTTCCGACGCAGACGTCGATGGCTCGCACATTCAAGTATTGCTGCTCACCTTGTTCTTCAAACATTTCCCCAAGCTGATTGAGCACGGCCATATCCATATCGCGCGTCCGCCGTTGTATCGAGTCGATGCACCCGCGCGCGGAAAAAAACCGGTTCAAAAACTTTACGCGCTCGACGATGGGGAACTGACCGCGATTGAAGATAAGCTGAAAAAAGAAGGTGTAAAAGAAGGTGCATGGAGCATTTCGCGTTTCAAGGGTCTGGGCGAAATGAATGCGGAGCAACTGTGGGAAACAACCATGAATCCCGATACCCGTCGCCTGCAACCCGTAGCGTTAGGTGATCTTGATTTCCCAACGACTGTCGCACGTATGACCATGCTGATGGGTAAGGGCGAGGCAGCGGCACGGCGCGCGTGGCTGGAAGAAAACGGCAATCTGGTGGAGGCGGATATCTAACTAAGTTTCCCTCCCTTTCAAGGGGAGGGGTAGGGTGGGGATGGGTCTTTCTTGATCTCAATGTTATTTGTTTAACCCATCCCCCTCCTAACCTCCCCCTTGAAAGGGGAGGAACAAAAGCCAAGATGAACGGGGCGAGGATGAATTATTTAGGAGGTGGCACAGCCGCCGGAGCAGCCGTCCCACTCGGCACACGACGTACGCTAATGATACGGATGGGAGATGCAATCATTTCACCGCGCATGACACCTTCACCCTTGGTAAAAGAGATCGGCGCTAAAAGTATCTTGTGGACAACATCCATTCCCTCGACCACATGACCGAAGGCGGAAAAACCAAGGTTATCTCCGGCTTCTTTCGGATTGGCGTCCAGACCAGTCATCTCTCCGATGATGATGAAAAAGTCGCCCGCAGCAGTTCCCGGTGCAGCGCGCGCCATCGAAATCACGCCATCCGTATGAGAGAGGCCGGTACGTGTGGTCGGTTCATGTTTGATCGGTGGTAGCAGACGTTTCGGGTCGTTACCGACACCACCTTGAATCAAGCCAATCTCGGAAGTGAAAGGCGACTTCGAGGCGCGATAGAAAGTAGCTCCTTCGTATAGTTTCTTGTCAACATAACGAAGAAAGTTAGCCGTGGTAATGGGAGCACGCTCCTTTTCCAGTTCCAGGACAATCGTGCCTTCGCTGGTCTTCAGGCTGACACGGACTGTAGCAGGCTTTGGCGGTTCAACGGGTTCTACTGGTGTTGCAGTTTCAGGAGTCGCAGCAGGCTCAGCTTGATTAGAGTCCGTAGTCTGAGCCAATGCAGGTGTTAGTGCAGGAACCAGCATGAGCCAGAATATAAAGGTAGCGAGTCGTTGGATCATGTTATCCATCAGAAGGTGGGAGGCAATCCGGCGGATTGCGGAAAGTTTTTAGAATAGTGTAATCAATGCAGTGACAACATTTCCATGCAGGTGAATTTTCTCCTATTAGCGCTTGAACGTCTATACTGCGCCGTCTCTGGCACTCTCCCTATTGCTATCAAGACTGACGTCACAAACTCATTTACCGTTCGTCCTGAGTAGGCGCTTGCGCCGTATCGAAGGATGAACATACCACCAATGTTATTCAACCTAAGTTTGTCTATTGATGTAGACCTTGCTCCGATACTCATCCTTCGATACGCCTGCGGCTACTCAGAGCCTGTCCTGAGCTTGTCGAAGGAACGAACGGAGTTAAGAATTTAGGATTTTTCAGACAAAAGCGACAAACGAATCTGAACCATGACTGAAACTCCGTCCCTTTTCGATATCCCCGCCGACGACAGTAATACGCTGACGCTGGGCAACTATGCCGAGCGTGCCTATCTCGATTACGCCATATCGGTCGTTAAGGGCCGTGCCTTGCCTGATGTCTGTGACGGCCAAAAACCGGTGCAGCGCCGCATTCTGTATGCGATGAACGAACTAGGCCTTGGCGATACGGCTAAGCCGCGCAAGAGCGCCGCCGTAGTCGGTGACGTCCTCGGCAAGCTGCATCCGCATGGCGACCAGAGTGTGTACGACGCCTTGGTGCGGATGGCGCAGAATTTTTCGCTGCGCTACCCATTGATTGACGGTCAGGGCAATTTCGGTTCACGTGATGGTGACGGCGCAGCGGCGATGCGTTACACCGAAGCGCGGCTCACGCCGATTGCTCGACTGCTACTCGACGAGATTGACGAGGGTACGGTCGATTTTCAGCCAAACTATGATGGCACGGTGCAGGAACCGAAGCTGTTGCCTGCGCGTCTGCCGTTTGTATTGCTCAACGGTGCATCGGGCATCGCAGTCGGTTTGGCGACCGAGATTCCGCCGCACAATTTACGTGAAGTGGCCCAGGCTGCGGTTGCGATGATTCGCAGCAACGGCAAGTCGACGACCGCGGATTTACTCGAACATATCAAAGGACCTGACTTCCCCGGCGGCGGCCAGATCATCTCTTCGGCCAAGGACATTGCCGACGTCTATGAGAGCGGACGCGGTAGCCTAAAAGTACGAGCGCGCTGGAAAATCGAAGACCTTGCACGCGGACAGTGGCAGGTCGTCGTCAACGTATTGCCTCCAAGCGCATCATCACAAAAAGTATTGGAAGAAATCGAGGAACTGACCAATCCAAAAATCAAGCTCGGCAAAAAATCGCTGACGCCGGATCAGTTGCAAAGCAAGCAAACCATTCTGGCTGTTCTGGATCGTGTGCGCGACGAATCGGGTAAAGACGCACCGGTGCGCCTTGTTTTCGAACCCAAATCGCGCACGGTCGATCAAACCGAATTCGTCAATACGCTGTTGGCTCACACCAGTCTGGAAAGCAGCGTGGCGATCAATCTGGTCATGGTTGGCTTCGACGGGCGGCCCTGCCAGAAAACGCTCAAAGACATTGTTGGAGAGTGGGTGCGCTTCCGTCAGGATTGCGTCACGCGCCGCAGTGAGCATCGTCTCGGCAAGGTCAATGACCGCATTCATATTCTTGAAGGCCGTTTGCTGGTTCTGTTGAACATTGATGAGGTCATTCGCATCATCCGCGAATCGGACGAGCCCAAACCAGCATTGATTGCGCACTTCAAGCTCAGTGACCGCCAGGCCGAAGACATACTCGAAATTCGTCTGCGGCAGTTGGCCCGACTTGAAGGCATTCGTATTGAACGCGAACTCACCGAACTCAAGACCGAGAAAGCAAAACTCGAAGACTTGCTGGCCAATCCGGGTTCGATGAAAAAGCAGCTGATTAAAGAAATCGAAGCTGATGAAAAAGCGTTTGGAGACCCGCGTCGCACGATCATCCAGGAAGAAAAGCGTACCGTACTTGAAGTGAAGGTGATCGACGAGCCAGTCACGGTCATCATTTCTGACAAAGGCTGGGCGCGAGTGCAAAAAGGCCACGGCCTCGATGCAAGTCAGTTCAGTTTCAAAACGGGTGATGCACTCGATGGCGCATATGAATGCCGCACCATCGATCAACTGGTCGCGCTGGGTTCCAATGGTCGCGCGTATTCCGTGCCGGTCGTACAGCTGCCCAGCGCGCGCGGCGATGGCGTGCCACTGACGACCCTGATCGACCTCGAACCGGGCACACGTCTCGCTCATATGATTGCCGGTACGGTGGGACAGGGCTTGCTGATTGCGACCAGCGCGGGCTATGGCTTTGCCTGCCAGATCGGTGATCTGGTGAGTCGCGTCAAAGGCGGCAAGAGTTTTCTGAATCTGGATGGCGAGTCCGAAGACTTGCCCTTGCATCCGTGTCTGTTTGATCCAGCGCGGCAGACCGAAATCGCTTGTCTGTCATCGACCAGCAAGCTTCTGGTATTCCCGGCGTCCGAAATTAAAACCCTCTCGGGTGGCGGTCGTGGGGTCATCCTGCAAAAACTGGATGGCAAAGAAAAACTCCTCGCTGCCTTACCCATCGGTAAAACCGGCCTGACGATTGCTGGAGTCGGGCGCGGCAGCAAGGACACAACGATCAACTTGACGGGAGCAGCGCTACAAGCCCACCATGGGAAACGCGCCCAAAAGGGCAAAATGCTTCAGGCGAAACTCAAGTCACCACGGCTGGTTCCAGGCTGAGTCTTAGCCCTACTTGATCAATGGCTGACGATCTGTTCGATGCCAGTGCAACAGCCCAAGCAACGGCTCACGCGCCGCTGGCTGAACGCCTGCGTCCCAAATCGTTGGATGAAGTCATTGGTCAGGCGCATCTGCTTGGTCCGGGCAAACCTTTGCGGGTCGCTTTCGAATCGCATCAGCTGCATTCAATGATTCTGTGGGGGCCGCCGGGTGTGGGTAAAACCACGCTGGCACGACTGATGGCCGATGGTTTTAATGCAGATTTCATTGCGCTCTCAGCAGTCCTGTCCGGCGTCAAGGACATTCGTGATGCAGTGAGCCGCGCCGAACTGACGCGGGCCCAGAATGGACGGCAAATTTTATTGTTTGTCGATGAAGTCCATCGTTTCAACAAGAGCCAGCAGGATGCCTTTCTGCCGCATGTGGAGTCGGGTCTGCTCGTCTTTGTTGGCGCTACGACCGAGAACCCTTCTTTCGAGGTCAATAACGCTTTATTGTCCCGTGCGGCCGTATATGTGCTGCGCAGTCTCAGTGAAGACGATCTCAGATTGTTGATGGATCGAGCCCTGAATGACGAGATCGCGCCCGACTTGCAGGGAATTACATTTAGCGAAACAGCTCGCAAAACTCTGATTGCGAGTGCCGACGGTGATGGACGCAAGCTGCTCAACAACCTCGAGATTGTGGCTAGGGCGGCACATCCAGCCGGGGCACAACAGATTGACGATATTTTGTTGGCACAAGCACTGGCCGAAAACCTGCGCCGCTTTGACAAGGGCGGTGATGCGTTCTACGACCAGATCAGCGCCCTGCACAAATCAGTACGTGGCAGCAATCCGGATGCATCACTGTACTGGTTCGTACGCATGCTTGATGGTGGTACCGACCCGCGCTATCTGGCCCGTCGCATGATCCGCATGGCGAGTGAAGACATTGGCCTTGCCGATCCGCGTGCGCTGCGCATCACGCTTGACGCAGCGGATGTTTATGAACGCCTGGGCTCACCCGAAGGTGAGCTGGCTTTGGCTGAAGCGATTGTTTATCTCGCTTGCGCGGCCAAGTCGAACGCGGTTTATATCGCCTATCAACAAACGCGTAAATTTGTATCGAAAGATCAGTCCCGCCCGGTACCCGAACATTTGCGCAATGCTCCGACCAAACTGATGAAGGAATTGGGCTACGGCAAGGAATACCGATACGCTCATGACGAACCCGATGCCTATGCGGCGGGCGAGACCTATTTGCCCGAGGGAATTGACCCCCCGAACTGGTATCGACCGACTCCACGCGGGATGGAAGGTAAAATTGCGGAAAAGCTGGC
>JANYFL010000009.1 GCA_025362735.1 Betaproteobacteria bacterium | reverse complement strand
CGTCGCTCCGGTCTGGAAGCACCGCGCAGTCGCTTAAGCGCAGCAGCTCAGCACGCTCAAGCACCAGCGCCTAAGTCCTCCGCACCGCGCTGCTCTCCCATCGGTCCGATGTCCCCAAAAGGGACATCGGATCTTTTTTATGGGGATTGGAATGGGACAACGGCCATTTTGGCTATCTGCAAACATCCCCTAAAACCTTATAAGAACAAAAAACAACAAAACCCGAGTGATAACTTCATGTTGGCTTTTATGAGTCGTTATCGAATGAGGATAAGGAAAGATTAAAATTTCTAGTGTCTTATCTTATTTACTTATGAGGTATTTCTTGATAGAAATGATTTATTGGAATCTGAGTGCTTAATTCAAAAAATTTCTAATATTGAAAGACCAGATATCCAAGCGGGCGACTGACGGAACGTAAGGGTTACGAAAGAGTTGCCGGGAGGCGCGATGCGGTTTTCGCTTTGGAACAAAATTGTGACCGCCCTTGGAGGCGGACTGGTTGCATTGCTTTTTATAGGCGGCGCCGGATGCTGGTCTACGACACAATTGTCCAAGACATACTTAGGGGTGGATCATAGCCGTCAGGTTTTGCAGGAACTAGAGCGTTTCCAAGTCAATATTCTGAATGCCGAGACGGCCTCTCGAGGTTATGCCCTTAACAGGGACGAACAGTTTCTGATATCGCGTAATAGCATTGAGCAGGCGATATACCATTCTTTAGAGGAAGTGAAAAAGCAGTTCAGCGGAAATTCCGATCAAACGAAACGTTTGACCCAGTTGGAACCACAGGTTTTGAATGTCTTTACGTTAATGCGGCAAGCTGACGCACTGGCCGGAAAAGGACAAACTGGAGCAGCTCACGAAAATGACGAGCAGATCAAGGCAAGTGTGGAGTTGATTCGCCATGCCATTGTTCAAATGGAAGACGAAGAAAGACTGTTTCTACAAAAGTCCTCCACCAATTCACAAAAGTTGATTGATCAAGCCCGGATTTTTATTAGCCTGACTCTGGGCTGTGGTTTGATTTTTATTGGTACGATGATTTACTACGTGCGCCGGGATCTGATTGAGCGGCGTCATGCCCGACTCAGTCTCAGGGATGTCAATGATCAGGTTCTTGATCTTTACAACAATGCACCCTGTGGCTATCACTCTCTCGATAGCGAAGGTGTTTTCACTGCGATCAATGACACCGAGCTGAAGTGGCTGGGCTATACGCGCGAACAGGTGATCGGCAAGTTGCGGATGAGTGATGTATTGACCCCTGCCAGTCTGAGCTTATTCGTCAGTCATTTTGAACAGCTCAAACGTGCGGGTGACGCCCCTGCAATTGAATTCGATTTAGTCGTTAAGGATGGGGGTACTTTAGCCGTCGCAGCCAGCGCCACAGCCGTTTACGATGCTGCGGGAAATTTCGTATCCAGTCGTTCAACACTGCACGATATCAGCGACCGCAAACAGGCGGAGCAGATTACCCAACAACTCAATACCGAACTCGAACAGAAAGTCCAGGAGCGCACCAGTGAGTTGCAGGACGCTAACGGACTACTTCGAAGAGAAGTCGATGAGCGCAAACGCCTTGAACAAGCCGCGCGTGAGGCGGAAGAATTCAGCCGTCAGATCATTACAGGTGCTCAAGAGGGCATTGCTGTTTTTGATCTGAATTTGCGTTTTCAGGTCTTTAATCCTTTCCTGGAAACACTGACGACCTGGAAAGCACAAGATGTAATTGGCAAGACCATCGAAGAAATAATGCCGACCTCCTTCGCGGAAGACGTGACGCACCGTTTGCGCCTTGCGCTCAATGGCGAGGTCGCGTATTCGGGTGATCAATTCACCCCCGCTTCAAGCTTGGCTCCGGCACGCTGGGTGAGCACTAAGGAATCTCCTTTGCACAACGCCAAGGGCGAAATCATTGGCGTCATTTCCATCGTCAACGATATCAGTGCCCGCAAGCAGGCCGAAAGCGCTATTCGGGAGGCGGCCGATTTCATGAAACAGATCATTGTCGGGATTGAGGAAGGAATTGCCGTCGTTGATCGCGATTTCAAGTACCAGGCCTTCAACCCCTTTATGGAAAAAATGACCGGCTGGAAAGCGGCTGATGTGATCGGCAAGCATGTGACGACCTATATGACTCCCGAGCAAGCGACCGAATCAATCGGATTTTTGAAGCGTGTCTTAAAAGGGGAAGTGATCTATCAAGGGGATCGCGCCCTGGCGGCAACCGAGGATCGTCCTGAATTGTGGATTAACAGCCGCATCACACCTTTGCACAACTCAAAAGGCGAGATTGTTGGCACGATTGGTACGGCGAACGATGTGACCGAGCGCAGGCACGCCGAGGCTCAGATTACCGAATTGAACGCCAGCCTGGAGCAGCGGATTAAAGAACGTACACAGGAACTGGACGCCAAGACCAAAGAACTGGAAAGCTTCTGCTATTCGGTATCGCATGATCTTAAAGCGCCGTTACGCGGGATCGATGGGTACAGTCGTTTGCTGCAGGAAGATTTTAGTGAGCGGCTGAACGATGACGGACGAAAATTCCTGAGCAATGTGCGCTCGGCCACCCTGCAGATGACCGACCTGATTGACGATCTGCTGACCTATTCGCGGCAAGAGCGGCGTGTTCAGCTCGCAACACGGATTGACTTGTTGGATCTGGTGACTGAACAGATCCGGCAGCGCGAGATGGACTTGAAGACCATCCAACTGGATATAAAGGTTGAACGCATCAATGTGTTGGCCGATTACGAGGGAATGACCGTCGCCTTTCGCAACCTGCTCGACAACGCCATCAAATTTTCGAGCCGCTCCGACCATCCAAGGATTATGATTTGTAGCGCCATTACCGAGCATCACTGTGTGCTATCCGTTCAGGACAACGGCACGGGTTTCGACATGCGTTTCTACGACAAGATATTCGAAATTTTCCAGCGCCTGCATCGTGCCGAAGATTATCCCGGCACCGGCATCGGTCTGGCTCTCGTCCGCAAGGCCATGGAACGTATGGGCGGTCGGGTTTGGGCTGAGAGCGAATCCGGACAGGGCGCCAGCTTTTATCTTGAAATCCCCTTGTTTAACCAGACTGATCATGCTGGCACTACGCGATCCACTACGACGCGTTCACCAGGGGGCACAAATTGAATACCGTCAATCGTCCCATTATCCTGGTTGAAGACAATCCCATGGATGTCGATTTGACCTTGCGTGCTTTTGCCCGCCGCAAGATAACCAATGCCATCGAAGTGGCGCGCGATGGTCAGGAAGCACTTGACCTGATCAACAACTGGCAAGTGGGGATGCCTTTGCCTTCCGTTATTTTGCTCGATCTCAAGTTACCCAAAATCTCCGGACTGGAAGTGCTGGAGAAGATTCGCAAGCATCCCAAGTTTGCATCCATTCCAGTGGTCATGCTGACCACTTCTTCTGAGGATGCCGACATCCAAAGAGCCTACGCACTGGGCGTCAATTCATACATCGTCAAGCCAGTCAGTTTTGATCAGTTCATGGAAGTAGCCAGGCATATTGATCTCTACTGGATGGTGCTGAATACCTTGCCTCCAGCCAAGACGCATTCACACTAGGCCGCCACTTTGCACATGAACGTCCTCTATATCGAAGACTACGCCATTGATGCAGAGCTGGTCCGCGACGAGTTGATCCGGCGTGCCCCCGATATTCGTCTCGATATTGTTTCCACCGTTTCAGATGCCATCTCACGCCTGAACCGCTACGAACTCGCTTATGGCCAACTGAGCGAATTGGAGCCGGTTGAGGACCTATCTTATTCCTACGTGACCGGCGACGTACCGCGCTATGACCTGGTCCTGACGGATATGCATCTTCCGGATGGGCAGGGTCTGGACATCCTGGCCCATGTGCGCGAGCGCAATCTCATGCTTGCCGTTGTGGTCCTGACCGGCTCTGGAAATGAGGATGCAGTTTATAGCGCCTTGCATGCGGGTGCCGACGATTACATCACCAAGCGTGGGAATTACCTGAATGTTTTGCCCACAACTCTGCGCAGTGCATTGGAGCATTTTCGGCTCGAGACGGTGCGATTAACGCGCATCATCCGGGTGCTGTATGCAGAACCGAATTGGGCTGACGTTGATCTGACGGTCCGGGAATTGAGACAACGCGCACGGCATATCGAAATCGAAACGGTACAAAGCGCCGGTGAAGTGTTGGAGCGTCTGAGTTCGAGCAGCGATGAACAGACCGAATTCGATGTCCTGCTGCTTGACTACCGTTTGCCGGGCATGACGGCGATTGATCTGGTCAAGGAGCTGCATCAAGTCAAAGGCATGAATATTCCGGTGGTACTGGTGACCGGACATGGTAGTGAAGAGATTGCCCGGCTCGCGCATAAGCTGGGTGTGTACGAGTACATGATCAAAACACCTGGCTATCTCGAACGCCTGCCGTTTGCATTGGAGAATGCCTACTATCGAGCCGCAAGCGCGCGTGAACGCATTGCCTTGATCAAGAGCGAGCGGGAATTTCACTCGCTGGCCGACAACATGCCCGATGTGGTGGCCCGTTTTGACAAAGAACATCGGCATCTATTTATCAATCCGGCAATCGAGAAAGTGACGGGTCTGCCACCTTCCCTGTTTATAGGCTTAAGCCTTGCCGATATGGGCGCTCCAGCCGGGATGATTGACCGCTGGACGCAAGCGCTTGACCGCGTCTTTGCCAGTGGCAAGTCCGAAGTGATCACCTTCAGTGACCGGTCGACCGGCGCCGATCAATATTTTGAGACCCAGTTGGTCCCTGAGAAAGATGGAAGTGGCAAAATCAATACGGTTTTGTCAATCGGACGCAACATCACTGAACGCTGGACCGCTGAGCAGACGATACGCGAACGCAAGCGGCAACTCGAGACTTTTATCGATAGTTTCCCAGGCGCGGTTTCGCATGTGGACGCAAGCATGCACTATCGGTATATCAATGCCGAATATGCACATATCAATGGCGTGACCAAAGAGGAGGTGATTGGACGGACGATTCAAGAGGTGTTGTCGCCAGAGGAATTCGCCAAAGCTGAGCCCGCCATCAGAAGAGTGCTTGCTGTTGGCGAAACCATCACTAAAGAAATTGCCCATCTCACGGCCAGCGGTGAGCAGCATTATTCCTTGCTGAGTCTGGTACCGGATCTGGCTGATGACGGAACGGTGCAAGGTCTATTTCAAACCCGCATCGATATCACCCAGCTCAAGCAGGCGCAACTGGCCATACAGGTGCGCGAAAAGGAGATGCGTTTTATCTCCGACCAGTTTCCGGGTTTGCTGGCCCGCTTTGACCGGGATCTGCGTTATATCTTTGCGAATGCCCCGCATGAAAAAATGTTCAGGGTGCCGCTCGACCAACTGATCGGTCGCTCCTTTAAGGAGATGCTCGGCGCAGAGCGTTTTGCAGAGGTTGAGCACTACTTTAGTCAGGCCCTTGACGGGCAAACAGTCACGTATGAAACACATATCACCTCGAAAAAACGCGGAACCTCTTATTTACTGGTCACCCTGGTTCCTTTTTTTGCCGAAGACCATACCGTGCAAGGGATCATCGGTACGTCGCTGGATATCACTGATCGGCGCAAGGCCGAGCTGGATTTGGTCGCGCGTGAGAAAGAGTTGCTGGATATCACGAATCAATATCCCAGCACCATTGCCCGTCTGGATCGAGAGCTGCGTTATCTCTTTATCAACGATATCGTTGAAGTGATCTTGAAGCGACCCCGGAAAGAAATTCTGGGGCAGCGCATACAAGACCTGGTTTCACCGGAATACTTTGCCGCATTCGAAAGCGACATGAATAAGGCCTTGGCAGGCGAGCGCCGGGTTATATCCATGCCGTTAAAACTCCCCAACGGAGAGATGCGCTACGGCTTGATGCATGTGATTCCCGATCTGGCCGCGGATGGAAGTGTGCAGGGCTTGTACACAATGGGCCAGGATGTCACGGATATCCGGCGCTCTGAAATCGCTCTGCAGGAGCGTGAACGGGAGCTGTCACTGATCACGAATCAATATCCAGGCACCATTTCACGCCTGGATCGCGATCTGCGTTACCTCTATATCAACGATGTACTTGAAGAGGTTTACGGCAAACCTCGGGATCAAATTCTGGGTCAGCGGATACAGGACCTGTCGACGCCAGAAGTCTTTGCCAAATTTGAAAATGATTACCAGAAGGCACTGGCAGGTGAGCGCCGGATGGTGACAACCGAAATGACGGATCGTTTCGGCAAGTTGCATTACGCCGCATTCCATTTGATCCCGGATATCGCTGCTGATGGAACTGTTATGGGCCTGTTCCTGATGAGCCAGGACCTCACGGAGATTCGAAAGTCTGAAATGGCTCTCCGGGAGCGCGAACGAGAACTGTCGCTCATCACGGAACAATATCCTGGCACCATCGCTCGCCTGGATCGGGAGCAGCGCTATCTTTTTGTGAACCATATGGTTCCAAAAATAGTGGGTCGTCCTAGAGAAGAAATAATGGGCCGGACACTCCGGGAAGTATTACGTCCGGAACTCTTGGACAAAATCGAGAGCGATCTCGAAAAGGTACTGGCAGGCGAACGCCGGGTTGTGCCGATTGAAATGAAGGACGAGTTAGGGGAGACCCTTTACGGTTTGCTCAATCTGATTCCAGATTTTGCCGACGATGGAACCGTTCAGGGTTTCTTCACGATTGGTCAGGACATTACCGATATTCGGCGGTCCGAGGCGGCGATGCGTCAGCGTGAACGCGAAATGACGGTCATTACCAATCAATTTCCCGGCAGAATCGGCAGTCTGGATCGCAATCTGCGTTTTCGTTTTGTCAATGCAACGCTGGCGCAGGCTTTCAATCGATCTCCAACACAAATGGTCGGCATGACGCTGGAAGAGCTGTTGAATCCTGACGACTATGCCAGAGTGGCACCGGACTATCACAAAGCCTTGGCCGGCGAGCATCTGGTCTATGAAGGGAAAGCCACTCGGCCTGCGGGCGACGAAGGTGATTTCATTCTCCACATGGTTCCAGACGTTGGGGAAGATAAATCCATTCATGGGATGTTCCTGATTGGCCTGGATGTCACCGAAATCAAACGGGCCGAATCAGAAGTCAAAGAGCGTGAGCGGCACTTGGCCCTGGTGACGAATAATTTTCCTGGTGCGATCCGTAGCGTAGATCGTGATTTACGGGTGACTTTTTCTACCGACAGTACTGCACAGTCATTCACATTCCAAATTAATCAATCCCGGGCTCTTGGAAAATCGCTTCCAGAATTATTGGGGCCCGAAGTATTTTCAAAGATTGAACACCACTTTCGCCACGCTCTCCTGGGTAATCGCGTGAGCTATGAATTTGAATCGACGCCAGAGCGAGGCCAGTTTTACCACTCCATTATCACTCTGGTACCGGATATCGCTGCGGACAATACGGTGCAAGGCGTATTTATATTTGCGTTTGATAATACCGAACGTCGCAAGAATGAACTCGCGTTAAAAGCAAGCGAAACACGCATGTCGGGTCTGATCAATTCCGCCATGGACGGGATTGTGGCGATCAATGAAAAACTGGAAATCGTCTTGTTCAACCCTGCCGCAGACCGCATTTTTGGTTATGCAGAAAAAGACATGGTGGGCCAGTCGATTAATCAGCTTCTGCCGAAGCGCTTCCGCGATGGGCATTCCAGACTGATCCAGGCTTTTGGTGAAAGTGATATACCCAGCAAACGCATGGGTTCACGGGATGTATGGGGTGTGCATAGCGATGGAACTGAATTTCCGCTGGAGGCTTCCGTTTCGCATATGGAAACTCCGGCAGGAAGAATATTTACGGTCATCCTGCGCGATATTACCGAACGCTTGAAAGCTGAAGAAGCGGTTCGGCAGCGGGAGCAGCAGCTTTCAATGGTGGCCAGCAATTTTCCTGGTCTGATCAGTCGCCTGGATCGCGATTATCGTTTCCTCTTTGCCAATAGCCAGCATGAGCAGGCCTTTGGTTTACCTGTTGAAAAAATAATTGGTCTGCATATCTCTGAGCTGATCGGAAGTGAAGCCTTTGGCAAGATTCAACCCATGTTTCAGAAAGTGATTCTGGGTGAACGGGTCACGTATGAAACCCCTGAAGGGGCCGGGGACATTCGCTACCTGGTGAATCTGGTTCCGGACGTGGCCCAGGATGGAAGCATCCAGGGCATCTTTATGAGTGGCCTCGATATTACCGAGAAAAAACTCCAGGAAAAAAATATTGAGCGCCTGTCCCGTATGCAGGCGATGCACACCGAGATCAGCTCGGCGGTCGTACGTATTCATGAAAGACAAGCGCTGCTGCAAGAGGTTTGCCAGATTATCGGGAATCAACCCAGCCTCGGTATGGCCTGGGTGGGCATGCTGGACGAAGCGCATAACGAGTTGGCTGTAACGGCCTGGTGGGGCGATTTCGACAGCAGATTGATGGAGGGGAATCGCCTCAAGTTGACTCCTGGTCATCCCGATGCAAATAGCGTTGCGCCACGAGCGATGATGACAGGTAAACCTGTAGTGGTTCATGGTCTTGGCAAGGTCGCCAATCGCGTGTACAGCCGTAGCGAGGCGATGCGCCTGAATTACAAATCGGTCATCGCCTTGCCCCTCATCATTGCGCAAAAATCGATTGGTACGCTCGTTCTGTGTTCAAGGGAAGAGAATTACTTTAACGAGCACGAAGTGCGTTTGCTCGAGGATTTGACTCTCGACATCTCGGTGGGGCTGGAGTATCTGACCACCGTTGAACATATCAATTACCTGGCTTATAACGACAAACTGACCGGCTTGCCGAACCGGAGCAGCTTGCAAGAACGCCTGGAGCGGTTAAGCAGTCAGAAGCAACTCTTCGGGATGCTCGGTATTGTCAATATGGACATTGCACGTTTCCGCTTGATCAATGACAGTTTTGGGCGTCAGTCCGGTGATGAGATCATCAAGCACATTACTGCAAGATTGCGGGGAGCCGGTCTGCAGCATGAAAATCTGGCGCGCACCGAGAGTAATACTTTTGTGCTACTCCTGCATGACTTGGGGGGCGAGCAGGATTTACTAAACAAGATCGACGAAATTTTACAAACGGTTTTTGAGTTTCCGTTCCGGGTGGGGAGCAACGAGTTTCATCTGAAAGCCAAATGCGGCGCTCTCCTGATTGAAACGCAAGCCAAGGTCAATACTGAAGTCATCCTGCGTCAAGCCGAACTGGCTTTGGCCCGTGCCAAAAAGACGGTTGAGAATACGGTGCTCTACAAGCCGGAAATGGATGAACGTTCCGCTGATGCGTTGAACCTTGAAATGCGCTTGCGGCGTGCATTACAGTTGGGACAATTCGTCTTGTTTTACCAGCCCAAGTACGATCTGAAGCGTAAAACAATCAAGAATCTCGAAGCCTTGATTCGCTGGCAGGATCCGGAAAAGGGATTGATCCCGCCAGGCTTGTTTATTCCGGTACTCGAAAAAACCGGCATGATTTTCGAGGTAGGTCGCTGGGTCATGCAGCAGGCGGCGGTGGACTATAAGATCTGGCAGGACAAGGGTTTCGTTGCGCCGCGTATTGCGGTGAATGTCTCATCACTCCAATTAGGCCACCATAATTTTGTACCCGATCTCAAGCGTGTGTTGGATCCAGTAACCGGTGGATGCGGTATTGACCTGGAGATCACCGAAAGCGTGATCATGGACAATCTGGATGAAAATATTGCCAAACTGAATGCGGCGCGCGCCCTCGGGATGGACATCTCCATTGATGATTTTGGCACTGGCTATTCGTCACTGAGCTACCTGGCGAAACTGCCGGTCACGACGTTGAAAATTGATCGTTCTTTTGTGATCGAAATGACAACCGGAGAACAGGGACGCCAGCTCGTCGCAGCCATTATTACGCTGGCGCATTCACTCAAGCTTGATGTCGTGGCCGAAGGAGTGGAAACGGAAGAGCAGTCCAAAATGTTGGAAGAACTCGGTTGCGACCAGATTCAGGGCTATTTGATCAGTCGCCCGATCCCGGCCAATGAACTGGAAAAATTGCTGACCAGGAAAAAGCCGCTGCGGAGTAAAAAGAAGAAGGTCTGAAGTCTGCTTTTTGAAGCATTCAGGCGCGTTATATGAGTTATGATTAAACAAAACAACTAATTTGTCCTAGGCATTTAAGTATGAACAACCAGAAAGTTGACTGAATTCCTCCAATTATGGTCAACCTGATTCCGGAGAATGAAGAGGAGCGAATGACTGCCCTGCGCGAATACTCGATTCTTGACACGAAGGCTGAGCAGGTTTACGACGATATCACCATGCTGGCTTCATGGGTCTGCAGTGCACCGATCGCCCTGATTTCATTGGTGGACAGTGACCGGCAATGGTTCAAGTCCAGAGTAGGACTGGCTGCGAGCCAAATGCCCAGAGAATACGGGTTTTGCGCACATGCGATTCTGCACCCGGACGAAGTCATGATTGTTCCCGACACACTGAGCGATCCCCGATTTGCAAGTAATCCGCATGTCACAGGAGAGCCCAATATTCGTTTTTATGCAGGGGCGCCGCTAGTCACATCCAGCGGTGCTTCGCTCGGTACCGTTTGTGTCATTGATCATGTGCCTCGTACCCTGGAAGACGAACAGATCAATGCCTTGCGCGCGCTGTCGCGTCAGGTCGTGGCGCAGATGGAATTGCGTCGGACGATTGCGGAACAGGAACAGCAGGCCTTTGCGCTCAGCGCCTATCAAAGACAGTTGGAGGATTATCAGCGCCTGATCGAGAAGGCCAATGCTGAACTTGAAATTCAGAGCCTGACGGATGTGCTGACGGGACTGATGAACCGGCGCGCGTTTAACACCAAGCTGGAAGAAGAAAGCCATCAGACTGTGCGCCACAAATACGCGCTGTCCCTGCTGATGATCGACATTGATAATTTCAAATCGTACAACGACAGCTATGGACATCCGGCTGGAGATGAAGCGCTCAAACTAGTTGCTGAAGTGCTGCGCAAGAAAGCCCGAAAATGCGATTACGTGGCGCGTTACGGTGGAGAAGAATTTGCCATCATTCTTCCGCATACGGGGATTGAAGGTTCGATCATCATTGCCGAGCGTTTGCGCCAGGCGATTGAGAAATGTAAACCAGCGCATCGATCCCTCACCATCAGTATCGGTGTGGAAACTGCAATTTCTGGTGTTAGCAATATTCCAGGTTTGATTTCCAAGGCGGATGAGGCGCTTTATCACGCCAAAGCGGCTGGAAGAAACCAAATTGCTCATGCTCAGAAGCAGAGTTGAAATTCCGTCTATTCATAGCGTAACGATAGTAGTCCTTGCTGATGTGGGCAAATCAGTGCAACATCAACCTAACTGTGCCTCTGTTCATCCTGAATGTGGCCTTTGGTCACAATGGAGTGAAAATGAAATCGAATAAATCGAGCTGGAGTGAACGGCATGTACTTGGAGCAGCGCACCCTGTTCTAGTTGGTACCGCATCAACATTGGATGATGGCATCGGATTTACCATGGGGTGCAACGGTCTGGATGTCCCATTTATCGTCGATCAGAATGTGCTGGCTGATCTGGACGGAAATCCGGATGGCGCACTGGATGTGCTGGCTATTTTTACCAAATATCAGGCACGTATTGTTGGTGTTGCGAGCCGGCTGTTAAGGGCAGGAGTCGCTGGATCACCGGTGGTCTTGCATCTGGCTTATTTCCGCTGAGTTGTAGGCTTAAAAGTTGGAATGAAAAAGGTCAGTTTTCACTGACCTTTTTTATATTTATCCGGGATTTGGATTACCAGGAACTGATCGTCCCAGATTGATAATGTTGAGCTCCGTTGGAGACAAACACTTGCAGGCGCCGGATCTCAGCAGTCATCGCTGCCGGAAAACCGCGCCGGTTGCCTCGTTTGTCCACGAGTAAATCAAAAAGGTAGCTTTCCATTGCAGTCCGGTCATCCCACAAGGTCACCATCTTGGCGATGACACGTGGATAAGCTGCATATAATTGTAAAGGCCGTATTTCTTCAGGCAACTGTTCCAACCATGCCTTCATGGGACCTTGCCAGAATTCGGAAAGGAAGGGATCGCCTTCAGTCGAGACTTGACCTGGTTTGGTCGGTGTGAACGATGGAAAATCATCCTCGATATCGACAAGTTTCCCCGGTTCAGAGGGCTGAGTTGTAAAGGCATTGCGCAGTTTTTTTAACACAGCAACATTTCCTTTAATGATTTGCCGCTTCGCAGCATCGATTATTCCCGCATTTGAAGCCAGTCGATATGGCGATTAAAACACACCTCAATCCTGAATTGATTGATCCAATAACCAATTAACGACAGTATCGCACTAAACTTTATCTTGTAGGAGTGATTATAGATGAGCCACGTATTGGCCTATCTATTTCAGGGCGTCAAACTAAAGTTGAGGCCGGACTGGTTAATGAGGCTGATGTTAACGTTGGGATTTGTTTGCGTCACGTAGCCCGTTGCCGATGCTTCGACTGCGTACTTGCCCGTTCCCGGAATGGTGTTGGGGTGGGCAATAAATACCACTGGCAATGTCGAGCTATATGAAGCGAGCAAGGGCGCAGCAAGAGCCAAGTTCGACAGACTGTAGCTACCGTTCACAACATCAGCTCCTTGATATTTGACCGTCACGACCGGCCCTGAAGCGAAACTCTGTTTGGCGGCTACATAGGCCACTTCAGTCGTGCTGGTTGGATTCAGTACGGCTGTTCCACTGATTGTTCCCACAGCAGAGTTTGGTAAATCGATCGGTAAGACAATATTGCTAAGGTTCACCGTAGTTGTTGTGCTGGCAACAGGAACTGTAGCGATCACACTCGTTGCGTGGTTGTCGGCAGTGATGACGACATCGTAATTACCCGGCGCAAGCCGCGCGATGAAAAATTCACCCGTTGAGGTATTTGGCACTGTCGAGCGAATAACGGTTCCATTCTGTTGAGCCGAAACGATGACGTTGCTCCCCAATAGCGTGGGTTTGATAAAGCCGCCTATGCCATTCAAAACTGTGGGGATCACTTTGATGACCGGCTTTAGCGCATATCTACCGTTGCCCTTGGTGATGATCGATTTGCACGCATCAAAATCAAGAACCAGATCAACACGCTGGCCCGAAGTAACGTCAAACTCATTAATCAGTTTGATCCCGCTTTGTACGGCACTTGGCGTGTCGAGTGAAATTTCATTGATGTTTCCCTCAGGAACGACCGAATTGGCAAGAGAGGCTCCTGTGTTTGGATCAAGAACCAGACGTACTTGGGTGTAATGGCCTGCTGCGAGTGGAGTTTGACCAAGACTATCCAAGCTGCCGTTGGTCAGATTTAATAAATTGATTTTGCGAGCAGGATTCAGCGTGATATCTGTCCAGCCCGCATCGTTCTCATTGGCCGATGCACTTTGATGAACGCGTACCTTCTGAACTGTGACATAGACAGCGTCGTAGCCGCAGGACGGTGCATCGGTCAGAGAGACACCTAATGTACCTGGTCCCTGTGAAGTGCCGCTTCCTCCACCCCCGCCTCCACAAGCGGAAAGGAGCAACGATATCGAAAGAGCAGCAAAGACATAAAGTTTTGTCGTGAAGGATTTCATGACGTCTTCCTATGATGACCGATTGACCAAAGATGGCTTGAATGTCCAAACGACGCGGTTGATTGCGCGAGCCAAGTTGATTGAGTCAGGCGACTCTGACATCAATATAGATTAATGTGGCAGCTAAGGATGTCAGACGAGATCGCGCCTGATGATGGCCAAATTTCTAGCAACAAGGTCTCAATTTTGTAGGAATTGCGACGGAACTTGATTGCCTTTGTTCGTCTAATCGGAAAAGTGTGACGTTACAAAATAAAAGGGCTTGCATTTCTGCAAGCCCTTGATTTTTTGGTGCGCCCGGCAGGAATTGAACCCACGACCCCTTGGTTCGTAGCCAAGTACTCTATCCAGCTGAGCTACGGGCGCAATACTTGAATTTTAACACAAGGGTCAAAATTCCAGACTGGCGGTGGAGGCAGTCTGAAATGAACCTGCCTCACCAATATCCCTGTAACAGGAAATGAGGGACGAATTCTATCAAATTTATCGGAGCTATTTCTTGTGTGAAGCTTCGGAAACTAGATCGGCACCCAAAGCTTAGCTACTTAATTTGGGCTCATGATACGGTCGGCCGGTTTTGAAGACGGTGGCATCAAGGCTATTGGGATCAAGTACCGCTGGTAAAGGCGTGGTTTCACCTGGGGTCACGAAGTCGAAGACCACACGTTCGTTGGCAAACAACGAGTACGACTTCTCAACATCGACAAAGCGTTCGTAGCTAGCCGTCAGCAATTTTCGTAGTTCAGGATCTCTGCCAAGGTGGACCGCGTCTTCGATGCTGTCAAACCAGAATTCCTCCAGACCTGGGACGGCATCCAGAGCGGCTTTTTCGAACAAGGTGCCTTTGCGACTTTCTTTAAACGCAGCAGCATCATAGTCGTAAGGCAGATTTATCTCGTACTTGCGCAGGCCTTTTTCTTTTAATGCGTTCACGATTGCTGGCGCATGCTCTTCCTGCCAATATTTTCTGAATGCATCAACAGGCTGCCCAGGTTTTATGGCCAGGCGATGAATCAGCTTGACGCCACCGGATCGAAAGTCATCTCGCAGGTACATGCACTCACCTTGCACGTAGACGATTTCCATTTCTGTATCGCTGAATTTATGGGGCTGCATCTGCTCCGTGTAATCAGGATGGTGGACGAACTCGAATTTTTCCAGCCAGTGCTCAGCAAAGTTTTCCCAGTTCATTTTTGGATGAGGCAGCACGCGCAGCGAGTCGGGAATATCGGGGTTAACGAAGTGCTGCACATATCGTCTGAAGCGCCGCATGCTCGGTGCCGTATGTAGCATCAAGGAAACATGAATGAAAGCCCACTCATAGAAAAAGCGTTCTCGCGTCCAACCAGGCTTTGCGCGCGTGATGATGATGAATTTGATCAAGACTCGACTCCCTAGTAAATCTGCGCTGGGCTTATGGCAACAAAAATGTCGCAGATTTCTTGCGCAGAATTATAAAAAATAAATTGCAATTCGATACAGTAGTATTGTATCGTGCATTAATGACTTTGGGTCACATTTACATAAACCTTTCTGCGTGAAATGTTTGATTCTTATTCTTGCCTCTTACTTTTTGCATAACAGCTAGCGTCATAGTTCTATTGTAAGTATGGCGTCCAGCGGGAACAATGTTGCCAATTTATAAAAGTATCGGGAAACAGTTTAGTGAGGATAAATTTGTTGAGGCCCGGAGCCGCACTGAAACTCATTGCAGTGATCTCGCGATGTGCACTTGCCCAAAACATTCTCCTTCGCATTTGCAACGACCCATCATTCCAGGCTGCGTGTCGGGATAACAAAAGGAGCACACGCCATGTTAGGTAAGGTATTGATACTGGCCAAATCATTCACGGCTTCAGAGGGACCATTGAAGTATTTGACGGATCAGGGATGTGAAGTCGTCATCAAGTCAACCCCGGTGCCGTTTGATGAAAACTGGCTTCTGGAACAGGTGGGTGAAGTTGACGCCATCATTTTTGCGATGGAGCCGACTACGGCAAAAGTCATCGATGCAGCAAAGAAACTGAAAGTGATCGCGCGTCCTGGTGTTGGGTACGACACTGTTGATTTGGCAGCCGCTTCACGCCGCAAGATTCCGGTCACGATTCAGGCGGGTACCAACGACCAGAGCGTCGCTGACTTCGCGATTGGGTTGATGTTGATGGCTGCGCGCAAGATGGTCGTTGCAGTCAATAGCGTACAGAGTCATGGATGGGAGCGTCCGACTGGCACTGAAATGTGGGGCAAGACCGTCGCAATATTCGGACTTGGCCGTATTGGCAAAGGCGTCGCACGCCGCGCATTGGGTTTCGACATGAAGGTACTGGCCGTTGATGCCTGGCGCGATCAAGCGTTTGCGACCAAACATGGCATTGAGTTTGTCGACATGGAACGGGCACTGCGTGAAGCGGATTTCGTTTCACTGCATACACCTTTGACGCCAGAAACCGAGAACTTCATCAACGAACGTACCCTCGCATTGATGAAGCCGACTGCATTTCTCATCAATACGGCGCGTGGCGGTTTGATCGATGAGAACGCCCTTGCCGCGGCGGTCAAGGAAGGCCGGCTTGCGGGCGCGGCTGTCGATGTGCTGCGTCAGCAAGGTGCCAATAGTCCAAGTCCGCTGATCGGTGTTCCTGGAATTATCGTTACCCCGCATATGGCCCCGCTCGCGCATGAGGCAATGGAAAGGGTTTCTTTTTCTGCCGCAAAGAGCGTAGTTGCCGCCTTAAATGGTGAGCGGCCAGCCAACGTCGTCAATCTGGAAATTTACAACTGTAGCTGAGTCGACTATTTCACGCGTGATGATTTTTGAAAGCGCATCGCCAAAAGAACAAAAAAAAGCCCGCCATTGGCGGGCCTAAATCTGCACCTCGTTAGAGGGAGAGAGAAGATACAGTTCCATTATGGTGGGTGGACTCACAACCAACAAGAATCAGGCGCATATATCAGTTATCAAATATTACGTATGGATTGACCTTGAAGCTCAGCGGAGACTTCGCCTTTATCCGTTGATGCATTTCAAGGTTGCTCGGCTTATCGCTCAATGAGCCAGAGACGTTTTTCTGTATTGAGGAAAGAATAATAAGAGGGCTGCAGCAACACCTAATACTCCTGAAATAATCCAAAGTACGGGTCCATAGCCACCCATGTGCGTGACGGCCCAAGCCGTCCACGCGGGACCTGCGCCGGAGCCAACGGCAAATGCGGTAAAGAAGGTGGAATAGATGAGGGCATAATGCCGCAGTCCAAAATAGCGGCTCGTCAGATAGGCGACCACATCGACCTCCGCACCTGCTGCAAGTCCCACCATCATTGCCGCGATGAGCGCTACACCGCCGCTGGCGCCGGATGCCAACAAGCCAATGCCAATAATGGGCAACAGCAGAAATCCGAATGCAACTCTTGGCGCAAAAAATCGGTCCATCAGCCAACCCGTAGAAACACGGCCAACGACCAGTACGGCCCAGAGTGAGGCCTGCACAGCAGCAGCCGTTTGGGCTGATTCACCACGGCCTCGCAGAAACGGCACCATGTGAAGCATGATGCTTTGGACGCCAAATCCGACAAGACCGAAGGTAATAATCATCATCCAATAACGAGATGTTTTGATGACTTCCCAAAGCGACATACCCGTGACCTCGGGTTTAAGGATTTTGTGACCACCTGCATCAAAGCGGTCTGGATCGCAATCGACCGTCGTTCCCATGGATTCGGGTGTGTTGCGCATGGTGACGAACATGATCGGCAAGGTAATAAACGTGATGATCGCTGCCATGTAGAGATAAGCTTCGCGCCAGCCAAAGCGGTCGAACAATGCTTGCGCAACCAGTGACCAAAACACGCCTCCCAAACAAAAACCTGCCAAAGCAATGCCCAGTGCGAGCCCACGGTTGCGGTCAAACCAGCGCGAAATGACCGTGGTATAGGCGACGTGACAGGTCCCGGTTGCGAGGATCGCAAACGCAGCGTAGCGGGCATAAAACAAAGAGATGGAGTTATCGAGAAAATAAAACGAAGCCATGATAAGAGCCTCGGCAACAAAGGAAGTCACAATGACAAACCGTGCTCCAAAGCGTTCAACCAGACCACCAACAAAAGAGGCCACTAAAATGGTAGCCATCGTAGCGAATACAGGGGCGAGGAAGATTTGCTGAGCGCTCCAGCCAAATTCCTTGCTGAATGGGCCCACGACAAGTCCGATGGTCGAAGGAATAAATATCGCCACGCAAGAAGCCAGACCAATACCCGAAGCGATCGCAATGACCCATCCATAAAAGAATTTCTGATTTTTATTCATTGCTATTCCAAATATGGTCTATCGGTTTGTCTCGGGAATGCTTCGATCTACAAGCACGAATTTATTCTGGTACCTTCAATTGAATAAAGGTACGAAGTCTGGCCGGATTATTGACCTGGGCTAGTGACGAATCAATAAAAGTTTCTGACTAGCTGATATGACGTTAACTGGAGAATCACTTTTGCAAGAGCACCCATTTGCTCAGGATCTTTGCTTCCTTTGCATTGACTTGCGGATTTGGCGGCATTTGCATGGGTCCCCAAACGTCTGAGCTGCCCTCAAGGATTTTTTTGGCGAGTCGTTCTTCGGCATCTTTATCGTCCGTGTATTTAGTGGCGACATCCTTAAAGGCAGGGCCGACGAGTTTCTTGTCGACGGCATGGCACTGGGTACAGTTTTTCGCTTTGGCAAGTTCTGGGCTGGCCAACGTATTGCCAGTTGCAAGACATGCCAAAGTCAAGAATTCGATGATTCGATTCATGTGTTCTCCAAAAGCATGTGGATCAACGGCCTTTGAATACGGGTAAGCGCTTTTCCTTGAATGCGAGCTGTGCTTCGCGTGCATCCTCTGTTTTACCAATTGCCGCGGTCATGTCCTGTTCATAACGGTAGCCATCGCGCAGACTCATCTCTTCAATCACGTTCAAGGTATGTTTGCCCATGCGGGTGGAAACTGGACTCTTGGATGCAATGGTCGTTGCCAGTTCTAATGCGGTTGGCATCAATTCTTCAGGTGTCGTGCAGGCTTCGACAATGCCGAGCCGGTAGAGCTCCGCACCAGCTACACGATAGCCAGTGAGCATCATGCGCCGCACGCGTGAGTGACTAAAGAGGCGCATTGCGTGGCGGCAACCGCCAAGCAGACCAACATCAACTTCGGGAAGACCCAGTGATGCTTTTTCGGAGGCGATCAAGATATCGGATGACGCCGCCATTGCCAGCCCTGAACCCAGTGCGGCACCATTCAGGGCCGCGATCACCGGTTTCGCGCATTCACGAATCGCATGAAAACATTCGCGTGTGCGGCGCAAATGTGCGAGCAGATCACCAGGACCTTTGACGTTGTCTGCGCGACCTTTGAGGTCGGCGCCAGCGCAAAAAACCTTGCCTTCACCCGTAAGAATGACGACTCGTACGTTATCAAGATCGGAGATACGGTCCAGCGCAATGGTCAGCTCGTCATTCAATACGCGAGTCAGCGCGTTGACGGGCGGGTTATCTATTGTGAGTGTTGCGATGTGGTTTTCGATGACCACCTTGAGCTGAATGAAATCGTCCATTTTTTAATCCTCAGAAAATCAATAATGAGATGGTCTCAAGAAGGGAGATCGAAACCATAAAGTCTTGCAGGATTCTCGACGAGAATCTTCCGCCGAATCGAAGGGTCAGAAACCCAGCTGGTGAATAAATCGATCATCTGGCCGACGTCGGGAGCGGCGTCACCCATTCGCACATAGGGCCAGTCTGAACCCCAGATCAGACGATCAGGATTGGCCGCAACGAGGGAGTCATGAAACGGATGAAGATCGGCATAACTTGGCGCTTTTTTTGACGTCCGACAAAGGGTGAGCTTGATCCAGATTTCCCCTTTGGATAAATGCGTCAACATCTGTTGAAAAGCCGAATCGTTCAGGCCTCGTGACGGGTCAAAGCTTCCCATGTGATCAAGCACAAGCGGCACTTGATGAGCAAGAAGTTCTGGAATTGCAGCGACATGGTCTGAACAATTGGCCCAGAGCTCTGCGTGCAAACCAACGGCTTTCATTTTCGGGCCCAGTTTTCTCAGCGCATCAAATCCAACACTGCCTTTGAAAGGGCTTCCCTTTGGATCACGCATCTCGACAAAACGAAGCCCGCAGATTCCGGATGCAACCAATTCAGAAAGTACTTGTTCGCTGGTATCGGCGGTCGCAACCGAGACGCCGCGCAAGCGGCCCTGGCTTTGTGTGATTGCGTCCAGCATTGCACCTCTGTCTGTTCCGTAAGGAGCGGGCTGCACAATGATGCCCCGACGCGCTGCAACTGAGTCGAGCATGGCCAAGTGCAGGGCTACGGGTGCCAGTGGTGGTGGATAGTTCGATGGTTCGGTGAAAGGAAAACGATCATAAGGCCCGAATACATGCGTATGCGCATCGCATGCGCCGTCCGGCAGCGCATTTTCAGGTGCGGTAGGCATGCGCGGAGTGACGGTTTCAATCATGGTGAATAGCGGCTTTCCAGGTTCAATAGCTGTACCCTCGTTGCAATGAATTACGAATCTTTATGAAATGGAAAAATGCATTGAGGCAATTCAGTGAGGTGCAAAAGTCCTTCGTCGGATTTGGCTTGCAGCCCTGATTTCACTAAGTGTTCTAACGGCGCTTCATCGACTTCGGATGGAAGTGGAATTTCATGCGCATTGAGGGTCATCGATACCATCGTGTAATAACCGATGATTGCGGTCAGCTCAACGATGCCGACGGTTTGCAATTGGGTATGGACACGCTGGTAACAGTCCTCTCTCACTTCTCCATATTGCAGAAGTTGCCGCGCAAATTCATAGATGTTGGCTTGTGCTTCGTTCTCGAAGCTTGGTACTTCAGCGATACGAATGGCATTGATAACGGCGTCGGAAAGTCCTGCCTTTTGCGCTGCGAGTGCGTGGATATACCACTCGATTTGACTGTTCCATCGGCGTGCCGTCACAAGAATCGCAAGCTCGCTCAAGATGGGCGGGACACTGGTTCCGAAACGCAATAACGCGCCCATTTTTTGCCAGCGGTCAGCCAGTTCCGGGTTATGCAGCGCTGCGCGCAGCGGACCAACCAGAGTTTTTCGGGGGCCGCTGATGATTGCGTCATAGACCTTGCGCTGCTCGACACTCATGGTCTCGGGTGTCGGAAAATCAATACGTGCCATGTTGTTCTCGACAAGTCGTTAAATCACGCCGCGTGCGGCCAAGCCGTCTATTTCTGCTGAGTCCAGACCAAGCTCGCCAAGAATGTCGCGCGTGTGCTGACCCAGCAGGGGAGGAGGGCGGTCGAAGCTCAGTTTGGCATCGGCAAAACGTATCGGGCTAATTACTTGAGGAACGGTACCGGCAGTGGGATGGGGGACCTGGATGAACAGGCCACGATGTTTGACCTGTTCATCCTCAAAGACTTCAGGAATGGTATTGATTGCGCTGCATGGAACCCCCGCTGTATCGAGCTGATCGGCCCATACTTTCATGCTCTTCTGCAGCAGTATTTTGGTAATCATCGGCAGCAAAATTTTTTGATTACGAACGCGTTTGCCGTTGGTACTGAAGCGTTCGTCGGTCGCCCATTCCGTTCGTCCGATGACTTCGCAGAATTTCGCAAACTGACTGTCGTTGCCAACCACCAGCACGATATAGCCATCCGAGCACTGAAACACGTCTTGCGGCTGAATGTTTGGATGTTTGTTTCCGGCACGCTTGGGTGGATTGCCGGAAACGAGATAGTTCATGTTCTGGTTGGCCATCGAACTCACCAGCACGTCAAGCATGGCGATGTCGATGTAGTCACCTTTTCCTGTAACGTTAAGCCGTTCGAGGGCCGCCAGCACAGCAACAGCGGTATACATCCCTGTCATCAGATCCACGATTGGCACACCGACTTTCTGCGGGCCACCTCCAGGTAAGTCGTCACGTTCACCAGTCACGCTCATCAAGCCACCCATGGCCTGAATCATGAAATCATAAGCTGCATGATCGCGCCTGGGGCCAGTCTGTCCAAAGCCGGTAACGGAACAATAAATCAGGCGAGGATTGACGACCTTGAGGTCGTCGTAGCCGAGCCCGAATTTGTTCAAGGTATTCGCTTTATAGTTTTCGAGAACAATGTCGGACTGCGCGGCCAGGTCGCGAATGATCTTCTGGCCTTCCGCCGTGTTCAAGTCCACCGTGATGGAACGTTTACCGCGGTTGGCCGAGAGATAGTAGCCCGCCTCTTTGGTCTCGACTCCATCCTTATCTTTCAAAAAGGGTGGGCCCCAGCTGCGTGTGTCATCCCCCATTCCCGGCCGCTCGACCTTGATGACATCGGCACCCAAATCGGCCAGCACTTGACCCGCCCACGGGGCCGCAAGGATACGACTCAGGTCGAGTACCTTGATGTGTTTCAGGGGACTGGTCATAAAAATTCTCCGTGATTTACTGTCTTATGCTTTCTCGCAATAGCTAATGGCTGCACATTATTTCCCGGTGTATTTCGGACTGCGCTTTTCGAGAAAGGCGCTCATGCCTTCTTTCTGGTCTTCCGAATCAAACAAAACCTGAAATGCTTTGCGCTCGAGCAGCAGGGCGGTTTCCAGAGGGGCATCGTGCCCTAGATGCACCACTTCCTTGATGGCACGAATCGCCAAGGGTGGCATTGCTGCAATCGTTTGCGCAATCTCCATCGACTTCTTGAGCGCTTCTCCATCGGCAACCAGATCCGAAACCAGGCCCATCACCTGTGCTTCTTCTGCACTAATTGCTTCGCCTGTGAACATCAGACGCAGCGCCTGATATTTTCCGACGGTTCGAACCAGGCGTTGTGTGGCACCCGCACCAGGCATGATGCCGACCCGAATTTCTGGTTGCCCAAACTGGGCACCTTTGCCTGCAACGATCAGATCACAGGAGAGTGCCAGTTCGCAGCCGCCGCCGAGTGCGTAACCTTCGACCGCAGCAATGAGAGGTTTTCGACATTGCCGTAAAACAGTGAACACGCGATCGGTTGCCCAGAGGGTATGTTCGGTCGGCGTCATCGACATCATTTCCTTGATGTCGGTGCCTGCAACGAAATATTTTCCAGCTCCCGTGATGATAATGACGCGCACCGTTTCGTCGCGGTTCAAGGCTTCAATGAAATCGGCCAGTTGCTGTTTGACCGCAAGATTCAAGGCATTGCGCCGCTCCGGACGATCTATGGTTACGACAACGATGCCGGGTTCTACTTCGCGACTCATAACCAGTTGCTCCGGCTGTGCATGATCAGTTGTCATTTGTTTTTTGAAGTCTTGAGTAGGTAAGGTTTATGCGATTACAACGAGGCAGAAAAATTACCAGCTGCGCTGGCCTTGCGTCGTAGCAGCGGGGAAACGCGGTAACGGTCTTCGCCATAGAAATCGGCAATATGTTGGAGCACTTTGCAGACGGTCTGGGTACCAATTCGATCCGCCCATGCCAAGGGCCCGAGTGGATAGTTGACGCCCTTTTGCATGGCCAGGTCGATATCGCTTTGCGACGCAACGTCCTGATGGACTGCTTCTGCCGCTTCGTTTGCCAGCATGGCAACTGTGCGCATGACCACCATGCCAGGCGCATCGTCAATGAATGAGACCGCTTTGCCCAGGCTTTGAAAAAAGCCTGTGGCTGCGGCAAGCTCATTTTTATTGACCTGATCGGGCGCGGCCAACGCAACGCGCACGCAGGATTCGTAATCAAGCGCGAGATCAAACAAGATGACGGTTTCTCCGGATTGCGTACTGCGTTCAGTAGCATTTCGCCCATCCGTCAGGGCGACCAAAACGCCGTCGATCCGTATGCCCCCTGAACCATTTGTTTGACTCACCGATAAGCCAGCGCGGCGAGCGATGTCGACCAAGGGCCTTGCACAGCCGAGATCACCTTCGATCACAACTTCAACAGGTGAGTTTTCCGGCGATGCCGTAGTGGCTTGAGGACGCACAGCGTCGGTGTTGTAGTCGTAAAATCCGCGCCCAGCTTTTCGTCCCAACCAGCCTGCGTCAACCAGGTCCTTTTGCAATAACGATGGCTTGAAACGAGGATCCTGATAAAAAGCTTCAAAGACCGAGCAGGTCACAGCGTAGTTAACGTCATGTCCAATCATGTCCATCAATTCAAACGGTCCCATTCTGAAGCCACCCGATTCACGCAGAATGGCGTCGAGTGTTGCAGGATCTGCGGTTCTTTCGGACAACAGACGCAAGGCCTCGCCATAAAAAGGCCTTGCGACCCGATTGACGATGAAACCTGGAGTCGAGGTACAGTACACGGGGACCTTTTTCCAAGCCGACGCCGTATCGAAAATTGTCTTGGCGACCTCAGGGGCGGTCATCTTGCCATGAATCACTTCGACCAATGGCAGTATTTGCGCCGGGTTAAAGAAATGCATACCAACCACGCTTTCGGGCCGACTCAACCGGGCGGCGATCGCGGTGATGGAAAGTGATGAGGTATTACTGGCAATGATGGTTCCCGTCTCGACGATGGCTTCAATACGTTTCAGTACCGCTGTTTTGACTTCAAGATTTTCTACAATGGCTTCGATGACCAGGCCGCAAGGCGCGAGCATTTCTATCATTGAAGCAGCCTCAATCCGGCTTGAACAAGCATCGCGTTCCTGGGCACTCATGCGTTGCTTGTCAACTTGCCGGTCAAAGTCCTGACGGATCGAAGTGATCGCGCGCTCAATTGCCGCGGGTGCCGTATCGTGCAGAAGAACCCGATGGCCAGCCTTGAGTGCCACGGTTGCAATACCACTGCCCATGGCTCCAGCGCCGATAACACCAATGACCGTTGACGGGTCGAGTGCACTTGATCCGCTCATACGATTTTCCTTATTGCTCCGTATGGATCCATGCTAGTCATGCGTGGCCGCAGCTTTGCGTCTCTCATTGAGTCCATTCATGATTTCAGGAAGCTTTTGTTCGGCGCTGGCATGAAGCGTCTCATACAGGCTATTCCCGTGAGCATCGATTCCAACGGTCAGCGGTCCCAGATTCTCGACCCGTAATGTCACCAGCCGATAGTGGGAAATCAGGTCATCCCATTTCACCGACACAACTTCTTTGATGGCTTCTGAAATAAGCGCGCAGCCTCCACCGAGAAAAGACAGGTAAACACAACCCACTTCCTGCATGGCTTTGGCGCAATTCATGTCGAGGCCACCCTTGCCGCCGACAGCGCGCAGTTTCAGTGATCGGATAATAAAAGGCATCATCGGGTTGAAGCGTGTGCTGGTGGTCGGATTCATATAAAGTACCTCGAACTTGCCATCGACTTCGCGGCTATAACTACCGAGGTGAAACAGTGCAGCGCCAGTCAAGTCAATCGGCAACGGTTTGCCATCCGTAATGCAATCAATGATGCGCTGATGCGTCGGAAGCCCGGCAGAAATGACGATTTCGCCATTCAAATAAACGGCATCGCCAACACCCAATGCCAGCACGGCTGCTTCCGTCAATGGCAGATCAAGCTGATGTGTTTTGGTACTCATGACTTGCTCCTACTCGATACGAACAACTCTGCCATCGTTGTAAATTCTGGCCCGTGTACGGCGATTGATCCAGCAGTTAAAGGCGACCGCTACCGGAGTGAAGCCATGGCCTGAAGAGTAATTGACATGGACGGCCATGGCAGTGGTGTCGCCTCCCGTTCCCATGGGACCGAAGCCGGTTTTGTTGACGGCATCAAGCAGTCGCTCTTCCATTGCGGCGAGTATGGGCTCCGGACTTTTTTGGCCAAAGGGACGCAGCGTTGCCTCCTTGGCCATCTTGGCCGCGTAATCGAAAGTGCCGCCGATGCCGACGCCGATGACAATGGGCGGACAGGGTTGCGAGCCAGCCTTGATCACGACGTCAAGGACATATTTCTCGATGGTTTCGAGCGGTGGAAAAGTAAAGATTTTAAGTGCCGCCCAGCGCCCGGAACCGAGCGCCTTGGGAGAACAGATGATCTCCATATAGTCTTCGTTGTCGATCAGATCGTAGGTCACGATAGGTATGTTGTGTCCTTTGTAACCCCGTTCGAGGGTCAGAGGATTCGTAACATGCTGCAACATCGGTGGTTGTATCGTTTCGCAAAGTTCATCGAAGCCGTCGGTGATAGCCTGTTTGATATTGCCGCACATCTGTACGTTCGTGCCGATCTTGACAAAATAGACCGGGATGCCAGCGTCTGAGCAAACAAACTTGTTTCCTGACTCTGCCGCTTCAGCACTCTTGAGCATGTAGACCAGGGTGTTCTTAGCAACCGGATTGGTTTCCTTGTCACTCGCAACACGCAAGGCGTCCTTCGTGTCGTCGGGAATTTTCCGTAACGACCAATCGTAAAGTTGAGCGGTCACAGACTTGACCAAATCATAAGTAATCGGCATTTTAGGTCTCGTATTTCAGAAGTCTCATGCTTTGAATTTAGTTAAGGCGCAGCTACTGAGTGGCCGATATACGACCACTCCATAGCCGAGCATGCTTTGTTTATTCATCTTTAGGTTCGGTCAGTTTTACAGATGGGCGTTGCTCAAATTCCGAAAACCAATGCGCAATTTTTGGACGAGCTTTACGCCAGTTGTAGTGGGCAAAGCGAAAGTTCATATAGGCAAGCGCACAACCAATCGAAATCTGGCCAACACTGAACGGGGCTTGGGTCAAAGACTCCGCGTCACGTTCGAGAAAGTCGAGAGCGGTGCGGATCTTTAATTCAAAAGCATTCAGCAGAATCTGTAGATGTGTTCCATTGGGACGTGTTTGTTCATTGCGCCACAAGATCAAGGCATCGAGCATCTCGTTACCGAACGCGCGCCAGCACAGCGCTTGCCAGTGCTCGGAAGAATCAGATGGAACCATTTTGGTACCGCTATGCAAACTATCCAGGTATTCGCTGATCAAGTCGGAATCAAAAAGGATTCGTCCGTCATCCAGGACCAATGTCGGAATCTTGTTGAAAGGATTCACTCGCATCAACTGCTCATTTGGTTTTGTCATTGCGACGACGGAGCGTACTTTTTCCAAGCGGTCAAACTGTCCGGTTTCATGAGCCACGATCAATACTTTGCGCACAAAAGGGGAGCGAGGTGACCAGTGCAATTTCATGCTGGTTGCTCTCACCACTTCAATATGAGTGCTGGGGCCAGAGATGATCTGACTTTGAGCGATCATGGTTTTGAATCCAGCGTGACTGCCCATTTAACAATGGCATTAACAACGGCTTTCGGTTGTTCCGGGAACAGTGCATGACTTGCATTGGCTATTTCGACAACCGTAACCCGGTCGCCGAATTCCGCCTTGAACTCTCCTGCTGCGGATCGTGGTTTAAAGGGGTCATCGAGCGGCTGGATTTCGAGAACAGGTTTATTACCGGCGCCCCACCATTGGTCGCGACTTGCATTGTCAGGAGCACCACCGGCTCCATACTGTATGAGCGGGCGCCAGCCTTTAAGCCAGACAGTGGCATCGCTGCCTGGTGCAAAAAAGGAAGAGCGAAGATATTTAAGCCGCTCTGTATCAGTAATATTTGGCTCATCCATTTTCCGGACTGCGATACCCAGCTCACGTGGATAGCTCCACGCTCCCGCAGCAGCCAGAACCACGCCGCGCACCAGTTCGGGATGATCCACAGCCAAGACCCGCGCAACGAAACTCCCGGCTGCGTGTCCGACCAGAATCGCGGGGCCATTGTTCTCCTGTCTGATTACTGCAGCGACATCATTCGCTACGTCATGGAGCGATATGCCGGCATAAGGACCTGTGGTCCGTCCGCTACCTCTTGGCTCGGGTCGTATTACTCGAAAACCTTTGTCGGCAAGCATGGGAGCGACTTCGTCGAAATCATCGGCACCCCTGGCGGCTGAAGGCAACAGGACGAGTAATGGTCCTTTGCCTTCAGCGATGACTTCGACTTGATTGCTACCGGCATTCACGATGTAGTGATGACGATCAGTGGTTATCGTCGTACACGACACAAGAGTCGCCAGGATAGCCATCGCGAACAAGCTAAATGCTCGTTTGCAGAGCAGCTTCGCGATCAAACGGTGCGACCTGAAAAATGGGGTCACTACAGTCTCCTGGCCATGCTTGGATATCACTTCGTTCGTTTTTTTATTCGGTAATAAAACGTACTGATATGCGCTACATATGTATCGTAACATGGGATATGTGAAAATTACCAATTAGTTGGATTCAGGTATTGCTCTTGACTGACATTTCTCCAGAAGGAGCGGTAATAAAACGCCGTATTGATTCCTGCGAGTTACTGAAAATCTGAGAAAGGATCGAGTCTGTTGTGCGCAAACTGATTCAAGGAATTCTCAAAATCGGGTTGCGAGCAGATCAAAAAATCTTCTCTTCGCATGCCATCGAGCAGTGCTTGCGCAGCAAATCGCGACGTTGCAGGTGTGGTAACTGACTTGGGTACTTCATCAAGAAATCCAAGGGCCGCAATCTTGCTCGTCCCGTCATCGGTGGTCGAGGTCAGACCTGGACAAAAAACGCTCGCAAGTACCCCTCGTGGACGGAGTGAATAAGCCAAGCCATAGGAGAGGCCAAGCGCAGCACCCTTGCTGGTGATATAGGGCAGCATGTACTGAGTTGCTTTGTTGGGCAAGATGGCAAGTGATGAGGATGTGGTCACTACGTAGCCGGTGGCACGTGCCAACATAGGTGGAACGAAGAGACGGATCAGGCGAACGTAGCCCATGACGTTGATGTCCAGCGCGCGCGCCCAGCGTTCCAGATCGATTACGTCAACAGCACCTGGTGCTAACTGGTGAGCAACTGCATTGTTGATCAGAATATCGACCCCGCCGAAGTGGCGGTTGATTGTTTGCTCGAGTGCCTCGACATCGGAATCGTTGGATACGTCGCAACGGATTCCAATGGCATCGCCTCCCTGTTCGCGAATTAAAGAGGCCGCGTTTTCTGCGCCATCGCCATTAATGTCGGCAATGACAACCCGGCTTCCCGCTTTTGCCAGCGCTTCGCAGACTGCCTGCCCGATACCTCGTGCAGCACCAGTGACTAAAACCCTTTTTCCATCGAATTCCATTATTTTCTCTTTGACTAGGATTTACGGAAAAGAAGGCTGATGATGAAAGTGACGAGTTTCCAATTGAGAAGTTTGAAGACCTTACGCACTTCTTCGGGTCGCAATATGGCGACCAGAGGTACCGTTCCATAAATTCGGCCCTTGATGACCAGCGAGTTCCCCTCGCGTTCAAGTTTGCTAATGGTCATCATCTCCTTGTTGTCCTCTCCAAAGAGGGTCATGGGTGGATGTGCAATGACTCCGGCAGCATGATCGAGATTGGTTAGCGCGGCATTTTGCGACTCAGGCAGGTTGGGCTCGTGAGCTGCAGTCGAAGGCACATCTGATGCTGGTGCAGATGTCTGTAATGCCTTAAAGCCAGCGCGCGCGCCTGCAGCTTGCTGGGCGGCACGATCCGTCACTGCGACACGCTGGAAATCCAGTCGAAGATCTTCGAACATCTTGATTGCCGTCGCACGACCACCGCCGAATACGCCACCTGATGGATGCATAAAGGGGCCGCAGATATACAGGCCTTTTATCCCTGGGACGGTGTAGTTCGAAAGTTCGGCAATAGGGCGGTTGCTCCCGGCCTGAAACATATAGGTTCCCAAGCCGTGCTCGTCGCCTTCAACAAAACTGTTCGGCGAGTGCCGCTCATGATCAAGCGGACTGTCGACGGTGCGAGCGATGATGTTCTCGTCAGTAAAGTTGGGAATGTATTGGCGCATGCCGTCAAGGATCATGTCGGCAACTTCTTCCTTGTACACATCCCAGCGTTCCGGACCGCCATCCTTCAGGTAATAGGGCACGAAAGCCTGCGTCAGCATGACGCCATGTCCGGGAGGCGCGCGCGTGGGATCGTTATGGGTCGAATCTGCGCCGGAGAACATCAACTGGTCACGTAGCACTTCGCCGCGGCGTAAAGGTTGGAACTGTTCGACAAACTCCTTGAAATTCGTCGTCGTCGCGTACTCGGTTGCAGACGCTCGTTTGACTTCTTCGCCGTGGGCGAACTGCGCCTTTTCCTTGATCGCATAGTGTGCGGTCAGAATGTTGAACGGCGAAGACCGGACGCGGTTCGCACGACGGATCAGGTCAGGTTCCAGGCCGTCAATAAATCGATCAAGCCGTTTCGGATGGATCGAAGCAAGCACGGCTTCCTTGGCCATGTACTGTTCGCCTGCAAGAGTTTGAAGACCAATCGCGCGACCATCTTTAGTCAGTACCTTCGTGACTTCCTGTTCCTTCAGGATCGTGCCGCCGTAATGTTCAATACAGCGAATCAGCGCTTCTGTCAGTCGGCCGCTGCCACCGACAGGCTTGGGAATACCATAGGTGTGCATCAGTCCCGGAATCATCAGCGTGCAAAGTCCGGTACCCAGGTCGTCGGGCATTTGCAGCAGCTGGGCCACCGGCTTCATGAAATGAATTTTGACCTTGTCGCTCTCATACATTGAATTGAGAATGTCGAGCGGGCTCCGTGTCATCAGCTGGAACAGATCGCGGCCTTCTTGCGATTGATCCAAAAGAGCGAGGAAGGCTCCCATAGGCGCAGGCGGTGAATACATGCCCTGCAGAAACATCGGAAGTACTTTTTTTGCATGGTTGGCCAGAGTCCGATAAGTCTCGGCATCTTTTTGCGAAAATTTTGCAATGGATTCACATGACTTCTCGATATCCCGGTACATGCAAAGATAATCGCCATCCGGAAACAGTGTAATCGTCGGAATGTCGATGAAGTTATATTCCAGGCCGAATTGACCGAGCAGTCCGAGTTCATCCTGAGTCATCATGGGATTCGCCATCAGGCAGACGTGCGAAATCGAATGTTGATCGTGACGAAATCCGGGAACAGTCAGTTCTTGCGTGACCACTCCACCACCTGCCCAAGCGTTGCGCTCAAGAATTAATACGCGCTTACCCGCCTTGGCGAGATAGGCCGCTGTCACCAGACCATTGTGGCCTGCACCCATTGCGACGATGTCATATTCTTTTGTCACGCTGCATCTCCGAATCTTGATAACTATTTAGCTGTGTAGCCCTGAAATAAACATTCGGACTGGTATTGAAGATCAAGTCGACCAGCGTCAACAATATTTTGGGAAAGTGACAATCTCGGCTTACTTGATGCGATATCGATTAATTCTTAAGCGTTGATATGCCGTGTCAGGATGTTCATTGGCTCTGACTGGATTGTTGCAGTCGAGCATAGCCATTACAATGGCCAAAACGAAGCTAGCTGATATATCAGATACCACATAGTTCAAAATGACCCAGATGCAGTTCAAACAATTGGAGGCTTTTTTGCATGTGGCTGAACTGGGCAGCTACACGCGAGCGGCTGAGATACTCGATACGACTCAACCAGCATTGAGTCATCTGGTACGCCAACTTGAAACAGGCTTTCGACAACACCTGTTAATTCGTAATGGACGCGGTGTTGCCACAACAGAAGCTGGCAAGGTATTGCTCGCACATGCCAAGGGAATCATTGAGCAATGTGCTCGTGCTGAACAGGATATGGCTGCACTGCAGGGAAAAATGACGGGGCATTTCACGATCGGTTTGATAACAGGGGTTGCCCGTTCCACGACACTGCTATTGATCCAGGGATTCAAGGAGCAATTTCCTAACGCGACCATTTCCACGATGGAAGGCTTCACCGGTTATCTGATGGAATGGCTTCTCATGGGTAGAATCGATGTGGCCGTTTTGAATGACACAAGCAAAACACCATTTATCGAAAAACGCCATTTAATGGAGCAAGAGGTTGTACTGATCGGACCACCAGGAGCTTTGAGCGAAATTGTTGAGCCCCCTCCGTTTTCTAAAATCGCCGACTATCCATTGATTACGACTGGACGGATGCATGGCATACGCCAGACTTTGGAGAGTAAAGCGGTCGAGTTGGGCTTCGATTTGAAAATAGCTTTTGAAGTCGATTCGGTGGAATCGATCCTGGACTTGGTCATGGCAGGTTATGGATACGCCGTACTACACCCCGGAGCAGTCTGGAGTGATGTAAAAAAACGAGATTTTCGTGTCGTCCATTTTAGGGAACCGAGGCCAACGATCCGATTAATTCTTGCAACCAGCAATCGGCACCAAACGTCTACCTTAGCCAAGAAAGCAATCGAAATGGTGTATCAAAGATTGCTGGATTTTTATAGTGACAGGGACATACTCCGGCGTGATGATGTCGTCGATAGAATGAATAATTCGGTCCCAAACATTGGGACCAAAAAAGCAGGTCCGACTTCGAACTCAAAAAAATAAATTTGCAGAGCTTCCGCAAGAGTCGCTCGGGTGAAGATCAAAATTTATCGGCTAACAGGTATGACCGGCTTATTGCCCGAGTAAGTATCCATACCAATAAGAAGTCGCGAGAATCGCCATAGACCGTCATTCCCGCGCCGGAAATCTGCGGAGTAAATGACCGTTGCTCCGAGAGACAGGCCATTCGCTGCGACGGTTACGATTCCGTAAGCGAGAACGGAGGCTTCTGTTTTTGTTAGCTTCTCAAAAACCAGATTGGTCACGGCATGGCGTCTCTGATCCCCTTGTTGTGAGAGCGCGGAAGAGAAATTTTTGAGGATGGCTTCGCGTCCCGTATTGACATTGAGGGTCTTTGGGCCCTCAGTCACCTCGACTACTGCATCTTCAGTAAAAAGTGATGCGAGAACATCTAGCCTGACTTCATCGTAAGCAATTCCGTAACGTGCAAACGCTTCCTGAATCAACATCCGGTCAAAGGTATCGGAATTTGTCGAGGTGGCTCCGTTCGGCAACAGATGAATTTTCTTGTATTGGTGTGCCCAGGCCTGCTCAGGAATCGTTTTGCCGGTCTTGGTTATTGAGTCGGTCGGTCCCTCCGCGCTAGCCGTGTGGGCACTTGAAAGAGCAACGAGAAAAGCCGCGAGCGCTAAATGGCAACTTGCCCGCGTGATTTGTTTTAGTTTCATTGATGTCTTCCTCTCTTCGATTTGCTTTAGAAGCCTACGTCGCATCAAGCAAAAAATAACCCGCCGCCTCTCAAGCTGAGGGTCGGCGGGCCATTGGTAGTAAGTTCAAAAAACTTAGAACTTGGCGCTGAACCTCACGCCCCAAGTACGGGGTGCATTAAGCGCTGCATACAGTGAATTGGTGTTAGCTGGCCGGTAAAGGATACCGCGTGAAATCGTACCTGCAGTTCCGGTGTAGACGACTGCTTCATTTTCGACGTTATCAATATAACCTGTGACTTGCCATTTGCCCTTCGGATCGTAATAGCTGAGACTCAGATTGGACACGTGATAAGCCTTTTGTGCGGCACCGTTCAAATGTAAAACCGCACCTGGGACGGTTGGGTTGGCCAGGGCGGACAGCCAGGCTGGAGTTTGAATATGGCTACGCGCCGCGAAGGTTACGCTGCCTCCATTTGACATGTCAAAAGTGTGCCCATAACCGAGCGTCGCCGATGCATGCGGTGTATTCAGCCGTGGCATGTCGGCAGCATAGTTGTTGACCGACTGGGTCAGCAGGTTCGTGCCCAATGGAAAGGCTTTGTACTTGCCTTCTTCCAACAGCAGATCCATCGTAAACTTGTCTGCATCCGTTGGAAGCCAAGTCAGGTCGATCTCTGCCCCCTTGATATAGCTGTCGGTATTGAAAGGCCGTGCAGCCGTACCTGTGGGATTGAGTGAAGTAAAGACGCTGACCTGCTGATCCTTATAGTCCCAGTAGAACAGCTCGAGATTGGCTTGCAATCTATTCTCAAAGAAACGGTTCTTTGAGCCGATTGAAAATGCAGTCAGCTTTTCAGGCTTGTAAGTATTCGGTGGCAGGCCGATCCAGAACCCTCCTGCTTTGAAACCGCTGGAGACATCCGCATACACCATGGATTGCGGAGCGATATCATATTCAAGCGCGACTTTGAAATTCGTCGCATTGAACGTCATATTTCCAGAATTGGGTACGTTGCAACCGCCGCCCGGTTGTAAAGGGTTCGGTGCCACGATTGAGGTGCCTCGATTGGCGGCAAGAATCGCTGGTGTACAGGCCGTACTGACGGCAACATTTGCCTCGTCGAAAACGGTGTAGCCATCCTGCTTCTTGTTCTCGCGTGTATAGCGAAGGCCACTTGTCACGCGAAATTTGTCAGTGATCGAATAGGTCGCTTGCCCAAAGATTGCATAGCTCTTGTCTTCCAGATTTGGTTGACGGTTGATCTGGTATCCGTTCGCCTCCAGAAAGAGCGCGTAATTGTTTTGGGTTTCACTAAATAAATAGCCTCCGAGAATCCATTTCCATGGCCCTGCGGTATTTGATGCCAGCCGCGCTTCCAGACTGGTTTGGGCGACGTCATCTTTGACGATTTGCTGGAAGCCCTGTCCATAGGCCTTGAAATTGATCTTGCTATGGACGTAGGCTGGAATGATGGTCAGTGTTCCCGCATTGAGATTGATCTCGGTTTCGTTTTTCAGCACGACCTGCTGGTTGTCGACGAAGCCATCGCCACCGACAACTGGCATCGCACGGATCGAAGCGAGTTGCGGGCCTTGACCGCTATTACCGTCACCGTAGGTGGGACAAATCTGTGTATTGCCACAGCCAGGAACTGAAAATGCTAACCAGGGGTTGCTCGAATCCTGATATCGGCTGTTGTTGTTATTGGGGTAGAGAAAAATTGTGCTCGGACCTTTGCCACCGTCGTGGAAATAATCGGCACTGAAAAGCATTGACAGGTCACTACTGGGCTTGACCAATGCGCTAAAGCGCGCAGTACGGCGGTCCTCGTCGTTGTAACCATTGCTGAGATAACCGTCATGCTTGGAGGTTCTGAATGCAACACGTATCGCGACGGTGTCGGAGATAGGAACGTTGACCATACCGGTTATGGCAAAGGCCCTGTAGTTCCCCATATCCACACCAACGGAACCTTCATATTTTGAACTGGGCCGATTCGGTACGATGTTGATTGCGCCAACCGTTGCATTGCGACCATACAAGGTCCCTTGTGGGCCTTTGAGGACTTCAACACGTTGTAAATCGTAGAAGCTGGAAGCAGTTGTAAATTGGCGGGCAATGTTAACGTCGCCGAGGTTATACGAGACAGTGGGATCGGCATAAGCGTTACCGCCGCCGCTACCGACGCCACGCAAGCTGAGATTGGCGTTCGGTGTTGCTGAAGTTAATGCAAGGCCCGGTATCGATTGAATCAGGTCTTTTGATGAACCCAGTCCTTTTTCTCCGAGCAAGTCTCCGGACAACACAGTAATCGCGACAGCCGCCTTTTGTACGTTTTCCGGACGGTGCTGTGCCGTTACAACAATTTCTTCCAATGTATTCGTCGCAGTTCTAACTGGAGCCGTTGGCTGTGTCACTTGTTGCGCCGAAGCACTCCAAACCGAGCACAGGCTTAGAGCCAGCACCGATAAGCGAAAGTCGAATTTATTCATGAACTGTCTCCTCATTGAATGTTTAAATAAATAATATGCAAGTCACTCGATTATTCTTTGACTCAACATCCACGAGGTCTTGTAGTAAGACATCTGGACGAAACCCAAGCTAACTTGGCCGGATTGTTTCAGTGAGCGAGAGCGCATTCAATGCGGTGGAAGCGCTAGCTGTTATATGGGATATCGCATAGTTGCCCCAATCAACCGCAAATCACATACCCAATCGGGGTTTACTCCTCTGCTATTGGGGAAGCAGCCAAATTTGCGGAAATGCTCAACAATTCAACGATATGCGATTACTTACAAGATGCTACAATTGTACCGCAATACGGTTTATTACGTGGTTTATTTTTTGTGAAATTTACTTTAAGCAATTGACTATTTGCATGCTCTTTTAGCGTGCATTCATTTTTTCGTTGTTTTATGCCGCGCACGGAGTTTATTGATGAAATCTGCTTACATTTGTGATGCCATCCGCACCCCGTTCGGACGTTATGGAGGCATGCTCGCTTCTGTACGTGCAGATGATCTAGGGGCCATTCCATTGAAAGCACTCATGGCGCGTAATCCATCCGTCGATTGGAGCGCTTTGACGGATGTCATTTATGGTTGTGCCAATCAGGCCGGTGAAGACAACCGCAACGTTGCACGCATGGCATCCCTCTTGGCTGGGCTACCACTTGAAGCCCCTGGATCGACCGTTAACCGCCTATGTGGTTCGAGCCTTGATGCTCTAGGTACAGCCGCACGCGCGATTAAGTCAGGCGAAGCTGGGCTGATGATTGCCGGGGGCGTTGAAAGCATGAGTCGCGCACCTTTTGTTCTCCCGAAGTCCGAAAGTGCTTACTCGCGCAGTAACTCCATTCAGGACACCACCATTGGCTGGCGCTTTGTTAATCCCTTGATGAAATCCAAATACGGCGTTGACTCCATGCCTGAGACCGCCGAGAACGTTGCTACGGATTACCAAATTAACCGTGTCGATCAGGATCAGATGGCGCTTGCCAGCCAGAACAAGGCTCTTGCTGCACAAAACGCGGGTTACTTTGATGCCGAAATTACGCCTGTGACACTCCAACAAAAAAAAGGAGATCCACTGGTCTTGGATCGCGACGAACATCCACGGGCGACCAGTCTGGATGCGCTTTCCAAATTGAAACCGGTGGTGAGATCGGACGGCACAGTTACTGCGGGAAATGCTTCAGGTGTTAATGATGGCGCTGCTGCATTGCTGTTAGCAGATGAAGTGGCTGCGCTCAAATACGGGCTGACTCCCAAGGCCCGTGTGTTGGGAATGGCAACTGCAGGGTTGGCGCCGCGCATCATGGGCATGGGTCCTGCACCGGCAACACGAAAAGTATTGGAACTGACCGGCATTCGTTTAGATCAGCTTGACGTGATTGAACTCAACGAAGCTTTCGCGGCACAAGCCCTGGCGGTACTGCGTGACCTTGGTATTGCCGATGACGATCCCAGAGTGAACCCGAATGGTGGTGCTATTGCCTTGGGACATCCGTTAGGCGCAAGTGGAGCGCGCCTCGCAACGACTGCTATGAATCAGTTGGAGCGTATTAACGGTCGCTACGCGCTCTGTACGATGTGTATCGGAGTAGGGCAGGGCATTGCCGTGATTCTGGAAAGGGTGTGACAAGCGGTACCTATATGTTTGTTGCTAATATAATTAGCGTATTGTTTCTAGAATTGGCTTTAAATGCGCGACTTAAAGTATTGCTGGTCGCTGCACTGAAACTACTTATCTCAAAACCGATTGATCCTGCTAATAACGAGAATTCGCATTGTGGTTCCTCGCCAAGATATGAAACTAACTACCAAACAAAACAATCCAATTTCCAAGAAAAAAAATGATGCTGTCGAATCGTCTGAGGCCTCGGCAACTCAGCGCCTCGGTGTTCAGGTACTGGCTCGTGCAGCCGGAATTCTCCGCGCACTTGAACAAAATCCGGATGGATTGTCGCTGGGGGAAATCGCAAAAATTGTAGAACTACCTCGTTCTACCGTACAGCGTATCGTTGATGCCCTCGACCGGGAGGGAATTGTCATTGCTGCCTCTTTGACCAGTAAAGTCAGGCTCGGGCCTGCATTGATTGCCTTGGCGGCTGCAACGCAATTCGAGATCGCAGATGTCGTGCGGCCGACGTTGATGCAACTCGCCAAGATTACCGGCGAAACTGTTGACCTGGCAATTCTGGGACAGGACAAGCTGATTTTCGTCGATCACATTGAGGGCACGCACCGTCTGCGGGCCGTTTCTGCGGTGGGGGTATCGTTCCCACTTCATTGCTCTGCCAATGGCAAGGTTTTATTAGCTGCTTTGCCCGAACCGACGCTTGAAAAGATGCGGCGGCGTCTTAAGCTGACGCGGTTTACAAAAAATACCATCGTGAGCTGGAGTGAGCTTGACCGCGAACTTAATTCAATTCGCAAATCCGGAATTGCAATTGACCGTGAAGAACATACGATTGGTATCTCTGCAGTTGCAAGCGCCGTTCGAGGACCGGGCGGTGAGTTGGCGGCTGTTTCCATTCCTGTTCCCACACAACGTTTTTTGCTGAGCGAAAAAGAGCTAACGCAAAAACTCATAAAGTGCTGTCAGACATTTTCGCGGCGTTTCCCAAGCACAGGCTGAGCTATTAATTCAATAGTCCTAACCACCTGACTTTGGTAATCTGCCAGAAGCACGTGACTGTCAACTAGCTATGTTTTTTCTCCTTCCGGAGAACGAAATGATGCTGCCTTAGCGCAGGAAAAGGTCAGATGTTCTTTCTGATCCAAGTGGATTCCTCTCTTAATCCTGCAGAGGAATTCTCGATTTAATCACCCAGTTCAAGAAAAAGTGATCTCTGGATTTGCTAAGCCTCAAGCCCTTATGCATTTTGATCGATCGTTGCTCTTCGAGAATACCGGAAGGGCATCGCCCCTGTTGACAGTCTCCAAACAAATGCCGTAATATGGTACAACTGTATCATATATTTGATCGCGCTTGAGTATCTTCAAAGATCAAAGCACCAATGAACAAAAGCTAAGTTCATATAAACGCGCGCATCAGGGCGCATTCAAGGAGACTTAAATGACTATTAACATCCGTGGCACCCTTTATCAGGAAAACCTCAAGAACGACATGGGGCTGGAGTTTTATGATCTTAGCCATCCGTGGGGGTTGGGCCAACCTTGCTGGCCTTATTTTGAAGATGTAAAAATCGAGCGTTTGCATAGCATGGCCAAGTCGGGCGTGTTGACGCAGAAGATCACTACCGTAATGCATTCGGGTACACACATCGATGCGCCTGCCCATGTGGTTGAAGGCACCGCCTTCATGGATGAAGTTCCACTTCCACATTTTTTTGGAACAGGCGTTGTGGTTTCCATTCCCAAGAAAAAATGGGAAGTGATTACCGCAGCCGATCTGGAAGCCGCAACGCCACAGATTCGAGAGGGCGACATCGTCATCGTCAACACTGGCTGGCACAAGTATTACGGCGACAGCCAGATGTACTACGGTTACTCGCCCGGTTTTTACAAGGAAGCCGGTGAATGGTTTGCCAAGAAGAAAGTCAAGATGATCGGCTCTGATACGCAGGCGCTTGATCATCCCCTGGGTACCGCGATTGGTCCTCATGGTCCGGGCTGGCCCAATGGTCTGCTGCCTCATCTCAACATGGAATACGAACGCGAAACCGGCCGCAAGGTAATCGAAGATTTTCCGGAATGGGAACCTTGCCATCAGGCCATTCTCAAGCAAGGCATCTGTGGTTTCGAGAATATTGGTGGCGAGATCGACAAGGTGACTGGTAAGCGCGTGACCTTTGCTGCCTTCCCATGGCGCTGGACCAAGGGCGACGGCTGCATCGTGCGTCTGGTGGCGATTGTCGATCCAAGCGGTCAATATCGGATCGAAACCGGGAAGAGCTGAAATGTTGATCAAGCGTTTTGCGGACGCCAAGCCCTACGAAGCGCCGAACCATTTCGACATGCGCGGACTGCGCTTGCAGGGCTTCGAACCCGGTGGCCCGGAGAATTCATGGGTAGGGCTTTCACATTTCCTGCCTGGGGGATACGCTGGCCCCGACTCTTCTCCGCTGGAAAAAACTTATGTGATTCTGGCCGGCGAGGTGACCTTGCGTTGCGGCGGTCAAGAAATTGTTTTACATGCACTTGATAGTTGTTGCATCGCTCCGAACGAGGTGCGCGAAGTCAAGAACGAAGGCAATGCCGTAGCCACGATGCTGGTGGTCATGCCCTATCCGGAGAAACAGCCATGACCACAAAAGCAACGGACTATATTCGCAATCCATCCGCCTTGTTTGACATCAAGGGCAAGGTCGCAATCGTGACGGGCGCATCCGGCGCATTCGGCTCTCTGGCGTCGCGCATTCTCGCTGGGGCAGGTGCACGACTTGTGCTTGCAGCGGGGAACGCCTCGGAACTGGATGCTACCGCCACAGCCTGTCGCGAACTCGGTGCTGAAGTAGAAACGGTTGCGTGCAGACCCAATACCGAGGCCGATTGTGAGTCGATTATCAATGCGGCGGTAAAGCGCTTTGAAGGCGTCGATATTCTGGTGGTGGGTTCCGGCATGAATGATGTGTCACCGATTACCGAAATGTCGCTGGAGCGTTTTGAAAAAGTCATGGATGGCAACGTTACGGGTGCCTGGTTGTTGTGCCGTGCATTTGGTCAGCGTGCCATCGCACAGGGACGAGGCGGCAAGGTCGTTTTGGTTTCGTCAGCGCGCGGCAAACTTGGCCATCCAGCTGGTTACTCGGCCTATTGCACATCCAAGGCCGCTACGGACGGGCTGACCCGCTCACTGGGTTGTGAGTGGGGCAAGTACGGCATCACTGTCAACGCCATTGCGCCGACGGTGTTCCGTTCGCCGTTGACGGCCTGGATGTTTGAGGACAATGAGAAGGCCAATGCAGTGCGTGCCGGGTTTCTCGCACGCGTGCCGCTTGGTCGCCTGGGAGAACCCGAAGACCTGGCTGGGCCGCTGCTGTTTCTCGCTTCACGCGCTTCCGATTTCCATACTGGCCATACCGTCTATGCCGACGGTGGCTATACCGCAGGTTGAACATGGCAGCCAAAGCCAACATCGCCATTATCGGCGCTGGACTGATGGGGCATGGTATCGCCCAGGTCTTCGCACTGTGTGGACATACCGTGAAGGTCTTTGATACGTCGGCACAAGCGCGGCAAGTCCTGCGTGAGCGTGTACGTCAGAATCTGAGTGATCTGGGGCAGGATGTGACCGTCGTGGAGCACATCCACGCTTGTGATGATTTAGCCGAAACTGTTTCGGATGCTGATGTCGCGATTGAAGCGGGCCCAGAGAATCTGGCGATCAAGCAGGAACTGTTTCGACAGATCGAGCAAGCAGCTCCAGCCCACGCTTTGCTGGCCAGTAATACTTCTGTGATCCCGATTACCCAGATCATGCAGCACTTGAGTACCGGCAAGCGCGCAATGGGCACGCACTGGTGGAATCCACCTTATCTGGTGCCGCTGGTTGAAGTGATCAAGACGCCCCATACCGATCCCAAACTGGCGCAGCAGATGTTTGATTTGTTGACCTCGGTTGGCAAGACACCGGCAATGGTTGAAAAAGACGTGCCAGGATTTATCGGTAATCGCTTGCAGCATGCGCTGTGGCGTGAAGCTATTGCTCTGGTTGCCAATGGAGTCTGCGATGCTGAAACGGTGGACACGGTGGTCAAGGCCAGCTTCGGGCGGCGGCTGCCGGTACTGGGCCCGCTGGAAAATGCTGACCTTGTAGGTACCGAACTGACTTTAGCCATTCACGAGACCGTACTTCCATCGATTGATCGTACGCCTGGACCGTCACCGTATCTGAAAAAATTGATTGAAGACGGTCGTCTGGGCATGAAAAGTGGCGAGGGCTTCCGTCGTTGGACACCGGAACAACAAGCCGAATTACGTCAGCGCGTTTTGCAACATCTCAAAGCGATGAACGCGCAAGGTGTTTAAAGCTTTACGTAAGAGCGCGAGTTGCTAGAGAGACACTGAATAAGTGGTGAGATGTAAGGGCCAAAACCTCTCAACACAGAGACACAGAGGTCGCCGAGGAACACAGAGATTTTTTCGGTACGCCTCGCTCTTGCCTTTCTCTGTGTCAAGATTTTTGGTTTTGAATGGACTTAATCGGAGATTCCTTAGTTAAAAATTGATTCGGCAGAAGAGGCAGAGACATGGCAAAGAAACCCAACAAGGTTATCATTACGTGCGCGGTCACCGGTGCGATTCATACCCCGACTCTGTCGGATGCACTACCGTACAAGCCTGCAGACATCGCCAAGCAAGCGATTGATGCGGCCAATGCTGGCGCAGCGATTTTGCACTTGCATGCACGTGATCCTGAAAGGGGTGCTCCAACGGGTAGCCCAGATGTTTTCTCGCAATTTCTTCCGCAGATCCACGACACGACCGATGCCGTCATCAACCTGACTACAGGCGGCAGTCCGGACATGACGGTCGAGCAACGCCTCGCCGCAGCCCTGCGTTTTAAGCCCGAGATGTGCTCACTCAACATGGGGTCAATGAATTTTTCATTTCACAGCATGGGTGGCAAGATCGAAGAATGGAAATTCCCCTGGGAAAAGCAATACATCCAGGATAGTGAGAGCTTTATTTTCCGAAACACGTTCAAGGATGTGGCCCGCAACTATGAGTTGATGCGTGATTTTGGTACACGTTTCGAGCACGAGTGTTATGACATCGGGCACTTGTACAACCTGGCCTATTTCATCGACCGGGGACTCGTCAAACCGCCGTTCTTCATCCAGAGCGTGTTTGGCATACTCGGCGGCATTGGTGCCGATCCGGAAAATGTGACCTTCATGCGCATGACGGCTGATCGATTGTTTGGCAATGATTACGTCTGGTCAGTGCTTGCAGCGGGAAAACATCAGATGCCTTTGATTACTCAAGCAGCGATGATGGGTGGCAATGTTCGTGTTGGACTTGAAGATTCCTTGATGATCAGCCGTGGAAAACTTGCATCAAGCAATGCCGAACAGGTCACCAAGATCAAGCGTATTCTCGAAGAGTTGGGACTGGAGATCGCGACTCCAGCCGATGCCCGTCAAATACTCGGACTAAAGGGTAAGGATCAACTGAAATTCAGTTGAAGTTGAAACTGAAGTTCAAAAACGAAATCGATAATCAAAAAATAGAGGAGATGATTTCTCCTCTAAGAATTTATCCTTCCTATGGAATAATCGGCAAAAGTAGGTGCGACGGATATTGTTCGTTGTGATAGATCTTGTGCAGCACGGTCTTGCTGCTGCAGATGTGATACGGTATGTACTCGGTATTGTTGCCAAAGCCCGTGCCCGTCGGCAAGTCAAGACAGGTAATCTCGACACAGATGCGGTGATTTTTCTCGAACAGATTGGCCGTTGATAATATCTCCACTCGGTACTCATTGATCTCACCGGGAACAACAGGCTGCTGCGCTTCCCTCGTCAGTTTGTGCCATGGCCGATAAGGTTTGGTACGCTTTTCATCAAGAGCTCGATATGATGCTTTGAGCCAGCCGCGTGTCAGTTCTCGTTCGGGCAAGTTCTCAGGCACATTAAATTCACCCGCGCGACCGCTCCGTACGGAAACATCGGGCCCGATGTCTTTAAGAATGACGATCCAGTTGGTGTCATCCTGATCTATCGAGGCATAGAAGGTCAATGTGATCGGGCCGACCATCAAGGTATCTTCCGGCAATGGATCGGTCATGTAGCGCAGCTTTTCGATTTCGCGAGTCTGGGTTGGCGGCATTTGCACGAAGGCATCGGGTTCCTTGTAGCCGTCTTGTCCACCTTCTATAAATGGCTCCGTACGCAGTCGCTCCCAACTATGCAGGTAGTACTTGGTCCATTGCGTTTCAGGTAAAGGCCAGTCTGTTCCGGTACGCCACTGATTTGCACCCTGAACCCAGATCTTGACACGGGGTTCCTCCATGATCCCGGTATTGATGCCTTTCAGCCAATAGTCATACCAGCGCACGATTTCATCATGGATGGCATGGAATGGCCGTTCCATATGCGTGACCCCGGTAAACAACAGTTTTTTCGGGACATCGATCCCGGTATACCAATTCTGCGCACCCATCAAATGCATGTTGTACGTATAGGTGTGCCAGCCTGCTCCGGTATAAACCGGGATCTTGATTTTCTTGAAGTTGGACTCGCTCTCTTCGTAGCTGCCTTCTTTTTCATAGACATCAAGAATATGTCCAAACAAGCGCGGATGAATTTGTCCTTTTTGCGTAAGCAGGTTGTAAACCCAGGAATACATCCGGTAGTCCGGGTTATTCATGGCAACTTCCCAGAGCTCCTCTAGTTCCGGTGTTAATGCACCCGGCTGGCCGTGGCCGCCGTGATGGACCGACTGGCCGTCGAGCAGGTAGAGCATGACATGCAACAAGCCGCCCGGATAACGGTCATGAATAATCCCATATGCAGGGTTCGGGTCATAGGGGAATATCGCCTTGAGGCTGGGAGGCTGTAAAAGCGCGGCTTGCCATTGCGACATGGCAAATGCAGACAAACCGACCATACCGACATTGCCGTCACACCACGGTTGAACTGCAATCCACTCGATCAGATCATAAAGATCCCAATGGGGCGATCCACCGTCCTCTGATTTACCAAATCCACGCGGATTGGCAATGACATGCACGTAACCTCGCGAAACAAGATACGTGCTATCACCAGCCTCGGCACCCCCTTGCCACATGGTGGACCAAGCGGGCTGAGGTGGAACTGAATTGCTGATCTCCGGATTCTGAAGTTCCTTGTTGTGTCCCGCGATGGCAAGAAGTGCCGGAAACTTGTTCGGACTGTCTGGACGGTAAACGTCAACACATAGATGTTTGCCATCGCGCATGGGCGCCATCACGTCTCTGTCCCAAGCCAGCTTGCTTTGCGACATGGGTGGATCGTAGGTGGTCAAGCCCTTCGGAAGAGAATGCTGTGAGCCTTTGCTGATCATTGTTGTTGTCCTCGGTCTGATGGCGGTTCTGGCAATGCTATCTTGGATTGAAGTTGAGCATCGTTTTAATCAAAGAATATGGCGGAATAGGACACATAAATTTAACCATAATAAAATACAGTTGTAGCGTATTACAGTATAATATAGATTCGTCGATCAGTAATATATTTGATATTAGGATGGGTCATCAGGCCTCGATTTTTTAAAAAATGTTAAAAAACGAAGAGCATTAAAAGCCGTTTTAGTGTTACCAGCTTGGAACTGGCTCTTCGTTTATAACTAAATCCGGGACAGTTATGGTGCAACGACTCGCAAATAAAATCGCTTTGGTTACCGGAATCGGGGCCGGCATAGGCAGAGGCTGCGCTTTAATGTTTGCCAAAGAAGGCGCGATCGTGATCGGCTGTGATATCAATCCAGAGACCGCAAATGCAACAGCCGCCATGGCTCGTGAACAAGGTTTTGAAATCGAAGTGATTGCGCCTGTGGATTTGACCAAGCCAGAGCAGGTCGAACGCTATGTCGAGCATGCCGCGTCACGATATGGACGCATTGATGTTTTATTAAATGCAGCTGCTATTCCGCCACATATGGCGACGGTTCATGAAATGGACTACGAAAAAGAATGGATACCGACGATGGTCGGTGAAGCCGATCTGGTTTTTCTTGCCACTAAAGCAGCGTGGCCACATCTTCTAAAAAGTGGTCGTGGTTCTATTATTAATTTTGCCTCTGTGTCAGCGTTTCGGGGATCGACCAACTTCGGTATGCTCGCGCATTGCGCCGGCAAAGCGGCGGTACTTGGAATGACGCGTCAGTACGCGATTGAAGGGGGCCCGTATATCCGTGCCAATACAATTTCTCCGGGCTTGATTGTTACCCCTGCGACAGAATCAGCAGGTGGGACCGGCGGAGCAATTCGCGATGCCCTGTTGGCACGCATACCGATGAAGCGACTGGGCAAACCGGAAGACATTGCTTATTGCGCGGTCTTCCTTGCTTCCGATGAATCGAGCTGGATAACTGGGGCGAACTTCCCGGTTGATGGCGGCATTATGGCGGCGTGAATATCCATGAGCGAGCTTAAGTTCTGGCATCACCATATTGGAGTCAGTGTCCCCAATATCGATGAGTCGATTACCTGGTATCGCGATGTTCTCGACTTCAAACTAGAACGGCGATATTACGTCGAGTCCATTCCTGGAACGATTGCCATGATGCGCAACGGCCCACTGTATGTGGAATTGTTCGAACTTGCGGACGCAAATCAATTGCCTTCAGACCGTCGTGAACCGAATCTGGATTTGCGTACACATGGCAATAAGCACGTATCTTTCGCGGTCGAAAATGTGCGTTTTCTGGCGGATGAACTGCAACGTCGTGGCGCCGATATTGTTTGGGTGAAAGAATTCAAGTTCGGATCCAATGCATTTATCCGGGACAACGCAGGCAATCTGATCGAGTTTGTTCAAACACAACCTGTCAGTGAAGAAGCCGTACTCACCTGTACGACCTTGTAATAAGCAGGAGACCGATTAAGTAATTGATCAGGGATCGTTTCCTCTGTGTCAACAGGCTTGATCATGAATCGAAAATTGGCTGTCCTGACCATGGACAGATCAAGTCACAGCTTTGATTGGAGACAACATGGATCGCACAATCGCACAGAACATTTCAAGCAAGCGCCGTACTGTTCTGAAAAGTTTTATCGCGTTGGCAGGGTGTGGATCGGCCGAGCTTTCGCTTGTTCGCTATGCTGAAGCCAAGGCCACCAAGACCATTCCACCTAAAGAAAAACTTGCCTTGAACAAGGCCATTCAAGGAACTGTTTTGTGGCGAGGCGATGCCGATTACGAAAATGCGCGTGGTGCCGCCGTCTACAGGGAGAACAAGCCCAAGCGCTTTCCAGAAGTGATCGTGCTGGCCGAGAGCGACAGGGACGTGATGGCAGCAGTTCGTTTTGCTCGAGATAACCATCTCAAAGTGGGCAGAAGGTCAGGTGGCCATAGCTGGACCTCCCCGCATATCCGCGGGGGGGCAATGCTGATCGACCTCTCGCGTATGCAAGACGTCACGATAGACGCGCCCAATCAGACCCTATGGACGAATCCCGGTGTTGTCGGCTCGCGTATTAATGCAGAACTCAATCCTCTTGGACTGATCATTCCCACTGCTCACCATCCAACCGTTGGTATCGGAGGATTCGTGATGTGCGGCGGCTTTGGCTGGAATTCACGTCTGTGGGGCAATGGCAGTGAACACATTCTGGCGATTGATGTGGTCAATGCGGAAGGTGAATTGATTCGTGCCGATGAAACGCAAAATAGTGACTATCTTTGGGCTGCTCGCGGAGCGGGTTCGGGTTTCTTTGGCGTCGTCACGCGTATTCAATTACGGGCCCATCCTCTGCCGCCGGTAATGAAAGCCAGCGTATACACCTATACGGCCGATGTTCTCGAAGACTTGTTTACCTGGGCTCGCAACCTGGTTCCACAAGTGCCCCCTTATATGGAACTGGTGATTGTCTCAACCGCACACGATCCGAAAACGGGCGCTTGGGCTCCGGTGAGATTGACCGTGGCGGCGCTCGCACTGACCGACACCGAAGAGCAGGCGGATCAAGCTTTGGCACTACTTGAAACTTGTCCAGTCGTGAGCAAAGCTACTTTCCGGCTGGTTGGAAAGAAGACAAACCTGGATGAGCGTTATACAAGCGGTTATGCGGCTGACCCAAAAGGAAACCGGTTTGGTTGCGACAATATGTATACGAATGCGAGCGCCGAAGAACTGGTACCTAAACTCCGAAAACTGTTCACTGATCTTCCGTCCCCTCGTTCCCATGTATTTTGGTTGAATTGGGGTCCCCAAAGAAAGTGGCCAGATATGGCACTTTCCGTTCAGGCAGATGTCTTTCTCGGTGCGTATTCAATCTGGACTGATCCAGCTCAGGACGAGGCGATGGAAAAATGGCCAGTCGAACAAATGAATCACCTGTCCTCGCTGTCTGTTGGTGGGCAGATGAACGACGAAAACATGCTGGCTCATTCACAGAGTTATCTTTCACCTCATGCGAGTCAACGGCTCGAAGCGCTGCGTGCGAAATATGATCCGAAAGGGGTTTTCCTCTCGTATCTTGTTGCTGCGACCGCCGTATAGAACTCGCTACACAAGTAGTTGTATCAGCCAATTTCATTTGGGACTTACGGCAGCGTCAAAGGGACACTGCCTTTGTTTAATAGACAGTTCGGATACTCGATTGACTGTTTGCATAAAACCGCAAATCTGATTTGCCATTTCTAGTCTGGTCTAGCGATCACTTCATTGATACCTTGCTCGCTGAAGCTTATCTACATGGAAGGTGTTCGTACCTTTTCGGCGATTAAATAATAAAGGAGAAAGCTTTGGAATGGATCGAAGCAAATGGCGTCAGTCTTAGATATACGCTCAGTGGTAAAGGAACTGAGGTTGTCGTTCTCGTACACGAGATTGGCGGGGCGATTGAAAGCTGGGACGAATCAATGGTGGAGTTTGAAAAAGAATTCCAGGTACTCCGCTACGATCAACGCGGCTTTGGTCTTTCCGAAAAGTCCAGTGATATCACGATTGAAAGCAGTGTCGCTGATCTTCTCGGCCTGCTTGATGCACTTAGCATCTCTCAAGCTTGCCATCTGGTCGCGCCTGCCATGGGAGCTGCCATTGCCATTGCATTTGCGGCGCGTTATCCAACGCGAGTCAAGCGATTGGTTGTTTCAAGTCCGGTTTGTGACGGTGTCCCTGTGGCCGCTTTACCAGCGCTGGAGGCGCGGATCAGTGCAGTCGAGACCAAGGGGTTACGTGCCGTTATCGACACGAGTCTGACGAAATCTTATGCCGAACACTTGCGTAACGATAAAGCACGCTTTGATCGTTACCGCCTTCGCTGGATGGGGAATGACCCCGAAAGTTTCGCGGCGATAAGCCGACTGGTTGTGCAGACGCATCTCAATTCTGACCTGTCCAGAATTGCATGCCCGACCCTTTTTATCGGTTGCACGTACGATCCGATCCGTCCACCAATTCAGACGGAACAGATCGCAAAGAGTGTCGCAAACTCTTCATATGTTGAAGTGGCTTCAGGACATTTCTTGCCGGTCCAGGCACCTGATCTATTTGCTGCCACCGTCATTCCTTTTTTGCTCGATGTTGGCAGGGATTAATGCGGTTGCTCTGGCTTTGAATCATCAGATTTGACGGTTTAATCACATTTGACTTCGAGGATTTCAATGGACACAAAAAATTTACTGGGGGGGACTTTCGATTCGCCTCCGATCACCTATCGCACCGAGCCCGTCCATGAGCATGTGATTCAGGAACGAGACGTCATGGTGCCGATGCGCGACCAGGTCTCACTTTGCATTGATATTTTCCGGCCGGATACATCGCAGAAGGTACCGGCGCTCCTAGCGATTGCTGCGTATAACAAAGACGTACTGGCACCTGAAGTTTTGGAGGTGCTGCCGCCACAGCCCGCCTGGTCAACACTGTGGGGCGGTTCACTCGAAGCGGGAGATACTGATTTTCTGGTTTCGCGCGGTTATGCGCATGTCATCGGTCAGGCACGCGGATCGGGTAAATCGGAATCGGGTGGGGTGCCCACCTGGGATTACTACGACTTGATTGAATGGCTGGCGCAGCAACCCTGGTGCGACGGCAACATCGGCATGATCGGTATCTCGGCTTACGGGGCTGCGCAGTTTCAGGCCGCCGCTTTGCAACCTCCTTCACTGAAGGCCATTTTTCCCTACGATCCGGGCCCCGCTTATCGCGATTTTCGTGATCGTTTTCCTGGCAGTGTTGTCCACAGTTTTCCGTACATGCTCGAAGTGGGCAGCGTCACCCATGGTTCTCAAGGAAAGCCCGGCCCCCTTTCTCCGGAAATGGAAGGGCATTGGAAAACCGCAATGGCGAATCCCGACAACAGGATGTATACGCAGTTCTACAACATCCTGACGATGAAGGGTCAGAAGTCAAAAATGCTGTTCAATACGCTGATCAATCCCTACGACAGCGAAGCCTTGATTCAGCAGGCCGAAACCAATTTCACCAAGATAAAGATACCGGCTTACACCGGATCAGGCTGGTACGCCTATACCTACAAGTCCCATCTTCAGGGCGCTCAGAGTTGGTATCGTGGTTTGAAGTCGCCCAAGAAACTGATGTTTACCGGTCCAACGATCATGGAACGTCCGTGGCGTTCATTCCATGATGAAATCGTTAAATGGTATGACCACTGGTTAAAGGGGATTGATACGGGCGTGATGGATGAGCCGCACGTCAAGTATTGGGTGATGGGCGAGAACAAATGGCGTGTTGCGAATGACTGGCCACTGCCCGAAACACAATGGACCAAGTACTACCTGCATAGTTGGGAACGGCTACGTACTGAACCATTTACAAGGGGTGGCCGCGATGGTTACGTCGAACCCGATCTGTTCGCACAAATGCCACCATCGCAAACCAGAAAGGTCGAGCGGCTGCGCTATATGACTGAACCGCTGGCTGAAGACACTCTGGTAGCTGGGCCCATTTCACTTTATCTGCATGCCGCGATTGATCAACCGGACACCAACTGGATTGTTGTTTTGAAAGATATTGGCCCTGATGAATCCGCGCGTTCAGGAAGGGCAGGTGACTATGACGTTTCGGCCGATCTCCCCGAACGCGAGTTGACACGCGGCTGGCTCAAGGCCTCGCATCGTGTACTCGATGAAAAACGATCAAGACCGGAGAAGCCCTGGCATTTGATGCGGCGTGAAACGCAGCGCGAAGTTGTGCCGGGTGAAGTCAACGAATATGCGATTGAAATCATGTCAACGGCCAATCTTTTCAAGCAAGGCCATCGCATATGCCTGGAAATCATGAGTATGGATTTCCCGACCGGAGTGGGCGGTCTCACTGGTGCCGAATATATCCCCTATCACCTGTGCAGTAGCAAGACAACCGTCCACAAGATTTATCACAACAACCAGTATCCATCTCATCTTCTGTTGCCCATTATTCCGTTGGATCCAGATCGTGCAGACAAAAACTAAAAGAGGCTGTTGGAATCTCGAATGCCGCTTGATCTGCTGAGGAAATGAAAATGCTTTCACCTGTGAATGATCCGATTGTTGCACCATCTTTGGTCAAGCCTAAACGTCCTTTACCACAGGGGGCAGTAGATGTTCATGCGCATGTGTTTGGCCCCTATGATCGCTTCCCGCTCGCGCCTGAACGCCTCTACACGCCTCCACTAGCGCCGTACGAAGCTTATATCGCCATGCTTGATTACGTGGGCTTTTCGCACGGTGTTGTCGTTCACGCAGGCGCTGCGGGGTTCGATTGTCGTGCAACGCTGAATGCACTGGAACGTTCTAATTCGCGTTTGCGCGGTACGGCAGTAGCCGAACGTTCGATATCCGATACCGAACTCGAAAAGATGAATGCCGGAGGTATTCGAGCACTGCGGTTCACGGAGATCGGAAACACTGCGGCCAAGCGGCCTCCCGGAATGATGAATTTTGAAGACCTCGAATACTTTGCGCCACGTCTTCGTGCATTGGGGTGGCATGCGGTCATCTGGGCAAAGTGCGAAATCATCGTTACCGCAGCCCCGAAACTGCTGAGCTATGGAATTCCAATCGTCATTGACCACATGGGATATTTTGATGCGAGCAAAGGCGTGAACGACCCGGCATTCCAGTCACTTTTGGGATTGCTCGGAGAAGGCTCAATCTGGGTTAAAACAACCCCGGTCAGAAATTCAGAATCCTATCCTGCCTATCCTGAAGTCCGGCCATTCTTTGATGCTTTGTTACGCGCGCCTGATCGGTTACTGTGGGGAAGCGATTGGCCGTTCCTTGGCTTGGGCAAGCATCAACCAGAAGTCGGTCGATTGGTCGATCTCTTCGACGAATGGACTGGTGACGAAGTCCTGCGCAACAAAATCCTTGTATCGAATCCTGCTGCGCTCTATGGCTTTTGAGCAGGCGATTGATACCGATATTGGCCGAATGGTGAAGTGCTTTATCTGAAACGGCGAGATTGCTGGCGTCAGAATAGACTGGTTGGCGGAGACGAAGGGATTCGAACCCTTGATACAGTTTTTGACCGTATGCTCCCTTAGCAGGGGAGTGCCTTCGACCTCTCGGCCACGTCTCCAACCGAATGTGCCGTTTGCACGACACACATCGAGAGGCGCGAAGTTTAACGGTTCAACTCCCTTGGGTCAAACCGGAACGGCTTTTTTACTTGGCCTGATCCAAACCAAAGGCCTTGTGCAGGGCACGGACGGCCAGTTCCATGTACTTGTCGTCGATGATGACCGAGATCTTGATTTCGGACGTGGAAATCATCTGGATGTTGATGCCTTCTTCCGAAAGGGTGCGGAACATCAGGCTGGCAATACCGACATGCGAACGCATGCCGATACCGACTGCAGAAACCTTACACACCTTGTCATCACCGACAATGCTGTTCGCACTGATTACGCTCTTGACCTTGCTGTTGAGCACATCGAGGGCTTTGGCGTATTCGTTGCGATGTACCGTGAACGAAAAGTCGGTCAAACCACCGATGCCTTGATTCTGGATGATCATGTCCACATCGATATTGGCATCGGCAACCGGGCCCAGAATCTGGTGGGCGATACCGGGTTTGTCGGGTACGCCTTGAATGGTGATCTTGGCTTCGTCGCGGTTGAATGCGATGCCCGAAATGACTGCTTGTTCCATGTTCTCGTCTTCCTCGAAAGTAATCAGGGTGCCGGACGTCATTTCTTCGTCAAGCGGAATCATTGGGTCGGTCAGGCTCGACAGCACGCGCGTGGGCACTTTGTATTTGCCGGCGAATTCCACCGAGCGGATTTGCAATACCTTGGACCCCAGGCTGGCCATTTCCAGCATTTCTTCGAACGACACGACCTTGAGACGGCGTGCTTCGCTGACGATGCGCGGGTCCGTGGTATAGACGCCATCGACATCGGTATAAATCAGACATTCCTCCGCCTTGAGCGCAGCAGCCACTGCGACAGCGGAAGTGTCCGAACCACCACGACCCAGCGTGGTGATATTGCCACCGGCATCCACGCCCTGAAAGCCGGTGATGATGACGACCGCGCCACTATTCAGGTCGGCATGAACCTTTGCATCATCAATCGATTCGATGCGTGCCTTGGTATAGGCGCTGTCGGTCTTGATCGGTACCTGCCAACCCGCATAGCTGATGGCTTTCAAGCCGAGTTCCTTAAGCGCAATGGCGAGCAGGCCGACACTGACCTGTTCGCCGGTCGAGGCAATCATGTCGAGTTCACGCGGGTCGGGCTGGGCGCTGATTTCTTTGGCCAGGCCGAGAATGCGATTGGTTTCGCCGGACATGGCCGAGGGCACGACCACAATCTGATGCCCGGCCTGATGCCACTTGGCGACGCGTTTGGCAACATTCTTGATGCGCTCTGTCGAACCCATCGACGTGCCGCCGTATTTATGAACGATTAATGCCATAGTAGTTTTTATGAAGATCAAAAGGGCTGGAATAAGGTGTCAACCCGACCCGGCGGAAATGCAGGGCACGCAAATTTAATGGAAGCGGGGGAAAATAACAAGTTGACACACAATGCCAGGAGGTTGTGTCCTTGTGACTGCCGATCAAGAAGCTTTCTGTTCAGCATGATTCCATCATCCATCTTTCGTATGCGCATGCAGGAATTCAAGAAAGGCCAGCGCTGTCGGCGACAGGCGTTTGCCGTGCAAATGGACGAGATACCAGTTCGAGTGAATCGGAAAGCTCTTGACGTTCAGGATGTTCAGCGACTGATCGACGGTGTGCCCGCCCAAGGCATGCTGTGACAACACAGCCAGGCCCATGCCAGCGGCCACGGCCTGCTTGATGGCTTCATTACTGCCCAGCTCCAGTCGGACTTGCGGCTGAAAATCCTGCTGCCTGAAGTGAGCATCGCAGGCCAGTCGCGTACCGGAGCCTTGTTCGCGCAGAATGAAGCGTTCCTTTGCCAGTTGCCGGAGCTGGATCTTTGCGCTCTTCCGAGAGGCAGCGGCGAGCGGATGATCGACTGGCGCAATCACGACCAGGGGGTTTGGCAGGAAGACCCGCTGCTCTACCTCAATATCGGCGGGGGGCATGGACATGATGTACAGATCATCGCGGTTATCCCGCAGGCGCTGCACGATGCCGTCACGATTGAGTACTTCAAAGGCGATTTCGATTTCGGGATGCCGGTTGCAAAATCCCCCGAGCAGCCGGGGAACGAAATACTTGGCGGTGCTCACCACGGCCACACGCAAGCGTCCGCGCTTGAGGCCTTTCATGGCGTCAATGCGCTGGCCAAAGGCTGACCATTCATCCACAATGGCGCGTGCCGATTGAGCCAGCTCCTCTCCCGCCGGGGTTAAGTGAAGCTGCTTACCGATCACTTCATATAAAGGCAGGCCCACTGCAGTGCTGAGTTCACGCAACTGCATGGAAACCGTGGGCTGGGTCACGTGGCAGGCGCGTGCCGCTGCACTGATACTGCCGCGCTCGGCCACGGCGAGAAAAAGTCGTAGCTGGCGAAAGCTGACATTCATAGTGTTTTGATTATGGGTAGTGCGTAATAAATTGATTTTACTCGATTGATGGCCGCCGCTAGTATGCCGTTCCAGAAAGGAACTCATCATGCAAAGCCTGCTTAATCCAGCCATACTCTTTTTTGTCCTGGGTGTTTGCGCCGGACTCGTCAAATCCAATCTTGAAATACCTGCGCCGATCTCGCGCTTTCTCTCGCTCTACCTGCTCATGGCGCTGGGTTTGAAGGGCGGCTTCTCGCTGGCTCATTCGGGACTGACACCGCAGATCGCCACTACGCTGGCCAGCGCAATCTTTCTGGCCGTGGCCATTCCCGCCATCGGTTATCAGATTCTCCGGCGTTTCCTGCCTGGCTATGATGCCGCCGCCATTGCGGCGACCTATGGTTCGGTCAGTGCCGTGACTTTCATTACGGCGGTGCAATACCTTGAGTCGCACGGGCTGGCTTACGGCGGACACATGGCAGCCGCGATGGCATTGATGGAATCACCGGCCATCATCATGGCCGTCCTCTTTGCCAATCGTCTGAGAAAGACGGGGCCGATGCAGAGCACTACTTCAGCGGGTCTTGGCAAGATTCTGCATGAATCCCTGACCGACGGTGCCCAGCTTCTACTGCTCGGTGCCATGGTCGTCGGCATCCTGACCGGGGATACAGGCAAAGCGGTTATGCAGCCTTTTTCCGGCGATCTTTTTAATGGCATGCTGGCTTTTTTCCTGCTCGACATGGGCCTGATGGCCGCACGCAATCTGCCGAAGGTACGCGGTCAATCGCCTTTGGTGATCGCTTATGCGATTCTGGCTCCGCTACTGCATGCCACCTTGGCACTGGCATTGGCGTGGCTGTTCGTTCTGCCCGCCGGTGATGCGGGACTGCTGATGGTGCTGGCCGCGAGCGCCTCTTATATTGCTGTGCCCGCCGTGCTGCGTTACGCCATCCCGGAAGCTAATCCTTCCCTGTATTTTGGCCTGTCGCTGGGAATCACTTTCCCGCTCAATATCCTGGTTGGCATCCCGATTTATATGAGCGTTGCCCATGCCGTCATCCGGTGATGCAGAAATAGCAGACTGCATGTGCTGAACGCTCAGCACACAGTCGTCAACATGACAGAGAGGCCCCTAGTCAGCTTGCCAGCCGATTTGAATGAGGTCTTCGGCGGACTCGCGATCACTCGTGACGCGCTGGGACTGCGCTGCTACAGCCATGCCCAGGCCCGCTGCAAAAATCAGTTGGTCTGCCGCATAGAGCAGGGGAAGTTGTACGCGCTGCCAAGGGGGAATGCCGGATTCCTGATATAGGTTTTTCAGGCTGCGGCTGGGCCGGTTGGGGTGCAGCTTGATGCGCTCGCCGCCATGACGGGCCCGTAAGGTCAGTTGACTACTGCGCAACAGAGGTACGGGAATACCGACTGCGGTATCGGCCCGGAACAACAGCTTGCCATGCCATTCGGGTACGACCAGTTCAGACTCGCCCTGCCAAATCAAGGGACGCGTCAGGGCCTGCTGTGCCGTGGCTTCGACGGTTGGCCGGGCATAGACGCGTCCGCGATATACCTGTAGCGCGAGGTCGTCGTGAATCAGGCTGATCTGCGCGTCATTGTGGCTGTCCAGTAACTGATCGAGCATTTCTTTGAGAGCGGCGGTGCTCGGCGTTTGCCGCGCCCGGGTGCGAAACCAGACGCGCAACGCATTGGCCGCGCGCGGACGGCTCAACTGGCGCAGGCCGTCGATGTGCAATTCGTTATTCCCATCGAGCTCTCGGCTTTGCATCTGTTCCAGGTCTTCACGGCCGATATCGTCGAGTAGCGCCTGGGCTTCGGCGGAATGCGCTGCGGTTTGCGTCAAACGCGTGGTGACGGCCGGAAAAATGCGCTTCAGAACCGGCATGACTTCATGACGCAGGGCATTGCGGGTGTGACGCTTGTCCTGATTCGATTCGTCTTCGATGAACGACCATGCTTGCTCACTAACGAGTTGGCGAATTTGTGCCGCACCGATTTCGAGAAAGGGCCGTAGCAGCATCAGATCACCGAAGGCCCGCTGCGATGCGGCTCCGGCCAGTCCCGCAATACCGGCACCACGCAACAGGTTCAACAACACCGTTTCAGCCTGATCGTCCGCATGGTGGGCCGTGAGCAAGGCCAGTACACCATGCGTCTGGCAAAGGCCCTGGAGAGCCGCATAACGCGCCTGGCGCGCTTCGGCCTCGAGCGATTTTCCACCTGAGAGATTCAGTTTGACGCGTTCGGCAAAGAAGGGAAGCTCAAGTGAAACGGAAGTCTCAGCGCAATGTTGCAGCCACTGATCGGCATTGGTGCTCAGCCCGTGGTGGACGTGAAGAGCGATTGCACGGAGCTGTTGCTGTTGATGAAGTGCGGCGACGGCATGCAGCAGAACGGTGGAATCGGCGCCACCGCTGTAGGCGACGGCCACGACCGGAATCGTGCCGACCTTGAAATTTCGCGTCAACGCATGCTGAATCGCATCGACGAAAATGGCCAGATCGTTCCGGCCAGAAGATTGCGGTTTAGTTGCTGGCCGTAGTTTCTTTGAACTTGCCATAGCTCATCAGGCGGGTATGGCGTTGGGCAAGCAGCTCAGAAGTTTTCATGCCCTTGAATTGGCGCAAGGCGTCGGCCAGCGCACGCTTGAGCAAAGTCGCCATTTGCTGAGGATTACGATGCGCACCTCCCACCGGTTCGCTGACGATCTTGTCGATCAGGCCGAGGGCTTTTAGTCGATGTGCAGTGATGCCCATGATCTCGGCCGCTTCAGGTGCCTTGTCATTGGTTTTCCAGAGAATCGAAGCACAACCTTCGGGCGAGATGACCGAATAGGTCGCGTATTGCAGCATCAAGACCTGGTCACCCATCGCAATTGCAAGGGCGCCACCGGAGCCGCCCTCACCGATGATGGTGACGATGATGGGCACCTTGAGTGCCGCCTGAACATAGAGGTTGTGACCAATGGCTTCGGATTGGCCGCGCTCCTCGGCATCAATGCCGGGATAGGCACCGGGCGTATCAACGAATGTAAAGACCGGCAAGTCAAACTTCTCGGCTAGTTCCATCAGGCGCTTGGCCTTGCGGTAACCCTCAGGTTTGGGCATGCCGAAATTGCGCATCGCCCGTTCTTTGGTATCGCGGCCCTTTTGATGACCGATCACCATACAAGCCTGCCCGTTGAAGCGTGCCAGACCGCCGACGATGGAAAGATCATCGGCAAACGACCGGTCACCATGCAGTTCGTGAAAATCGGTGAAGATTTCGCGCACATAGTCCATCGTGTAGGGACGTTGTGGATGACGCGCGACTTGTGCGATCTGCCACGGCGTTAGTTTGGCGTAGAGGTCCTTGGTCAGGCCCTCGCTTTTCTTTTGCAGACGGCCAATCTCTTCGGAGATATCAACGGCTGAATCGTCCTGCACAAAACGCAGTTCTTCAATTTTGGTTTCTAGCTCGGCGACCGGCTGTTCAAAATCGAGAAAAGTAGTTTTCAAAATGAACTCCTCTTAACTTAATATTCAACGGGGACTGGATCCAGTCCCCGCCATAAATACCAGGTGGCGACGGTGCGCCAAGGTTCCCAATTATCCGCTACTTCGCGCGCTTCGCTGCGCGACACCGGCTCGCCGCTGAAATAGTGCAGGCTGATCGATTTGAGCAGGCCCACATCATCCAGGGGCAAAACATTCGGCCTAAGCAGATTAAATATCAAAAACATCTCCGCCGTCCAGCGTCCGATCCCACGAATCTGGATCAAATCGGCAATCACGGCCTCGTCATCCATCTCATCCCACTGCTGCGGATGGACGTGTTTTGATTTGAATTTCTCGGCCAGATCGAGGATGTATTCGCATTTGCGCTTCGACAAGCCACAAGTGGACAGTTTGTCATGGCCCGCGCTGACAAAGGCACCGGGCGTCATGCGTGGTACAGCGGTTACAACCCGGCCCCAGACCGAATCGGCAGCCTTGACCGAGATTTGCTGACCTGTAATTGACCGAGCCAAAGTCACGAAAGGATCGCCACGGCTGCTGAGAAATACATCCGGATGCTTCGGAATCAAGCGCCGAAGAATGCGATCCCGCTTGATCAAATCAGCACGTGCTTCATCCCAGTAGCCAGGGCAGTTAAGCGCAGTGAGAGGGGTACGGGGCATTGATGCAGTTTCCAGGAAGCAGATGTAATGGGGCTTAACAAGAATCAGGCACGTCGCCAGGTGGTACCACTGGCTGAATCTTCAAGTATGACACCTTGGTTCAACAACTCATTGCGTATACGATCGGCTTCCTTGAAATCTTTGGCTTTCTTGGCAATAGCGCGCGCTTCAATCTGCTTTTGAATCTGGGACGGTTCAGTTAACGCAGACGTTACAGTCGGATCTAAAGTTCCTACGCTGGAACGCGCAGTATTGCCGGTTAGTGCAATTGAAATGTGCAAGCCTTGTAGAAAAGCTGTTGCATTGTGCTTCAGTAAGCCAAGTACTTCGGCAAGTTTTTTGAGTTGTCGAGCCAATAATGGAGAGTTGGTTTTGTTGACTTCATTGGCCAAATCAAACAGCACAGAAAGCGCGATGGGGGTATTGAAATCATCATCCAGTGCCTGCTTGTAGCGCTGTGCATGTGATTCGTTCCAATCAATGGCTTGTCCGTCATCCTCGACGGTACGCAATGCAGTGTAAAGCCGCGTCAGCGCACTTTTCGCGTCATCAATCAGCGTGTCAGCATAATTGATCGGACTGCGGTAATGCGTGCGCAACAGGAAAAAACGTAAGATCTCGGCCGCTTTTTCTCTGGAACCATAACGTTCGCCCAGCACTTGGAGGACATCGCGGATCGTGAAGAAATTGCCCAAAGATTTGGACATTTTTTCATCGTCCACATTGACGAAACCATTGTGCATCCAGATCCGCGCAAACGGTTTGCTGTGCGCACCTTCGGATTGAGCAATTTCGTTTTCGTGATGGGGAAACTGCAAGTCTGCGCCGCCGCCATGAATATCAAATGTTTCGCCCAAGGTATGGCAGGCCATCGCCGAGCACTCGATATGCCAGCCCGGTCGGCCTGTGCCCCATGCTGATTCCCACTTGGCTTCTACGGGTTCATCTAGCTTGGCATGTTTCCAGAGTACAAAGTCGAGCGGATCCTGCTTTCCGGTATCGACAGCGACGCGTTCACCGGCACGCAGTTGCTCAAGTGATTTACCGGAAAGCTTGCCGTAGCCTGCAAACTTACGCACCGAGAAATTGACGTCACCATCATCGGCAAGATAAGCCAAGCCGTTGTGTTCAAGCTTGCCGATCAAATCGAGCATTTGCGGAATGTAGTCCGTTGCACGCGGTTCGAGGTCGGGTTGCTGGATTCCCAACAGGCCGAAATCTTCATGCATATGCGCAGTAAAGCGTGCGGTGAGTTGCGAAATCGTTTCACCATTTTCAGTCGCACGCTTGATGATCTTGTCGTCGATGTCGGTGATGTTGCGCACGAACGTGACCGCATAACCCGAAGCACGCAACCAGCGCTGCACCACATCGAAGGCGACACCGCTGCGTGCATGACCAATGTGACAATCGTCATAGACCGTCATGCCGCATACATACATCTTGACCTTGCCCGGTTCTATCGGCGTAAAGGTCTGCTTATCGCGTGTTAGCGTGTTGTAAATCTTCAGCATGAACAGATTATTGTTGAGTGATACGGAAAAGCAATGAATGAAGCATCAACTGCTGAGACCAATCAAAAAGGGGAGGGTGTAAAGTAGGAATCTGATTCACAGACCGTGATCAGCGTGCAATTCAATCGGCTAGAACCGTATTTTTGTTAGAATTGCGCCTCCTTTACAGCGGCCCGAAGTATAGCATCGCTCACACCTACCGGAACCATCACGGAATCCTCATGCGCCACTTTCTCCGCTCCATCTTTCGTCCCGTTTTATTTTCACTTATGGCGGCTTTGTCTGTCAGCGTGGCCCCAGCTCATGCTGATGAGCCGCAAGAGGTCAACGCGCTCATTAAAGCCGGTCAGCTCGATGCGGCTGCCCAACGTGCTGATGCAGTTTTGACAGCCAAGCCCGCCGACGTGGAGATGCGCTTTCTCAAAGGTTTGATTCTGACTCGCCAAGGTAAATCAGCAGATGCCGTGGCCTTGTTTTTGAAACTGACCCAGGACTTCCCTGAACTGCCTGAACCCTACAATAATCTGGCTGTGCTGTACGCTGCACAAGGCCAATACGATAAAGCACGCGCCGCGTTGGAGATGGCGATTCGCGCCAACCCTAGCTATGCCGTCGCTTATGAAAATTTGGGTGATGTGTATGCAAAGCTGGCGACCCAGTCTTATGACAAATCGCTGCAGCTGGAGGCCAATAATGCTTCGGCTCAAGGCAAGCTCGCGCTGATTCGCGATCTCGACAGCTACGGAAGCAAGAAGCCTGCAGCTGCTGCCACCAAAAAATAAGACGGTCTGCTGACCGTTTTGTCAGCCTGGGACTCTTGCCATCAAGCGCATTTCTTTTTATTTGTTACCTCAGACGGAATCATCATGATCAAACTGCATACCAATCACGGCGTTATTTCCATCGAACTCGACGCGGAAAAAGCCCCCAGGACCGCCGCCAATTTCACCGAATATGTCAAGAGCGGTCACTACGATGGTACGGTCTTCCATCGTGTCATCAACGGCTTCATGATTCAGGGTGGTGGCTTTGCCCCGGGCATGAAACAGAAATCAACGAATGAGCCCATCGAGAACGAAGCGAATAACGGTCTCAAGAATGACAAATACACCGTTGCGATGGCTCGTACTGGTGATCCGCATTCCGCCAGCGCCCAGTTTTTCATCAACATCGCCAACAATGATTTTCTCAATCACACTGCGCCAACTCAGCAGGGTTGGGGTTATTGCGTGTTTGGCAAAGTGGTTGAAGGCACTGAGGTGGTCGAAAAAATCAAAGCAGTCAAAACCGGACGCAGCAGCATGCATCAGGATGTACCGGTTGAAGATGTGATCATCGAACGCGCCGAGATTGTCTGATACTCGCTTCGGCGCGACATCATGAGTCAATGCGCCGAAGCACTATTCATTTCCGATCTGCACCTCTGTGCCGAGCATCCGGCAACGACACAAGCCTTCACTGATTTTCTTGAACGTTCGGTGATCGGTCAGACCGAACGTTTATATATTCTCGGTGACCTGTTTGAGTACTGGATCGGCGACGATGACAGCGACGATTCTTTCAACCAGCGCATCATCCAGCAGCTTCGTGGCCTGACAGATAGCGGTATCGCACTGTTTTTCATCGCAGGCAATCGCGATCTTCTGATTGGCCCGGAGTTTGCCCGCGCAACTGGCGCAACTATTCTTTCCGACCCGCATCTGGCTCAATTTCGTGAGCGAACCATTATGCTCAGTCATGGTGATGCACTTTGTACTGATGACCGTGACTATCAGGCCTTTCGGCGGATGGTTCGTGATCCGCAATGGCAAGCGGTCTTCCTTGCCAAGCCGCTCGCTGAACGTCATGCGACTGCGGCCGATATGCGTCGCCAGAGTGAGCGTTCAAAGAAACAAAAAAGCCTCGCCATCATGGACGTCAACGCTAATGCGGTTGAGCAATTGTTTAGAGAGAGTGACATCACCACGTTGATACATGGTCATACGCATCGGCCTGCACGGCATCAACTCGAAGTGGATGCACAAGCCTGTGAACGTTGGGTCTTGCCGGATTGGGATTTGGAAAGTAAGCCCGTTCGGGGTGGCGGTCTAAGGCTAGAAGGAAACGAGTTGCATTGGCTTGCTTTGCAGTAGTCCTGTACGGAAATCTACTGTGCGTTGCACGGCGGGCTATTGCATTGAGTGCAGTCCGATCAAATTTCCTTCGGTATCGATCACCATAGAACTGAATCCATAGGGGCCGAGCGACGATTTTTCCTTGTGAAGATGCCCCCCCGCTTTAACAGCGCGGGCAGTCTCTACTGCGCAGTCTTTACAACTAAAATAAACCACCGTGCTGTTACCACCTGATGGAACGCCGCGCATTTTGACAATGGCCCCCGGGGATCCGAATTTGTCCATCACTCCTGGAAAGTTCCACATTTCTGGATCCGGATTGGTGAGTCTTTCCATCTTGATGTTAAACACCGATTCGTAAAATTTTTTCGCGCGGTCTATGTCTTGCACATAGATTTCAAACCAAGCGACCGGATTGGCGGCCATCGTAATTTCCCCCATGAAAATATTATTAATTGATCAGTGAAGTGAAGACCATATGTTTGATGACTTCACAGAATGATTAAGCTGGCATTTGAGAATATTTTCATGCGCAGCCAGAAACGCCAACCCGGCGAAACATAAAAGACCACGATAAAAAAGTGAACTTATATTGGGGATCTATCCACCAGGGGGAGAGAAGCTGATGAGCCAGTACCCTATTCATGAAGACACGGAAGATGCCAATCGGAAATGGCGCCTCGGCTGACGGCTGACAAACTATTGCATCGAATGCAAACCGATCATATTTCCTTCGGTATCAAAGACCAGAGAAATAAAACCGTATGGGCCAATCGAAAACTTTTCTTTCTGAACGCGCCCACCCGCTGCGACAACGCGACTGGTCTCAACGGCGCAGTCGGCGCAAACAAAGTAGATCAAGGTGCTGTTGCCGCCAGAAGGAAAGCCCGGCATTCTGACCAAGGCACCCGGTGCTCCATACTTTTCCATATTCCCCGGAAAGCTCCACATCTCCGGTTCCGGATTGTCGAGTTTTTCCAGCTTGAGCTGAAACACGGACTCGTAAAATTTCTTCGCACGAGCCATGTCCTGCACATAGATTTCAAACCAGCCGACAGGATTGTTGGTCATCGCGTTTTTCCATTGAAATAATCTACGCTGTAACGGGGGAAGTTACGATACTTTGTTTGCTAATCGATACATCGCATGTTGCGTTGAACAACCTGGCCATTTGCAATTAATCCACTACATTTGCAGCTGTGCCAAGTACCAAACACCACTTGAAAAGCTGTAGCGTCAGACTTTATCCTGACCATGTCATGGTTTGCTGAAGCTGCTGCAATGACACTTTCACCAGAGGAACCAAGTTTGATGGCTTCACAAAATTCGTGGGCCTGCCCGGCATCATGCCTCCACTGATAAGCGGAAAAGGCGGACATTCCGATTACAGTAACCAGCAGTACCAAAGGGATGGACCGGGCACGCCTCACTGTTGTATCCAACCCATACTCTCCTTAAGTCTCTTCCCACAAATCTCCGCTCCCTGACTGTACATCCCGTTGCGGTGCAGTCAGTCCAAAGTGCCGATATGCCGCCAGCGTCGCAATCCGTCCCCTTGGTGTGCGCTGCAAGAAGCCTTGTTGAATCAGATAAGGCTCGATCACATCCTCAATCGTTTCGCGCTCTTCACCAATGGCAGCGGCGAGGTTGTCGATGCCGACGGGGCCGCCGTCGAATTTGTGCAGGATGGCTTCGAGCAGCTTGCGGTCCATGACGTCGAAGCCGACCGCATCGACGTCGAGCATGCGCAGGGCGGCGTCGGCAGTCTTGGCGGTGATGCGGCCATCGGACTTGACCTGAGCATAGTCGCGCACGCGGCGGAGCAGACGGTTGGCGATGCGTGGCGTGCCGCGTGAGCGTTTGGCGATTTCGAGTGCGCCGTCCTCGACGATGGGCGCATTGAGCAATCTGGCCGAACGCGTGACGATGCGGCAGATTTCCTCCGGCGTATAAAACTCCAGCCGTGCAACGATGCCGAAACGGTCACGTAATGGGTTGGTGAGCATGCCAGCTCGGGTGGTGGCGCCGACGAGTGTGAAGGGTTGCAAGTCGAGCTTCACGCTGCGTGCCGCCGGGCCTTCACCGATCATGATATCGATCTGGAAATCTTCCAGCGCGGGATAGAGAATTTCTTCAACGACTGGCGAAAGCCGATGAATCTCGTCGATAAACAGCACGTCATTGGCTTCGAGATTGGTGAGCAGAGCAGCCAGGTCGCCGGGTCGTTCGAGCACCGGTCCGGAGGTCTGGCGCAGATTGACGCCGAGCTCATGCGCGATGATGTGGGCCAGCGTGGTCTTGCCTAATCCCGGTGGACCGAATAGCAGCACGTGATCAAGCGCTTCCTTGCGTTGACGCGTGGCACTGATAAAGATTTCGAGCTGCTCGCGAATCTTGATTTGACCAACGTATTCTTCCAGCGCCTTGGGACGCAGCGCGCGCTCGACCGCTTCCTCATTCGGGGAGGCTGGCTTGGCCGTAACCAAGCGCGAATCTGCGGGGAAGGAGTCGGTCTGGATCATGTCGGAATATTTCGTTTTTTCTTAAGATGCGCATTACACAAAAGTACCGTTCGTCCTGAGTAGGCAAGCAAGGCTTGCCGTATCGAAGGAAGAACCGTCGCGCAGCGACGACCGTGGCTTGCGAGCACGCCCTTCGATACGCCGGTTACTGCCCCGGCTACTCAGGACGAACGGATTTAGTGAACTTTGCCCCATAGCTATTCAAGTCTTCGACAACAGCTTCAACGCCTGCTTGATGCCATCCGACACGCCGACATTCGCAGGCAATTGCTTCACCGCAAGGAGGGCTTCCTTGTCCGAATAGCCGAGCGCGGTCAGGGCTTGTAATACATCGCTGGAATGGTCGTTGACATTGGGAACGAGGCCACCGAGGTCTGCGCCAAGCTTGCCTTTGAGTTCCAGCAGCAGGCGTTCGGCAGTTTTTTTGCCGATGCCGGGCACGCGTGTGAGCGGACCAACTTCCTGCAAGGTAATGGCCTGTGCAAGATCAGATACCGAAAGGCCGGACAATACCGCCAGAGCAGTGCGTGGCCCAATGCCAGAGACTTTCAGCAATTCACGAAAAGCACTGCGTTCGTCATTACTGGAAAACCCGTAAAGGAGTTGTGCATCCTCACGCACGACCATGTGGGTCAGCAGGGTGATTCGCTCGTTGAGGGCTGGCAGATTGTAGAAAGTACTCATCGGCACATGCACTTCATAACCTACGCCGTTGCAATCCACCAATACCTGTGGTGGATTTTTTTCGAGCAGGTTACCTGAGAGTCGGCCGATCATTGGGTCTGTGTTTTGAGTGTATTGCCTGAATACCCTTCGATACGCCTGCCAAAAGACGCAGGCTACTCAGGACGAACGGGTTAGGGTACTAGTTTCAGAATATCAAATGCTAAAGACCCGTTCGCACTGAGTAGGCAATTTATTGCCCTATCGAAATAGCAACTCATTTAAAAAATTAAATCTGCTCCAGTAACTTCTCTGCGGTACTGACATTGATACCACCGCCGCCTTCAAGATTCAGCTGGGTCACAACACCATCCTTGATCAAGGCGGAATAGCGTTGTGAACGAACACCGAGACCCCCTGCAGTCAGATCCAATTCGAGGCCGAGTTTCTTGGTGTATTCACCTGAACCGTCCGCCAGCAAGCGCACCTTGCCGCCTGCCCCCTGATCACGTGACCATGCGCCCATGACGAAGGCATCATTGACGGACAGGCACCAGATTTCATCAACGCCCTTGGCCTTGATCTGATCGGCCAGCTTGATAAAGCCGGGAAGATGGGTTTTAGAGCAGCCGGGAGTGTATGCACCGGGCAAGGCGAACAGGGCGATGGTCTTGCCTTTGACCAGGTCTTCGACTTTGAACTTGTTCGGGCCAATCACGCAGCCTTCAGTTTCTTCTTCGATATATTCCTGCACTTCGCCAGCAGGTAGCCGGTCGCCGATTTTAATAGTCATGATGGAATCCTTTTTAGTTGGGGTGGTGAGGGATATCGCGTCTTAATGGCGATCCGGCAAGACGGTTTTATTGATTTCAGACCGGTCGCCAGACGAACCAAGGTACGACTGAAGCTGAATCATATACGACCGACGTGATTTAGATCATGTCGGCTTTTTCTGCAGCTTAGCCGACCAATCGACCTCGCCGAACGCGGAGTCCTCGCTTGGCCAGATCGGGGGCCAGACCACCGAGCACCTTGCTCTGAACGCCACTATGCGCATGGCAAATGGCACAAGCCAGCGCGTCTGCGGCATCGGGACTCGGCAGGCCGGGCAGCGCGAGTAAACGCTGCACCATTTGTTGCACCTGTTCCTTGCGTGCCTTGCCATAACCAACCGTGGCTTGCTTCAGTTGTAGGGCCGTGTATTCAGCGACGGGCAAGCCCGCCTGAACCAGCGCACAAATCGCAGCACCACGCGCCTGTCCGAGTAGCAGTGTCGATTGCGGGTTGACGTTGACAAACACTTTTTCAATCGCACTGAGTTGTGGTTGATGCAGCCGAATCACTTCGGTCACGCCTTCAAGAATGACCCGTAGTCGCTCAGGCAAATCGGTATCGGGTGTGCGAATCGTGCCGCTGCTGACATAGGCCAGTTTTTGTCCCTGCTGATCAATCAGGCCAAAGCCAGTGATCCGCAGACCGGGGTCGATGCCGAGGATGCGCATGCTTAAGCGGATTGCTTTTGCATGTGTTCGCGTATCCACAATGCAAATTTTTTTTCAGCAATCGAACCTTCGGCCAGCTTGAGCATGGTCAAAACGCAATCGCTGTCATCTGCATTGAGGTTGTAGCCATTAAGATTCAGGAACAATTCAACTGCGACAAAGGCTGTGCGCTTGTTGCCGTCGAGAAAAGGATGGTTACGTGAGATGCCATAGCCGTAAGCTGCTGCACAGGCCGCAATATCTGGACTTTCATACGAAGCCAAATTTTTAGGACGAGCTAGTGCTGAAGCCAGCATTCCCTCATCACGAAGACCAGCCAACCCACCGTGTTCTGCGAGTTGCGCTTCGTGAATTGCGTGAATGACCGAATCAGCAATCCAGACCAGGCCAGTCATTTATTTAGCCAATTCGGCAAGCACATTGCGGCGCTTCTTCATTGTTTTACGTGCTGCTGTCATTTGTGCTTCGAATTCGGGGTCGGTTGCAGTCATGCGGTAACCGTTGGGCGCTTCAGTGAGATAAAGCGTATCGCCTTTATCAAGGTGCAGGCGTGCAACAGCTTCCTTGGGCAAGATAAAACCGAGGGAATTGCCGAATTGAGTGAGCTTGAGAGTAAGCATGATGTTACCGATAAGTAATAACGGAAGTTGTAACTTTAGCCATTTTTTTGTTAGGCGTCTATGCAAATTTGGCAGGACATTTTTTCGAACTTGCGCCCTGAATATGATTTTCACTTTCAGTGTCGTCGATTCCTTTATTCAATCTGAAAAAAATACAATCCCTACACTTGGTAATATTCCAATTAAATACAAGCTAGAATTTTTAGCGTGCGAACAAGAATTCAAGAATCAACAGGGGGATTCGTGTATTGCTCAGGATGTGGAACCGAAGCGCCAGCTTCAGCGAAGTTCTGCGTGAATTGTGGGCTAGCCTTGGCGCAAGCTGCGCCAGAACCTGCTGTCTCCGTAGAAACCAAATCATTACCCGAACCATCACGGTTCTATGCGGGGTTCTGGCGTCGAACCGCTGCAGCATTGATTGACGGTGTCATCCTTCTACTGTTGGGCAGTTGGCTTGAACCTGTCTTTCCCGAAATGTTGGGCGCAAATGCTGCTCTGATCGTTTGGCCGTGCGTGGCGTTTTACTTTATTGTTTTTGAGGCCTCGCCGCTGCAGGGCACGCCCGGCAAACGTCTCATGGGCATCAAGGTCACGAATCTGCTTGGTGAGCCACCCAGCGTAATACGGGTCTTCGCACGGACCGTGGCCAAGATTTTGTCCATCGTAACGCTTGGCTTTGGCTTTGTCCTCGTTGCATTCAGTGCGCGCAGGCAGTCCCTGCACGATCTTGTGACGCGTGGTCTGGTTGTATCGGCTAAGCAGCAGCCCGTCGCGAATGCCTTGCCCTATGGGAAATCGATGCCATTCAGTGCGGCGCTCGGGTGGTTCGTGATTGTGATCGTGGTCTTCGTGTTATTCACTGTCGGGAGCGTATGGCATGAAGAGCCGAAATCGTTTGAAGAGTTGATGATTGAAATCCGCGCCGATGGCAAAGACGACCCAAAGGCGACTGGGAAAAGGTTCAAGTTGCCGAAGCGCATCGTGAGGGTGACGCAATGAGGATGTTCTACACCGTATGGTTTTTGGCCCTGATCGGGTTATTCAGCGTGTCAGTGCATGCTGCCGACATCGTGCAGCGTAAGTTCCCACAGGTTGAAGCTGGTGGCATCCCAGACGATCACCCGCCGGAAAAGCCGCCCATCAAGAAATCCAAAAACAATAACTCGCCCGGTCTGGGCGCAGGTATTACAGGCAACATCACAATCCCGGGCGGCTATAGCGATGCCACGCAATGCGGTGCAGACCGACGCCAGCAAGCGACGCAGAAGAAACGTGATGCTCAACAACAGGCCAACAGACGCAAGCGTCACCATCCCGAGTACGACGTCTCGTTCTGTCCGCAACCAGATACAGATCCAGCTGGCTTTATCGGTTTCCAAAACAACTGCGATATTGACGTCTCGGTGTCATGGTGCGTACTGCATCCCGATCCGAAATCATGGAGTTCAGTATTCGATTGCGATAAGCAATCCTTCGGAATGACCAACATCAAAGCGCGTGACAAGACGGCGGCTCAGATAGCGGGTGGAGAGGAAGTGTTGTTCGGAGCCTGCCAAAGTCCCGAGAGTGCGCCGGTCGATGCTGAATATGACTCTGGCAAGGGGCAAGTGCGTTTTCGCTGCAACAAGTGGGGGGATTATTCTTCGAGTGCTGACGATGGAAGTGCGCCTTCGGAGACGAACGACGGTCCTGGCTCAGGACAGAGTTCTGGTCAATGTACCAAACAAGAGCAGAAATTTCTTGCGCAGGAAGAGGCCGAGCGCAAGGAAGAGCAAAAGCGGGAGCGTGCTGAGGTCGAGGCCAAGCGAATCGCGGTAGCCGAAGAGACTCGGCGTCGTGAAGCCGCGCGAATCGGCAATAGCATTGGGAGTGGGAACGCACTGCATTCGCCCGGTTGGGTGCCTTGGAGTCGGCCATCGAAGGGACAGCCTGCTCAGCCACCCATCCGATACGATGTGTCGCGAAATCCTACCCCAAATCAGCTCATCGCTGTCTGCTATAACGAGTGGATGGCCTTCACTGACAATGGTTATTGGGATCAGACGGGATGGCTTCTCGGATCCCAAGCGCTTCAATCGAAGACAGATGATCTTTTGACGCAGTCCCTCGATGCGTGGCTCAACAATTTCACCACTAATGTTGGCTCCTGTGTGGCGCGGCCTCAGTACTGTAACGCGGCCATAGTTAGGCCCTTAGCACAGTGTTTAATTCGCCAGACCCTTGCAGGGCGCGCAGGTCGGTTCCGTACACCGGCTATGACCGTAAAAAAGGTGGTCGACGACAATGCGTCAGGGCGGCAAGATCCCGTTAACTAATGCCTCTTTATAGCCCGTGAGATCATGAGCAAGCAACGAGGTAATCCCAGTATCGTTCTGGCGCGCCGCCCAGAGGGAACTGCCTCTGCAGAAGATTTTGCACTCGTAGAGCAGGCCATTCCTCAGCCTGGGCCCGGTCAGCTGCTAGTGCGTACGCAGGTGCTGTCGCTAGACCCGTACATGGCGAGCGCGATTCAGGGGCGACACATGTCGGGTGCAGTTGCTGTCGGAGGCGTTATGCCCGGCGAAGTGGTTGGCGTGGTGCAAGAATCCAGGCACCCTGACTTCGCCGAAGGCGACCAGGTATTGGTGCGTGGCGGATGGCGCAGCTACTGTCTTGCGGAAGGGGCGGAGCCAACCGCACAGGGAATGGGGGCCATCCTCTCACCAGTGGCGCGGCACATCCCGCCGTCACCAGGTATTCCGGCATCGGCCTGGCTTGGCGTGTTGGGCATGCCCGGCTTGACCGCGTTTGCCGTGATGCTGCGCACGCTACGACCTTTGCCGGGTGATACTGCCCTGATCTTCGCTGCAACCGGCGCAGTGGGCTCGGTTGCGGGGCAGATCGCGCGACGTATGGGCGCCCGTGCGGTTGCTTTTGTCGGCACGCAAGACAAGGCGCGTCATGCCTGCGATGTGCTGGGCTTCGACGATGCCATTGTCCGCAAGGCCGCAGATTTACCGACACAACTGAGCCGCGCCTGCCCTGATCGTATCGACGCCCTGATGACCAATGACTGTGGGCCGGGGCTTGGAATGTTGCTAGGGCACTTGGCCCTCGGCGCACGCATCGCGCTCATCGGTAACATGTCGCAATACAACTCCGCGCAGATACTGCCCGGACCCGAGCTGGGTCAGGTGATTGCACAACGCGCCACGATGACGGGCTTTGTGGTGTATGACCACTACGACCTGATGGAGCGCTGGCAGCGCACGGCCCAAGACTGGATCAACGAGGGCAGTCTGCATTTTCACGAAGACCGCACCATAGGGCTGGCCCAGGCTCCCGCCGCGTTTGCAAGGCTGATGCGGGGTGAAACCATGGGCAAAACCCTTGTAGTGCTGGAAGACTGAACAGCGCAGATCACGTCTGCGCTGCTGTAGCTAACGCGCAGGCGTTCCTTAACAGGGTGTTGAAAAACGTAGCGAGCGGCTGTCAGGCGAGGCGGACAGCGCGCAGAAACCGGAGTGTACGTTGGTGTACACGAGGATTTCGAGCACTGCCCACGCAGTTGATAAATTCGGCATCACAGCCGTGCAGTAGTTTTTCAACGCCCTGTTAATGCCGGAAATGACGCGTGCCAGTCAACACCATCGCGATCCCACGTTCGTCGGCAGCGGCGATGACTTCGTCGTCACGCATGCTGCCGCCGGGATGGATCACCGATGTGGCACCGGCATCGACCACGACATCCAGCCCATCGCGGAATGGGAAGAAGGCGTCCGAAGCGACTGCAGAACCGGCTAGCGTCAGCCCAGCGTTGGTCGCTTTGATCGAAGCAATGCGTGCGGAATCAATACGACTCATCTGGCCAGCGCCGACACCGAGGGTCATGCCGCCGCCACAAAAGACGATGGCGTTGGATTTGACGAACTTGGCAACCCGCCACGCAAACATCAGGTCGGCCATTTGTTGTGCAGTGGGTTGCTTTTTCGTGACGATCTTGAGTTCGGCGGACTGCACGTTTTTTGCGTCCGGTGATTGAACCAGCAAGCCGCCACCGACGCGCTTGTAATCAAAGGCATTGGTCTCGTTCGACAGTGGCACTTCGAGTAGCCGTACATTCTGCTTGGCTGCAAAGATGGTCCGTGCTTCGGGTGAGATCGAAGGAGCGATCAATACTTCAACGAATTGTTTGGCCACTGCTTCAGCGGCAGCCCCATCAAGCCTACAATTGAACGCAATGATGCCGCCAAAGGCCGAAGTTGGATCGGTCTTCAAGGCTTTTTGATAAGCCTCGAGCGGGTTGGTGCCGACGGCCACACCACAGGGATTGGCATGCTTGATGATGACGCAGCAAGGCTCATCAAAGGTCTTGATGCATTCCCAGGCTGCATCGGAATCAGCGATGTTGTTGTACGAAAGTTCCTTGCCTTGCAGCTGGGTGTAATTGGCGAGGCTGCCTGCGACGGGTTTGAGATCGCGATAAAAGGCTGCGCTTTGATGCGGGTTTTCACCGTAACGCATTTCCTGCACTTTTTCGAAATGCAGATTAAGCGTTTGCGGAAAGGCACTGCGGCTGTTGTCCGCGCTTAGCGAGGTCAGATAGTTTGTGATGGCACCATCGTATTGCGCCGTATGTGCAAAAACTTTTTTCGCCAGCATCAGCTTGGTTGCGGTGGTCACCGTACCTTGCTGCGCGCTCATTTCATTCAGTACTGTTGCGTAATCAGCTGGGTCGACGACCACCGTTACATCGTGATGATTTTTCGCCGCAGCGCGCAGCATGGTTGGACCGCCGATATCGATGTTCTCGATCGCGTCTTCAAAACTGCAATCGGGCTTGGCGACGGTCTGCTGGAACGGATAGAGATTGACGACCAACAGGTCGATGGTGCCGATGCCGTAGGCTTTCAGTGCAGCCATGTGCTCAGGCAGATCGCGTCGCGCCAGAATGCCGCCATGAATTTTCGGATGCAGAGTCTTCACGCGACCATCCAGCATTTCAGGGAAGCCGGTGTAATCGGCGACTTCCGTAACGGGAACTTTATTGTCGGCGAGGAGTTTGGCTGTGCCGCCAGTGGAAAGAATCTTGATACCGCGCTGGGCGAGCGCTTGTGCGAATTCGAGGATGCCGGTTTTATCTGAAACGGAAAGCAGGGCTTGTTGAATCATTGAAATTTTTATATTGAATTTAATTGAATTGCGAGCCAGTTATCCGTTCATCCTTCGATATACCCTGTGGGATACTCAGGAGGAACGGATAACTGGGCGGTGACTTAGAGGAGTTTGTGCAGCTGTAATTTCTTGCGCAGGGTATTGCGATTAATACCAAGAATATCGGCGGCGACGGATTGATTGCCATGGGCCTGCGTCATGACAATTTCCAATACTGGTCTTTCGACGGTATTCATGACCATGTCATAGATGTCATGCGCGGGCTCACCATCGAGATCGCGGAAATATTTTTCCAGGCTCTTGCGTACGCATTCTTCGATAGATTGCTTGCTCATAGGGGCTTTGGGAAGTTGATCAGCTAATGGCTTAGGCGGCGAGAAGGAATGGATGGGCATTGATCGTAACGGCTCCACGATCCAGATAATCCTGATCATGGCCCAGAGAGGCGAGATAATAATCGACTGCGGCCAACTGCTCCTCGCAGGTTTGCATCTGATTCATTTGTGCGCGGAATATTTCTTCGCCGGGTAAATCAGAAACGTACCAGCCGATATGTTTGCGCGCCGTCCGCAGTCCGGTGAATTCGCCATAGAACGCGTAGTGATCGAGCAAATGTTCGCGCAAGACCTTGCGGGCTTCGGCAATAGTTGGTGCTGCCATGTGGGTTCCGGTTCGCAGGTAATGGTTGATTTCGCGAAAAATCCACGGATTGCCCTGCGCCGCGCGTCCGATCATGACGGCATCGGCGCCGGTTATTTGTAGAACATGGTGGGCTTTTTCTGGTGAATCGATATCGCCATTGGCAACGACAGGGATGGATACATTGGCTTTGACTGCGGCAATCGTCTCGTATTCTGCTTGTCCGGTATAGAGGTCGGCTCGTGTCCGCCCGTGTAACGTCAGCATTTGCACGCCCGCGCTTTCGGCCATGCGAGCAATAGCCAGTGCGTTTTTGTTCTGGCGATTCCATCCGGTGCGGAACTTCAAGGTCACTGGAACATTGTTCGTAACGGTCACAGCCTTAATCACCGCATCGAGAATGTGTCCCACTAATTTTTCATCCTGCAACAAAGCAGAACCAGCAGCGACATTGCAAACCTTCTTTGCGGGGCATCCCATATTGATGTCGATGATCTGCGCGCCGCGCTCGACATTGAAGCGTGCGCACTCGGCCATCATGGCGGGATCACTACCGGCAATTTGCACGGCCTTGGGTTCTATCTCGCCATCGTGATTGATGCGTCGCGTGGTCTTGTCGCTGGCCCATAAACGTGGATTGGAAGCCGCCATTTCGGATACGGCATAACCCGCGCCCAGACGTTTGCACAATTGCCGGAAAGGACGATCCGTAACGCCAGCCATCGGCGCCACGAATACATTATTCAAGAGGAAAAAAGGGCCTATACGCACAGAACGTATAAATGAAGTTGAGAACGGGGAGGACGCTAGTTTAATCCCTTGCGTCATCAGGGACAATCAGAACCGCAATAATTTGATTGATCGAATCGAAAATCTTCTTAGAAAAATATCAACAGCCCTTCGCAGATTTCTAGCAGAGTATTGAAAACGTAGCGAGCGACTGTCACGAATGTCCAACCTTCGGGCGGACAGCGCGCAGAAACCGGAGTGTACGTTGGTGTACACGAGGATTTCGAGCACTGCCCACGCAGTTGATAAATTCGGCATCACCGGCGCGCAGTAGTTTTTGCTAACGCTGACCATTCATCATTTGTCGCGCCAGAAGGTGGCGTGCGGGTGGAAGTAAATCAAGCAAACTTAATGCCGATCCACGTGCGGCAATGACGGGCCGTAATTGACTCGCGAAAATACGCGGCAGCCAGTCGGTCAACTGGATGGTTGCGCGGCGATCAAGCTGGCGCGCAGACAGGAAAGTCTGATTGCACTCCTCAGGATTATGGAAGTGCGCACGTAAGGCAGACACCAGACTGTATGCGTCGCGCAGCCCGAGGTTCAGTCCTTGTCCGGCTACAGGATGCAAGGTTTGGGCGGCATTGCCGATGGCAAACTCGCGCCCGTTTGCTGTTGAGGCTGCAGCATTCAGGCCAAGCGGAAATGCCATGCGGCGAGTCGCACTCGTGAATTGACCGAGCCGGTCACCGAAATTTTGATGAAGGGCACGCAGGAATTCCTGATCATTCAGAGCGATATGCTGGCTCGCGTCCTCAGGCTTGCAACACCAGACGAGGGCGTAACCCTGCGTTTGCTGGCGGAGGGATGGGAGCAAGGCTATCGGCCCACCTTCGGTAAAGCGTTCCCACGCAGTCGCTGGTTGGGGCAGGGCGCAAGTCACGAAGCTGGTAATTGCCGTTTGGCCGTAGTCGCGATGAATCGCCTTGGACTCTTGGGTACCAAATAATCCGCCTTCGGCATGCACGGCGTAGCGTGCGTTGAGAATTGCACCGTTGTCGAGATGAACGGCGCAGCTTTCCGCTTGCTGCTCGATGCGATCAACGGCTACCGGCCGCCGGATCTGAAACGGAAAACGATCAAGTGCCGCGTTCAGTTGCCGTACCAGATCACCGTAGCGAATCACATAGCCCAAGGCCGGGACGTCGTAGTCCTTGCGGTCGATCATCGTGCGTCCAAAATGACCCCGATGCGAAACATGAATGTGATGAATTGGAGTGGCGGAATCTTCGTGCCAGGCGCGCACACGCTCCAGCATCGTGCGACTGCCGTGCGAGATCGCAATCATGCGTTCGTCTCTGGTTGCCATTTCTGGAAGGCGGCTATCGATCAGTGCAATGCGCGAAGCATCCGGCCAAGTCTCGGCGAGTAGCAAGGCAAAGGCGGCACCCACTGGCCCTGCGCCGCAAATGGCAATATCGAAATCGCTGGTCGCTGGTGTGTTCAAACTTATCCCTGCATTCAGCTTCTCATCAATGCTTCGATGTCATCGATCTTTTTGGGCGCGTCAATGCTTAGAATTTCGTAACCATTTGGTGTCACATGCACATCATCCTCGATGCGGATGCCGATGTTCCAGTATTGTTCGGGCACGCCTTCCGCCGGGCGCACATAAATACCCGGCTCGACGGTCAGCACCATGCCAGGTTGCAGCGTACGCCAAGGTCGTTCCTGATCTGCGCTTGATTGCTTTTCCCGATAGTCGCCGACATCGTGCACGTCCATGCCCAGCCAGTGACCGGTGCGATGCATATAGAACTGACGGTATGCGCTGGTTTCGAGCACGCCATCCAGACTGCCCTGCAGCAAGCCCAGATCGAGCATGCCTTGAGTAAGCACTTTCACGGCGGCATCGTGGGGATCATTCCATTGTTGACCCGGACGCGTGACTTCAATCGCGGCTCTTTGTGCATCCAGCACCAGTTGATAGAGATCGCGCTGCGCCGGACTGAAACGGCCACTGACCGGAAAAGTCCGGGTAATGTCGGAGGCATAGCCTTCAAGCTCACAACCTGCATCGATCAACAGCAAATCACCATCATTGAGTTTCTGGTCATTACCGACGTAATGCAGCACACAGGCGTTGGCGCCACCAGCGACGATAGAGCCGTACGCAGGGAAGGGCGAGCCCTGTTTCTTGAATGTATACAAAATCTCGGCTTCAACTTCATATTCATACTGGCCCGGCCGCGCGGTCTGCATTGCGCGTACATGAGCAGCGGCGGCAATACGGCCTGCGCGCTGCATGACGTCCAGTTCATGCGCATCCTTAAACAGTCGCATTTCATTGAGCAGGGCGCGAACATCATGCGCCGCAGTCGGTGCAGTTACACCCGCCCGGGTCTGCATACGCACAGCATTCAGCCACTTTTGAATTTGCGCATCGAAACCACTATCGACGCCAATGCCATAAAACAACGCAGGCTGGTTCGCAATCAGCTTAGGTAATTCGTCGTCAATGGCTTCAATTGCGAAGGCGCTATCGAAACCAAAGGTGTGGGCCGCCGCCTCAGGCCCGTAGCGAAATCCGTCCCAGATTTCGCGTTCCATATTCTTGCTGCGACAAAACAGGATTTGCTGGTCGGTTGTGCTTTGAGCACCCGCGATCAAAACCACGATGGCTTCCGGTTCCCCGAATCCGGTCAGGTAATAAAAATAACTGTCGTGCCGGTAAGGATAGTGTGCATCGGAATTACGTGCGACTTCGGGCGCAGTCGGCAGAATCGCAATGCCGCCACCCAAAGCACGCATTTGCTCCAATAGGCGCGTACGGCGCTGCTGAAAGGGGGAGATATTCATGGGCATGATTTTACGCGGGGATTTTGCAAAAGGGCTTCAGCGACTGAGTCGATGATCCAGATCTGTCAGCTGTTCCATTGTGCCCACGTTTTCCCAGACGCCCCGAAAGTGTTCGCCCGTGATCCGGTTACCTTCCAGAAACTGATAGGCCCATGGGAACAGTTTGAGTTTCTCACCGCGTTTCAAGCCTTCAAACAGGTCAGGATGAAAAATTCCGATATTGCCGTAATTCAGACGTTTGCCCTCTCGCGTTATTGCCCCGTTGACGAGGGCCATGTCTCCTGTGGGATGAAAGGGCGGATTGTCCGTCAATACAAAATGAGCCACATGTTTGGGGTAACCGGCAGCGATTGACTGAACCTGCTGAGCGAGTTGACCATAATCGTAGTCGGTATAGATGTCGGCGCTGACCACGGCGAAAGGTTCGGAAGTTTTTTTTCCATTGCCTGGGTTTAACAAAGGCAGGGCGAGTACGACCCCCCCAAGTGTTTCCAGTGCTTCCCGCTCATAAGAATAGCGAATGTGTGCACCCAAACTCGAACCATCGCCGAGTTCAGTTTCAATTTGTTCGCCCAGCCAGGCGAGGTTAATGACCAGATCGGTGAACCCGCCAGCGACTAGGCGTTCAATTTGCCAGACGATCAGGGCTTTGCCACCGACACGGAGCAGGGGCTTGGGTATGGCATCAGTCAGCGGCCTCATTCGTTCGCCACGGCCTGCCGCGAGGATCATTGCTTTCATAGAAAGTAAGTCGTGATTTTTGGACTTGAAAATCTCTCGACGCGGAGACGCGGAGACGCAGAGAAAACCAAAAAAAGTCTTTTGACGTTCTCTGCGTCTCCGCGTCTCCGCGTCGAAAGGCTTTTAGTGTTCAAAACGTATACCCGCTTTCAACTACGACCCCTTCCAGCTCGTCAATCAGCCGCATCAAAGGACGCAGGCTGTTATAGCGATTGGTGGTTGTGCGTACATAACGAATAAAACGCGGCGTATCGGTCAAGTAATGTGGTTTGCCGTCGCGGTAATTGATACGCGCGAAAATGCCGAGCACCTTGAGATGGCGTTGCAGGCTCATCCATTCGAAATGTCGATAGAACTCACCAAAGTCGCTATCCACAGGCAATCCGGCTTTGCGCGCCCGTTCCCAATAGCGGATGGTCCAGTCGAGTACCACTTCTTCATCCCAGGAAATAAACGCATCCTTGAACAGCGACGCAACGTCATAACTCAGCGGACCATAAACGGCATCCTGAAAATCGAGTACGCCAGGCCGTGGATTGGAGATCATCAGATTACGCGGCATATAGTCGCGATGCACATAGACCTGAGGTTCAGCCAGGTTGACCGCGATGATGTGGTTGAACGCCGTATCCAGCACATTGCGTTGTGCCGACGTCAACGTAAGCCCAAGATGCTTGGAGACATACCAGTCGGGAAACAGATTCAGTTCACGCCGGAGCATGGCTTCGTTGTACGGCGGCAGGACTTCGGGACGCGACGCCAATTGCCAACGGATCAGCGCGTCGATGGCATCAAGAAACATTGGGGTGGCCTGTTCCGGTTTTGCGGGGTCGAGATGCTTCAGATAGGTGTCCCGGCCAAGATCCGTCAGTAACAGAAACCCCTGTTCCAGATTCTGAGCGAGTACCTTGGGCACATTCAGGCCGGCGTTTGCCATCAGTTCGGCAATCTGGATGAAAGGGCCGCAATTTTCGCGTTCCGGTGGGGCATCCATCACGATCAGGCTGCCATGTGAGGTGCTGGTCAGGCGGAAATAGCGCCGGAAACTGGCATCGGCCGAAGCAGGTTGTAGCGAGTCTATGTCAATCGAAAATACGGATGCGATTGAATGGAGCCAGGACTTTAGAGCTTGGCCACGGAGATCGGCGTGGAGGTCAGTCATGGGAGCAAAGGAATTAGAGTCAAAAATGGGGTGGAGCCGGAACCCAAAGGAACCAAAAACGCATGCCATATAATACTCAATTGAATTCACTCCCTGTCGGTGGCGCACCATCGCCCCATGCGAAGATGCGCATCCAAGTTCTTAATTACAAGCTGTTGCGACCGTATGTTCACAATAGACAAGTGAACGATGTAATTTCATTTTCTGATTCCGCTTTGATCACTCGTTTCGTCCAGATTTTCTGCCTGTTGTTCATGGGCTTGACCAGCCCGCTCGCTTTGGCGGAGTCATTGGAACTGAAACTGGATTCAGAACTGAGCCTGCCCATCAAACAAGAGACCCGCGACAGTGCGGTATATGGCACTGCCGACACGATTCAGGGTTTGATGAATTCTGAAATGCAGTTAGTGGGTAATGCCGAGTTGCGCAAACCGGGTACGGTTGTGAAGGCCGATGACATCCGTTATTTCAATGTTGAAGACGAGGTCTTGGCCAAAGGTTCGGTGCGGATTGTGCGTGACGGTGACGTCTATACCGGCCCTGAATTGCGGATTCGTCTGGATGACAGCTTTGGCTATTTTCTTCAGCCAAAGTACTGGCTTTCAGGACGTGAGGGGCACGGGAATGCGGGGCGTGCCGACTTCATTGATCGTGATCGTTCGCATCTGACCTCTGCCATCTATACCACCTGTACGGCTGAAAATTCGGATTGGTATCTGCAGGCGACCAGTATTGACCTGGATCAGAGTACCCAGACCGGCGAGGCACGCAACACGGTCATTTATTTCAAGGGAGTACCCATCCTGGCGAGTCCGTGGATATCGTTTCCGCTGAACTCGGACCGACAATCCGGTTTTCTGCCGCCCACCTTTGGCGTAACTTCAAATGCCGGTGTCGAGTTGCTTGTGCCGTATTACTGGAACATGGCGCCAAACCGCGATTTGACGATTTATCCGAAAATCATCTCCCTGCGCGGTCTGCAGCTCGGGGCTGATTTCCGTTATTTGCAGCCGACTTACTACGGCGATGTGCGCTATGAAATCCTGCCAAACGACCGCCAGGCGCAGGGTCAGAATCGCCACTCCTTTCTGGCGACACATAGCTGGAATGCCGGTACTGGCTGGTCCGGGGGGTGGAATGTCAATTCGGTTTCAGATGATCGCTACTTTGTTGATTTCTCTCGAACCATTGCGGCGTCTTCGCAACGCACATTGCCCCGGCTGGCCACCCTTGCCTATAGCGCGCCATATTGGTCTTTAACCGCCAATGTCTTGCGCTATCAAACGCTGCAGGATCCAAGCAATCCCATCGTCGCTCCTTACGAAAAACTTCCCGAATTTCTGTTTCGGGCCGCGCGTTTTGACCAGGCTGGTTTTGACTTGAGTCTGGACGCGCAATTGACCCATTTCTGGCATCCCACCCAGATTCGCGGGGATCGCTTTGTTGTTAATCCCAGCATCAGCTACCCCTTCTTGAGGCCGGGTTGGTTCATTACCCCCAAGTTTTCGTTTAACGCGACTCAGTATTCGAACCTGAAAACACCGAATGCTCCATCAACCGGCCCAAGCAGTTATAACCGCAGCGTACCGACTTTCAGTCTGGATGCGGGTCAGATTTATGAACGCAAGACGGAACTGTTCGGCAAAGCCTATGACCAGACCTTGGAGCCACGCATCTTTTATGTCCACACGCCTTATCGTGATCAGAGCAGGCTGCCCAATTTCGACACTTCATTGGCAGACTTCAATTTTTCCCAGATTTTTTCAGAAAATACCTTTATTGGTTCAGACCGGATTGCGGATGCAGACCAGTTGACCACAGCGATCACCAGTCGCTTTATCGATTCAGAGACCGGAGCAGAGCGTTTTCGCGCAGCGATCGGGCAGCGCTTTTATTTGTCGCCTCAGCGCGTGACTTTGCCCGGTGTGGCGCCGGTCAATAGCAATAAATCGGATTTCCTGTTACTGGCTTCTGGCGAAACCCTGCCCAAGCTTTATCTCGACAGCGCAATGCAATATAGTCCGGCTCTCAAAGGAGTCAGTCGTTCGAATCTGGGTCTGCGCTGGCAGCCGGAACCGACCAAAGTTCTTAATGCCGAGTATCGTTATGTGCGCGGCCAGATCGAGCAAGTGGATTTTTCTGCGCAGTGGCCCATTACGAAACAATGGTACGGTGTAGGCCGGGTCAATTTTTCGACTCGTGATCGTAAAATGGTCGAGTCAGTCGCGGGGATCGAGTACAAGGGCTGTTGCTGGGTGGTTCGGGTTGTGGCGCAGCGTTACTCGACCGGTGCGCGCACTGCTACCTCGACAATTTTCCTGCAACTGGAACTGAACGGTCTGGGTCATATAGGTTCTAATCCGCTGGAAGCCCTGAAGCGTAATATCAGCGGTTACCAGGTCATTAATCCGACACCGCCACCGGTGTCGCCATTCAGAAATTACGAGTAGTCGATGAACAAGATTGCCTATCCCTTTATCAACGCTCTGGCGGCCAGCCTGTTCTTTTGTGTGGCGCTGCCCGGCCATGCAGACACGGTTCAGCCGATTATTGCCGATCAAATTGTGGCAGTGGTCAATTCCAGCGTGATCACGAGAAATGAAGTGCGCGACCGTGCGTCCCAGGTCGAAAAATCGCTGCAGCGGGCCGGTACGCCGTTGCCCCAGCGCAGCGTTCTTGAAAAGCAGGTGCTGGAACGTCTGATCATTGAACAAGCCCAGATACAAGAAGCACTGGACGATGGCATGCGTGTCGATGATATTCAATTGGATCGTGCCATTGAACGCATCGCCGAACAGAATAAATTGCCCTTGCAGGAATTCCGCAATCTGGTCGAGAAAGAAGGCACCACTTTCGCCAAATTCCGCGAAGAAGTGCGCAATCAGATTCTGTTGAGTCGCCTCCGCGAAAAAGAAGTCGATAGCAAACTCACCGTGACGGAAGGTGAGATCGACAATTATCTCGCTGAACAAAAAGCCGCATCGACTGCTGAAGTGAATGTGGCCCAGATTCTATTGCGTGTGCCCGAGCAAGCCATGGCCAGCGACATTGAACGGCAACGTCTGCGTGCTGAATCCATTTATAAAGAACTTGCAGGTGGAGCAGATTTTGCCAAATTGGCCGCAAGTTACTCCGATGCACCCGAAGCATTGAGTGGTGGCGAGTTAGGCTGGCGCACACCGGATCGCTTGCCACAACTGTTCGAAGATGCCGTTGCTTCACTCAAGCCGGGAGAAGTGGCTCAACCGATCAAGAGCCCGAATGGTTTTCATATTCTTAAACTGATTGGCACGCGTGCAGCGCCTAATACCCAATCGGTTTTTGGCGATGTGCAGCAAACTCATGTTCGACATATTCTGATCAAAGTTACTGAAGTCGTTTCATCAGAACAGGCCCACAAACGCTTGCTGGAGATCAAGCAACGCATCGATAACAAGAGTGCCACGTTTGAAGATATGGCTCGTGCCCATTCCAATGATGCATCGGCAGGGCGCGGTGGCGATCTCGGTACGATTTATCCCGGCGATACCGTTCCTGAATTTGAACGTGCGATGAATGCCCTGCAGCCAGGCCAAGTCAGCGAACCCGTGCAAACTCAATTTGGCTGGCACCTCGTGCAGGTGATCGATCGCAAGACCGAAGATGTTTCTTCAGAGCGCAAACGTCAGATCGCGCGTCAGACACTGCGCGAACGCAAATCCGATGATGCCTTCAACGATTATCTGCGTGCATTGCGTGACCGCATTCACGTTGAATATCGCATGGAAGACAACGGTTGATCCCTTGGCTTCACAGCACTGAGCCACACGGCTGAAGCAGGTGCCTGAGTGAAGTCCATCCGTATTGCGGTGACCACCGGCGAACCCGCCGGCATCGGCCCCGAAATTTCCCTGATGGCCGCGCAAGCACTGCGTGGCAATACCGTCCGTCCGATCTTGCTGGGCGATATCGACATGCTGCGCGAGCGAGTGCAGCAACTGTCGCTGCCGGTTAGTCTGGTCGCCTATGACAGCACCGTCATTCCCGCATCGGATGTGGTCGAAGTCCTGCATCATTCTCTTGCTGTTGCTTGCACTCCAGGTCAACTCGATTCTCGCAACGGCAGCTATGTGCTCGCGCTGATTGATCGTGCTCTGCAAGGATCAATCAAGGGCGAGTTCGATGCCATCGTCACGGCGCCGCTGCAGAAAAGCACCATCAACGACGCCGGCATTGCTTTCACAGGACACACCGAATATCTCGCTGAGCAGAGCGCCACGCCGCGTGTGGTCATGATGCTGGCGGGCAATAGGGAAATGAGTCAGGCGGACAAGAGCGTCAAGATGCTGCGCGTGGCGCTCGCGACCACGCATCTCGCGCTGCGTGATGTCCCTGCGGCGATCACGCTGCAAAGCCTGCTTGAGACCTTGACCATACTGAATACCGACCTCAAAAACAAATTCGGCATCGCCAATCCGCGCATCATTGTGACCGGACTGAATCCGCATGCAGGCGAGGGCGGCTATCTGGGGCGCGAAGAAATCGAAATCATCACACCCGCCTTGAACGCAGCCAAGGAACGAGGCATCGATGTTCATGGCCCATATCCCGCCGACACCCTGTTTCAACCCAAGTACCTCGACCATTGCGATGCCGTGCTCGCCATGTATCACGACCAGGGTTTGCCCGTCCTCAAGTACGCCACCTTCGGACGCGGCGTCAACATCACGCTGGGTTTGCCTTTCATTCGCACCTCAGTCGATCATGGCACTGCGCTGGATGTTGCAGGTACTGGCAAAGCCGATGCAGGTAGCATGATCACCGCGATTGAAGTTGCGGCGAAGATGGTGCATTCGATCAAGAAGACATAAGCTTATCGAAGGCCCAGAAAACCACGCACACTAACCCCGTTCGTCCTGAGTGCCGCACGCAGTGCGGTGTATCGAAAGACAGGTCGTAAGGCAACATTTTTTATTCCCTCCCTTTCAAGGGGAGGGTTAGGGTGGGGATGGGTAAAAATTAGAGCATGCATTCAAACCCATCCCCCACCCAACCTCCCCTTGAAAGGGGAGGAGTCTTAAAACCCAGTTAGTTTGAGTATTTACGAATTAGCAAGCGCATATAAGCCCGCATGAAACATATCGCCCGCAAACGTTTCGGCCAGAACTTCCTCGTGGATCGCGGCGTCATCGACGCCATCGTGCGTGCCATTGATCCGCAGCCCAATGACTGCATGGTCGAAATCGGCCCCGGTCTGGCCGCGCTGACTGAACCGCTGATGGCGGCCAAACGTGCCGCGTCATCGGAACAAGCCCTGAATGTCGTCGAACTCGACCGCGATCTGGTCGCGCGTCTGCGCAAACGCTTCAAGCCCGAGCAGTTGGTCGTGCATGAAGCTGATGCGCTCAAGTTCCACTTTGCTCAACTGCTAACGTCGCCACAGCAAAACCTCAGAGTGGTCGGCAATCTGCCCTACAACATTTCTTCGCCCTTGCTGTTCCATCTGATGGAGATTGCCGATCAGGTTCGTGACCAGCACTTCATGCTGCAAAAGGAAGTCGTCGAGCGCATGGTGGCCTCGCACGGAGATTCCGAATACGGTCGGCTCTCGGTCATGCTTCAAGTGCGTTACGACATGGAAATGTTGTTCGAAGTCCCGCCCGAAGCCTTTGATCCGCCCCCTAAAGTCACGTCGGCGATTGTCCGCATGATTCCGATTCCTGCGTCCGATCTGAAGATGAAGGATGAAGCCCTATTCGCCAAACTGGTCGCCACCGCATTTTCACAACGCCGCAAGATGTTGCGTAATACTTTGAAAGACTATGCGGCAGCAATGGAAGCAGTTGGGATTATTCCGACAGCTCGCGCTGAGGATGTGGCGGTGGAAGATTATGTGCAGTTGTGTAACGTGGTTGGCAGTTCATAGCTTTTGAATACAGCCCATTCTTAGTTATCTGTGGACTTTTCCAAGTGCCGGCCTATTGATTTTGTCAAAATCTTTAGTGCATCTGAGTAGTCATCACGAAAGTCGACGTATTTTTTTGTGCGCAGCAGTGTCGGAATCTGACAGTCGTTCAGCAATAGAGGCAGTACCGTTACCCGTCGCTCGTTCGCTTCTGTCCAGTATTTTGCCTGCCACTCATTTTCCACCCATCGCGACTTAACAGCGCTATCGGAAAGAACCACTATTAAGAAGTCAGCATCATCAATACCGGCACCTATTCTTTCAGGTATTGATTCACCTACCAAGATTTCCCACTCGTCTAACCAAGGTTGATGCCCTAACGCAGCAAGGTCGACGGCTAGACCGCGTACAAAACGCTTATCTGCTGACGAATGTGAGATGAATATCTGTGCTCCCCTTGGGCTCCGCTCAAACTGTGCTGCAAACATTCTTTCACTCAAAAGGTCGGTAACGTACGAAAATTCTTCAAGTGTTGTGATTCGTTCCTGTCCTTCAACTTCGATTCCTGTATATGGTGAAAGCAGAGTCATCAAATCATTATGTCGTTTGATTAGTTGCTGCGTATCTGGCGGTTGCAAATACTCCATAGGAATAAGGCTGTAACCTGGCGAAATCAGCGGATGCGCAAACTTAACAATTCCATGAACTGCTTTTCTATGGATTGTGTCGTCGTCAAGATTTCCAATTCGCCCTTTGTGCTTTCCTCGCACAACGTACACAGGACCGTATGTAAATTTCTTTTCGGAGAAGGTCATTTTTTAAGTGGTGAACTGGCTAGACTTAGGGCGGCAAATTAAATCGAGGATGGTAGAACATCCTCAATCCAATCCTCTCTCAATCAACTCAATCTTGTAACCATCCGGGTCTTCCACAAAAGCAATCACCGTCGTTCCGCCTTTGACCGGCCCCGCTTCACGCGTGACCTTGCCTCCTGCCGTCTTGATCCGATCACAAGCCGCTTTGACATCCGGTACGGCCAAAGCGATATGGCCGTAGGCGCTGCCTAGTTCATATTCTTCTACGCCGTAGTTATAGGTCAATTCCAGTTCGGCGTGGTCGGGGTTGGTGCCATAGCCAACAAAGGCGAGGGTGTATTTGTAATCGGGTACATCGCGCGTGCGCAACAGTTTCATGCCGAGAATGTTGGTGTAGAAATCAATCGAGCGTTCAAGATTGCCGACGCGCAGCATGGTGTGGAGGATTCTCATTGCAGTTACTCCTTTTTCTGAATTTGGCGGTGGCCCCTACCCTAACCCTCCCCCAGTGGGGGAGGGGATTGAAGCTCCTTCCCCCGCTGGGGGAAGGTGGGGATGGGGGCCGGTAGATTGCGAATAATTATTCCTCGCGAGTTGTCCTTAGATACGTCGCTACGCGACACTCAGGACAAACGGAGCAGAGACGCACAGATTGCATGAACGGTTCCTTAGAGTTTCGGCAACAATTCCGGCGGCGGATTTTTCAAATAATCCCGCTCCGATTCAAACTCCGGAAACACGTCTGCAACGGTCTGCCAGAAACGCGGGCCGTGGTTCATTTCTTTCAGATGGGCGAGTTCATGGGCCACCACATAATCAATCGACGACATCGGGAAATGCACCAGCCGCCAGTTGAGCAGAATGCGGCCATCGGCGCTGCACGAACCCCAGCGTGTGCGTGCCGATGACAACCGGAACTGACGATAGCTCACACCAAGACGCGGCGCATAAAAATCCAGACGTTCAGCGAAGACGCGTTTGACTTCATTTTGCAGCCAGGCCTGCGCACGGTCCTTTATCTGTTGAGCTGTTGAGCAGAGTGGCAAGTGCAATTCGCGGGTATCTGCATCGAAGTGAACGGCACTGCGTTTCGACTCGGTGCGGATTCTCAAGGTCAGCGGAGCACCGAAATAAGGCAGGGTTCCACCATCGCACCAATCCACTTTGGGAACCGCACGCCGGTGATCGCGCATCTCGACTAGCTTGGCGAAAATCCAGCGCTGCTTTTCACGGATGGCGGATTCGATTTCGCTTAGACTGACCCAGCGAGGCGCGGTGACCATCAAGCCATTTTCATCAATGACAAAACCAATGCTTTTACGCCGTGAGCGGCGCAAGCCATATTCAAGAATCTGGCTACCACATTGAATCAGGCGGCGCTTGTCACTGGTCTCTTTGACTGGAGCGGCGGGAGGTTCTTCGCGCCTGAAAAAAGGAAGTTCAAACTGCAAGCCCAATTGTTGAAGAAAGGACGAAGCGGGGTTTGATTTTCTTGTCATGGCTACGCGATCTTAAGACAAACCTTGAATCGCATCTTCCTTGCTGTAGATATGAGGGCTGATACGGCGCATCTCACCCTCGATCCAGCTTTCGACCTTGTCCATCATCGAATCCGGCGTTTCACCTTCAGGCGAAATCGGCTTGCCAATGGAAACCGTAATCAGGCCGGGTTTTTTGATGAAACTGTTCTTGGGTGAAAACTCGCCGGCATTCACAGCGATGGGGACGACCAAAGCATTGGTGCGGATGGCGAGACGCGTGCCACCTGTTCTGTATTTACCCTGCTTGCCGACCGGAATACGCGTGCCTTCGGGAAACATGATGATCCATTGACCATCGGCCAGACGGCGCTTGCCTTGTTCGACTACGCTCTCAAACGCATCACGTGCTTTGCTTCGATCAATCGAAATCATCCGCAGCAATCCGATGCCCCAGCCAAAAAATGGAATCCACAAGAGCTCGCGCTTGAACACAAACACCAGCGGACGTGGCGGCAGAATCGTGTAGAACACTGTTTCCCATGAAGACTGATGCTTGGACAGCATGATCACTGGCGCATCCGGAAAATTCTCCATGCCAATGACACGATGACGAATCCCGCAAATCACGCGACTGGCCCAGATGTAAAACACACACCAGCGCGTGGTCATGTAATAACGCTGGGGATAGGGCAGGGGTGCAAACAGGAAGCAGAGTGTGGCCCAGATCATCGTTGCGACCGCGATGATGATTGCAAAAGCCAGAGAACGCAGAAAGAGCATAGGCTTTTTACGTATCCTTAAGCGCTCTTCGATGCAGCGATGATATGTTTGGCGGCAGCTGCGAGGTCATCAAAGACTTGGGTATTCAAGGGCAGATCTTCGCGCTCAAGTGTTTTCAGACCTTTGCCGGTCCGTACCAGCATCGGTGTGCAACCTGCCGCTGCTCCGGCTTGCAGATCGCGATGCGAATCACCGACCATCGTCACTTCTTTCAGATCAATTCCGAAGCGATCGGCAATTTGATAAAACAGGCCTGGCTTCGGCTTGCGGCAATCGCATCCATCTTCCGGCGTGTGAGGACAGAAGAACACGGCATCGACGTGTCCGCCCATCGTCGCAAGCGCTTTATGCATTTTGGCGTGCATTGCGTTCAGCGCATTCATGTCAAACAGCCCGCGTCCGATACCGGACTGGTTGGTTGCCACGGCAATGCGGAATCCGTTCTGGTTCAGGAGCGCAATGGCCTCCAGACTGCCCGGCAAAGGCGTCCATTCCTCCGGCGACTTGATGTACTGGTCGCTGTCGTAATTGATAACGCCGTCGCGGTCGAGGATGACGAGTTTCAAAGCGGCTCCGATAAAGTTGCGTGATTCAAACAACTACGTCTGTCATGCTGAGTGAAACGAAGCACCTCAGGTTTCACAAGACCGTCGGCAGTCATTGCACAACTGAGATGCTTCGCGTTGCTCAGCATGACAGTGTTTGTGTTCATGCGGCCAGTTTAGACAAATCTGCCACGCGGTTCATCGCGGCATGCAATTGTGCCAATAAACCGAGACGATTGGCACGAATGGCCGGGTCGTCCGCATTGACCATCACCGAATCGAAGAAAGCATCAACCGGACCCTTAAGCACGGCCAGTTCACGCAACGAAGCGGCATATTCGCCGTTATGGAAAAGTGAATCAGCAAGCGGTGCAACGTTTTTCAATGCGCCATGCAAATGACGTTCAGCTTCTTCCATCGGTAGGGATTCATTGACGTTTGTTGAAACCGGCGCATCACTTTTCTTCAGAATATTACCAACCCGCTTATTGGCCGCAGCGAGTGATGTCGCTTCAGGCAGGGATGAGAACGCACGCACAGCTACGAGACGTCGGGGGATATCTCCGAGACGTTGTGGACGTTGTGAGACTACTGCATCGACTTCTTGCACTGAATAACCTTGTTCACGTAACAGGCCAGTCAAGCGTTCAAACATGAACGTGCTCACCGCTTGCCAAACTGACTCGGAAAATCCACGAACCCCAGCAGCTGCGAACAACAGCTCATCAAGATTTAGCGGTAAATCACATTCCATCAGGATGCGAATTACACCGAGCGCATGACGACGCAGGGCAAAGGGATCTTTATCACCAGTCGGGATTTGACCAATGCCAAACAGCCCGACCAGAGTTTCAAGCTTGTCAGCCAGGGCAACGACCAGACCCACCTGATTGCGTGGCAGGCTGTCACCAGCGAAGCGAGGTTTGTAGTGGTCTTCAATCGCATCGGCGATTTCAATGCTCAATCCATCGTTGAGCGCGTAGTAACGACCCATGATGCCTTGCAGTTCTGGGAATTCGCCAACCATGTCGGTCAGCAGATCCGTCTTGGCCAGGGCTGCAGCGGTGCCGACCTGCTTTTCGAGGCCTGATTTGTTAAGCATGCCAGCAATCATGATCGCAATCTGCTTTACCTTGAGACTGCGCTCACCTTGAGTACCAAGCTTGTTGTGATAGACCACCTTGTCCAGACCCGCCACGCGATCTTCAAGTTTTTTCTTGCGATCCTGATCGAAAAAGAACTTGGCATCGGCCAGGCGCGGACGCACCACGCGTTCGTTACCTTCAATGACGCGGCTCGGATCGGCGGGGCTGATGTTGCTGACGACCAGAAATTGATTGGTGAGTTTGCCTTGGGCATCGAGCAGCGGGAAGTATTTCTGATTGGCCTTCATCGTCAGGATCAGGCATTCCTGCGGGACTTCGAGAAATTCCTTTTCGAACTGACAAATCAAAACGTTGGGGCGCTCGACCAGTGCGGTCACTTCATCGAGCAAGGCCTCGTCATGAATCGGTGTGCTTCCTATTTTGGTTGCAGCATCCTTCAACTGGCGTTCAATATCGGCACGTCGTTTGGCAAAGCTGGCGATTACCGCTCCTTCGGTTTCGAGCTGCGCAGCGTAGCTGTCTGCATCCTTGAGAACGATGGGATCAACGCGGGCTTCGAAGCGATGGCCATGTGTGTTGCGTCCTGCGGTTAGACCTAACACCTGTACCGGGACGATATCTTCCCCGTGCAGAGCAACAAGCCCATGCGCAGGCCTTACGAAGTTGACACTGGTCCAACCATCGGCAAGTTGATACTGCATGACTTTGGGGATGGGTAGTTTCGTGAGCGCTTCCTTGAGTGTTTTCTGAAGGCCATCCTTTAATGTGTCTCCAGATACAACGCGATCGAAAAATAAAGCCTCAGCTTTACCATCCATTTGACGCCTGAGTTGAGGCACGGCACTGGCATCAGCACCGAGACTAGATAGTTTTTTAAGTAAAGCAGGTGTAGCGTTGCCCGTAGCATCCAAGCCGATGCTGACCGGCATCAATTTGATTGGGTCATTACGGCCTTGCGCATTTTCTTCAACATTAGGGATAAATACGGCGAGCCGCCTAGGGCTGGCAAAAAATCTCATGCCGGGGGCGTGAGTTATCAAGTGACATAGATTTAAACCTTTTAACACCCCATTGGCAAAGGATTCCCCCAGCATCTGCAGCGCCTTGGGTGGTAATTCCTCAACAAATAATTCAACCAGCAAATTCTTCGTCGTCATCATGCAGCTTTCTTTTGTTCGAGTTGTGCGATGATTTCATCGGCCCAGGCTTTCGGTGCCATTGGGAAACCGAGACGGGCGCGGCTGTCGAGATAGCTCGCAGCGACACTACGCGCAAGGTTACGAATACGGCCAATGTATGCGGCGCGCTCGGTCACGCTGATGGCACCGCGTGCGTCGAGCAGATTGAAGGTGTGCGCGGCCTTGAGCACTTGCTCGTAAGCGGGCAGGGCGAGCTTTTGTTCCATCAGGTGTTTGGCATTGCCTTCGTGTGCGGTGAAGGCGGTCAGCAGAAACTCGACATTGCTGTGCTCGAAGTTATAGGCCGACTGTTCCTGTTCGTTTTGCAGGTAGACATCGCCGTATGTGAGGTCGTCAGTCCACTTGAGTTTGTAGACGTTGTCGACACCTTGCAGATACATCGCGAGCCGCTCCAGTCCGTAGGTAATTTCGCCGGTGATGGGCTTGCAGTCGATGCCGCCGACTTGCTGGAAGTCACGCAGTTCACCTACTTCCAGCAGGTTGGCGGCATCGACTGCAAGCCCATCACCGGCGAAATTACCTACGGCCTGGAGCGGCTGGCCATGTACCTGCAA
>JANYFL010000007.1 GCA_025362735.1 Betaproteobacteria bacterium | reverse complement strand
GCTCTTTTGTTTCATGCAAGCCATGCATTTAACGTAGCCCCGCGCGGTCTTCACAGTCTGGTACGAACCGCAAAAAATGCACTTCCGACCACTCAAATAGTTGGTCGAACAACTAAATACCCTGTTGCGCCCAGTAACCATACGTATCTCCAACCATACTCCGGTTACGAAACGCCCTAATTACCAATAAAAAAGCCGACATATGTCGGCTTTTTACATTAATGCGCTTGAATTTCAGGAGAAATTCTTTGCAGCAAAATCCCAATTGACCAGACTCCAGAACGCTTCGACGTATTTTGGACGGGCATTGCGATAGTCGATGTAGTAGGCATGCTCCCAGACGTCACAAGTCAGCAGGGGTTTGTCCGTACCGGTCAACGGTGTTGCGGCGTTGCTGGTGCTGACGATATCGAGTGAACCATCCGGTTTCTTGACCAGCCAGGCCCAACCGGAACCGAAGGTGCCAATTGCAGCTTTAGTAAACGCTTCCTTGAAGGCCGCAAAGTTGCCCCACTTGGCATTAATCGCGGTTGCCAATGCGCCAGTCGGTTCGCCACCGCCCTGGGGTTTGAGACCAAACCAGTAAAAGGTGTGATTCCAGATCTGGGCTGCATTGTTGAACACACCGCCGGATGATTTCTTAACGATGTCTTCCAGAGAAGCATTCTCGAACTCTGTGCCCTTGATCAGATTATTCAGATTGGTCACATAAGTCTGATGATGCTTGCCATAGTGGAACTCCAGGGTTTCCTTGGAGATATGCGGCGCCAGCGCATCCAGCGCGTAAGGCAATTCGGGGAGTTTATGTTCCATGATGATTCCTTGGTTTTTGGTTTGGGGTAAAAAATTGCAGAGAAGTCTTTCGAGTTTATCGGATTTTCAAAAAACACTCATGTCGGGCGATCCGCATCGACCTCTAAGACTTCTACGCTGACGCGGCCTTGAACGAAGTGCACCTGTAAGCGACCGCCGACGGCAAGTTGCCCGGCATCGCGCACGATCTGCCCCAGTTCATCGGTGGTAATGGAGTAACCACGCTCCAAAGCGGACATGGGATTGAGCAAATCCAGTCGCGCCGCCCGCATATCAAGCGCCGCCTGCTGATTTGTACAGACCTGACTGATGAGTTGTCGATTCCGGTCGCGTAACGCGATCAAAGCATTTTTCAGCAGATCAGAGCGAGGACGGCAACGATATAAATCTTCCCTTGCCTGCTTGAGCGCGGCTTCAGCGGCCAGGCTTTGAGTTACCCTGGCTCGCATCAGCCGTTGCATTAAACGCGCAAGTTCTTTGTTGGCGTCCTGCCAGCGTTGCGACGGACTTTTGAGTCGCCGTTGTCCTTCATCCAGTTTTTGTTCCGCATCGCCCATCAGACGCGCCATCGCACGCAGCAAATCCTCTGCATGAGTATGGATTCTGCGGCGTAATTCAGGCCCGTTCGGGCTCGCCATTTCCGCTGCAGCGGTCGGCGTAGGCGCACGCAGATCAGCAACAAAATCGGCGATCGTAAAATCCGTTTCGTGACCGACGCCGCTCACGACAGGAATAGAACAAGCGCTAATGGCCCGCGCCACAGTCTCATCATTGAAGGCCCACAGGTCTTCGATACTGCCGCCACCGCGTACGACCAACAGTACATCGGTTTCATGCTGGCGTTCGGCCCGTTCCGAAGCCAGAGTAATCACAGCGGCAATTTTCGTCGGCGCGTCGGCACCCTGAACCGGCGTCGGATAAAGCACGATGCGCACATGTGGTGCCCGACGCGCGAGGGTAGTCAGCACATCCCGTAAGGCCGCTGCCTGAAGCGAAGTGACGATCCCGATAGCCTTGGGAAAAACCGGCAAAGTACGTTTACGTTCTGGGTCAAATAAGCCTTCCGCTTGCAATTTTTGTTTGAGCTGCAAAAAGGCTTCATAAAGGGAGCCCGCCCCGGCGCGACGCAAGTGTTCGACATTGATCTGGAAATCGCCCCTAGGGGCATACAGGCTGACCAGCGCCCGCGCCTCAACATGATCACCTTCACGCGGAGCCCAGTCGAGCAATTGGTTGCGGTTGCGAAACATAACGCAACGGACCTGGGCATCACGATCTTTGAGGGAAAAATACCAATGTCCAGATGCGGCGCGGGTTAGATTGGAAATCTCACCGGAAACCCACACCAGGGGGAAGTTTCGCTCGAGCAAGCTCGCAACGGCGCGGTTTAGCTCGGCAACTGTCAGAATTTTCCGCATCAATGCTGGTTCTGCATCGAAAACTTCAGTATTCATGCGCTTTTCCAACTGGGTTTACCGCTAACATGTTTGATCTGTCCACATCAGGATATATGACTAGTCTGTTTCAGTGTGTATGCTGCGTGACATAGGAAAATATCCTAAGTCATTGAAAATATTCGGTATATATTTTGATGCAAAAACAAGCATGCACAAATAAGTCTTATGGCAAAGGCATTTAGGTGACAGAAGTGGCACCTGTCCACAATGTTGTCCACACAGATTGTGGAAACCATTCCTTATTGTGAGAGTCCATTGTCAGCTTGCTATGATTGCGCTTGTCCGTACAATTCCAAGCGCGCAGCTTGTAAGTCTAGTCGATACAGACACGATGACGTTGGCCTTGGCAATCTCGTCAAGAATGATCGATCATTGTGCCTTCATGACTTCACATCAAGAAGATTTAACTTCACCAGGAGATTTTTTTGTTTTCAATCATTCTTGCCGCAGGCTGGCCCATCTGGTTTTTGCTGGCCACTTCCGTGATTGCCCTTGCCCTGATCATCGAACGCATCCTGGTTCTGCGACGCGACAAAATCATTCCGCCCAAGTTACTAGAAGAGGTCGTCGGTCTGGTTCGCAGCAAAAAAATTACGCCCGAGGTTGTCACCCGGCTTGAAAGCAATTCGCCACTCGGCAAAGTCCTGGCTGCAGGTCTACGCAATGAGAAAGCCTCCCGCGAAGTGATGAAGGAATCGATTGAAGAAGCCGGACGTGCCGTGACACATGATCTCGAGCGTTTCCTCAATCATATCGGCACCATCGCTACAGCAGCTCCGCTGCTCGGCCTGTTCGGAACCGTGATCGGCATGATCGAAATTTTTGGCGCGCAGGCACCGACCGGCAGTACCAACCCGGCGCAGCTGGCTCACGGTATTTCGGTCTCGCTCTACAACACCGCCTTTGGTCTGGTTGTAGCGATTCCGTCCCTGATTTTCTACCGACACTTTCGCGGCAAGGTCGACAGCTTTGTTGTCGAGATGGAACAACAGGCGGTGCGCTTTGTCGACATCGTTCATGGCGAACGCAATCAATAACCCGGGAACCTCAACATGAATTTTCGTCGGGGTGCCAGCCGTGAAGAACCGGAAATCAATCTGATTCCCTTGATCGACCTGTTTCTGGTCATCATCATTTTCCTGATGGTGACGACCACCTACTCCAAGTTTTCCGAACTGCAGATCACCCTGCCCTCGGCCGATGCCGATAAAGCCGTGACACGACCCGCCGAAATCAATGTCGCGGTCACGAAAGACGGGCACTATGCCATCGACAATCTGCGCGTCAATGTACGCGACGAGGCTAGTGCCGCGACTGATCTGGCCGAAGCGCTGAAGGCCAGCGCGGTGGGACGTAAAGAGCCAATCATCATCATTAACGCCGACGCGCTGTCAACGCATCAATCGGTCGTCAATGTTATGGAAGCGGCGCGTATGGCACAGATTTCACAAATCACTTTCGCCACCCAGACCCCGGCTGGACAATAACCGCAGCTCTATCGACTTCACGGTCTGCATCATGAACCCGCTGGCGCTGGCCATTGAGCAATCCTGGCAACGGCGTGGTCTGCTGGCCTGGCTGCTCAGTCCACTTGCTCTTGTATTCCGTGCTCTCGCAACGTTACGAAGGTGCTTCTACGCGATTGGTCTGTTTAAAAGCGAAGCACTGCCCATACCCGTTATCGTCGTTGGCAATATCACCGTTGGCGGCTCAGGCAAGACGCCATTGGTGATCGCCCTGGTCAAAGCACTTCAAGATGCTGGGCTGAAGCCAGGAATGATCAGCCGTGGTTATGGCGGCAGCTATAGCGATCAACAGCCTTGCGCCCAAGTCGATACAAGCGACGCGCAACGCTATGGCGATGAAGCAGTGCTGCTTGCCCAGAAAACCGGTGCCCCGGTTTTTGTTGGTCGAAAACGTGTAGCAGCGGGCCAACTGCTGCTACAACAATTCCCCGATACGAATGTGATGATTTGCGACGACGGTCTGCAACATTACGCACTCAAACGCAATGTCGAACTGGCTCTGTTCGATGAACGCGGTCTCGGCAATGGTTGGCTATTACCAGCCGGGCCTTTGCGTGAACCCGTGTCCAGACTAGCGAAAGTGGATGCCGTGGTTTTGAACAGCAACATGCCACTTGCCTCAAGTTGGGTTGCTGCCAAAGTACTGATTTTCCAGATGCAACTCATCGGCGAAAAGGCCTATCGACTCACACAGCCCGCCGATTACAAAACCCTGTCCGATTTCAAAGGCCAGAAACTGGTCGCCGCAGCTGGTATTGGCAATCCTCAACGATTTTTCAGGATGCTGCGTGGCGCACATCTCGAATTCGAAGAAATGCCTTTGCCCGATCATTACGGTTTTGACGCCAATCCATTTACAAGTCTTGATGTCGATGCCATCCTGATCACCGAAAAAGATGCCGTAAAATGCAAAGCCTTGAACGACCCCAGACTTTGGGTCGTGCCCGTACAGGCAGAGCTTGACCCAGCCTTGATGCAGCTGATCATGCAACGCCTGTCCCCGCTGTTACGAACGGAGAAACCCATTGGACTCACGCCTGCTTGATATTCTGGTTTGCCCCGTGACCAAAGGCCCGCTCACCTATGACAAGGCCCGGCAGGAACTGATATCCGCGTCCGCTCGCCTTGCCTATCCCATCCGCGATGGCATTCCAGTAATGCTGGAATCGGAAGCGCGACCGCTCGATCCTGAAACAAGTGATCCAACCGCATCGAGCAATGGTCAAAGCTGAGTTCATTTCCTTCATCGCTGTCATTCCGGCCCGCCGCGCTTCCACCCGTCTGCCCGACAAACCGCTCGCTGACATTGCGGGCAAACCAATGGTCGTGCGCGTCGCCGAACGCGCCCAGCAAAGCGGCGCGACCCGTGTTCTGATTGCGACCGACGATGCAGAAATCGCTGCAGCTTGCGCTGCTCACGGCCATCAAGCCTTGATGACTCGCGCCGACCACCCTTCTGGAACAGACCGGCTGGCTGAAGTGGCTCAACAGCTTGGCTTGGCCGACGATGCCATCATCGTCAATGTACAAGGCGACGAGCCCCTGATTCCTCCCGAACTGATTTCACGCTGTGCGCAGGAACTGGCCTTGGCCGCAGACTGCGCCATCGCTACGGCCAGCCACCGGATTGAAGACGAGACCGAGTTGTTCAATCCTAATGTGGTCAAGGTCGTGACCGACGCCACCGGTCGGGCTCTGTATTTCTCAAGAGCGCCTATCCCGTGGGAACGCGATCAATTCGGCAAGGATTCACCGCCAACACACATACAAGCCCAGCGCCATATCGGGCTTTACTCCTATCGCGCTGGCTTCCTGCGGCTTTTTCCCACACTGGCGCAGGCGCCTCTGGAACGCCTGGAAGCGCTTGAGCAGCTGCGCGCGCTTTGGCATGGCCACCGGATCAAGGTCTTTGAAACTACCGATGCGCCTGCCGCTGGCGTGGATACCCCTGAAGACCTGGAACGCGTTCGGGCGATCTTTAATCAGGCTCGATGAGGTCTAGTTATTCAGGTTGGGCGTTCGGGTCTAGTCATTCATTGCGAAGCGATCAAACCCAAAATCCGCATTGACCATCCTGAATCGATCCGGTAAGGTACACTTCAGTCAGTAGTGACTTAATAGCAAATGGTGACGAAATAAAACTAGACAGGGGGAGTTCGTCACAGTGGGTAGTAGCTTTGCTCGCACGTTTTGCTGGTCCGAGTCATTCCATCTTTCCGTAGTTGATCCATCATGATCGCGGTATGGTCCCAATTCACAATAACAGGGGAGTTTCCTTATGCGCCTGATTCTTCTTGGTGCGCCCGGTGCCGGCAAAGGCACACAAGCCAATTTCATTCGGGAAAAATACGGCATCCCGCAAATTTCGACTGGCGACATGCTGCGCGCAGCCGTCAAGGCCGGCACGCCGCTTGGTGTTGCTGCTAAAAAAGTGATGGATGCTGGCGGCCTGGTTTCCGACGACATCATCATCGGCCTGGTCAAAGCCCGTCTGCTGGAGCCCGACTGCAAGAACGGCTATATGTTCGATGGTTTCCCCCGCACGATTCGTCAGGCCGAGGCCATGAAGGATGCGAATGTAGCCATTGAACATGTCATCGAAATCGATGTGCCCGATTCGTCCATCGTCGAACGCATGAGCGGCCGTCGTGTCCACGTTGCCAGTGGCCGTACCTATCACGTCAAGTTCAATGCGCCCAAGGTCGAAGGGAAAGATGACCTCACCGGCGAACCGCTCATCCAGCGTGAGGACGACAAGGAAGAAACCGTCAAGAAACGCCTCAAGGTCTATCACACCCAAACTGAAATCCTGCTCGACTACTATGCCAAATGGGCGAAAAGCGGCGAGCCAGGAGCGCCGAGTTATCACAAGGTTGCTGGCGTTGGGACGGTCGACGAGATCAAGCAGCGCGTGTTGGCGACGCTTAAATAAATCAAATGGGGCTTTTGCCCCATTTTTTTATGGATGAATTGAAAATACCCCTCACCCTAACCCTCTCCCCGTGATCGGGTAGAGGGGACTAAGAAGCTCCCTCGCCCACATCAGTGGGAGAGGGCTGGGGTGAGGGCAAGTTTGTGGTTTAGCATTCCGATGTTTCCGTCACAGACCCGCAGAAGGTCTGGACAAGGCGCATGACCCGCCTGAGTTAAAGTCATGGATTAATTTTTGATTGATTGTCGGTTTCACCATAGGAGGAGGTTCGATGTCAGCAGCACTTTATTTTGTTCTGGCCTGCGGCGTGATTGCCGTTTTGTACGGCATCATTTCACGCAGCTGGATTCTTTCACTGGATGCGGGCAATGCGCGCATGCAGGAAATTGCGGCAGCCATTCAACAAGGTGCTGCGGCCTATCTGAATCGACAGTACCGCACCATTGCCATGGTCGGTGTCGTTCTCTTCATCGTCATTCTGATTGGCCTGGGCTGGAAAACCGCACTCGGTTTCGTCATTGGCGCTGTACTCTCCGGCTTGTCCGGTTTCATCGGCATGAACGTGTCGGTCAAAGCCAACGTGCGCACCGCACAAGCTGCCAGCAAGGGACTCGATGCTGCGCTGAACGTCGCCTTTCGTGGCGGCGCCATCACAGGCATGCTGGTAGTTGGACTCGGCCTGCTCGGCGTTGCAGGCTACTACGCCTTCCTCACGATGAGCAATCCGGATGGCGTGCTGCACGATGTGTTGCATCCCCTGATCGGGCTCGCCTTCGGCGCATCACTGATCTCCATCTTCGCCCGTCTTGGTGGTGGCATCTTCACCAAAGGCGCTGACGTGGGTGCCGATCTGGTCGGCAAGGTCGAAGCCGGCATTCCCGAAGACGATCCACGCAACCCTGCCGTGATTGCCGACAACGTCGGTGATAACGTGGGAGACTGCGCTGGTATGGCTGCCGACTTGTTCGAGACCTATGCCGTTACCTTGATCGCCACGATGCTGCTCGGCGCGCTGATGATGGTCGGCGCAGAAACGCAAGCGGTCATGTATCCCATGGCACTCGGGGGTTTCTCGATCATTGCTTCCATCATCGGCTGCTTTTTTGTCAAGCACAGTGAAGGCAGCAAGATCATGACCGCGCTGTACAAGGGTCTGATCGTCGCTGGCGTGCTCGGTCTGCTTGCGTTCTATCCCATCACCTCGTACATCTTTGCTGGTACTGAAGTGAATGTGATGGCGCTTTACCTGTGCTCCGTTGTCGGTCTCGTGCTGACCGGCCTGCTGGTCTGGATCACCGAGTATTACACCGGCACCGAATACGCACCGGTGCGTTACGTCGCGCAAGCCTCCACGACCGGTCACGGTACCAACATCATCGCGGGTATTGCCGTGTCGATGCGTTCCACCGCGTGGCCGGTTCTGTGCGTCTGCGCGGCGATCTATGCATCGTATGCACTCGGCGGCCTCTATGGCATCGCGATCGCGGCTACGTCAATGCTGTCCATGGCCGGCATCATCGTCGCGCTTGATGCTTACGGCCCTATCACCGACAACGCCGGTGGTATCGCTGAAATGGCCGAGTTACCCGCAGCCATTCGGGACATCACCGACCCGCTCGACGCCGTCGGCAACACCACCAAGGCGGTCACCAAAGGCTATGCCATCGGCTCTGCCGGTCTAGCCGCACTGGTCCTGTTTGCCGACTTCACGCATGCGCTGGAAAAGAACGGCAGCGGTCCGATTTCTTTCAGCCTGTCTGAACCCGCCGTCATCATCGGCCTGTTTGTCGGTGGCCTGATCCCCTACCTGTTTGGTGCGATGGCGATGGAAGCTGTCGGTCGTGCTGCCGGTTCGGTGGTCGTTGAAGTGCGCCGTCAGTTCAAGGAAATCCCGGGCATCATGGAAGGCACAGCCAAGCCTGAATACGGCGTCGCCGTCGACATGCTGACCAAGGCCGCCATCAAGGAAATGATGATCCCGTCGCTGCTGCCCGTGCTCACGCCCGTGCTGCTCGCTGTGATCATGCGCGTCCTGATGGGCGCCGAAGCCGCTCGCATGGCCGTTGGGGGCATGCTGATGGGCACCATCGTCACCGGCCTGTTCGTCGCCATCTCGATGTGTACCGGTGGCGGTGCGTGGGACAACGCCAAGAAATATATCGAAGAAGGCAACTTCGGCGGCAAAGGTTCAGAGGCTCACAAAGCTGCTGTCACAGGCGACACCGTTGGCGATCCGTACAAGGACACTGCCGGTCCCGCCGTGAATCCGCTGATCAAGATCATCAACATCGTGGCTTTACTGATGGTGCCGTTGCTTTAAACAGTCGTAATCGCATTACCAACAAGGCGGCATTGCCGCCTTGTTTTTGCTGCAAGCCACAAAAATAAAAGTGCAAGCAAATGAACCGGACCGAACGCTTCTACAAGATTCAGGAAACCCTCAAACAGCGAAGCCCGGTTACTTTCAGCGCCTTACAACGGCAACTTGAAGTCTCGCGCGCCACACTCACCCGCGACCTCGCCTATCTGCGCGACCGGATGCGTTTACCTATCGTCTACAACCGCGAAACCGGTTATCAACTGAAAATAGAACAGGTAGGAGAAGCACAGATCGAATTGCCCGGACTCTGGTTTTCGGCCAGCGAGATTCATGCTTTACTGACCATGCAACATCTGCTCGCCAATCTTGATCCGGGCGGCATTCTCAAGTCGCATATCGATCCGCTCATCACGCGGCTGGACAAACTGCTGGGTGCAACCCGCAACGACGCGGAGGAAATACGTCGTCGCGTACTGATCGTCGGTCTTGGCAAACGACCCATCACGCTAACCCACTTCGAGCGCGTCGGCTCGGCCCTGTTGCAGCGCAAGCGCCTATTGATGACCTATGCGGCACGCAGCAGCGGCCAAACCAATCAACGTGAAATATCGCCATTACGGCTGGTGCATTACCGCGAAAACTGGTACCTCGACGCCTGGTGTCATCTGCGCTCCGGTCTCCGTAATTTTTCAGTCGATGCCATTCAAAGCGTTGACCTGCTCGACCGCCCGGCACGCATCGTTGCATCACGCACGCTTGATCAGGTTTTCGGTCCCGGTTACGGCATTTTCAGCGGCAAACGGATTCAATGGGCCAAGTTGCGCTTTACTGCCGAACGCGCTCGCTGGGTCGCACATGAACAATGGCATCCCAGACAGAAAGGAAAATTCGATGCCGAAGGCAGCTACCTCCTCGAAATCCCCTACACGGATGATCGCGAACTTCTGATGGATATTCTCAAGCATGGCGCTGCAGTAGAAGCGTTAGGGCCAAAAACTTTAAGACAGCGCATAAAACAAGAACTTAACTCCTTGAACAAAAAATATGAATAAGTTTTAGAGGCTCACTTTTTGAGCCTGTATGCGTATAAATTAAAAACATGAATGAAGAAAAATTCCATTCCCATCCCATTGCACATTGGCGTGCGAGCGATCAAACGCCACATCTGATTGGTCAACATCTGACAGATGTCAGCAAACTATCCGCTTCTTTGTCGAGAAAACTTAATGTCGGCTGTGCTGGCGAGCTTATTGGTTTGCTTCATGACCTTGGTAAGTACAGCAAGGAATTTCAGAACTACATTAAATCTGCCTTGGGCCTCGTGAATTGCGATGAAGATGACTATATCGATGCCAATGCTCAACGAGGAAAGGTTGATCACTCCAGCGCTGGCGCTCAATACATCTGGCGTGGCCTATCTGAGAAAGGACTAATCGAAGCTCGTATCGCACAGATACTTGCATTGTGTGTTGCGTCACATCATTCCGGCTTGATTGATTGTTTGGATGTGGGGGGCGAAGATAATTTCTCGCGCCGAATGGCCAAGGCTACGCAAAAAACACATTTGGAAGAGGTAAGCCAGTCAGCTGATGAAGAGATTCTTGCACGAGCCGATGCACTGCTCAGCACACCCGACTTGATTGCAGAACTGCGCAGCCTTGTTAGCAGCATTCTTGCAACGAACAAGGAAACCTATCGGGGTAAGCACCGCAATGCGCAGCAACAGATCGGACTGGCTGTACGTTTTCTGTTCAGTTGCCTGATCGATGCAGACCGTATTGATACTGCCGATTTTGAACATAAGCGTGTAAAACAATATCGGCCGAATGGTGACTACGCCGAATGGCCCATATTGGTTGAGCGGCTGGAGCGCAAGTTGGCAGCCATGCCACCAACGCGCCCCATCGACAATTTGCGGAACGACATCTCGCAGCACTGCCTTGATGCCGCAACAAGACCCGGTGGCGCCTACACCCTCACGGTTCCAACTGGTGGTGGAAAAACCTTAGCCAGCCTGCGTTTCGCGCTCCACCACGCGGCACAGCGAAAACTGGATCGTGTCATTTATGTCATTCCCTTCACTTCAATTATCGAGCAGAACGCACAGGTGGTGCGCGACATCCTTGAACCTGCTGATGCACCTGAAGATGATGGGAAAGTCGTGCTGGAACACCACAGCAGCATCACACCAGAGCAGCAGACCTGGCGCGAAAAGATACTGTGCGAGAACTGGGACGCGCCAGTGGTTTACACCACTATGGTGCAGTTCCTGGAAACCCTGTTTGGCGCGGGAACGCGTGGCGCACGGCGCATGCATCAGCTCGCCAATGCTGTGCTGATCTTCGATGAAGTACAAACCCTGCCGATCAAATGCACCCATCTCTTCAACAACGCCATCAACTTCCTGACCGAGCAGTGCAACAGCACCGTCGTGCTGTGCACGGCCACGCAGCCTTTGCTTGATAAGGTGGCGTCGGAGAAAGGCGCGATCCGGCTGGCGGCGCAGCACGAAATCATGCCGGATGTGCATCAGCTTTTTGCCGATCTGAAACGTGTCGATATGCGCGATCAGCGCAAGCCGGGCGGCTGGGAGGCCGCCGAGGTCGCACAGCTGGCACTGGACGAGTTGGCGCGCGCAGGAAGCAGCCTTGTCATCGTCAACACCAAGCGCGCTGCGCAAGCAGTTTTTCAACATTGCCGTGCTCAGTTGGTACCGAGTGAAGCTTTCCACCTCAGCACCGATATGTGCCCGGCCCATCGCAAGGCTGAACTTGCCAAGGTTCGGGCTCGTCTGGCGGAAGGCTTGCCAACCCTGTGCGTCAGCACGCAGCTGATTGAGGCAGGCGTGGATGTCGATTTCGGGGTAGTCATCCGCTACCTCGCTGGTCTGGATTCCATCGCTCAAGCGGCAGGGCGCTGCAACCGGAATGGGCGGCCCGAGCCAGGCATCGTGCATGTTGTCAATCCTCGGCCAGAAGACGAGAAGCTGACTTCGCTGCCAGACATTGCTAAAGGCCGGGACATCACATTGCGCGTACTGGACGACTACGCAGCTGCTCCTGCACGCTACGCCGATAATCTCTTCGGCCCGATAGCATTGGGCGACTTCTACAAGTACTACTTCTTCGAGCGTCAGGGCGAAATGGACTATAGCGTTCCGGCCTCTGCATTGGGCCAGGATGACACGCTCGCAAACTTGCTGGCCGAGAATACGGTAGCCGTTGCGGACAGTCATCGCAAGCATGGACGGGCGCCAGAGCGCCTGCTCAATCAGTCCTTCATGGCAGCGGCCAAGGCCTTCAAAGCCATCGACGCTCCGACACAAGGTGTCGTCGTGCCGTACGGAAAAGAAGGCGCAGACATCATCGCCCGGTTGCATGCAGCATTCGATATAGAACTGGATGTACCGCTACTGCGCCGTGCACAGCAATTCACAGTCAATGTATTTCCGAACGTTCTGGAAAAACTCAAGAAAGCCGGTGCTGTCAAAGAAGCCAAACCCGAAACGCGCATCCTGACGCTCGATCCTCGTTACTATAGCCCGCAATTCGGGCTATCCACAGAACCCGTATCCATGATGGAGACGATCTATGTCGCATGAGTATCGCAACAGCATCGAATTTAAGGTGTGGGGGCGCTACGCCCTGTTCACCGACCCGCTCACCAAGGTAGGGGGCGAGAAATTCTCGTATCAGGTGCCCACCTATGAGGCGTTGAAAGGCATCTGTAAATCAATCTACTGGAAGCCAACGCTGGTTTGGATAATTGACGAAATGCGCGTCATGAAACGCATTCGTACCCAGACCAAGGGCACCAAACCGCAGGAATACAGCGGCGGCAATACGCTGGCGATCTACACGTTTCTTTCCAATGTCGAATATCAAATACGCGCCCATTTTGAATGGAACACCGCACGCCCTGAGCTCGAAGCTGACCGCAACGAACACAAGCACCACAACATCGCCCGGCGCATGCTGGAGCGTGGTGGTCGGCAGGACATCTTCCTCGGCACACGCGATTGCCAAGGCTATGTCGAGCCTAGCGAGTTTGGCTCAGGCGCAAGTGAACTGGACGGAGCCGGCGAACTGGCGCTGGGCCTGATGTTCCACGGCTTTGACTATCCGGATGAAGTGGGTGGCAACGAACTCCACGCACGCTTCGCTCGTATTGTTATGCATGATGGCGTCATTCGCTACGAGCGCCCTGAAGAGTGTGTTGTTCGGAAGCGCGTGCGCGCGATGAGCGTGAAGACTTTCGGGTTGAGCGACACCGTGCGTGCGGCTGATGACGAATGGGCCGAGCTGGAGGAACAGGCATGAGCTGGATTCAGAAGCTGTATGAGACTTACGAAGCCTGCCACGCGCTGGATGACGACCCAAAATCTAGGCCTTGGCCTGTTTCACACTTTGTGAAGCAAGCGCATATTGAAGTTGTGCTGGATAGCGACGGAAATTTCAGGAAGGGGCGAATGTGCAAGCTGGAATGGAACGAGGCGGCAACACTGATTCCGGCCACAGAAAAATCGGCGGGACGAACTGCGGGTGTAGCACCCCATCCGCTGTGTGAAGAAGTCGGCTACATGGCGATGGATTTGCCGGAGCAAGCACACCTTCAAGACATCAAGAACTATGTGCAATCACTGGAAAATTTTTGTGCGTCCGTCCCTGAAAAGTCTTTCACCAAAGCGCACGGCAAGTTGAAAGAGCTGGCCTTGTCATATAGGCAATGGTTGGGGCTGGGAGACTCAGCCGTGAATAGCGAGGGCTCTGAGCAAGATGATGAGGGCGATGACGAAGACGAAAAGGCCCCGAAAGTCGCCGATCTGGAGAAAGCGCTAACTCGACTGAAGAGCGAAGGCGTTCTTCCAGAAAAATTGGAAGAGGTGCCTGACTTTCTCAGCAAGCAGAATTTGAGATTCGCCAAAAAACATGTCGAGTATTTCAGGCGTCTTGAAGAATGGTGTTCGTCGAGTTTCCAACACCCGAAAGCATTGTCTGTTCTGCGTTATCTGAAGAGAGGGTGCTTGTGGTCGGATCTTGCGGCAGAAGGCATTTTCCCGTTAAGCACAACCAATAGCAGCGGAGCGAAAACCAAAGTTGAGGATGACAAAGTATTCGTTCGATGGCGGATAGAAACTCAAGGAGATGCTGTTTCCGGAACATGGGACGACATGACCTTGATTGAGGCTTGGGCGAAGTTTGATGAAGCCAAAAACAGTCGATTGGGTTTGTGTGTGGCGACAGGGGAGCCGACACGTTTGGCGCAAAACCACCCCCGATTTTTGCGCTACCCCGGCGACGGTGCGAAGATCATATCTGCCAACGATTTTAGCGGCCTGACCTTCAAAGGGCGCTTCACCGATGACAAGGCTGATTACGAAAAACAGGTGTGTAGTGTCGGGTTTGAAGTCAGCCAGAAAGCGCATAACGCACTGCGTTGGCTTATTGCGCGGCAAGGCTACAAGAATCGTGCTGGTGATTTGGCTGTGGTGAGTTGGGCTGTCTCCGGCCAGACCATTCCCGACCCATGTGCCAGTTCGTTCGATCTGTTTAGTGATGAATCTCCGGCGGTTCAGCAAGAGCCTGCAGGCTTTTCTGATCCGGGGCAGTCGTTTGCCTTGCGGCTTGCCCGAGCGATTGCGGGCTATGGAGCCAAACTTAAGCCGGACACAGACATCATGGTTATGGGTGTTGATTCTGCGACGCCGGGACGCATGGGCATCACTTACTACCGTGAACTGAAGGGCTCGGATTTTCTGGTACGTATCGAAGATTGGCATAGGAAATGCGCGTGGCCGCAAAACTTCGGCGTAGATGAAAAATTTGTAGGGGCTCCATCCCCGCGCGACGTTGCCATCGCAGCGTATGGGCGTTGGAATGACGTTCAGCGAAAAACAAACATCGATGAAAAGGTACTGAAATCGACGGTTGAGCGTTTGCTTCCATGCATCGTCGATGGACAAGCATTACCGCGTGATGTGGTCGAAACAGTTTGTCAACGTGCCATTAACAGGATCGGATTCAAAAAGAGTGAGTCAGGTTACGAAGGCCTATGGGAAAAGACCCTTGGCATTGCCTGTGCTCTGTTCAAGGGATATCACAAAGAAAGGGACTACCAAATGGAATTGGAGAAGGATCGAAAGACCCGCGACTATCTGTACGGCCAATTGTTGGCAATTGCCGACAGCATAGAAAGCTACGCCTTGCGTTTGACGGAGGAAGGAAAAAAGCGCGACACCACCGCAGCCCGCTTCATGCAGCGCTTTGCAGCGCGCCCGTTCTCCACATGGGTCAATATTGAATTGGCCCTAACGCCATACATGGCGCGCCTTAAGGCAGGCAGTGACAAATCCGCAGGCTTTCTTGCCAAGCGTAAGAAATTACTGGATGAAGTTACTGCTGAGCTCGACAAGATTCCGGAACGCACCAATGACGCACCGCTGACAGGTGAGTTTCTACTTGGTTTTCATACCCAGCGTCAGAGCTTCTGGGGTAAGGGTGAAATTCTGGAGTCCGACGAACAATCCACCGAAGAATCCGTAGCTGGCTAAGGAGGCCACCAATGAGCAAATTGCAAAACAAGATCGACTTCGCTCTCGTCCTGAGTGTGACAAACGCCAACCCCAATGGCGACCCACTCAATGGCAATCGCCCACGCACTGACTACGGCGGCTTTGGTGAGATCACCGATGTCTGCATCAAGCGCAAGCTGCGTGATCGTCTGCAAGAGTCAGGGCAGTCCATCTTCGTACAGTCGGACGACCGTAAGATCGATGGCGAAACCAGCCTGCGCAATCGCGCTGAGTCAGATACCAGTGGACTGGGCAAGGACAACTGGAACCCGAAGAAGACGAAGAAAGACGATGCAGCGAAAAAGGCCTGCGACAGGTGGTTCGACGTTCGCGCTTTCGGTCAGGTTTTTGCTTTCGGCAAGGAAGCTGATGCAAGCGGCGTTTCCATCCCCGTTCGCGGCCCGGTGACTGTGCAGTCCGCCTTCAGCAAAGAGCCCGTCAGCATCACAAGTACGCAGATCACCAAGAGCGTGAGCGGTGAAGGCGATGGCAGCAAGCGCGGCTCGGACACGATGGGCATGAAGCATCGCATCGACGGCAGCAGCATCTATGAGTGTTACGGCAGCATCAATCCGCAGCTTGCTGTAAAGACGGAGTTCAGCGATGCCGATGCGGAAGTCATCAAGTCCATCCTGCCCAAGCTCTTCGAGAACGACGCATCATCGGCGCGACCGGATGGCAGCATGAGAGTCGTTAAAGTGATCTGGTGGAAACATAACTGCAAATCTGGACAGTATTCATCAGCCAAGGTTCATCAAAGTTTTCGAGATTTACTCCAAGCAGATGGCAGCTTTGACGAAGCCACCCTCAAGAAGGCATTGCCTGGTCTGATACCCGAAGTTATCGATGGCTTTTGATGACCGGTTTTTCAGCGCCGCTTAGCCCAATATCCCGGTCTTCTACGTTGATGCGCGAAGGCGAGGATTCTCAAAATATCGCCTTCAACCTGATACATGAGCCAAAAGGAAATGTCTTGAGAGAGATACGGCGTGCTTGTCGGATGGTCTTGGTACCAATGGAAGGGTACTTGAGGATCAATTCGATGCTTTGCTGGACTTTTAACACGAAATCGAGCGCAGTCTTCGCCGCCTTCTTGTCGGTACCAATCGGTGCTTGGATCGCTTCCTCAAATGCCAGCGGATGAAAGATGAACCGCATGCATCAAAATGCACCAAACGAGGCGGCACGTAAGCGTGCCAGTGCATCTATGCGATGGGCGATTTCCTCGTGCCAGGCAGTAACAATGCTTTCGGGTGTCTCATTGAGGTCTGTTTCGTTCTGGCTTAACAGACTGACAATGAGCTCATTCCTTTCATGCGGAGGAAGTTGCTGCGCTTCGGTAAGCAGGATTTGCAGGGGCATGCTCATGGGCGCTCCTTAACCATAACGAGATACTGAGTCTTAGCAAGCACGTCATGCCAGAGCTACCCGATCCCATTCCACTCTCTGCTCTCCAGCATTGGCGCTACTGCCCGCGTCAATTTGCCTTGATTCACATTGAACAGGCCTTTGAAGAAAATATATATACCCTGCGGGGTCAGGCCGTGCATGCCAAGGTTGATCAGCCTGGCCCTGAAGTGCGCGCCGGACTAAGAGTCGAGCGGGCCTTGCCAATCTGGAGTGAGCGGCTGGGTTTGATTGGCAAAGCCGACGTTGTCGAATTTCTGCAAGATGGCACGCCCTACCCGGTCGAATACAAACATGGTTCTCGCCACAAGCGTGCCGAGATTGCAGCTTGCGATGATCTACAGTTGGCAGGTCAAGTTTTTTGTCTGGAAGAAATGACCGGCCATGTGATCAACGAAGCCGCGTTGTTTTACGCGAGTTCACGCCGCCGTCGTGTGGTTACCATCACAACCGAACTACGTGAAGAAGTTTTAATTGCCACCGCAGCTATCCGAACCCTGCTTGCAGCAGGAAAGCTGCCTCCCCCGGTTCATGATGAACGCTGCAGGGCCTGCTCGCTATATGACATCTGTCAGCCCGGCGCGTTGTCGGCACAAACATCACAGACCGAACTCCTGACCAAATTATATGAGGCAGACGACTAAAACATATGAATAACATCAGCACTATTGCGAACAGTCAGGTCAAGCTAAAATGAATCAGTTTCTGTTCTATATCGCTGACGCGAATCCAAGAAAGGAAAATTCATGTTCACACAAACCCTGAAATCAGACCAGCGCCAAATTACCCTGGATATTCCTGAGGAGTATCTGCATCGCACGCTGGAAGTCATGATCGTTCCCGTCCCTGAAAACTCTGTCGTCCAGCGACGTGATCAAGTAGAGGCCTTTTTTGCCAAACATCAGGTATCGCTTGGGAAGAACTGGAAGCTGAATCGGGATACGCTGTATGAGCGATAAGATTTTCGTTGATACCAATATCGTTGTGTATGCACTGGATAAAACCCAGGCGCAGCACACAATCGCCATTGATTTTCTGTCCCGGCGCCCGGTCATCAGCGTACAAGTCGTCAATGAAACCACGGCGGTGCAAGTACGTAAGTTGAAGCGGTCACTGGCTGCCGCACATGAAGTAGCCACTTGGTTGCTGGATACATGCGAGGTCGTGGAGCAAAGCCCGGCAGATGTGCGTCAAGCCATCGAGCTATGTCGGCAATTTGATCTGTCTCATTGGGATGCCTTGATTCTGGCCAGCGCAATGCGTGCTGGATGCGAGCGTGTCTATAGCGAAGACATGCAACACGGCCTTTGGGTATCGTCCAGCCTGCAAATTCTTAATCCCTTCACCAATTGATTAAGGCGGTCGTGCGTGCATCTGCTCAACACGCTTTACGTCACACTGGAAGATGCCTACCTGCGGCTGGAGAACAACACCCTGCGCATTGAGGTTGAACGTGAACTGCGTTTACAAGTGCCCTTGCATCATCTGGGCAGCGTGGTGTGCTTTGGACATGTGGGCA
>JANYFL010000063.1 GCA_025362735.1 Betaproteobacteria bacterium | reverse complement strand
CTTGATCAGATTGCGGCGAAATACAAGCAAGGTGCATTGGCGCAGGTCGTGCATTGAGAGTGTTGCATTATCAAGAACAAAGCTTTCACGCGGAGGCGCGGAGAACGCGGAGAAATTCAGTATTTACGTCTTGTCTCTTTTCTTTTCTCCGCGTTCTCCGCGCCTCCGCGTGAAAGCTTTGTTCTTGATAATGCAACACTCTCAATGCACGACCTGCGCCAATGCACCTTGCTTGTATTTCGCCGCAATCTGATCAAGTGAAAGCGGCTTGATCTTGGCGGCCTGACCGGCGCAGTTGAACTGCTCGTAGCGCTGTTTGCAAATCGCCTTCGCGGCCTCACGCGCGGGTTTGAGCCATTCGCGCGCGTCGAACTTGTCCGGATTCTCGGCCATGAATTTGCGTACGGCGCCTGTCATCGCCAGTCGGATGTCGGTGTCGATGTTGATCTTGCGTACGCCGAACTTGATGGCCTCCTGAATCTCTTCGACCGGTACGCCGAAGGTCTCTTTCATCTTGCCGCCGTACTGGTTGATGATGGCCAGCAGGTCTTGTGGCACGCTGGACGAACCGTGCATCACCAGGTGTGTGTTGGGGATGCGCTTGTGAATCTCTTTCACGCGGCCGATCGCCAGGATGTCGCCCGTGGGCTTGCGGCTGAACTTATAGGCGCCGTGGCTGGTACCAATGGCAATGGCCAGCGCGTCGAGTTGCGTCGCCTTGACGAAGGTGGCTGCCTCTTCGGGGTCGGTGAGCATCTGGCTGTGGCTCAACTTGCCTTCGGCGCCGATGCCGTCTTCTTCGCCAGCCTCACCGGTCTCCAGGTTGCCCAGGCAGCCGAGCTCGCCTTCGACCGTGACGCCCACTGCATGCGCCATATCCACCACTTTGCGTGTCACCTCGACGTTGTAGTTGAAGTCGGCCGGGGTTTTGCCGTCTTCACGCAACGAGCCATCCATCATCACCGAGCCAAAGCCCAAGTCGATGGCACCCTGGCAAATGGCCGGTGTCTGGCCATGGTCTTGGTGCATAACCAAGGGAATGTGCGGATAAGCCTCGACCGCTGCCTGGATTAGGTGCTTGATGAACGCCTCTCCCGCATATTTGCGCGCACCCGCACTGGCTTGCAGGATGACAGGAGCGCCGACTTCATGGGCTGCCGACATCACGGCTTGAACCTGTTCCAGATTATTGACGTTGAACGCAGGAATGCCGTAGCTGTTTTCGGCAGCGTGATCGAGCAATTGGCGCATGGATACGAGTGGCATGAGGAACTCCTGAAAAACGATAAAAAATTAGTTAAGTCCGACCTGGACAATCTTGAGCGTATTGGTGCCGCCCGCCTGGCCCATCGGTTCGCCAACGGTCAATACAATTAAATCGCCCTGCTGCACAATGCCCTTGGCAAGCAACAAGTGTTCGGCTGCCTTCAATACCGCATCACTGTCATTGCTTTGTTCCAGTTCATAAGCTTTGACGTTGCGAAATAGCGCAAGCTTGCGCAAGGTTCGCAAGCGGGGCGTCAATGCATAGATCGGCACATCGACGTCATGACGGCTCATCCATAGGGCCGTCGAACCAGAATCTGTCAGTGCCACAATCGCTTTACAGCGCAGATGGTAGGCGGTGAACAAAGCGCCATAGGCAATCGACTGATCGACGCGGGTAAAGGTCTGGTGCAGGAATTCACCATCGAGTTCGCAAGCCTCCGACTCATCGGCGGCAGTAACGATCGAGGCCATCGCCTGTACCACTTCGACCGGATATTTTCCCGCTGCGGTTTCAGCCGAGAGCATGACTGCATCCGTACCATCAAGTACGGCATTGGCAACATCCGATACTTCGGCACGCGTCGGCACCGCATTGACGATCATCGACTCCATCATCTGCGTTGCCGTAATCGTCAATTTGTTGGAGGCGCGCGCCATGCGAATCATGCGTTTCTGCAAAGCAGGTACCGCAGCGTTGCCCACTTCGACCGCCAGATCGCCACGTGCCACCATGATGCCGTCACTGGCATCCAGAATTTCCTGCAATACTGGAATCGCTTCAGCGCGTTCAATCTTGGCAATCATCAAGGGCTTGTGTCCCTTGGCATCACCCGCAATATTTGCGAGTTGCCGCGCCATGATCATGTCCGTCGCATTTTTCGGAAACGATACGGCGATGTAGTCAGCCTCAAGCGCCATTGCAGTCTTGACGTCCTCCATGTCCTTGGCCGTCAACGCAGGTGCGGTCAAGCCGCCACCCTGACGATTGATACCCTTGTTGTTGGACAACTCGCCACCAATCTTGACGGTCGTGTGAATTTTGTTGCCGATCACACGATCCACACTCAACACAATTAGACCGTCGTTCAGTAACAAAATATCGCCCGTGTGCACATCCCGCGGCAAGTCTTTGTAATCGAGCCCCACTTGATTCAGATCGCCCGGCACATCTAGCGCGGCGTCCAGCACGAAAGCTGCACCCTTTTCCAGCATGATCTTGCCATCGACAAATTTGCCGACCCGTATTTTCGGACCCTGCAGATCGGCCATGATGGCCACTTCACGTCCGGCAGCTCTGGCGACTTCGCGCACCATATTCGCCCGGTCAATATGATCTTGCGCCGTGCCATGCGAAAAATTCAGTCGCACCACATCGACCCCCGCGGCAATCATTTGCAGCAATGTATTCCGGTCGTTCGACGCGGGGCCGAGGGTGGCAACAATCTTGGTAGCGCGTGGCATGGGGTTGCGATCCGATCAGGCTGTAGTGGACTTCGTCGTAATGTATGCGTCAGGCTGACTTGGCACGTTCTTCCAGAATCGCCACAGCAGGGAGGGTCTTGCCTTCGAGGAATTCCAGAAAAGCACCGCCGCCAGTCGAAATGTAGTCCACTTCGTTTTCGATGCCAAACTTGGCTATCGCCGCGAGCGTATCGCCGCCACCCGCAATCGAGAACGCATGCGAGTGGGCAATGGCTGCGGCGAGCATCTTGGTGCCACCGGCAAACTGATCGTATTCGAATACGCCCATTGGGCCATTCCAGACAACCGTGCCAGCGTGCGCAATGATGTTGGACAAGGTCGCCGCAGTCTTGGGGCCGATATCGAGAATCATGTCTTCGTGGCCCACATGATCGGCCGCAACTCGATTCGCACGGGCTAATGCTGACAATTCATCGGCCACAACCACATCGACCGGCAGCGGCACTTCAGCGCCGCGTGCTTTCATTTCGTCAATGATGTCTTGCGCTTGAGGTACCAGATCCGGCTCGGCCAGTGAGCGGCCAATACGCATGCCCGAAGCCAGCATGAAGGTATTGGCAATGCCACCACCGACAATCAATTGATCGACTTTACGGGCCAGCGACTTCAGAATGGTGAGCTTGGTTGAAACTTTGGAACCCGCAACAATCGCAACCAGTGGACGGGCCGGGTGATCCAGCGCCTTACCCAGTGCATCCAGCTCGGCTGCCATCAATGGCCCGGCACAGGCGATCGGTGCATACTTTGCGATGCCATACGTGGTTGCTTCGGCGCGATGCGCGGTCCCGAAAGCGTCGTTGCAATAAACATCACAGAGTTTTGCCATTTTCTGCGCCAGTGCATCGTCGTTTTTTTTCTCGCCTTTGTTGACGCGGCAATTTTCGAGCAAAACGATTTCACCGGGCTGCACTTTCACTCCATCAACCCAATCGGTAATGAGCGGTACGGGCTGGCCCAGTAGCTCGGCAAAGCGTGCGGCAACCGGTGCCAGCGAATCTTCAGGTTTCAATTCGCCTTCAGTCGGTCGTCCCAAATGCGAGGTCACCATCACGGCCGCACCCGCCTTGAGCGCATGCTGGATCGCAGGCAAAGACGCACGGATGCGTGTGTCTTCGGTGATATTGCCGTTCTCGTCTTGCGGCACGTTCAGGTCGGCACGAATGAATACGCGCTTACCAGCAAGGTTGAGATCGGTCAGGCGCAGGAAGGTGGTCATGACGAGCAGAGGAAATTGTTGGCAACTTATAGGGGCTACAACTGAAGGCCGCATTATACCGTCGCAGCAAGGGGGAGCCGATCAGGTCTCCAGCGATACGGTCCTACCGAGATCAACTCATCTCTGTGTAATTTTGCGTCGGCAAGCCAGTGCCCAAGCCAAACCACTGAACAACAGGACAAAGAAACCATCCAGACTACCACCCCCGCCTCCACCACCAGAACTGGCAGGAGCGGCCGGCGCAACGGGGGCTGGCGTCAAGAGCGCCTGAACGCGTGCAACAGCCGCGCCGCTATCCAGATAGCCTGCGCCGCAAGCCGCTGTCGTGCAATTACAGAGCAGTATATTGCTGAGATTGCCGCCGCCACCCGGAACGCAATTGGGATAAGCTGAAAGGCTGATAAAAGGCCGAGCAGTCTGCATCAGTATGTCTTTTACATTTTGCGGCGTCAGATTGGGATTGATGGCCAACATCAGGGCGACTGTGCCAGTGACCATCGGGGTAGAAAAGCTGGTACCCGCACCCTGAGCGTAGTAACCGCTGGTGGTATACGCCACCGGACCGGCAGTACCTGCATTGTTGGTCGAAGCTATAAACCCAACGCTGGAACTGCCTATAACATCCCCTCCCGGTGCCATGATCGTCAGGTTGCTGCCGCTATTGCTGTAAGTCGTTCGCAGGCCATCAGGACGCACAGCCCCAACTGAAATCACACCATCGCAATTGGCCGGACGCCCCACGGTGCTGTCTTCATTGCCTGCCGAAGCGACGACAATCACGCCACGTGCAATGACATCGGCAATGACTTGCAGATAACCCGTGCCACTGCATGAACCACTCCCCCCAAGGCTGATATTCAGAACCTTTGCAGGAGTGGTATTGGTCGGTACGCCCGGCACATCAATTCCAGCCGCCCATCGGATCCCATCCAGCACATCCGACAAATAGGCGCCACAACGGCCACTGACCCGCACCGGCAACATGCGAATCGACCAGTTCAGTCCTGCAACACCGATACCATTATTAGCGCGAGCTCCAATGATGCCTGCGACGTGGGTGCCATGCCAGTCGGAATTCTCGCCCGCAGCGTCGCAGTTGGGGTCGGTGTTGAGATAGGGATTGGTCGTATATTCGGAGGCCGTATAACCATTGCCGGGATCACTGGAATCGGCATCACGCGCGTTGCCATCATTGGCCGTGGTGTACTGATTGCCCGTTGTACAGTTGGCGGCATACAGGGGATTACCCAGCGTAGCGGAGCAATCGGCGCTGACGAAGTCATAGCCCGCCAACAATTGTCCGTTCAGATCGGGATGATCAAAACGCACGCCGCCATCAATGAGTCCGACGACCACGTTGGCCGAACCGGTTGTGATGTCCCATGCCGTCGGCGCGTTTAGACTGCTGACCGTACTGCTACCAGGGAACGTACTCGCTGCCTGCAAATAGTATTGAAAGCCCCCGTAAAGTGGGTCGTTCGGAATTGCCTGCAGAGGCTCCCGTGTATCAGCAAAAGCATATTCGACAGCGGGGTCAGTACGCAGCTGCTCAACGAGCTTGTCCAGATTTTCTCCGCGCATCCTCTGCGGTAAGGCCAACACATGGGCATTGCCCGACATCGGCCTCACACTGCGTAGTTGCAAATTGACGTGGGCTGAAAGGGATTGAACACGGTCACGACTCAGACTCTGGTTGAACTCGGTTTTATAACCGTCTTTCAACTTGATGATGATTCGATCCGTGCCCCGATCAACGGCTTGGCTGTGCCGGATCGGGCTTTGGGCATGGACATGAAAAGATGCAACCATGCTCATCAACACCAAGGCCAGCCAATGTAACAAGCAATGCCGGATATTCTTTTTAGTGACTTGCATACACCGCTCCGTTCATGTCCGCTCGACAATCAATAAGAAAAGTGTAGCCGAAACAAAAAGGCCGTTCCTTAAAGAACGGCCTCTTATGCAACACATTTACGAAAACTTACAAATATTCGGGCTCATGGTTTGGGTTTATTTTGCAATCACACGCACCATCTCGAGTACCTTGTTCGAGTAGCCCCACTCATTGTCGTACCACGATACGATCTTGACGAAGGTGCCGTCGAGGGCGATGCCGGCTTCGGCATCGAAGATCGATGTGCGTGGATCGCCACGGAAATCAGTCGCAACGACCTTGTCTTCGGTGTAGCCCAGGACACCCTTGAGCGCGCCTTCCGACTGCGCCTTCATCTCGGCGCAAATGTCCTTGTAGCTGGCCTCTTTGTTCAGCTCGACCGTCAGGTCGATGACCGAAACGTCGGAGGTGGGCACGCGGAACGACATGCCGGTCAGTTTCTTGTTCAGCTCAGGGATCACCACGCCGACGGCCTTTGCCGCACCGGTGCTGGACGGAATGATGTTCTCGAGGATGCCGCGTCCGCCGCGCCAGTCCTTGTTCGATGGGCCGTCGACCGTTTTCTGTGTTGCGGTGGTCGCATGCACCGTCGTCATGAGGCCACGCTTGATACCCCACTTGTCGTTCAGCACCTTGGCCACCGGCGCGAGACAGTTGGTCGTGCATGAGGCGTTCGAGATGATCGCTTCACCCTTGTAGCTCTTGTCATTGACGCCGAATACGAACATCGGCGTGTCGTCCTTTGAAGGGGCAGACATGATGACCTTCTTCGCACCGGCGTCGATGTGCTTCTGACCGGTCTCTTTGGTCAGGAACAATCCAGTCGACTCGACGACGATATCAGCGCCGACCTCGCCCCATTTCAGGTTCGCCGGATCACGCTCCTGCGTCAGGCGGATTTTTTTGCCGTTGACAACGAGAGTATTGCCATCGACTGCGATGTCGCCTTTGAAGCGGCCATGCACTGAGTCGTACTGGAGCATGTAGGCAAGGTAGTCGGGCTCGAGCAAATCATTGATGCCGACAATTTCGATCTCGCTGAAATTTTGTACGGCAGCACGAAACACCATACGTCCGATGCGGCCAAAGCCGTTGATGCCAATCTTGATGGTCATTGTTTTTCCTTTTAACTAGAACTAAACCAGAACCTTGACGGTATTCACCACGTTCTCAACCGTCAAATTGAAATGCTTGAACAGCACCCCTGCAGGTGCTGACTCGCCAAAGGTATCAATGCCGATCACGGCATCACAACGATACTTCCACCAGAAATCCGTCACACCAGCTTCGATCGCCACACGCGGCACACTTACCGGCAAGACCGAAGCCTTATATTCATCGGCTTGTTTGTCGAACACACTCGTCGAGGGCATCGAAACGACCCGCGTTGCAATGCCTTGTTCCGTGAGCAGCTTGTGCGCTTCCATTGCCAGCCCAACTTCCGAACCGGTGGCGATCAACACAATTTTTGGTTTTTTGACATCAACCAGTACGTAAGCCCCGCGCCTGATACCGGCAATCTGATCCGCATTCTTTTCCAGATAAGGCAGATTCTGGCGCGAGAACAGCAAGGCACTCGGGCCATTCTTGCGTTCAATCGCAGCAACCCAGGCGACCGCAGACTCGGTGGTGTCAGCCGGACGCCATACATCCAGATTGGGAATCAAACGCAAAGCTGAAACGTGCTCAATCGACTGGTGTGTCGGGCCATCTTCGCCGAGTCCGATGGAATCATGCGTGAACACAAACAGGGAACGCAGCTTCATCAGCGCAGCCATGCGCAGGGCATTGCGACTGTAATCTGAAAAAGTCAGGAAGGTCGCGCCGTAGGGAATAAAGCCGCCGTGCAGAGCAATGCCATTGATGATGGCGCTCATACCAAATTCGCGCACGCCGTAGTTGATGTGATTGCCCGCAACAAACCCATCCCTGTTCGCGCGAACAGGCACCGAACCCGACCAGTTGGTCAGATTGGAACCAGTCAGATCCGCCGAGCCGCCAAGAAATTCAGGTAGTGTTGGCCCAAGTGCTTCGATGGCGTTTTGACTCGCTTTGCGTGTGGCAATCGTTTCGCGTTTGGTTACGGTGCCGATGACCATTGCATCCACAGCCGCCTGCCAGTTGGATGGCAATTCGCCATTGAGGCGGCGCCGCAATTCCGCGGCTTCCTGTGGATACTTTTGCGCGTAGGCGGCAATCAGGATGTCCCATGCCTGCTGACTGGCGACGCCGGACTGCCTGGCGTCCCATGCGGCATAAACATCATCTGGAATCTCGAATGGCGCATAAGGCCAGCCGATCATTTCACGTGTAGCAGCAATGGCCCTGTCGCCGAGAGGACTCCCGTGAACCTTGTCGCCACCTTCCAGTCCTGGAGCACCTTTGCCAATCAGCGTCCGACAACAAATCAATGTGGGCCTGCCCGCTTTTTTAGCCTGAGCGATGGCCGTATCGACCGCATCCACATTGTGACCATCAACGGCACGAATCACATTCCAGCCATAGGCCTCAAATCGCTTGGGCGTGTCGTCGCTGAACCAGGGCTCAACGGCACCGTCAATCGAAATACCGTTGTCGTCGTACAGCGCAATCAGTTTGCTCAGACCCAGGGTACCCGCGAACGAGCAGGCTTCGTGCGAGATGCCTTCCATCAGACAGCCGTCGCCGAGGAACACATAGGTGTAGTGATCGACGATCGGGAAATCGGGTTTGTTGAACTGGGTGGACAGCAGTTTTTCGGCCAGGGCCATCCCTACGGCATTGCTCAGCCCCTGTCCGAGCGGGCCGGTCGTGGTTTCAACACCAGGTGTGATGCCCACTTCGGGGTGACCCGGCGTTTTGGAATGCAGTTGGCGGAAATTACGCAACTCATCCATGCTGAGTTCATAACCGGTCAGATGCAGCAGGGCATACAACAGCATGGAGCCGTGACCATTCGACAAGACGAAGCGGTCACGGTTGGGCCAAGACGGATTGACCGGGCTGTGACGCAGATGACGGCCCCAGAGGGCAACGGCGATTTCCGCCATGCCCATCGGCATGCCCGGATGTCCGGAATTCGCTTTTTGAACCGCATCCATCGCCAAAGCGCGGATTGCATTGGCCATACGGGTGCTGGTAGTTGTCATGCTCACGGAGAAGTGTGGGAAATGTAAGGACTGGGCAGGAAGAACGGTATGGGCATGGTTCAGTACCCAAAGACTGTGATTTTATCAGACTGGGCCAGTGATTCAGACACCATTCAGTCGCCCCCAAGCACACAGTCATTGCGCAATGACCACAGAACGAAGCATTCAGCCAGGTCAAAGCAGGCTCTTTATTACATTAAGATTGCATATTAGAGCTTCAACAGGGACAATCGCCGGTCATTCTCAACCATAACTTGTTACTGCCGTGTCCAAGAACAAATTCGAGAAAGACACCCTGCACCGCTTTTACGCCGATATTCCTTTGGCCATTGGTGCCGTGGTTCATATGCCCAAGCCCCAGGCCTGGCACATGATCCGGGTATTGCGCATGCGAGTCGGTGCCGAGTTGCTCGTCTTCAATGGCCGGGGGGGCGAATATCGCGCTCGCGTCGTCATGACACGCGAACCCCATGCTGATGTGGAAATCCTTGCCTTCAATCCGCGCGAAGCCGAACTCCCTTTTTCGGTCACGCTCTGGCAAGGCATTTCCAGTCAGGACAAGATGAGCTGGACGGTGGAAAAAGCGGTGGAGCTGGGCGTCAATGTCATTCTGCCGCTGACCATGCAACGCTCGGTCGTGCGCCTCGATGGTGAGGGTGCGCAGGATCGACTGGAACGTTTTCAGGCCATTGCACAAGCTGCGTGCGAACAATGCGGACGCAATCGCATGCCGATGGTCTTGCCCATTCATGTGCTGACCAAAGGGTTCCCGCTGGTTTCATCCCAAGCCAGCAAGCTGGTTTTGGTACCGGGTGCCGAAACTCCGATTACCCAGATTCCAGCACCGCAGCCCGGTTCCGAAGTCATTCTTTATGTAGGACCCGAAGGCGGACATGCGCCTGATGAACTCGCGGAAGCTATCACTCAGGGATTCAAACCGGTATCCCTTGGCCCCCGCACATTGCGTACCGAGACTGCTGCGGCTGCGACATTGGCAATGCTGGCGGCCATCTGGAAGGGCGTCTGATTTTTTTGCGATATTCCATCAAGCCGTAATCATTGACCTGAAAAGCAAACCAAATGCGCTGTCCCTATTGTCAGCACGACAACACCCAAGTCCTGGATACGCGTGATTCAGAAGAGGGAGATTCAATTCGACGGCGTCGTCGTTGCGAGTCGTGCGACAAACGTTTCACGACCTATGAACGGGTTGAACTGGCAATGCCCACCATCGTCAAGAAAAACGGCAGCCGCACCGAATATGACCGCAACAAGCTCGCTGGAAGCTTCATGCTGGCGCTCCGCAAGCGGCCCGTCAGCGCCGCAGCGGTCGATACCGCCATCAGCCGTATCGAAGACAAACTGCTTTCGACCGGAGAGCGCGAAATCCCCAGCGAGCGCCTGGGCGAACTCGTCATGCGCGAGTTGAAAAAAATGGACAAGATCGCCTACATCCGTTTCGCCTCGGTCTATCGCAGTTTTGAGGACGTGGATGAGTTTGCCGAAGTGATTCGCGAAGTGCGCCCCAAACGCAACCCCTAGAACAACCCCTGTTCCGCCGAGCCCAATACTGGGCCATTTCCTACTTACCAAAGCCTTGCAGAGTGGCATACTTTCGCCACTGATTTCACTGCAACTATTAGGGCGTGGCATCAATTACTCGCCCTAGGCAAGAACGAAGAATAAATCGCAGTTTCACAAAAACCACGCGCCGACGAATTGCTGGTTTGCATTCTGACGGCCATCAGAATTTTATGCCTGCATATTTCATGCGTTTTTCTACAAGAATTTACATTCGAACCCTAAGTACAAACCAAAGTGGCTTCACACTGCTTGAAGTGATGGTCGCCACCATCATTTTGGTGATCGGGGTACTCGGCGCGGCAGCAATGACCATCACGGCCATCCGCAACAGTCAGCAGTCCGGTTCACGCTCTACTGCCGTCGCACTCGCTTATGAAGTCGGTGAAATGATTCGCGCCTATCCCAACCAGATCAACAGTTTCATTAACGTCGGGACTAACGCCAATCCGGGTACATTGAGTAACGCTTGCTATGGCGGCGGTTGTACTGAAGCCAATCTGGCTTTGCATGATTTATATGAGTGGTCGCACAAAGTCACCGATCCGCGAGTTTTGCCGAATGGCAATGCCTATATCTGTCGCGACCGGTCTAATGCTGCAAGCAGCACGCCCTCTTCCCCAAATTGCGACAACCTGGCTACCTCACCCCTGGTCATCAAAATCTGGTGGGCAGAAAAAAATGGAGATGGATCAATTTCATCGCCCACTCTTCCCAGCGTCACGGTCACTCTTCTACCGGCCTGAAGTTTTCATGCGGCCAAGCTTCATTCAATCCCGATACATCCGCCAGCAAGGTTTTACGCTGACGGAATTGATGATCGCGCTTGTCTTGGGATTACTCGTCGTACTGGCAGCCACTGTCATGCTGGTGAGTTCGCGCAGTACTTATCGCACGCAAGATGAAGGGACGCGCATTCAGGAAAACGCACGTTTTGTTCTGGATTTAACTTCGCGGATTATTCGTCTCGCTGGCAACATCAATTATGGCGATGATACGAACGCGCCGCCCGTCTATTCACCTGCTGATCCCGCAACATACCTCTATACAGCGGCGACCCCGACGACACCTTTCGTGTCGTCTGCCGCTTATGTCCGACCCTTTATTTACGGTATCAATAACAGGCCTTCCGCCCCGAATAACAGTGACACACTCACCGTGCGTTACTTCGGTGCAGGCCGATGCCCCACTTCACAGTTGCCATCACCGCAAACACTGACTCAGGCAGCTCCTCCGGATGGCAGATGGCGCTGTCCAACTGCAGCGACAAGCCCTCCCGATCCACCCCAGCCGATTCTGGACTGTCAGGGACTGACCGTGCCTGAATCAATGAATAACGGTGTGAATGATGATCGCGCAGTCAATACCTTTTATGTGGCGCGGGATGCCAGTGACAATAATGAACCCGCCTTGTACTGCAGCAACTATCTCGACGGCACAAATGGCCAGGCCTTGATTCGTGGCATTGAAAGCTTTCAGGTTCTCTATGGCGTTGAGGTCTATGCACCCGGAACAAGCGCCAAAGACGTCCTTGCCAAAAGCATTGACCCGATCGGCATTGTCTACAAGCGTGCCGATCAAATGGTCGGTAATAACTCTTGGGGCAGCGACTGGGATTGCATACGCTTTGTCCGCATGGCGATGTTGATCCGTAGCGCGACGGGTGCGCGGACTGATCTGGATTCCACGACTTATGAATTGTTTGGGCCCAATTATCCAAGCGGGAGTGATCCGGGCACTTCCTACCCGACCGCAAGCCTCCCTAACAGCGAACGCACACGCTTACGGCGCGTTGTTTCAACGACAGTCGAAATCCGCAACCGTATCAAACCCTGGCCCCAGTTAGGTAGTTGAACAGATGAACGCCTTCTATCACACCCCTCGCTCGGCGGCGCTTAATCAGCGCCAGAACGGCTTCTCGCTCATTGTGTCGTTGCTGATGCTGGTCGTGATCATTATCTTGGGTATTGGCGCCACTAACATCGCCTTGAATGAAGAACGTAGTGCGCGCAATGGGCGTGATCGTCAGATCGCTTTTCAAGCCGCCGAAGCCGCCCTGATTGATGCAGAGCATGACTTGCTCGGACCATCGACGGGTATTGCATGTGGCGGCCCCTCCGGCACGCAGTATTGGGGACGCTCGGCCGCGACCTGCTTTGATGGAACCAGCGCAAGTGTCGCCGGTTTTGCTTCGGGTTGCTCAGCCCCACCCAACGAAGGCTTATGTGATCTCACCAGTGCAAATAACCCAATTTGGGAAAGCATCGACTTTAACGATAGCTCTGCCAATGCCAAGACCGTGGTCTATGGAAAATACTCAGGCAACAGTTATCCGACTGGCGGCAATAGCCAGCCTGCAAAAGCACCCCGGTACATCATCGAACTGGTACCCCAGAATAATGTGATTGGAGACAGTCTCGGCGAAACCAATGGCACAAAAAAAGAACAGAAGTGGATGTACCGCGTCACCGCCATCGGCTTTGGCCCCAATGAAAATGCGCAGGTTGTGCTGCAGTCGATTGTCAATACAAAGACAGATTAGAGAGCGTACAACCATGAACCGCTTGCTTAAACCATTCCTCTCATTCTTCGCACGAAGGACGAGGGGAGCTGTTTTTTTCAGCCTGCTCTTGACTTCATCATTCGGTTTTTCTGCGACCACGATTGGCCTATCGAGCCTACCTTTATTCGGTGCGCGCGCGCCACATCCTAATGTCGTGGTTTCGTTGTCGGTTGAATTTCCCACGGTGAGCCGCGCCTATAACCAAGATCAGAACAATGCGTTCATCCCTTACGTCGCCAGCAAGACTTATTTGGGATATTTTGACAACACCAAATGCTATTCGTATTCCAATCCAGCGCCATCGACCACGTCTCCTTCGATCGTTCAGGCCTCAAGCGAATTTTTTTATCCGGACGGCGCTGCGAGCACGAGCGATCATTCCTGCGCTTCCAACTCAGGGGGCAAGTTCAGCGGCAATTTCATGAATTGGGCAACCATGTCAGCCGTTGATGAATTGCGTATGGCGCTGACAGGGGGTAATCGGGTGGTTGATGATGCGGCTGCGAGCAGCAGCCCCAAAACCATACTCTTGCGCGCCTTCCTGCCAGATGGTTCCATTCCCGGCGTCAACAATTTCTGGACAACTGCGTCCAACAATATCAACTGGCCGCCTTCCACCATTTCTGCCTCGGCTTCTGGCGGTTCCTACGCAGGGGTAGCCCCATCCAGCGTAACCCCGATCAGTGATAACACGGTCTATACAACGAGTTGTCGCAACCTGATTTTCTTTGGTACCAGTCTGAGTGGCTCTTCCTGTGACAGCCCAGCTGCGGACCGGGGCATTTATCGATTAGCCATTCAGGTCTGCGATGCGAATGAGGGTCCCCACCGTACCGATCTCTGTCAAGCCTATACCACTGCATCGGGAACAATCTACAAACCTGTGGGCCAGATTCAAAAGTACATCGACAGCACCCGCTTCGCCGTGTTCGGCTACTTGATGGATCGGGGCGCAAGCCCCGGTGGCTGCGATGATGGCGGCTGGAATGAATGCCGTTATGGTGGCGTCTTGCGCAACATGATGAAGTATGTCGGCGCCAATAATTACGATGCGCTACTCAATGCCACCGCCAATACCAGGAAAGAGATCAATACGGATGGTACTTTTATTACCGATCCCGACGGGATTGCCGTTGCACAAGGCGTGAACAACAGCGGTTTCATCAATTACATCAACCAGTTTGGATCAACCGGTTTATACAAGCGTCGCGACCCGGTGAGCGAATTGTTTTATGAGGCCCTGCGTTACCTGGAACATCAGGCTCCCACGACCGATGCGACCAGTGGCATGACGCCCCCCATGAAAGACGGCTTTCCCGTCATTGATGCGAGCAATGGCTGGAATGTTGATCCCGTCGTGAGCCGATGCCAAGCCAACTACATCATTAATGTAGCCGACGCTAATACCAACGATGACTGGTTTCTGCCTGGTTTTCCCGGAGGAAAAACTTATCGCCCCAATGCACGGCCCGCGCCGGATGCCGTTGGCTTTGATGCGATTGCTGCAACCAATATCGTAGGCAGCTTTGAAGGCCGAGGCAATCTTGCCAGCGACACGATTAGCAATGGTTCCTACTTGATCGCGGGTGCCGCTTATTGGGCGAATGTCAATGACATGCGTCCGGATTTGCCCGGCAAGCAAACCGTCAAGACCATTTCTTTTGATGTGGCCGAAGCAGCCGGCACGGTGAATCAACGCCAGCTGTATCTGGCAGGCAAATACGGTGGCTTCAACGACATCAATGGCGATGGCGATCCAACAAAAACGACCGATGCGAATGGTAATACGATAACCAGTAACTCCGAATGGGAAAGCGCACCGGGTTCGGGCTATCCGTCCAACTACTTTCTGGCCTCCAGTCCGGATCGACTCATCAATGGATTGGCTGCGGCCTTCGCAACAACTCAAAGGCCAACCGGTACCGCGTCCGGGCTGGCCCTCTCCACGTCCAATATCGTTTATGGAAGTGCCGGGGCTTATACCGTTTCCTTTAACCCGAATAAATGGTCGGGCTCAGTGGCTTTTCGCAACTTGAGCTATAACGCAGCAACAGGCGCACTGACCGTTTCAGCTTCAGCGATCTGGGACTCAGCCACTCAGCTCGACAACTTTATTGGCACGAATCCATCCAGCATTCCAAACAATGCGGCAGCCCGAAAAATCTATACGCTGGATAACAACGGCAACGGCACTGCATTTGACTGGGCAACGGTCAGTGCTGATACGGCTTTCTCCAATCTGAATATGGATCCACTGACTGGCGCCACCGATGGGTTGGGTCAAAAACGCCTGAATTATTTGCGTGGAGACCGAACGACCGACGAATCCCCCAATGGCCAGCAATTTCGCCCGCGTGGATCGGCCTTTGGCGACATCATCAATTCAGCACCGGTCTATGTCGGTGGGCCGAGCAGTGCCATCTCTGATTCAGCCTACTTCAGTTTCTATAACACCTATAGGAACCGAACACCGGCTGTCTATGTCGGTGCCAATGACGGCATGCTGCACGCGATCAATGCCACAACTGGCGATGAATTATTCGCCTATATTCCACGAGTTCTGGGCAGCACATTGAACCGGCTCACCAATCCCGCCTATACACACAACACTTATGTCGATGCAGTACCGGCAGTAGCCGAAGCCAAGATCGGATCCAACTGGAAAACGGTGCTGGTTTCTGGCCTGGGCGCGGGAGCACAAGGCCTTTTTGCTCTGGATGTTTCCGATCCGGCTACGTTCAACAGCACTTTTGCCAGCAAAGTCCTTTGGGAATTCACCGATGCAGACGATCCTGATTTCGGCAATGTGCTGAGCAAACCTTTGATCATCAAAATCAATACCGCCAGAGCCAATGTCACCCCTGTATATCGGTGGTTTGCCGTCGTCACGGGCTACAACAATACCCAGGCAGACGTTTCATCGAGTACTGATCAAAGAGGAACGATTTTCATGCTGGCCCTCGATAAAGCACAAGGCGCCTCATGGCAAGTCGGTATCAATTACTACAAGATCAAAACACCCTACGATTCCACTGTAGCGGATTTAAGCAAGCCGAACGGACTCAGTCCCGTCGCTTATCTACCCAATCGCAACGGTAATGGCGACGCGGTCGCCTTGTATGTTGGAGATTTGCAAGGCAATCTATGGAAGATTGACTTGACCAATGGTGGCTCAACAACGATTGCTCCGCCCAGTTCTTGGGTTGGCACCACGCCGGTCATGTACTCGGCCAAGCCGCTTTTCACCGCCAAAGATGCTGCGGGTAATCGCCAATCCATTACTGCGCGCCCGGCTCTGGCCAAAGGCCCCTTTAACAGCACGATGATTTTGTTTGGTACAGGGCAGTACTTCGGCACATCTGATCTGAGCACCTATACACAACAGTCCTTCTATGACATTTTTGACGACGGCGGTACGACGATATCGACCCAGGTCACCAATGGCCGTTCCGACTTGGCCGTTAGAACCCTGACCAATACCAATGGGATCATTACCCTGTCAGGTGCTCCGGTCGATTACGTCGGCCCTTCAGCCCAAAAAGGCTGGTATCTTGATTTTTTCAATACTGCAACGACGGGTGAACGGAATATTTCTTCCGCCACGATTGATTCAGGCATAGCCAGTTTTGCGACCTTGACGCTGTCCTCTGATCCTTGTGGATCAGGCGGCGGTTACCTCTACCAAGTCAATGCTATTACTGGACTGGCACTCAATTCATCCAGCATTGTCGGTGCCATTTCCAATGTGGGCACGCCTGGCCCGCCGCAGAGCGTCGTGCTGTCGATGTCATCCAGTTCAAGCAACAATACCCGCGAGAAAGTCCAGCAAATTGGTCGAGGCATACTTACTTCCGGCACATCGGGCGATATCGGTTTGACCAATTTCAGCGGACTTGGGCCGACCAAAATCTGGCTAGGCAAGGAACGCATCAGCTGGCGTGAAATCCCCAACTGGAATGGCATGAAATAAACCATGTGCGCCAGGCCTTCAAATCGAAGTCAACATGGCTTCAGCTTGCTTGAACTGATGATCACGGTAGCGATCATCAGCATTCTTGCTGCAGTGGTTTACCCGTCTTATATGGACTCTGTTCGCAAAGCCCGTCGGGCAGAAGCTAAAGCGGCCTTGACGCGAATGATGCAAGTCGAGGAGCGTTTCTATACTGCGAACAATGTCTACATTGATTCTGGCGATACTCGCTTTACCGCAGCCAATGGATTCAAAACCTTTTCGGGAGATAACCCTTCGAATTCAGCGTACACAATCAGCGCTGCATTGAGTACGAGCGCATGTGGTACGACCACCGCCTCAGATCAGTGTGTAATTTTATCTGCAACAGCAGTGCAAACTGATCCGAAATGTCAGTTCATGACAGTGAATAATGTGGGCATCAAAACATCAAGCCCATCGACCACTGACTGCTGGTAAAACACCTTGGCCCGCAATCAATCCGGCTTTACCCTCATCGAAGCACTCATCGTTGTGGCGCTGGTGGCCATCATGTTAGCGATCGGCATTCCGAGTTTTGTCAGCTTCATGTCGCGGTATCGACTGACGGCGACATCGAACGATTTTCTGTCGGGTATTACGCTCACCCGTAATGAAGCGATCAAACGCGGACGTCGTGTGGACATGGTTCCGGTTTCGGGCAATGACTGGAAAACCGGCTGGATACTGTTCATCGACCAAAATAATAATCAGCTGGTTGATAGCGGAGAGGAAATCATCAATCAACATACGGCGATGCCCACATTGGTCAACATTGCCAAGGCCACCACTTCAGGTAATTCCTGCACAACGACCACCGGCATTCCTTTCTATAGTGGCGGCAAAACTTCTATCGCCTATGCAGGCACCGGTTACTCGCAAACCAACACCGGAGGTTTTCTGGCAGGAAGCATGCAGTTTCGTGATGGCACGAATACGCGTTGCCTGATCATCAACTCTCTGGGGCGTCCGCGCATCACGGGCAGCTAAGGCCGATTGCCCTTGCTTGATTTGCAAGCCGATGGGCGATCAGCGATGATGCGGGCGATGTTTTCCGAAACCGATTTCCAACACATGCAGCGCGCGCTCGAATTGGCCGAGCGCAGCCTTTACATCACCACGCCCAATCCAAGAGTTGGATGTGTACTGGTGCGCGATGGTAACGTCATCGGCGAAGGCCGCACGCAGCCACCCGGCCAGAATCATGCCGAGGTGGAAGCGCTGAACGATACGCGCCAACGCGGTCTTTCACCTCAAGGTGCAACGGCCTATGTCACGCTGGAACCTTGCAGTCACTTCGGTCGTACCCCGCCCTGTGCCAAGGCCTTGATCGAAGCTGGAGTCTCGCGTGTCATTGCTGCAATGGAAGATCCGAATCCGAAGGTGAGTGGCAAAGGTTTTGAACTATTACGTCATGCAGGGATTGAAGTGCGATGCGGGCTGATGGAGCAGGAAGCTCGCGAACTGAATATCGGCTTCGTCTCACGCATGACACGCGGCCGACCCTGGGTGCGCATGAAGGTCGCGGCCAGTCTGGACGGCGGTACTGCCCTTCAGAATGGTCAAAGTCAATGGATTACTAGTATTGCGGCTCGCACGGATGGCCATGCCTGGCGTGCACGCGCCTGCGCGATCATGACCGGCATCGGTACCGTACGCCTGGACAATCCCAAGCTGACCGTGCGTGAAGTCACCACACCGCGCCAGCCCCTGCGCATTTTGCTCGACAGCAAACTCGAAGTTGATCTTGAGTCCAATCTGGTCAAGCTGGGTGATCTCCTGCTTGTAGCAGCTCGTAACGATCCCGGCAAGGAACAAGAACTGATTAATCGTGGTTGCGAGTTGCTGCATTTACCCAATCATGAAGGCAAAATCGATCTGCCCGCACTGTTGGGTAGCCTCGGGAAACGTGGGATCAATGAACTGCATGTCGAAGCGGGACATCGTTTGAATGGCGCGCTCATCAAAGCAAACTGTGTCGATGAACTCTTGATCTACATGGCACCGTGCCTGCTCGGACAGACCAAACCGATGTTTGAACTCCCTATTCTTGAAGAACTGGCACAACGCTGGTCTTTACAGTTTCATGATGTCACCCAGATCGGCCCCGACTTGCGACTGCTCGTCCGCTTCACCTCCTAATCAAAGGACAAACTTCGTGTTCACCGGAATCATTGCCGCCATTGGCCATATCGAAAAAGTGGAAGCGCTTGGATCGGATGATGCGGGAGCCCGCCTGCAGATTGCCGCAAGAAGCTTGGGCCTGGACAACGTGGCGCTGGGCGACAGCATCGCCATCAATGGCGCCTGCATGACCGTGGCCGAAAAATCAGCTGACCGTTTCGTCGTCGATGTCTCACGCGAAAGCCTTAATCGCACCGTTGGCCTGGGTGCCGTAGGTGAAGTCAATCTGGAAAAGGCGATGCGCCTGGGCGACCGTATCGGCGGCCATCTCGTTTCAGGTCATGTCGATGGGATTGGCAAGGTCATCCGCTTCGAGCCCGTGGGCGAATCCTGGGAACTCGTTATCCTCGCCACGCAGGAACTGGCCAAGTACTTTGCCTATAAAGGCTCAGTCACCGTCAACGGCGTCAGCCTGACCATCAACCGAATCGCTGATACCCCTTCTGGCCCTCAATTCAGTATCAACCTGATTCCCCACACCATTGCCAACACCACCCTCAAGCATTTGCGCGCAGGTAGCCAAGTCAATCTAGAGATTGACCAGATTGCGCGCTATCTGGAACGTATGATGTCGGTGAAATAATCCCAATCAAGAGCAATCAGTGTAATCAAAATAGGTGAACGGATCGCTACAATAGCCTCAAAAAATAAGGGGCAAAAAATGGCAGGCATTTGGTTAAAACCAATTACGAATTCTTCAAATAAGACAGGCCTGCAAATCGGATCATCACGTTTGCTTTATGGCCTGATACTCAGTGCTGGAGTGAGCGTCGTCCAGGCAGCAAGCATTACCACTTTCTCACCGCAAGGTGAGATCGCCCTGATTCGGCAGGCGCGAGCCACATTTTCAGAAGCAATGGTGAGCTTTGGCGATCCAAAACTACCCGCACCTTTTGACTTACGCTGTACCAATCCCCAAGATGCAGAAGGAACGAGTCGCTGGGTTGATGACAAGACTTGGGTCTATGACTTTGCGCACGACCTTTCACTTGGAGCGCGTTGTAATCTCAAGCTGAAGAAGAATTTGAAGACTCTCACTGGCAATGCAATTGAGGGGAAAATCAGCTATGACTTCAACACCGGGGGGCCAGCCATCGTCCGCGCCTATCCCTACGCTGGGAGTGGCGAGAACCTGATCGCGGAAGACCAGATTTTCGCATTGCTGCTCAATGGTCCGACCGATCTGGCAAGTGTGGCGAAAAATGCTTGGTGCGAAGTTAGCGGTATCGGCGAACGTTTGCCGGTCAATGTTATTACAGGCCCGAACCGCGATGCGATTGTAAAGAGCCTGGGGCTGGTGCCACAAAATGCACGCGTCATCACGCTGCAGTGCCAGCGGCCCGTGCCTGCCGAAGCCAGCGTCAAGTTGGTATGGGGACGCGGCATTAGGGCAGCCAACACCAATTTATCCACTACCTTGGAACGTCGCCTCAACTACAAAGTACGTCGGGCCTTCACTGCCAGCTTCACGTGTGAACGCGAGAATGCGCAAGCCGACTGTCTGCCGATTCGACCACTGCGTATCGAGTTTTCATCCCCAGTGCCACGCCGTCTCGCCAGTCAGATTGTATTGACGGTGAATGGGCAGCGCCGTGAGGCTGCTTTAGCCAACGCTGGCGATATACAGTCTGCCGCGCTGGTTATCGTTAAGTCCGGCACACGAATTCAGGCGACGCTGATCGACGAGCAAACTGACGCGGGCAAAAAGGGCAAGGACAGCGAAGGCAATGCGGTAAACGCCATTGAGTTCAAAGCGCCGCTGCCGGAGATGGCCGACATCAGCATTGAGCTACCCAAGAATTTCACCGATGACGCCAATCGACCGCTCGCCAATGTCGCGCTATTTCCGTTGAAGACACGCATCACCGGTGCACCGCCACTCGCCAAGTTTGCCGCCGCCCCCTTCGGTATACTGGAACTCAACGCGGAGCCGATGTTGCCGGTGACGCTGCGACATGTCGAGCCCAATCTAAATGTAAAGGGCTTGAATATCCCTTCCAGTCCAAGCTCACAAGGCAATGTGCGCGATCTGGTACTGACTGACGATGGCGCGATCATCAACTGGTATAGCAAGATGAGGCGCTATCATGAAACCAGTCTGACCAAGACCTCCGTATCGGCAGAATTGGGGATCAGTTTTCCTGAGCCTGTCAAGAATCCGGCAATCCGCAAACCCTTACGCTATGGGCAGGAACAAGAGGACGAAGGTAACGCAGAAAAATACTACGTGCAGACACGTACGCTAAGCCTGCTGAATCGTGAAGCTAATGCACGCAAATTATCGCTTCCTCCGGCTGCGGCCAATGACCCAAGTCCAATGGAGGTCATCGGCATTCCCTTGACGCAGCCGGGATATCACGTCGTCGAGATCGAGTCGCAAAAATTGGGGGCATCCTTGCTCGGCAAAGCGGCTCCGATGTACGTACGCACCTCGGCCCTGGTCACCAATCTCGGCGTCCACTTTAAACATGGTCAGGTGAATTCCGGTGTATGGGTTACAACGCTAGATCAGGCGCGCCCGGTTGCAGATGCGGCTATCCGTATTTCAGATTGTTTCGGCACTGAGGTCTGGAACGGCACCACGGACAAGAATGGTTTTGCATTGGTCAATAAGGTTCTGCCACCTCTCTATTACAGTAGTTGCCGCAGTTCTGGCGAGGATTCGGGTCGTGAGAATGCTTACTTTGTTAGCGCTCGCAAGACTGATGCGCAAGGTCGCAAAGACATGGCTTTCGTTTGGTCGAGTTGGAATGAGGGGATTGAATCCTGGCGCTTCAAACTGTCTTCTTCGAGTTTCTACTATGGCGAAGAAGCATTTAATGATCCCCTGTTATTACACACTGTATTCGACCGCACTCTGCTGCGCGCTGGGCAAACCATTTCGATGAAGCACTATGTCCGTACGCAAAAGCTGGTAGGCCTCGGTTTGCCGGACATCAATATCTTGCCTGACCATGTGCGTCTGATCCACATCGGTTCCGGTCAGAAGTTCGAGTTTGAGCTCGTCTGGCGCAGCAACAATGGCGCGTACTATGGTGAAACCGTCTTCAGCATTCCGCAAGAAATGCCAAGCTTGGTCAGTACGAAGTTCAGCTTTATCGCGAACATCAGCGTAGCTATACGACCGGCAATTTCCGCGTCGAGGAATTCCGTCTGCCGGTCATGACCGGACGCATTGTGCCGCCCAAGACGGCATTGATACAGCCAAAAGATGTACCACTGAATTTGCAGATTAATTATGGCAATGGCGGCGGTGCTGGTGGACTACCTGTGACCATATCGGCGCAACTGCGTCCGAATCATACGGCGATACCCACACAAAAATTCCCGGGCTTCCGCTTCGAGCCTCCGCAGTTGCCACGTGACCCCAATGCGGCCTCATTTTTCTCGGAAGAATACGTCGACGAAGACGACGAGCAGGCTATGATGAGCCGTAGGAATGGAGAACAACTCATTGCCGACAAAATTGGCGTGACGCTCGACAAAAATGGTGCGGGCCTGATCAGACTCAGTAAATTTCCAGAGATCAAACGCGCCCAGGAGCTGCAAGTAGAAGCCACCTATGCCGATCCGAATGGCGAGATTCAGACACTGTCGCAAACCGTGCCCGTGTGGCCATCGGCTGTCGTCGTTGGCGTACGTGCGGATTCGTGGGTTTCGGTCAAACAAAAAATTGCGACGCAGATGATCGCGCTCGATACCAGCGGCAAACCACTGGCAGGCGTGAACTTAAAGTTACGCGGGGTGCTACATAACATCAGTTCGGTGCGTAAGCGCCTGGTGGGTGGCTTCTATGCTTACGACAACCAGAATGCCGACAAAGACCTGGGACAAGTTTGTAGTGGTACATCAGACGCGCGTGGTCTAGTGATCTGCGAAGTCGAATTGCGCGAAGCTGGGCAAATCGAATTGATCGCCGGGGCGAAAGACAGCAATGACCACTTAGCCCAAGCCGCTTCGTCTGTATGGGTTACGCGCCAAGGAGAGGTCTGGTTTGGTGGCGGAAACCAGGATCGAATGGACGTCATTCCCGAACGCCACGACTACCTGCCCGGAGAGACTGCGAAATTCCAGGTTCGCATGCCCTTCCGTAACGCGACAGCGCTGATCGCCATTGAACGTAACGGCATCATTGAAACGCGCACGGTGGAATTGCGCGGCAGTGATCCAACCATCGAACTGCCCATCAAAGCTGATTGGGCGCCCAACATCTACGTGTCGGTGCTGGCGGTGCGTGGCCGTATCGTTGAAGTTCCGTGGTATTCCTTATTTACTTGGGGTTGGCGCTCGCCGATTTCGTGGTGGCATACCTGGCGTAGCAGCAAGACTGATTTCCAATTGCCGACCGCCATGGTTGATCTCTCCAAACCAGCCTTCAAATATGGCATTGCCGAGATCAGTGTGGGCACGGCCGGACATCAGCTCAAGGTCGAGGTCACACCGGACAAGACCACGTATCCGATTCGCGCAATCAGTCAGGTGAAGGTCAAAGTCATGTTATCGAACGGCCAACCGGTTGCAGTGGGAACCGAGGTTGCACTCGCTGCCGTCGATGAGGCTCTGCTGGAGCTGATGCCAAATACGAGTTGGGATTTGCTCAACGCGATGATTCGCCAGCGCAGCTACGGTATCGAAACCGCAACTGCACAAATGCAAATCATCGGCAAACGCCACTATGGCAAAAAGGCGGTACCTGCAGGTGGGGGCGGCGGCGGTATGCAAACGCGCGAACTGTTCGACACATTGTTACTGTGGAACCCTCGCGTGGTACTCGACGCCAAAGGAGAAGCCATCGTCAGTGTGCCGCTCAACGATTCACTGACCGCGTTCCGCATCGTTGCCATCGCCGATGCAACGGACAAGAATAAGAACGCCATGTTCGGCACCGGTAGCACTAGCATCAAAGCCACACAAGACCTGCAGATCCTGTCTGGTCTGCCGCCGCTGGTACGCGAAGGCGACCAGTACCGCGCGCTGTTCACACTGCGCAATACCACACCCAAAGCGCTGGACGTCAATCTAAGCACCGATCTCAGCACAAACGTTGCGGGCACCAATATCAAACTGTTGGCACAGAAGATTCACATCGAAGCCAACGCAGCGCAAGAAGCAAGTTGGGACGTGACGGTGCCATTCGGTGTAAAGCAATTGACCTGGAATGTCATTGCCGATGGCGGCAATGCCAAAGACCGTATCAAGATTGATGAAAAAGTGACCGAAGCAATTCCAGTCACGACTCAGCAGGCCACCTTGATGCAACTCGACAAGAGCATCAGCATTCCGATTGTACCACCAGCCGGGGCATTGGCCGAACGCATTGGCACCGCCACAGCAACGCTACGAGGTGGTATCGAAGTCGCATTGAAGCCCAAGTTGTCCGACGGTTTGCCAGGCGTACGGGATTACTTCCAACACTATTTATGGAATTGCCTGGAACAGAAAGCGTCCATTGCCATCGGCCTGCGCGACGTTGCATATTGGAAAAATACAATGACTCAGCTGCCGATGTACCTCGATGGCGATGGTCTGGCGAATTACTTCCCTCCTGCACTTGGCAGTCAGAATACTGGCAGCGATTCCCTTACAGCGTATCTACTATCAGCCAGTCAAGAAGCCTCGCAATTGGACCCGGCTTTCTCGATTCCGGATGAAACGCGAGCGCGTATGGAAACGGGTCTGATCGCTTTTGTCGAAGGCCGCATCAAGCGTGATTTCTGGGCACCTGCGTTTGCCCGCAATGGCGACTTGGACGTGCGCAAGCTTGCTGCTATCGAAGCCCTATCGCGTAGCAGCAAGGCGCAGGCGCGCATGCTGCAATCGGTACAAATTCTGCCAAACCAGTGGCCGACTGGCGCCGTCATCGACTGGTTACTGATTTTGCAACGTGTATCTGATGTTCCTGAACGGGATAAGAAAATAGCCGAGGCCGAACAGATTCTACGAGCCCGCCTGAACGTGCAAGGCACGCGCCTTGGTTTCTCGACCGAGCGTGACGATAGCTGGTGGTGGTTGATGGCCAACGGTGACGTGAACAGCACGCGCATGATTCTCGCTGTGCTTGATCGTTCGGACTGGAAAGATGACCTGCCACGTATTGTGACCGGCACGCTGCAACGTCAGCAATTCGGCCACTGGTCCACTACCGTGGCTAACGTCTGGGGGTCGCTCGCGATTGAAAGATTCTCGAAGAAATTCGAGCGTGAACCGGTCACCGGCAGCACTAAAGCGGGCCTCGATGGAACAGCCGCGAAGATACTCGACTGGGCGAAGACACCGGCAGGAGGCACGTTAACACTCGGATGGCCACAAGGCTTCGGTATCGCCAACAGCAAGGCACCTGCCAAGGTTCAAGTCACGCAGGAGGGCAGCGGCAAACCCTGGCTTACCCTGACCAGCCGCGCCGCCGTACCACTCAATACTTCGTTCGCAGCTGGCTATCGCATCAACAAGACCATCACACCGGTTGAAGAAAAAGAAAAGGGCAAGGTGAGTCGCGGCGACATTTTGCGTATCCATATCGACATTGATGCTCAGACTGACATGACCTGGGTGGTTGTTAACGATCCTATCCCCGCTGGGGCCAGTATCCTCGGCACAGGTCTTAGCCGCGATGCCGCTATTGCGACGAGCAATGAGCAGACCGATTGGCGCGGCTGGCTCGCTTATCAGGAACGTAGCTTCGAGGCTTTCCGTTCGTATTACCGCTATGTGCCCAAAGGAAAATTCAGTGTCGAATACACGGTGCGCTTGAACAACTCCGGCAGCTTTGGTTTGCCGCAGACACGCGTTGAAGCGATGTATGCACCGGAAATGTTTGGCGAATTCCCGAATGCTACGGTGAAAGTCCAATGATGCGTCCTTGGCTGAACAAGCTCACAATGTTTTGTTTGTGGTGTGTGCCACTGGTTGTTTATGCGTTGCCGAGTTTCAACGAAGTGAAGGCCGGATATAACACCTCCGAATCGGTACTGTTTGATCGTCATGGAGCGGTCATTCAGACGCTACGCACCGACTTCAAGGTGCGTCGCTTTGACTGGACGTCTTTACAAGATGTTTCGCCTGCGTTGCGTACCGCCTTGGTTCTGTCAGAAGATCAGCGCTTTTATGAGCACTCCGGCGTGGATTGGAAGTCTGTTGGCGCATCCGCTTGGGCCAACCTGTGGAATAACAAAACACGCGGCGCTTCAACCATCACGATGCAGCTGGCAGGGTTGATCGATACTGTACTACGTAACACAAGCACCGGACGAAGCTGGGGTCAGAAAATCGGACAGGCGGCAACTGCACTCTCGCTGGAACGATCCTGGAAAAAAGATCAGGTACTGGAAGCGTATTTGAATCTGGTTGGCTATCGTGGCGAATTGGTTGGTATCGCCGCACTTTCGGCAACGCTGTTCGAGAAATTTCCCAACGGACTGAATGCGCGGGAAGCTGCGATCACTGCAGCGCTGGTTCGTGCGCCGAATGCCAAACCAAACATGGTTGCCGACCGGGCCTGCGGTATTCTTAAAGCACAGAAACTCGATATGGAATGTTTGGGGCTGCGCGATTACACCGCACTCGTCCTGACAAAAAAAGCAGCGGTACGACTCGACAAAGAAACCCAGCTTGCGCCACATCTGGCGCGCAAATTGGCCACTCAAGGCATGACTCCAAGACGCCTTGTCACGAGTCTCGATAGCCGTTTACAACGTTTCGCTCGCGATTCGCTGCGCCAACATCTTGCCGAACTCGCCAACCGCAATGTCGAAGACGGCGCAGTACTGGTTCTTGACAACGCGACCGGTGAAGTGCTGGCTTGGGTTGGCTCGAGCGGAGATCTGTCCGATGCGGCTGAAGTCGACGGTGTATTGGCATCGCGCCAGGCTGGCTCAACCCTTAAACCCTTTCTCTACGAACTTGCCATCGAAAAACGCTGGCTCACCGCCGCATCCATTCTTGACGATACCCCTGTCAATCTTCACACCGCCGCGGGACTCTATATTCCGCAGAACTACGACAATGATTTCAAGGGTCCCGTCAGTGTCCGTACTGCGCTCGCATCATCGCTCAACATTCCTGCTGTGCGTACTCTGGTCATGGTAACGCCCGACCGGTTTGCCGAACGTCTTAAAGCACTTGGTTTCAACACGCTGAAAGAATCAGGAGATTATTACGGCTACAGTCTGGCACTCGGCTCAGCAGAAGTGAATCTGGCAACACTGACCAATGCCTATCGCGCACTTGCCAATCATGGCCGGTGGAGTGCAATAAAAACTTCGCCGACATCAAGTCCAGTGTTGACTCGTACTGTTATGGATTCTGCCGCAAGTTTTATCGTCACTGACATCCTTGCTGATCCCAATGCCCGTGCTTTGACCTTCGGCCTGGACAGTGTGTTGTCAGGACGTACATGGAGCGCAGTCAAAACCGGTACCAGCAAGGATATGCGCGACAACTGGTGTATCGGCTTTTCAAAACGCTATACAGTCGGCGTATGGGTCGGCAATGCGAGCGGCGCTTCGATGTGGGACGTATCCGGTACTACTGGTGCCGCTCCAGTGTGGCAGGCCGTGATGCATGAACTGGAACGCGGCGATACCGACTTTAATCGAATTAAAACGGCAAAATCAGCCTTACCGCGTGCCATTATCCGTCAGTCCATTCGTTTTGAACACGAACTAGAAACGACACGTAACGAATATTTCCTTCCCGGTACTGAGCAAGCGTTCATCGCCCTCAGCCAGCCCGAGAGTAAAACTACCCGCGTTATCACCCTGCCTATCGACGGCAGCATCATCGCTCTTGATCCTGACATCCCGCCGCGCAATCAGCGCCTACGTTTAAGTGCCACACACGATGGCATCTGGAAACTTGATGGCAAAATAATTGGGCGTAGCACTGTAATACAGTGGCCGCTATGGCCGGGGAAACACCGATTGGAACTGCTTGATACAAAGGGCGCACTGCTGGACACGCTGCAATTTGAAGTACGCGGAGCAGAAGTCAAGACAAGAAAGCTAGCGTTACGTTAAATATCCTTTTGAGGAAAAGCTAAACATTAGCTCTTCCTCAAATAAAAAAGGACGCCACAGCGTCCCTTTTATTAAAACCAAAATAAATCAAGCTGAAAACGAGGAGCCGCAGCCACAGGTACTGGTGGCATTCGGATTCTTGATCACGAACTGCGCGCCGGAAATATCATCCTTGTAGTCAATTTCGGCACCGACAAGATATTGATAGCTCATCGGATCAATCAGCAGGGTCACGCCTTCTTTTGTGATGCTGGTGTCGTCTTCATTGACAACTTCATCGAAAGTAAAACCGTACTGAAAGCCGGAGCAACCGCCTCCCTGGACGAAGACGCGCAGCTTGAGGTCGGGGTTGCCTTCTTCAGCGATCAGTTCCTGAACCTTCGCGGCCGCCGAATCAGTGAAGACCAGGGGATCGGCTGGGGTGAGATTTTCGGCTTCAGTCATAGCATTCATGTTCGTTTCCTTTCAATACTTAATTCAGATCAGGGTTGTCCTGAAAAATTCAATCTTCCATACTTAAAAATTCTCGCTCAGGACTGATTCGATGCCAACAGCTTCAGTGCCGGGCGAAATTCTTCATCAGTGTTCTCAAGTTGGCCACGCACGATGGCACCGTTGTGCATTTCCAGGCCTTTGTAGTAAACGTTGCCGCTAACCCGTGCCTTGGGTTGCAATTCCAATAGCCCCGACGCATAAATCGCACCATTGATCAGTCCGTTAACGACGATCTGTGAACCGTGCACTTCACCATCAATGCGCGCATGTTCACTAATCACCAAGATACTGGGATGCTCGGCATCCGAATAGATATTACCTTTGATATGCCCATCGACACGCAAGCCACCCTGAAAAAGGACATTTCCTTCGATATGGGTTCCTGCGCCAATCAGGCAGGTGATGGTGCTCTTAACGGATTTGTTCTTTCCAAACATGTGACCTCCAGATCATTTCAGCGCAAATTGGCTTGCGCTGTGTCACTGACGCTTACTTCATGACGATCATCTGTTGCGCCTGCATGGCGCCGTGTTCAAGTATTCTGGCTTGAACCTGCTTCAGCGTGGCGTCTGCAGGAATACTGAAAGTGCCTTCAATACGCTTGTAAAAGCGAAAACTGACCAGATAGGAATTAGGATCAGCTTCTGATTCCAACCCTGAACCAACAGATGCCAGTTTGGGTAAAGTCATCATAACAGCTTTGCCCCCCTGCTGCAGAGTCAAAACCAGCTGAAAATTGCCTGCAAAATCCTTGTTGGAACGGCCTCCTTGTACCAGCAAAATCCGATAACGCATTTGTCCACGAACAGAACTCGGCTCGACCTCAAAGCGCTTGATGGAAACCCCAGTCGGTGCTGCGGCGCCGCCGGACAAATTCTCGAAAAAGGCCAGATCATCCTTGAGCTTGCCATTTTCCATTTCTAAAGACTTGATCTGACTGGCCAATTGTTCTTGCATTGACCGTTCAAGATTCAGGCGACTGTCGCCAGTCGTGTTGCTGTTTGCAGCCAAGCGATCACGTTCAGTCGTCAAAGTTTCTACTTGTTCACGCAACCGTTCAACTTCAGCCTTGAGGTCTGGTCCCAATCCGGCGAAACGCTTGCCCAAATCGTAGGCCCACAAACCTAGTGCAACCGAGATCCCCAGCACTACGATTGCGGCTAGCGCACGCAGCGGCCAGGGAATATGCGTCTTGATGGTCATGCGCGGCGCACTGATCGACAGGCGCCGGCGAAGGAGTTTGAATTTCAAAACAGGCTCTGTCGCTTAACTTTGTTGCTTAAGGCAAGACCGGGACATGCATCAGTCCCGTGATTTCCGGCAAGCCAAACATCAGATTCATACATTGCACTGCCTGACCCGCTGCACCTTTGACGAGGTTGTCCTGAACGACCAGCACGATGACCGTATCACCCGGTTTTCCATCGACATCGGGACGATGCAAAGCAATGCGCAACATGTTTGAAGCGCGCGTAGAGCGCGTTTCGGGATGCGAGCCGAAAGGCATGACGTCGATAAACGGCTCATCTTTGTAGGCGTTAACAAACAGGCTTTGCAGAGCATCGGTAGAAATCGTCGCGTCCTTCAAGCGCGCATAAAGAGTCGAATGCATGCCCCGTATCATCGGCACCAAATGCGCCGCGAACAGGAGTCCGACCTTGTCGCTGGTCATGCGTTGCAGTTGTGCCAAGGTTTCTGGCGTGTGCCTGTGTCCGGGCACGCTATAGGCCTTGAAGTTATCGCCCGCTTCGGTCAGCAACAGGCCCATCTCGGCTTTACGGCCCGCGCCCGATACACCAGATTTACAGTCGGCGATGAGATGCGAGGCATCAACCACTCCTGCCTTTAACAAGGGATAAAAACCCAATTGCATCGTGGTGGGATAGCAGCCGGGATTGCCGACGATGCGCGCTTTCTTGAGTGCATCGCGATTCAATTCCACCAGGCCATAGGCCGCTACTTTCAACAGGTCTGGACAGGTATGTGGCAGCTTGTACCATTTCTCGAAAGTGGCGACGTCCTGTAAACGAAAATCAGCGGCAAGATCAATGATGCGAACACCGGCAGCCGTCAACTTTGGGGCATCGGCCATGGCGACACCATGCGGAGTCGCATAGAACACCACATCGCACTGGGTCAGGTCATAGGTTGACGTATCAGAGAACGCGAGATCAACATGACCACGCAAGGAGGAGAACAGATCCGCGACGGGCATGCCTGCTTCTTTGCGTGACGTGATCGCAGTCAATTTCACCTCGGGATGCTGCGACAGGATGCGCAACAACTCGACTCCGGTATATCCGGTACCACCAACAATGCCTGCTTTAATCATGACTAGATTCCTTTACTGACGCATCGCCCCAGATTACTTCGGACATTGATTTGGGGAATTGATTCTACCTGTCTGCTTTGATTTCAAGAAAGATAGAAAAAGGCCGCTGGGTAAACCAAGCGGCCTTTGATTTTTGCAACCCAATGGAGGGATTGGGCTGTGGATGTCGCTTAGCGCTTGGAGAATTGTTTCCGGCGACGTGCTTTGTGGAAACCGACCTTCTTACGTTCAACTTCGCGCGCATCACGCGTCACATAACCTGCACCGGACAATGCAGGTTTCAGCGTGGCGTCATAGTCGATTAAAGCACGGGTAATGCCGTGACGAATCGCACCGGCCTGACCGGATTCACCGCCACCATGCACATTGACCATGATGTCAAACGTTTCGACATTGTTCGTCAATTCCAGTGGCTGACGCACGATCATACGACCCGTTTCGCGGGCAAAATAGTCATCGACCGGTTTGCCATTGACGACAATGGCGCCCTTGCCGCTTTTGATAAAGACACGAGCCACTGCACTCTTGCGGCGACCAGTACCGTAGTTGTAATTACCAATCATGCGTTCACCTCTAAAGGCTTGGGTTGCTGCGCAGTGTGCGGATGCGTGGCTTCGGCATACACCTTGAGCTTCTTGATCATCGCGTAGCCGAGTGGTCCCTTGGGCAACATGCCCTTGACGGCCTTCTCAAGCGCACGACCGGGGAAACGCGACTGCATCTTTTCGAAATTGGTTTCGTAGATGCCGCCGGGATAACCGGAGTGGCGATAGTATTTTTTGTCGGTTGCTTTAGCACCGGTCACACGCAGTTTGGCTGCATTGACGACAACGATGAAATCGCCCGTGTCGACGTGAGGCGTAAATTCAGGTTTGTGCTTGCCACGCAGACGGCGTGCGACTTCACTGGCCACACGTCCAAGAACTTTATCTGTCGCGTCAATCACGAACCAATCATGCACCACCTCATGAGGCTTAGCGGAAAAGGTCTTCATGATCTTCCTGTTTAAATTTGATGTGGAGCACAGTCTTGCTGGCTGACCCACATCGGTTGAAATCCGCCTCTACACCCCGCTTAGACTCGCGGGCTCTCCTGTGCAAAGACGACGAAAAGCCTGACATTGTAAAGCATTTTTGCCCTTCTAATCAAGGGCTTTACACTCAAGGACTGACGTCCCGGATTGCTTATAAAAAAAGCCCGAGCTTTTAAGGGCTCGGGCTGAATCCACCAAAGGAGGAGGGTGGAGGAGACATCGGTGGAAACGGTACAGTGCCGAATCAAACACCACAGACACTGAATTGCTTCCGATGAATGAACTATAGAACATCTTTTGTTGCAACGCAATACTTTTTCTGAATCGTCGTTCTATTTTTTCAGAAAAAATTTTAACCCTCTCTTATAAATTTCCATTTATCAAAAAAATCAACGAGATAGGTCATATCGATCGACGAAGACTTTTTTGTATTTTTGTTGCAACACAATATTTCCGCATTGATGTAACAAATCCCAGTTTCAGGAATAGCTATTTTTACCATCAGCAAAATCAAATATTTCCGGCAAGTCCGGCTCTCTTGTCAGAATCCAATAGAATCTAGCGGCAAGACAAACGACTGAACATCAAAACAAACTGTTTTTTGGTTATTTTCTACTTATTTCACATATAAGCTACATGGAAGCAAGCGTACATTGGGCAGGACTCAGCCCGGATTCATCCGGCAGCGACATGTATTTCACTGCTACAACGGGCAGCGGCCATCGCGTTGATATGGACGGCGCTCCAGCTACAGAAGGACAGATTTCTGGCGGGCGTAATCTTGCTCCACGCCCGATGGAAATGGTGTTGTTGGGCACCGGTGGCTGCACTGCCTATGACGTGGTCTTGATACTGCGCCGTGCCAGGCAGGACATTCACTCTTGTGACGTAACGCTGAAAGCAGAGCGGGCCGAAACTGATCCCAAGGTGTTCACAAAAATTCACTTTCACTTTACCGTACGTGGCAAGAACGTGAAAAAAGAAATGGTTCAGCGCGCCATTGATTTGTCACACGAAAAATACTGCTCTGCGTCGGTGATGCTGGGAAAAATGGCCGAACTCACACATTCTTTTGAAGTTGTGGAAGCAACAGATTGAACCCAGCTACAAGATTAGAAGCCACTTATATCCGATAAGCCGTAACGGTCATCAACTTGGCCGCTGCGCGCATGGCGGCTCTGACCGGCAACGGCAGTGAATGAGCGCCAGCAGCCTGAGCCGCTTGTCCGTGACGCACTTCGTCCTCACGCATCTGTTCAACGATTGCCCTTGATGCAAGATCATTTTCCGGCAAGCGTTTTAGGTGGCTGTCCAAGTGCTGCTCAACCTGCCGTTCGGTTTCAACGACAAAGCCAAGACTGGTTGGATCGCCCGCTTTACCGGCTATCAAGCCCAATGAAAAGGCCCCTGCATACCAGATGGGATTAAGCAGACTAGGGTGTGAATCGAGGTCCTTTAGTCTTTGTGCAGTCCAGGCCAGATGATCGCCCTCTTCATCTGCCGCCGCCTGAAACTTTTCAACCAAATCTGGATTGCTCGTCGCAAGCGCTTGAGCACGATACAAAGCTTGGGCGCAAACCTCGCCCACATGATTGACGCGCATTAAACCAGCCGCATGACGCTGTTCGGTATCGGATAAAGCAGTGTGTTCCGACAGATCCTCGATCGATTCGAACACAGGCAATGGACGCGTGGCGTTCGTCTGAGAAAAAACAGCTCTTAATGCATGGTCCACTTCAAGAATAAATTTATCGATTACGGTACTCATGTGAAATTTCCTTGATTACACTGTCTGTCCTGCAATAACAGTCACACAGCCTTTAGATACTCAAATTTAGGTAATTAGGGCGAAACGTAACCAAAGAAGAGTTTCAGGAACAGCTTAAAGACGTTGTCATGTCGGTGGTTGTAGCGGTATTCGATTTCCTTAAGATACATGGGGAAATGATAACGGGAAACACCGCGATAGTTG
>JANYFL010000052.1 GCA_025362735.1 Betaproteobacteria bacterium | reverse complement strand
GCCGGTTTCATTCCACTTGCACGGGACACGCCACATTCGTCGACTCACGCGCAGCCAGTGCCTGCCCATACCTCGCACCTGCCAACCCTCTCTTCAACCCCCTGTGTTACCTTGCAATTTCGAGGATAGGCCCCTTTAATTTCTTTCCCCCTATTTTTTAAACGAGCGCAATAAGGCAATGACTTTTTCTTGAATCGCTTGCCAGTCCTGCAAGTGAACTCTTTGATAGCGAACATGAATATTTAAGTTCATCTCGGGCATGTAAAAATCATGAGTACAGTCCGGATTTTTGACGAATTTTCCTTCCTTTACCATTTGTTTTGCCCGTTCAGAAAAAGGATCCGGCTCGAATTCCGGGCCGCATAACAGCATCCCTTCAATTTTTTCTATCGAAGGGTAAAGGTAGAGATCACTTGCGCTAAATGTTGCTAGCGTTCCTGAACGTTCAACTGATGCCAAATTCTTGTAGATAAATCGCAATAGGCCAAATCTGCTCTCGACGGGAATGCGTTCTTTCAACCACGGTTCACTGATACTTCTAAAATATTCATAACGCTGTCCCGCAATATCAGTCTCGTTTAACTGCATGAATCCTTCAGTGACGCGGATACTGATTTCATTGCGTGAGCGAATGATGACCGGGGTATTGTCTTCAGGATCGATGTAAGGCTGCATGGTCGGCCACGTCGCTTCGAGCAACATGGTAGGAGTAACCACCTGCCCGTCCTTACCCCATCGCGGGATGTATTCCTGCGGGATATCGAAACGATAGCCCTTCACGATATTGGTAATGATTGGTGCCTGCTCCGGTGGTGTGGCGCACCAAACTAGGCCCCCCGCCATCAGAACTACGATGCCGAGCGTAAGGAGCTTTTTTTTCTTAACAGCAATTAAAGGGATCAGGCTCATATAAACAATGTATACCGGGATGAATTCAGTCGCGCGAAGTCAAGCGTTACAATGCAACTTTATCAGTAGCAGCTCGCTATAGCCTGTGATCCCAGCGACCTTTGAATTTTCCGTTCGTGTTTATTTTGAAGACACCGATGCGGGCGGTGTGGTGTTCTACGCCAATTACCTTAAATTTTTTGAACGCGCCCGCACCGAATGGCTGCGTTCGGGTGGGATTGAGCAACAGCGTTTAAGCAGCGAAACCGGTTTGATGTTCGCGGTGCACCATACGTCGGTGGATTATCATAAGCCCGCCTTGCTGGATGATGTCGTGATGATCCATTCGGAAGTTGAGCGCCTGGGCAAGGCTTCGGTCGTGTTCCAGCAGAAAGCCTGGCGCCAAACTGGATCAGCCAATTCGGGTGAGCGTGAACTACTTGCTGGCGGACGCATCAAAGTGGCGTGCGTTCGCTGGAATAATGACCGCAGCAGGTTATTACCCGCCGCGATTCCAGAACAAGTTAAGCAGGCATTGTCCTCACAGAATAAATAAACCTTGATTGAATCCCCTTATCCATGAATCCAGTCGAAGCCATTCAGTCGGTCAACGCAGTACAAGACCTTTCCATTCTTTCCCTGATCACCAACGCCAGCGTTCTGGTCCAGCTTGTTCTGGGCGTCTTGCTGCTGGTCTCGTTGATGAGCTGGACGTATATTTTTCGCAAGATGTTCGAGGTCAAGAATGCCCAGCGCCAGACCGCGAAGTTCGAGGAAGATTTCTGGTCAGGCGGCGATCTGAATGCGCTGTATGAAGGTGCGAACAAGCGTCGCGCGAAGATCGGACCGCTGGGCCGCATTTTCGAATCAGGAATGCGCGAATACCTGAAGGGCCGTCAACAAAAACTGGACGCGGGCGCGCAGCTTGATGGCGCACGTCGTGCGATGCGTGCTTCGTATCAACGCGAAATGGATGCGCTGGAATTGCATCTCTCCTTTCTGGCTTCGGCGGGATCGGTCAGTCCCTATGTGGGCTTGTTCGGCACGGTCTGGGGCATCATGAATTCGTTCCGCGGTCTTGCAAACGTGCAGCAGGCAACCCTGGCTCACGTGGCGCCAGGTATTGCGGAAGCACTGGTCGCAACGGCCATCGGCTTGTTCGCTGCGATCCCTGCAGTCGTGGCCTATAACCGCTTTGTGCATGACACTGACCGTCTGGCGATTCGTTTCGAGAGCTTCATCGAAGAGTTCTCGAATATCCTGCAACGTCAGACCCGATAAGCAGCGAATATGGCCAACGTCAGCAGAGGAACTTCAATGCGTGGCGGACGCATGCGCCGCAGCATGTCCGATATCAACGTCGTACCTTATATCGACGTGATGCTGGTGCTGCTGGTGATTTTCATGGTTACTGCCCCATTGATTACGCCGGGCAACATCGATCTGCCCTCGGTAGCCAAATCGTCAATCGCGCCATCACAGCCCATTGAAATCATCATCAAGGCCGACAAGAGCATGACGGTGCGCGTGCGCGACAATAAGAACCCGGTCGATGAACGCCCTGTCAAAAAAGATGAACTGGTGGAATTTGTGCAGCAACGTCAAAGCGCATCGCCTGATCCCAACAATCCGGCGCCGGTGGTCATTTCTGCAGATAAAAAAGTCGAGTACGACGCTGTGCTGCAAGTGATGGATGCCCTGCAGAAAAAGAACATCAAGCGTGTGGGTCTGGCCGTCAAACCGGCCATCTGAGCTACGACCAGAACATTCACAGTCGCCATGAGTACCGCAACGCTGCATTACCATCTGCCGGAAGGCGAAGGCAAATTAAGTTCTGCTGTATTGGCGTTCTTGGTACATGGACTGCTGTTGGTCTTGCTGTTTTTTGGCGTACGTTGGCAAACCCAGGCACCTGCCGCGATTCAGGCAGAACTCTGGAGCAGCTTGCCGCAGGTGGCTGCACCCGCGCCAGAACCTCAACCGGTAGTTGAAAATCCAGCACCTAAAGTGGAACCCAAGATTGAGCCGGAACCACCCGTGGTCAAACCGGATATCGCACTCAAGGTCGAAAAGCCGAAAAAACCGGTGAAGCCCGAAGTGAAACCTGAGGTCAAGCCACCACCTAAAGTTGAGCCAAAGCCAGAGGTTCGACCACCCGCCAAGCCTTCTCAATCAGTGGCAGATTTGCTTGCCCAGGCTGGCGCTGGCAATGACCGGCAGACTAGTGCGCCGCGCGGGGATGCCGGGTATGCCGGTTTGATCCGTGCCAAAATACTTTCGAATATCCGCTTTCCCTTGCCACCTGATCTGGTCGGGAACCCGGAGGCCAAATTTGAGATCGAACAGCTTCCAAGCGGGGAAATCGTTTCAATCAAGAAAATCCAATCCAGCGGACTTCCTGCATTTGATGCGGCCGTAGAACGCGCAATTCAGGCGTCTTCACCGCTACCCAAAGACAAGAGCGGACAGGTTGTTCGCAAACTGAATCTGGACTTTACGCCTCTGGAAAAGAACTGATCCATTGAAACTGAATGGTCACTACCAATGAGAAAAAACATCATGAAATTTTTCCGATCCACTATCGCCACCAAAGTCCTGCTGGCAAGCATCCCGATACTGGCCGCATTCCCGGTACAGGCGCAATTGCGTATCGAGATTTCCGGCGTCGGTGCCAGTCAGATTCCCATCAGTATCAGCAACTTTGCCAGTGATGCGGCACTGCCAGAAAATATTCCGCAAATAGTCCGCGATGATTTGACCAGCAGTGGGCTGTTCAAGATGATCGATCCCGGTACTGCCGTGTTGAGCGAAACGTCCAACGTCAATCTACCGGACTGGAAAAGCCGTGGGGCCGATGCTTTGGTTGCCGGTAGTACTGCCCGCCTTGCCGACGGGCGCTATGACGTGCGTTTCAAATTGTTTGACACCGTCAAGCCCGCTGAGCTTGGCGGCCTGCGGATGAGTCCCGACGCCAACAATCTGCGTTTCAAGGCACATCAGATTTCCGATTATGTTTACGAAAAACTGACTGGTGTACCGGGCGTTTTTTCAACACGCATTGCCTATGTGACCAAACAAGGCACTCAGCGTTTTGAACTCAAGATTGCCGATGCAGACGGCAGGAATGAACAGACTGCATTGATTTCACGCGAGCCGATAATCTCGCCCTCGTGGTCCCCGGATGGCAGCAAGCTGGCCTACGTTTCCTTTGAAACGCGCAAGCCAGTGATTTACGTGCATACCGTTGCCACTGCGCAGCGGATTCCCGTTGCCAATTTCAAGGGCAGCAACAGTGCCCCAACCTGGTCGCCCGACGGAAAAACGCTGGCCGTCGTGCTCACGCGAGATGGCAATTCCCAAATCTATCTGATGAATGCGGATGGCTCGAATGTGCGTCGCCTGACCCAAACTTCAGGAATCGATACGGAACCGGAATTTGCTCCCGATGGCCAGACGATTTTTTTCACCAGTGATCGCGGGGGTGGACCGCAGATTTATCGCACTTCTGTCGGCGGCGGAGATGCCACACGTGTGACTTTCAAGGGTGATTACAACATCAGCCCGAGGATTAGTCCCGATGGCAAGTTGCTCGCTTATATCACTCGCTCTGCTGGACGTTTCCAGGTCAACACTCTGGATCTGGACAGTGGTCAGACGATGACACTAACCGATACCAGCAAGGATGAATCACCCAGTTTTGCACCGAATGGTAAGGTCATTCTTTACGCGACCGAAACCGGTGGGCGCGGCGTATTGGCCTCCGTTTCAATCGATGGGCGCGTGAGACAGCGGATCACGACGGTTCAAAGTGGCGATGTACGCGAGCCGACATGGGGTCCTTACTTAAAATATTGATATTATTAGCGGGTTATTCAACCGCTCATCCTTAACCGTCCATCTGCATTTATTAATTGAGGTAATCATGAAAGCAAGCTTTAAGACTCGTACACTATTACTCGCTTCTGCCACACTGGTTCTGGCTGCCTGCAGCTCCGGGGTTAAACTCGAAGAACCAAAAGCTCCTCCTGTTGTTGAACGCCAGGCCGCGACTTCCGACCCACGCGCTGTCGCCAAGGTAGATGCCACAGTTGATCCGCTCAACGATCCGAATAATCCTCTCTCTAAGCGCAGCATCTACTTTGATTACGACAGCTATGTCGTCAAGGATGAGTTTGCTCCCACCGTACAGGTTCATGGACGTTACCTGAACAGCAACAAAGCCAAGAAAGTGGTGATTCAAGGTAATACCGATGAACGCGGCGGCAGCGAATACAACCTCGCCCTTGGTCAGAAGCGTGCCGAAGCCGTGCGCAAACAATTGGCATTGCTTGGTGTTGCCGAAGGCCAGCTTGAAGCTGTCAGTCTGGGCAAGGAAAAGCCACGTGCTTTGGGCCATGACGAAGCCGCTTGGGCCGAAAACCGCCGTGCCGATCTGATCTATCAATGAGTCTTGGCTGCATGACAGTGGCAACGTTTCATTATCCGCATAGCTGGGCTAGCAAATTTGTCGGAGCATTATTCTGCTTCGGTTTGCTGGGCTCAGCGCATGCGGGCGTATTTGATGATGATGAAGCCCGCAAAGCGATACTCGACTTGCGGAACAAAGTCGATACCAATCAGAATGAACTTGCATCCAGACTGGAGACCGCTTCACGCGGCCAACTGCAACTGGCCAACCAGCTTGAAAGCCTGAAGCAGGATCTGGCCGTTTTGCGTGGTCAGATCGAAAATCTGACCAATCAACTCGCCAACCAGCAAAGAATCCAGAAAGATTACTACACCGACCTGGACACTCGCTTACGCAAACTGGAACCGCAGCAAGTCACCGTTGATGGCCAGACCGCTACTGTTGATCAAACGGAGAACCGGGCTTATGAAGGCGCACTCGCCTTTTTCAAAAACAGTGACTTCAAGACAGCCATTGCCTCCTTTAATAGCTTTCTGAGTCAATATCCCGATTCGGCTTATGCTCCGGCGGCACAGTACTGGATTGGTACCAGCTACTATGCACTGCGCGATTACAAATCTGCCATTGCCACTCAACAGCAATTAATCAAGAAATGGCCTGACAGCAGCCGTGTGCCTGATGCCTGGCTTAACATCGCCAGTAGTCAAACCGATATGGCCGACAAGAAAGCAGCGCGTAAATCGCTGGAAACACTGATCGCCCAGTATCCCAATTCATCCGCAGCAGTGACTGCGCGTGATCGTCTGACGAAGTTGAAATAAACCAGCTTTAAGTCGGGATGTAAGTCGTAATAATTGGTCTAGACTCAGGATCTGGTTTGACCTGAGACCCTATATTTTTTATAATGGCAGGCTTTTGGGTCGTTAGCTCAGTTGGTAGAGCAGCGGACTTTTAATCCGTTGGTCGCAGGTTCGAGTCCCGCACGGCCTACCAAAATTCAGTTCGTATTGTTTTGCAGCACGTGGGTCGTTAGCTCAGTTGGTAGAGCAGCGGACTCTTAATCCGTAGGTCGAGTGTTCGAGCCACTCACGGCCCACCAAATGATTTCAGGGCTGGCGATTTTTAATCGTCGGCCCTTTTGTTTTTATATTCTGCTCAAATGCCAATCACGCAAACTTCTGTACCGTGCCGACGATGACACCGCGCACCTCCAGAACGTCAGTCCTGCTTGGAATGATGGGTTTATGTTTGGGATTATCGCTGTCGGGATGGAGTACGAAGCCGCTTTTGGTTTTGACGTAGCGCTTGACGGTGAATTCACCATTGACCACAGCCAGTACCGGTTCATGATTGCGTGGTAGTTTTGAACAATCGACCGCCGCAATGGCGCCATCGAGTATTCCGGCGCGGTTCATGGAATCACCCTTGACACGAAAATAGAACGTGGCCGTTGGGTTGCGAATCAGAAACTGGTTGAGATCCAGCCGCTGCTCCACCGCATCCTCGGCAGGCATTGGTGAACCAGCTGGAACGGCATAGGCATACAGCGGGATGTCAAAGTTTTGGGCATCAATGACGGGGAACTGAACGTCATCGGGATACAACGGTGCTTCAGCCTGCTTGCGGGCCTTATAGGCCTCCAGAAAATCCAGAATCGTGGGCTCGACACTTTCGGGAATACGAATCACCTTGGTCGGTTCACCACTTTTACCTGTTCCCGCAGGACGTCCGCTGCCCTCCCTACGCCCGCCCCGTCCTGTGCTCTTTGCTGTCATTTGAATTCCTGATTCGATTGAATTTTGATTATTGTAACGGAAATCAAATCATTTTCTCTTGCCAAATAATGATTATGGTGCATAATCGAGTTTAGTTTAAAAAATATCCCGCCAACCTTTGGCAAGCAGCATTCTCCGAAGGTTGAGTTTCTTTCCACAGGAGACAATTCATGAGCAACAAAATTGATCTATTGATCGATGGCAAGGACGTTCCAGCACAAGCTGGCGCAACGTTTGAACGCCGCAACCCGATTACGAATGAGGTGGCATCGGTTGCCGCTGCTGCTTCGGTCGCCGATGCTAATGCCGCCGCCGATGCTGCCGCCAAGGCCTTTCCGGAGTGGGCTGCAATGTCGCCCAATGCGCGACGCACCCTGCTGCTGAAAGCTGCGGATGCCGTTGCTGCCGCGACGCCACGCTTCATAGAATTGATGATGGCAGAGACTGGTGCCACGGGCGGCTGGGGTGGTTTCAATGCCATGCTCGCCAGCAGCATGCTGCGTGAAGCGGCTTCGATGACCACGCAGATCAATGGCGAAATCATCCCTTCGGACAAGACCGAATGCATTTCGATGGCGATCCGTCAACCTGCAGGTGTCTGCCTGGGCATTGCACCGTGGAATGCACCAGTCATTCTGGGCACGCGCGCGCTGGCCATGCCGCTAGCTTGCGGCAACACCGTCATTCTGAAAGCATCCGAACTTTGTCCCGGCGTGCATCGCCTGATTGGTGAATGTCTGAACAGCGCCGGTTTGCCACCGGGCGTCGTGAATGTGGTGACCAATGCGCCGAAAGATGCAGCTGCGGTTGTTGCCGCGTTGATCAAACATCCCGCCGTGCGCCGGGTCAACTTTACTGGTTCTACCGGAGTGGGACGCATCATTGCCGGTTTGTGCGCACAGGAACTTAAGCCCGTCATCCTGGAACTGGGCGGCAAGGCTCCCTTGGTGATTCTCGACGATGCTGATCTTGACGAAGCCGTCAACGCCGCTGCTTTCGGCGCCTATATGAATCAAGGCCAGATCTGCATGTCGACTGAACGCATCATTGCCGACAACAAGATTGGCGATAGCTTCGCTGCCAAGCTCGCGGCCAAAGCCAAGAGCCTGCCGGTGGGTGATCCCACCAAAGGCAACGTCGTGCTGGGTTCGATGATCAGTGAGGAAGCGGCCAAAAAGATTGACGAGCTGGTTGCCGATGCGGTCAGCAAAGGTGCGATCCTGGTCTGCGGTGGCAAGCGTACTGGCACCATCATGGAAGCGACCCTGCTCGACAAGGTCACGCCTGCCATGCGCATTTATGCGGAAGAATCCTTCGGCCCGGTCGTTTGCATCATGCGCGTCAATGGCGTGGAAGAAGCGGTGGCATCTGCCAACGATACCGAATATGGCCTTTCGGCTGCGGTACACGGGAAAGATATCGCGCGTGCCTTTAGCGTCGCCAAGCGCATCAAGTCGGGCATCTGTCACGTCAATGGCCCGACTGTGCAAGACGAAGCCCAGATGCCCTTCGGTGGCACCAAGGCCAGCGGCTACGGACGTTTTGGCGGCAAGGCAGCGATCAATGAGTTCACCGAATTGCGCTGGATCACCATTGAAACCGGGCACGTTCATTACCCGTTCTAATCTTTGTTGATCCAAATAAAACGGCACCTCACAGGTGCCGTTTTTTACCGCTCTCACACAACCACTGGACATGAATACCCAGAATCAATTCGTCGGATCACCCAATCCACCCATACAAAGATACTTGATGTACTGATAGTCTTCCATGCCGTACTTAGAACCCTCACGTCCGTAACCCGATTCCTTGATCCCACCAAATGGTGCGACTTCAGTCGAGATGCGACCCTCGTTGATGCCGACCATTCCCACCTGAAGTTCTTCGGCTACGCGCCAGACACGTCCCAAGTCTTTGGAATAAAAATAAGCAGCCAATCCGAATGGCGTGTCATTGGCGAGTGCTACCGCTTCAGCTTCGGTTTTGAAACGGAACAATGGCGCCAGCGGCCCAAAGGTCTCTTCCGAGCAGAGTTTCATTTCTGTTGTGACATCAATCAAAACAGTGGGCTCAAAGAAATTCCCACCCAGTGCATGACGTTTGCCGCCGAGCAATACCTTGGCGCCTTTGCTGACCGCATCCTGAACGTGGTCTTCCACCTTGGCAATTGCCTTCTCATTAATCAACGGACCTTGCTCTGCATCCGGATCGGTGGCCGGAGCCACTTTGAGTTTAGCAACGGCCAAAGCCAACTTGGCCGCAAAAGCATCGTAAACCCCATCCTGCACCAGCAGACGATTGGCACAGACACAGGTCTGTCCACTGTTGCGAAATTTGGCGACGAGAGCGCCTTCGACGGCCGCATCCAGATCAGCATCATCGAAGACGATAAACGGTGCATTTCCGCCAAGTTCCATCGAGAGGCGTTTCAGCGTATTTGCACTTTCGCGGGCCAGATGTTTGCCGACAGGAGTAGATCCCGTGAACGTGAGCTTGCGCACACGGCCATCGGCCAGCCAAACATCAACCACTTCAGCAGCACGCTGGCGCGAGGCAGGAACAATATTGATCACACCCGGAGGAATACCCGCTTCCTCAGCCAATTTGGCAATTGCGAGCGATGACAGCGGGGTGTCTTCGGCCGGTTTGCAGACGACCGTGCACCCGGCCGCCAAAGCAGGAGCGATCTTGCGCGCGATCATGGCAATCGGAAAATTCCAGGGCGTGATACAGGCCACTACACCAACAGGTTGTCGAATCACGATGACTTTGCGATCCTTCAACGGCTCCGGAATCACGTCTCCATAATCACGCTTGGCTTCCTCGGCAAACCATTCGACGTATGCAGCGCCATAGTCCACTTCGCCGCGGCTTTCGGCCATGCACTTGCCTTGTTCCGAAGAAATCAAACGCGCCAGGTCTTCCCGATGAACCATCAACAGGTCGAACCAACGGCGCAGTAACTGGGCGCGCTCTTTGTGCAGCTTTCCACTCCAGAGGGGGAAAGCTTTATTGGCCGCATCGACCGCTGCTTTCGCTTCGACCGCACCGCAATCAGCCACCTCTGTCAGCAGCGTTCCATCGGCGGGATTCAGCACCGGGAAGACGCGGCCGCTGGCTTCCTGGGTCCATGCGCCGTTAATCAGGGCATTGTTTTCTACGAGATTCAGCCGTTCAAGTTTCATTGCCCGCCATTCCTATCAAAATCAAAAAATCGTTTGGATCCGGCTTCACAAGGTGTTCTTGCACCTTGATTTACCACCATGTGAACAGAGCCAACAATATACAAAACCTGCGTCACCCAACCCCATTCACCCTATTCTATCTTGGAGATATACTCCGGAAACGTTCGATCCGCCTCCTCCCTCAGAAAGAAAGCCATAATGAAAATCAGAGCCGCTGTCCTGAATGCCATGGGCGTTCAAGGGCCTTATGCCCAAACCAAACCCCTCACTATCGAAGAAATCGACCTGGCCGGTCCAGGTTACGGCGAAGTCCTGGTCAAGATCGCTGCCGCCGGACTATGTCACTCCGATTTATCAGTCATCAATGGCGACCGTCCGCGGCCAACCCCGATGGCGCTGGGTCACGAAGCTTCTGGTGTCGTTGCAGAAATCGGGCCAGGTGTCACTGATCTGCAAAAGGGCGATCACGTCGTCATGGTGTTTGTGCCGAGCTGCGGCCATTGCATGCCCTGTTCCGAAGGCCGCCCTGCGCTGTGCGAACCGGGTGCAGTTGCAAACGTTGCGGGAACACTGCTCTCCGGTGAACGCCGCCTGTCGCGCAACGGCACTCCGGTACAACACCACTTGGGCGTTTCTGCCTTCGCCGAATATGCCACCGTATCACGTCGCTCACTGATCAAGATTGATCCAGAACTGCCACTCGACGAGGCAGCCCTGTTTGGTTGCGCCGTACTGACCGGTGTTGGTGCTGTCATCAACACCGCCAAAGTCACTGCCGGATCGACCACAGCAGTTCTTGGTTTGGGTGGTGTTGGGCTCGCTTCGTTGCTGGGTGCCGCTGCAGCCGGTGCCAGCCGTATCGTGGCCATTGATTTGTCCGAAGACAAACTGAAGCTGGCCAGAGAACTTGGTGCAACCGATACCTTCAATGCTGGCTCGCCCGATGTCGTCGATGCGATCAAAGCAGCGACCGGCGGTGGTGTTGAGTTTGCCTTCGAAATGGCCGGTTCAGTGCGCGCTCTGGAAACGGCTTACAAAATCACCAAGCGTGGCGGCACCACGGTTACGGCGGGACTGCCTCCGCCCACCCATACTTTCCCGATACCTGCAGTCAACCTCGTTGCCGAAGAACGCACCCTCAAAGGCAGCTACATCGGCACTTGCGTGCCCGTGCGAGATATCCCGCGCTACATCGCGCTCTATCGCAAAGGCATTTTGCCGGTCAATAAACTGATGAGCGGCAAACTCAAGCTCGAAGACATCAACCACGGATTTGACCTTCTGCATGAAGGCAAAGCGGTGCGCCAGGTGATCGTTTTCTAAAACTGTTGAAATGGTTTGACAACGGGTTAGACAAATCCCGTCCACAGAGGCGAGGAGACAAAGGAAAATAACAAGATGAGTGAAACCGATCAAAACGGGTTTTTTGGCTTCGGGAAATTTGCTGAAGGAATGTCCGGCGGTAACACGCTGCTCAAACTTTGGATGGATGGGCAGCAGTCCGCTTTTCAGTCGATGTTAGCCACCGCGCCAGCGTCTGCCGCATTCGGCGGTGAGCAAGGGCAAACCTTGCAGCCTCTGAGCGATTTGTGGAAGTCCTCGATGGAAAAGTGGTTGACGCTTGCGCAGCAGCAAGCCGGTGCTTTGCCCATTGAAGATACGCTAAGCAAGCTGTTTGATCCCACTCAGTGGGTCAAAGCGAGTCAGGATCCCTTTCATAATGCCATCGAGCAATTGAATGCCGGGCCGAGCTTTGACGCGCTCTGGACACTCGACAAGAAGATGTTGCGCGCCCAGCAATTGCGGCTTGAACATGAGCGGAATATCGCTAACTACCATGCCATCGTCCGAGCGAACTGGAAAAAAGCTTACGACCTGTTTCTGGATGAAATCAAGAATGAAAAAGCGGCGCCGCTCAAGAGTTGGCGTGAAACAACGAATCTCTGGGTCAAGATTGCCAATCAGGTATTGATTGATATGCATCGCACGCCCGAGTTTCTTGAAACTCAGCGCAACATGACCCGTTCGGCAACCGACTATCGCTTGCAGGAACGCGAAATCGTCGAAGCCTTTTGTGAGGCCCACCATATTCCGACCCGGACCGAGGTGGATGAGGTCCAGCACACCGTGCATGACTTGCGGCGTCAAGTGCGTCAATTGCAACGGTTGCTGAATGAGTTGCAAGCGGAGTTGCAAGCGAAGCAAACCAGTCGATCCACTTCAGGATCGACCACTGGTTCAGCTGTCAAACCAGCGATTAAAAAAGCAGTGTCGAAAGCAGTGGTAAAAAAACCCGCTTCATTGCCCACAACCAAGGCCGCTGCCAAGCCCGCGTCGAAAAAGGCGTCAAAGAAAACACCGTCCACAAAAAAGCGCTAACAAGAACAAGGAACGCTCATGTCCTACCGCATCCAGGTCGATCCTCAGGAAGCCGTCAAAGAATTCGCCGAGTTCAATCGCAAGATCATGAATGGCGCAGAGTTACTCAATCGCATCAAAGATCAGGACGTAAAAATCGCCACCACGCCCAAGCGCGAGGTGTTCCGTCAAGACAAAACCGTGCTCTATCACTATGAGCCGCTGGCGAAGAAAACCGTCAAGACGCCCGTGCTGGTCGCCTATGGTTTGATTGGCCGCTACACCATGGCCGATTTGCAGGAAGACCGTTCGCTGATCCGCAACTTGCTCAATCAAGGCATTGATCTCTATGCGGTTGATTGGGGCAATCCCAGCCGTGCAGACCGCTGGCTTACTATTGATGACTATGTCGATGGCTATCTCAACGAGTGCGTGGAATTCATCTGCAAAGAACATGGCATTGACCAGATCACCATGCTCGGCATTTGTGAAGGTGGCGTGTTCACGCTCTGCTACACGGCCCTTTATCCGCATCGGGTCAAGAATCTGATTACCACGATCACGCCAGTCGATTTTCATGCCGATCAGGAAGACGGTCGCACCGACCATGGCTTCATCAATCTTTGGACCCGCAGCCTGACACCTGAAGATATTGATCGCATGGTTGAAGCCAACGGCAATCTGCCCGGTGAACTCATCAGCTCTGTGTTCCAGATGATGACGCCGATGGCCACCCTGACCAAATACAACCTGGGCATGCTTGATGTCATTGACGACGAAGGCAAGCTGCTCAATTTTCTACGCATGGAAAAATGGCTGTCTGATCGGCCTCATCACCCGGGCGAGGCCGGCAAGCAGTGGCTCAAAGAACTCTATCAGGACAACAAACTGGTTAAAAACGAATTTGTCCTCGGGAGCCGCAAAGTCAATCTCAAAGACGTCAAAATGCCCGTTTTGAATGTTTATGCCAAAGAAGATCACATTGTGCCGCCCGGCTGCTCACGGGCGCTTGCCAAATGTGTCGGCAGCAAGGATTACAGCGAAATCAGCCTTTCCTCAGGGCATGTTGGGGTCTTTGTCAGCGGAAAATCACAAGGCATTCTCGGTTCCGGCATCGTCAAATGGCTCAAGGATCATCCTTGATTTGACGAAAAATCAACAAGGAACGATTGATGCTTTCATTGTGCTGAGTTCAGTCTGATTCAAGGTTGAACCGGCGGGATTTGTTTCTGGCGAGCGGACCCGCACCCCTCAATCGGGATCAACCGCCACTTCATTTTTGTGACAAAGAATTTATGGCTAAGCGTATTTCCTGGGAAAAACTGGTTCCACGTTTCAGTGGAATGATCCCCCGCTTCAAGGATTTTCTGGCGTTGAGTCCCACCGGCTATGTGAAAGTCGGCTATCTGGAATGGGGCCCTGAAAATGCTACGCGTACCGTCATCTGCGCGCACGGCCTGTCGCGAAACTGCCGGGACTTTGACGTGCTGGCCCAGCGCCTTGCTGGTCAGGGTTTGCGCGTAATTTGTCCGGATTTGCCGGGACGCGGCCGCAGTGACTGGCTGGATCGTCCGGAAGACTATGACACCCAGTTCTATATTTCCTGTCTGTCGGCTTTGATCGCACGCATCGGCGTCCATGAAGTGGACTGGATTGGCAGTTCGCTTGGCGGCTTTATCGGCATGAACATCGCCTCTTTGCCGAACACCCCGATCCGGCGTTTTGTCATCAACGATTTTGGCGCACGCATTACGGGTTCGGCGCTGAAACGCATTGGCAGTTACGTCAGCGTTGAACGTCGTTTCGACAAACTTTCCGAGGTCGAAGTCCATCTGCGCAAAGTCCATGCTCCCTTTGGCCCGCTCAACGATGACCAGTGGGCACACATCGTTCAGCACAGTGCGGTGATGATGGATGATGGCAGTTACCGGCTGCACTATGATCCCAACATCGCACATCAGCTGTTATGGCCGATCATGCTGGATCTGGTGATCTGGGACGTCTGGGAAAAGGTGGATATGCCCGTATTGGTCCTGCGCGGCAAACAATCCGACTTGTTACAAGAAAAAACCGCGATTGAAATGACCAAGCGAGGCATTGCTGCTTCCAAAGGATGGGTCAATCTGATTGAATTTGAAGATTGCGGCCATGCCCCTTCACTGATCCTTGATGATCACATGGAGCCTATCCTTGAATTTCTGCTGGCGGAAAATTTTGCTGAAGAACTGGGGGATGAGATTGGAGCCTTAGGCTGAGATTGGATGAATGAGTGAATGAATAAATGAACTTGTGACAGACTACTGCCTCGAGACAAAAAAACGGAGACTATAGGGCAATGAAAAATAAAGTCGTCTCAGCAGCAGAAGCCATTGCAATCGTTCACAGCGGGGATACCGTCGCATTTTCCGGTTTTGTTGGCAGTGGCACTCCAGAAGAACTGATTGAAGCGCTCCAGGACCGCTTTCTAAAAACTAAGGAACCCGGCAATCTGACTCTGGTCTTTGCGGCCGCGCCTGGTGATGGCGAAGAAAAAGGGCTGAATCGCCTCGCCATCCCCGGCCTGGTCAAGCGAGCCATCGGCGGTCACTGGGGCCTGATTCCCAAATTGGCCGACATGGCTGTCAATAACGAGTTTGAAGCGTATAACCTGCCGCTGGGTGTGATCTCTACGCTGTTCCGCGATATTGCCGCACATCGTGCCGGGCTGCTGACCAAGATCGGCATGCGTACCTTTGTCGATCCCCGCCAGCGAGGCGGCAAGATCAATGCGCGCACGACCGAAGATCTCGTTCGACTCATGGAAATCGACGGTGAAGAATGGCTGTTCTATAAAACCTTTCCCATCAATGTCGCGTTCATTCGCGGCACGACTGCCGACCAGTCGGGCAATATCACGATGGAACGCGAAGCCCTCACGCTCGACAACCTCGCCATCGCCACAGCTGCCAAGAACTCGAATGGCTTCGTCATCGCCCAGGTTGAGCGTATCTGCGCGTCCGGCTCGCTCAATCCGCGTCAGGTCATCGTGCCGGGCATTTTGGTGGATTGCGTGGTCGTGGCCAAGCCCGAGAATCACATGCAGACTTATGCCACCTTCAACAACCCCGCATTTTCCGGTGAATTGCGCTTGCCGCTCGACTCACTCGATACCATGCACTTCGATATCCGAAAAATTATCGCCCGTCGTTGTGCCTTTGAATTGCCGATGGGCGGCGTGGTTAATCTCGGCATCGGCATGCCGGAAGGCGTAGCCAAGATTGCCGCCGAAGAAAAGGTGCTCAGCTACGTCACGTTGACCGCCGAGCCGGGTGTCATCGGCGGCATCCCCCAGAGCGGGGCCGATTTCGGCGCGGCAATCAACACCGAAGCCGTGCTGCAGCAGAACCAGCAATTCGACTTTTACGACGGTGGCGGTCTCGATATGGCCTGTCTCGGCATGGCCCAGACCGATGCCGAAGGGAACGTCAACGTCAGCTGCTTTGGCAAACGCCTGGCCGGTGCCGGCGGCTTTATCAATATCAGTCAGAGCGCGCGCAAGCTCGTGTTTGCGGGCACCTTTACCGCAGGCGGTTTACGGGTTGAAATGATGGACGACGAACTGGTCATCGTCAAAGAAGGCCGCGAAAAGAAATTTATCAGCAAGGTGGATGAAATCACGTTCAACGGTCAGTACGCGGCCGAGACCGGACAGACCGTCTACTACGTTACCGAGCGTTGCGTATTTCGCCGCACCCTTGAAGGGATGGAGTTGATCGAGGTTGCACCCGGTATCGACATCGATCGCCACATTCTCGCTCACATGGAATTTGTGCCTATCATCCGCGAGCCCAAGACCATGGATCTGCGGATATTCCAGAATTTTCCGATGCATCTGGACGAGACCCTGCTCAGCCTTGGTGTCACACAGCGCCTCAGTTACGACCTCAGGCGCAATACGGTTTTTTGCAACTGGGAAGGCCTGCACGTGCGCAATCGCGACGATGTCGACCGCGTCCGCCGTGCCATTGAAGACTTGTGCCAAAGCGTCGGCCGCAAGGTCAACTTCGTCGCCAATTACGACGGCTTCCGCATCGACCCCGGCATGGAAGATACCTATGCCGCCATGGTGCGTTACCTGGAAACCCACTACTACCTCAGTGCCTCGCGTTACACCACCAGTGCTTTCCTCCGCCTCAAACTGGGGGAAGCCCTGGAACGCCGCAAGGTCGCGCCGCACATTTTCGAGACCGGCGAAGAAGCCAGCGCTTTCATCGAAACCAATAACGCGACGGACTCCAGAATGGGCGTGTCGTACCAGTTTTTGAATCAGGGGTATGACGAGTAAACAAGTGGATTGTTCAACTGCTGCCAAATCAAATGGCGCTTAAACAATAAACCCGGCATTAAGCCGGGTTTATTGTTTTGATTGGAACCAAAGACTCAGTTCAACTTGCGCCTTCTGCTAAAACCAAGGCCTACAACTCCAATGCCAACCAGTGCAATAGAAACCGGTTCTGGAACATTACTGCCCGTTACCAATAAGCTATCCGGTGAGCAACCAAACGTATTCGGCCCTCCTTGTTGAGTAACCAAACTACTAACTTGACAAACTCCAAAGGCAACATTGAAGCGTGGATCTTGGACAGATGGTATTGCCACTCCACTGAAGATATTGGATGGCCCTATAGCAAAAACATTCCAGCGCGTACTATTACCCGTGTCGAAGACCGAAAATAGAACTTCATCAACCAAGGTGCCACCATTATTAAAATTGTCAAAAACTATAATCCGATCTGAAGTGGTAGAACCTCCTGGATTAGGATGGCATGGGCCAGACACCGGCCCACAGTTTGCGTTCCCAGTAGTCAAACTCATTTCTACAGAACTACCGCTGTAATTGTTTCCCCCGATTAAGCTCGCTCCCGGATCAAATGTGACGGACAACTGAAACGGATTGCCTTGGACAACATCGAAGGCTTGAACTTGGCTACTGGTAATCGTTCCAGAGAAATCCCAAGTTACTAATGCTGCATTCGCGGAAAACGGCCCTGCGAGTAATACTGCAGCCACCAACCCTAGTATTTTCGACTTCATATAGCTCCCCTTAGTCCCTTGTGACATTTCATTTACAGTAGGAATTCTGTAGGACAGCAAAATCCGGGCCAAAATATTTAAATATAATTATATCAATGGCTTATGTTCTAATTCTTACATCAAGCCATCTCGAACCATATGTAAGCGTAAAAAATGCCGACATAATTGAGAGCCGATCACCAGTGGCACCGGTTTAGCAAGTTTCCTTCAAAACAACGGTGCAGATGTTGGTGAGCAAGATGTTGCGGTCGGCGGCCCAGGCTTCTGTTTTCCGGTCATGCGCTGGAATGGAAAAGAATACAAGTTGAATCGATATCAATATGAGGGGAAGCGTTGTCGCCCTAATTGACCGGGGCATATTTCCGGATTTGCCCGATCCGCATTCAACAAGATCTAGCCCCTTAAAGCCGAGCTTATGCTGCCCTTGGCTTGCCTTGAAGCGCTGCTTTCAGCTTTTCAATCAGGCCATGAGCAACATTGATCTGATGCACCACCTCTGGAATCCTGGGCAGGATCAACAGGACATCTGCGGATGATTGGTAAGGCTCAAATGAATCGGCATATCGTTGTGTGATTTCCTTATCGTTCACAAATTCGAGCAATAGAAGGCCAATATAAAGTTGCACGAGTTCCTTGGTGTGATGTGTTCCTATGCTCGTGCCACCAAGATGGTAGGCAGCTTCTTTAGTCTTCAGCTCAATTAGTGGCGTACACCAACCTTCCGCATAGGCTAATGCGAGTAACACATGCAGCGTGTCAAAAAAGTTGTGATAGTCCTTCAGGAAGGATTTATCCTGTAAATGAATTTCTCTTAGCTTTTGTCGCGTCAAGCGTGGAAGACGACGATAAGACTGCGCGCCAACACGGTAACGCGACATCAATTCTTTTAATGGCGCTGTATTCATATAAAGGAAGTGAGTTAGAGGATAGGTCAATCCGGTTCTACCACTCACATCGCCCAAGATACTCAACATGCATTCGTTTTCTGCAAACTTTAATCGATCCAATACCGTCGAATCGAACAAGTAAAAATCATGATCGATGATGCCGAAATTCTGCTCATTATTCTGCAAGAGCATATTGATCATGTAACCGTGACTGACACTGGATTTCGGCAAGACCTTTAACCGAAATTGCGGCAGATGTGGCCATCGTCTCTGCAAACATCCCGCTTCCCAATCGCTTGCTCCATTCAGCAATAGAATTACCTGTGCTTTACCTGCGATCAGATCAAGGCAGGGAATGATGAAATGCAAAGTATTCGGCATGACAATCAAATAAAAGTGACCGCCCAATCGAGTCGAATATTTTTTTTGAAACTGATTGAAATACCGGTGATTGATCAAACCCTGCAAAACATGGTCGTTAACCACATAAGCGAACTTCCGGTAAATGCGCAATATCAGGGCGGCAAAGAACTGTCTGAGAATTGCAGCTCGGCTGGAATAGCCGCGACTTTGTATTCGATAGTAAAGCTGGCGCAGGTTACGGAGATTAATTTTTAAACGATTTAACAAAAGCATGATTTACCCAACGGTCAGAGATGCATCAATGAAATTCTTTGTTCACATCAAATAAAACCAAACGCATCCCACAACCTCTTACATTATTTCCGCGCTAACGGTGACTTTGTTGTCCACCAGATTTTGCCCCATTTTTTTAACTAACCACTTTGATCGGTGTAACATTAATTTTTCGATTACCGGATTGACGCATGACCACCAGTCATATCGTGTTGAGTTCGCACACGCAGGGCGCAGTCAACAGGCCGCAAATCAAATGGGGCGCGGCAACAGCGGCAGAACGTGGGCCGATCATCGCCAGCCTCACTAATGCCTCACAACGCAACGCCATTGGTACGCACTCCGGTGCCTATGCGGTCTATCGCGCCCTGGCCATTGCAGCGGGCAGTCTGGATCGCGATCATCGTCCTGACTTCACGGATACTGCACCCACCGAAGCCATTGGTCCGCATCCGCAATGGGCCGATCCAAGCAAGATCGTTTCGCTAGACCCTTGGGGCCATTTGGTTTCAAGCGCATTTGCAGACCAGATCGCAGCAGGTATGGATATCCATCCGACGATTGCCATCACCAAAGCGCATATCAACATGCCGGAACTGAAGGCAGCGATTACTGCTGGACGACTCAAGCCCGATGACAAAATTCTATTCAGCAACGGTGATGTGCGGGTGACCAAGGCGGCGGTTGATCCGGTGTGGTATCTGCCCGGTCTGGCCGAGCGTTTTGGTATCAAGGAAAGTCAATTGCGTCGCAGCTTGTTCGAGCAGACCGGCGGCATGTTTCCTGATCTGGTGACGCGACCCGATCTGCATGTGTTCCTTCCTCCCATCGGTGGCATGACCTTGTATTTTTTTGGCGAGGTCTCGCAACTCGGAAAACCGGAAACCAAAGTTGCCTGCCGCGTGCACGACGAATGCAATGGCTCGGACGTATTCGGCTCGGATATTTGCACCTGCCGGCCTTACCTGGCGCACGGCATCGAAGTTTGCATCGAAATGGCGCAGCAAGGCGGCGTCGGCCTGGTGGTCTATAACCGCAAGGAAGGCCGCGCCCTTGGCGAAGTCACCAAGTTCCTGGTCTACAACGCGCGCAAGCGCCAGACCGGCGGCGACCGGGCCGAAACTTATTTCGAACGCACCGAATGTGTGGCCGGCGTGCAGGACATGCGCTTTCAGGAACTGATGCCCGATGTGTTTCATTGGTTAGGCATTACGCGCATCGACCGCTGGGCTTCGATGAGCAATATGAAGCACGGCGCATTGGTGGCACAAGGCATTGAAGTGGTCGAGCAGGTCGCCATTCCCGATGCATTGATTCCAGCTGATGCGCGTGTGGAAATGGATGCAAAAATGGCAGCGGGATATTTCAGCCGCATTCAACCGACTGCGGAAGAATTGCTGGTCGCCAAGGGACGTGGTTTGAATGAGTGAGTCTTCGATGACTCAAGCCATAACGACAGGCGGGCACACTCCGATTCCAGCGGGTCACCCGGCCCACCGATTGTTGACGATTGAAGCCGTACGCGGCCGCTGTGCTCGCATCATGGCCGCGGCAGAGCGCGGTGAAACGTCCTGGTTTACCTGGCAGCCGGAACATCTCGATACCTGTGCCGATTATGTTGTGCAGGTCATTCGTCAACGCTATCCCGATCTCAAGGTTCCGTACCATAGCCGCTGGCGACATTTTGAAGCTGCCGGTGTGGATCGCTGGCAACCCATCGCGGTAACAATTACAGATCGCGATGAACGGGCTCGTGTCGCATTGGATTTGGTGATTCCCAGTGTGTTGCTCGATGCGGGTGCTGGCTCGGCCTGGTATTACCACGATGCCACAACAGGTCGGCGCATCGGACGTTCCGAAGGCTTGGGCGTCGCCAGTCTGGCGCTCTTCACCAGCGGCGCTTTTTCAAATGACCCAACCCAGCGTTTGCGTACCGATGCCGATGCGCTGATGCGCTTTGAAACAAAAACGCTGACTCAAAGTTTTCAAGTCAAGAGCGACAACCCACTGGTAGGCCTTGAAGGCCGCGCTGCACTGCTCCGTCGACTCGGGGAAGTTGCAGCCGCTACGCCAGCAGTTTTTATCGCGCATAACCAACCAGCACGCATTGGTCATCTATTCGACTATCTCAAGTCTCATGCATCACAAGGGACGATCTCCGCACACTTCCTGCTCCAGACTTTGTTGCATGCATTGACGCCAGTCTGGCCGAGCCGATTGAGTCTTGATGGCATTGCGCTCGGCGATTGCTGGCTTCATCCCGCCGCCAAGACAGATGACGTTAGCGACGTCACCAACGGCTATGTCCCCTTTCATAAACTGACACAGTGGATGGCCTACTCACTACTGGAGCCATTAGCCGAAGGTGGTTTACACATCACCGGTCTTGATGCGCTGACCGGATTGCCTGAATACCGTAATGGTGGCTTGCTGATTGATTGCAACGCGCTGCGTCCTCGTGATTCCAGTTTATTGACACAGACTCTGACGGTTGATCATCCTGCCGTCATTGAATGGCGTGCGTTAACCCTGATTGCACTCGACCGCTTGGCTGAGATCGTGCGCGGCAAGCTCAGCTTGAGCACAGAAGACTTTCCGCTCGCTTGCGTACTCGAAGGTGGTACTTGGGCTGCAGGACGCATGATTGCGTCCGAACGTCGACCCGGTGGCACGCCACCATTGAATATCATCAGCGATGGTACGGTTTTTTAGTTTGTCATTCTGAGCAGCGCGAAGAATCTCAGGTCATAAATTTAGCGCGGGTCGTTCTGTTAAACCTGAGATCCTTCGCTACACTCAGGATGACATTGATATCGGTTGTATGATCGCGCGTAATTTGCAGCTTTAAAACATCATTCTGTATCGAGACCATCATGTATAAGCAACTCGTCGTCGTTGACCATCCACTCGTTCAGCACAAGCTCACACTGATGCGGCGGAAAGAAACCTCGACGGCCAACTTCCGCCGACTCTTGAAGGAAATCGCCATCCTGATGGCTTATGAAGTGACGCGTGATTTACCGCTCGACAAGATGCCAATCGAGACACCGCTGGCGATGATGGATGCGCCGATCATCAGCAGCAAAAAATTGTGTCTGATATCGATCCTGCGCGCAGGTAACGGCATGCTCGACGGGATGCTCGACATCGTTCCTTCGGCGCGCGTCGGGCACATTGGTCTCTATCGCGAGCCCACCACACTGGAAGCCATCGAGTATTACTTCAAGACGCCGGAGGACATTGCCGAGCGCCTGTGCATCGTTCTCGATCCAATGCTCGCCACCGGGCATTCAGCCATTGCCGCAATTGATCGGCTCAAGGAGCGCGGCGTGCGCCAGATCAAGTACGTTTGTCTGCTGGCTGCACCGGAAGGTTTATTGATGCTCGAAGCAGCGCATCCCGATGTACCGATTTTTACCGCTGCGGTAGATAGTCATCTCGATGAACGAGGCTACATCATCCCGGGTTTGGGTGACTCAGGTGATCGACTGTTTGGTACCAAATAACGCTCTTGAATCTTCGTGATTGGGCAAGGCTTTCAATTCGCAACAATTCTTCCCGCTTGCAAGGTGATATTGCGTCCGCACCGTGCGGCAATACCCAGGTCGTGAGTGACCAGCACCAGCGTTGAGCCATACTTCTGATTGAGTTCAAACATCAGATCCATCACGCCCTCACCGGTGGTGGCATCCAGGCTACCAGTCGGTTCATCGGCCAGTAATACATCAGGTTCGGTGACAAAGGCACGCGCCAGCGCAACGCGCTGTTGCTCACCCCCGGATAGAGTCTTGGGATAGTGTCCTAGACGTTCGCCCAGACCAACCTTTGTGAGCATTTCATGGGCCTTGGCATGGGCATCACCAGAACCGCGCAGCTCAAGCGGCAACATGACGTTCTCGATAGCATTCAAATGCGGTAGCAATTGGAAAGACTGAAACACAAAACCGAGTCGCTCAGCCCGCAGACGAGCACGACCGTCTTCATCGAGTTTGGACAGCTCCTGTCCGCACAAGTGAACCGAACCCGAAGTCGCCAAGTCCAAACCCGCAAGCAAACCCAACAAAGTTGATTTGCCCGAACCGGATGCGCCGACGATTGCCACGGTTTCTCCGCTTTGAATATCGAGCGTGATATCGTCCAGAATGGTGAGGGTGCCAATGGCGTCGGTAACCCGCTTGCCAAGTTGGCGAGTTTGCAAGACGATTTCTTGTGCTGGTGACATGTGATGGATGCTATGGAAATATTGAATTGGGCGGGTCGCCCTCGGCTTTGGACACGAGCCGTGATCATTTCGTTCTGCGCTTTGTTGATAAACCTTGCACCGGTCCAGCAAGCCTGGTCACAAAGCACGACTACCCTCAACACCAAGCCCACTATTCTCGTCCTGGGGGACAGCATCTCGGCTGAATATGGGCTGCCCCGCGATACAGGCTGGGTCAAGTTGCTTGAGGCTCGCTTGAGTAATGAGCGTTTTGATTATAGCGTGATGAACGCCAGCATCAGTGGCGAAACCACCAGTGGCGGACGCACTCGTCTACCGGATTTACTCAAGCAGTACAAACCCGCTATCGTCATCATTGAACTGGGTGGCAATGATGGTTTACGCGGCTTGTCACTGGCAGCGACCGAAGAAAATTTCGCTCACATGATCGAAGCGGCGCAAGCCATTCAAGCACGTGTTCTGCTGATTGGCATGCAGCTGCCGCCCAACTACGGTAAGGGCTATACACAGCAGTTTGCCGGGCTCTATCCCAAACTGGCCAAACGTTATCAGACCGCGCTATTGCCGTTTTTCTTTGAAGGATTTGGTGACAAGCTGGAAGCCTTTCAAACCGACCATATTCATCCGGCTCTTGCTACACAAGGCCTGCTCGTTGCCAATGTTTGGCCCAAGCTGAAACCCTTGCTCAAACCTCAACGAAAATCCTGAGGCCCTCGTCAGTCCGCATTAAATGCCAGTGGAATCGTCTAACGGGTAATTCTTCACCATCTGCAACAACTCGCGCTGCAGAAGTGCATTAAACACAATCGCATCACTCTGATTGGTGCCGGTGATATAGCTGTTGATGAGGTCGAGCCCTTTGTGAGTACCCCACAGGCGCTTGATGTTTTCATCAACCTCCGGGTATTGAGCCAGGGTGATTTGCGGAGTCTTGTCCGCCAGCGCCTCATTCCAACTGAGCATGGGACGCTTGTAGCGGCGGGCAAAGTGTTCACTCAACGCTGAATAGACCGGTCTCTTGTTGGTCTTGCGATATTCTTCCAGCAGCATCAACCACATTAACGTCGGCACTTCTTCTTCACGCAAAACGTAACGACGCAGCAAAGTAATGGCATGTGTTGAATCGCTTTTCTGCAGCAGCTCTTCAATTTGTTCAATCACTGATGCAAATTGAATCAGGCGAAAATGCAGCGACGCTTTTTCCAAATTCAGTGGTCCTTGTATCGGAACGGTATGCGTCGGATCTTGACCATCGTCATGTACCGCTTCTTTCACCACCGGCATCTCTATTTTTGGCAGCGGATCGATCACACTTTTGGTCGCATCAGGAACTGACATCTCCGCAAAAAATGATTCGGTGGCACTTTGCACACTTTCATTTTCTGCAGGTGGACTCCCAATCACCGTGGCAATCGAGAAATCAAGGGTATTGCTCATCCGCGCCTGCTCCGACGCGGTGAGATCGAGCATGAAATCAATTTTTTCGTGGTCGCCAGGCACACTTGCAATCGGCTTATCGGGTTCAGCCGAAGGTACTGAAGCAATCAGCGTTGAAGCGTACGAGCGCTCTTCTTGCGGCTGAACATCCTTGACTGGGTGCGGCGAAGAACCACCCGGCTCAGAGAATCCATTGTCAGTACTACCCGCATCGTATTCAGTCAACTCGAAAGCACTTGCAGGCGGCAAAACATTCGACTGAGTATGCCCAGTAGTGGCCGTCCCGAGAGGAATCAGCGTATCAGTTGAGATCGGCCTTGTACGCTGAATCGGCTTATTTGATGCCGCAAGGGTGGCGAGCGTCGCCGCTTTTCGAGGCGTTGTTGGGTTTGATATCGATTCTTGAAATTCTCGCGGTGCGCTCTTTTGTGTACTGGTCGACCTGACTTCAGGAGCAGGTTTACTTGCATCGGCATTGGCCGAAGTCCACCAGGGTTTGCCGCTGGTACTTTGCTGCAACATGCGATAACGGGAAGCAAACCAGGCCACGATGCACAGCGCCCCCAAGGCCAAGGCACCCAGTATCCAGACCAGATAAGCGGGTAGCCGGGTGCGCTCCAGGCTTTTGTTACGCACCCTCAAGGCATCAATTTGCTTTTGCAGATTGGCCGCCTCGTCCGTCAAGCGCTGAACCCGGCTGGCCAACGCCGCTTCACGCGCCGCCATAATCACAAATGGATCCTGCTCGTTCAGCTCAGCAGTCATCCGTTCTTGTTGCTGGCGCAACTCGGAAACTTTTTCCGGATCGGGTGCAGGACGTTGGTCGGCTGCGGGTAAATCAGCACTAAGACGTAAGGGCGTTCCTTGCATCTGGCTGGAAAGCACCAAACGGTCTGCAGGGGTAGCTGATACCTGAGCCGCACTTTTGGCAACCTTAGGCGTTTGCACTGCCCTCGATTTAGCCTGCGCCGGTTTCGCAGCCAACGCCGTATTCAGTACCGATTGGGTCGCTGCTGAAACACCACCAGACGCCACGGATGAAACTGAGCTTTGACGTTTATTACGTTTTGAACGGACTGGCGCTCTGCTGGATACAGTCCTTGTCGAAGCTGCCGGTGGCGTATCTCCGACCACGGCCGCATTCGGGGATAACTTAGAACGTACAGTACCGGCTGTTGATGACGACGCTGCAGTGGCCAGTTCCGCAATTTCGGGCGGATCTAACAAGAGCACATAGTTACGCGTGATCGACGCTGCACAACCGACCGTGACGACCAGATTGAGAACCGGTTCGTTCATCGCCTGAGGCGTTGTAATTTCCAGCCGAACCGATTGATTCCGCTCGAGCACCGTATGACGCGGATTGATTGGCGCTGGCAAATCTGCGCTGCCGCCACTGACACGCACGCAACCGACTTCCTCGCCACTCTGAAGGCTTAGAGGAATAATGACCCGCAAAGGCTGTCCCAATGCGGACTGCGATTGAATTGAGCCCAAGCCGATTGCCTGGGTAGCAGAGACCTGAAACAGTAAGCAAATCAGGAAAGATTGTGATGGAAACCGATTCAACGCATTGCGGAGCAGACCGAGCGGTTTAGGGCAATGCATCATTCTCATTCAGCAATCAAGGCTTTTTCATTCATTTAGAGAGTAAAGCGAACTCATCTTTTGGCGCCAGCCATTCTACAACAGACCAAACCCCAATCCTTCAAAATTCACCCCGAATTTGGCAAGAAACCGTTGGTTAGTGAAGCGTATCCTTGAATACCGGCAGCACAGGAAGGCTTAGTATCGGAATGCCCTCTTCAGCCAGTTCCTGGCGCTGTTGCGGGGTCGTCGTTCCCCGGATACCGCGTTGGGGAGTCTCATGATAATGAATCCGTCGGGCTTCTTCAGCGAAACGGTCCCCCACATTCTCGGTATTACTCAGCACTTTTTCTGTGAGTTCTCTCACCGCCTGCATCCAATTCAGTTGCTCTGGATGAAGGCTCGCCACGTTCCCTTGCGTGGGGTCGGCCTTTCCATCTGACCGATCCACTTGCGGAGATGCGGGCTGCTGTTTCGGTGCCTGAGCCCCGAAATTGAGTCGCGGGGCCGAAGGCAAACGCTCCACGTTGCTCGATTCACAGAGTGGACAGTAAAGTAGATGATTCTGACGCTGGTGATCGAAATCTTCACTCGATCCAAACCAGCCTTCAAAATCATGGCCGAACTGACAACGGAGATTAAAAACTTTCATTGATTCAGATGTAGAAAAACTTCATCGAAACACTACGGTCTTATGACCGTTCAGCAGCACGCGTCGTTGCACATACCAGTTGACCGCACGTGCCAGCACCACATTCTCCACATCATGCCCAATCGCGGCCAGTTCGTCCGGCGTCAAGCTGTGATTCACGCGCTCAACGTCCTGCTCGATGATTGGACCCTCATCCAGATCGGCCGTAACAAAATGGGCAGTCGCGCCAATCAGCTTCACGCCCCGATCATGCGCCTGAGTATAAGGTTTTGCACCCTTAAAACTGGGCAAAAAAGAATGATGGATGTTGATGATACGGCCATTTAACTTGCCACAGAACTCCGGCGACAGAATTTGCATGTAGCGCGCAAGGATTACCAGGTCAATCTTTTGGGCTTCGATTATTTCCATCACGCGTGCTTCTTGTTGCGCCTTGTTCGAAGCATCGACCGCCAGATGATGGAAGGGAATATTGTGTGAAGCGGCAAGCTGATAAAAATCCGTATGGTTCGAAACAATGGCCGGGATTTCCACCGGCAACACACCACTGCGATAGCGATACAGCAAATCGTTCAGGCAATGCCCAATCTTTGAAACCAGAATCAGCAAGCGGGGTTTGACGCTGGCGTCGTGCAAATGCCAGTCCATTGCGAAGCGCTCGGCCAGCGGCCGGAAATCATCGGTCAGTTTTTGCGTGTCACGTTGCGCATGTTCATCGACAAAATGCACCCGCATGAAAAACAGATTGGTTTGAGTGTCGCCATACTGCGCACTGTCGAGAATATTGCACGCGTGTTCGGCCAGAAAACCGGACACGGCATGCACAATGCCACGCCTGTCCGGACAGGACAGGGTCAGGATGTATTCGGGCAGGACGGGTGCAATGGATGACACGGAAATTTTCTTATCAATATGGCTCCGGAACGTATCCGGAAAAACTAAAACAGCAGCGCTGAAACAGCTGCAACATGCGGCTGCGACATGCGTCGCGCGCATGGTATCAGATGGCACTTGTATTTGTTTACCCGTCGAATTGATTTGCCGATGCTGAATAAGGGCTGAGACGTACGGGCCAAACCTCTCAACACAGAGACACAGAGGTCGCAGAGGAACACAGAGATTTCTTCGGTACGCCTTGCTTCTGCGTTGCTCTGTGCCCTCGATAGTCTCTGCGTTCTCTGTGTCAAGTTTTTGGTTTTAAGAGATTTAAGGGTCTCTGATCAAGTGCGAATAAACGAAGCTCCGTCGTTCCAGCGCAGGCTGGAACCCAGTGACTTTAACGTCTCTGGATTCCCGCCTGCGCGGGAATGACGGCTTAATCAGAGTTTCCCTGGATTTTTCCGGCAATCGCCGGTGTCATCACGCGCACATCGCCACATTGCGCCCGATGCCGCAAGGCATGATCCATCAGCACCAACGCGAGCATCGCCTCGGCAATAGGCGTGGCGCGAATGCCGACGCAAGGGTCGTGGCGTCCGTGGGTTTCCACGATGGCCGGATTGCCGCCTAAATCAATCGTGCGGCGCGGCGTGCGGATGGAAGACGTGGGTTTGATCGCAATCGAAACGGTAATCGGCTGACCGGTCGAAATCCCGCCGAGCACACCGCCGGCGTTGTTGCCCACGAACCCCTGAGGCGTGAGTTCATCACCGTGCTCGCTACCCTTTTGCGCGACCGACGCGAAGCCCGCGCCGATCTCCACACCCTTGACCGCGTTGATGCCCATCATCGCGTAAGCAATATCAGCATCGAGCTTGTCGAACAGCGGCTCGCCCAGCCCCACCGGAATGTTTTCTGCGACCACATGAATGCGCGCACCGACTGAATCGCCCGCCTTGCGCAACGCATCCATGGCCTCTTCAAGCTGAGGCACGATAGCCGCATTGGCTGCAAAAAAAGGATTCTCGGGAACGTGCTTCCAGTCGACAAATGGAATCTCGATGTCGCCCAGTTGCGTCATGCAGCCCCGAAACACGGTGCCGTATTGCTGATGCAACCACTTTTTTGCAATCGCGGCTGCCGCCACCATCGGCGCGGTCAAACGCGCCGATGAACGTCCGCCACCACGATAGTCGCGGATGCCGTACTTTTGCAGATAGGTATAGTCCGCGTGACCGGGCCGGAATGTATTGACGATGTTGCCATAGTCCTTGCTGCGCTGGTCTTCGTTGCGAATCAGCAATGCAATGGGGGTGCCGGTGGTCTTGCCCTCGAACACGCCGGAGAGAATCTCGACCGTGTCGCTCTCGCGGCGCTGCGTGACGTGCCGCGACGTGCCCGGCTTGCGGCGATCCAGATCGGGCTGGATGTCCTCAGCGGACAAAGGCATGCCAGGTGGACAGCCGTCAATCACACAACCGATTGCAGGGCCGTGGGATTCACCAAATGTGGTGACTGCGAAGAGGTGACCTAGGGTGTTTCCAGACATTGTTCGATTTTAGGGGCGTTCATGGACTTCAGTGATCAGCGTTGCAATCCTACACGCGCCCGCCGCTGCCACCGACAGACGCCACAGCGCTCGCGAACGACGATGCGTTCATCTATTTACAAAGCTATGCAGGAGAAAATCATGCAAAACCATCATCCCGAAATGCAACGCGGCCCTACGACACAAACTAGGCACCCCT
>JANYFL010000021.1 GCA_025362735.1 Betaproteobacteria bacterium | reverse complement strand
CCTCGCTGGAAGCGCGTAACCGTGCCTCAAACAAAGATACTTTCCCGGTCTGAACTTCAATTTGGTTTCAGGCAAGGGCATTTCTCAATTAACTCGCTTCAATTTACATCGGTAGACAGAAATCATGGAACGCGAACAGGCAACAACCTTCATGTACGATTTGCTCAAGTTGATGGTGAGCAAAAATGGCTCCGATCTTTTCATCACCGCCGAGTTTCCACCCGCGTTCAAGATCGACGGCAAAATCATGCCGGTTTCTAATCAGACACTAAGCCCGCAACATACTGTCGAGTTGGCGCGGGCCATCATGAATGATCGTCAGGCCGCCGATTTTGAAGCGACCAAGGAATGTAATTTCGCCATCAGCCCATCGGGCATTGGCCGATTCCGTTGTAATGCCTTTGTCCAGCAGGGGCGTGTGGGTTTGGTACTGCGAACCATCACGACCAAGATTCCGACCGTTGAAGAACTAAAGATTCCGCCTGTACTCAAGGAAGTCGTGATGACCAAGCGGGGTCTAGTCATCATGGTTGGAGCTACCGGTTCTGGCAAATCAACGACCCTTGCTTCCCTGATCGGCCATCGCAACGCCAACAGCTACGGCCACATCGTTACGATTGAAGATCCGGTCGAATATGTTCATCCGCACAGGAACTGCATCATCACGCATCGTGAAGTCGGTGTGGATACGCATGACTGGTTTGCTGCGCTGAAGAATACGTTGCGTCAAGCTCCCGACGTGATCCTGATCGGCGAAATCCGCGATCGCGAAACCATGGAGCACGCAATCGCCTTTGCCGAAACGGGACACCTTTGCCTCGCCACTCTGCACGCCAACAGCGCAAACCAGGCATTGGATCGAATCATCAATTTCTTCCCAGAAGAACGTCGCGCTCAGCTGCTGATGGACTTGTCGTTGAATCTCAAAGGACTCGTGTCGCAGCGTCTGATTCCGCTCAGGGATACCAAAGGCCGTATTCCAGCGGTTGAAATCATGTTGAATTCACCATTAATCTCGGACCTGATTTTCAAAGGTGATGTGCACGAGATCAAGGAAATCATGAAGCGCTCGCGTGAACTCGGCATGCAGACCTTCGACCAGGCCTTGTTCGATCTGTTTGAAAGAGATCTGATCAGCTACGAAGATGCACTGCGCAATGCCGACTCGGTGAACGATCTTCGCCTGCAGATCAAGTTGCACAGCAAGAACTCATCCGCAACCAATCTGGTTAGCGGTATTGGTCATTTGGGTATCGTCTAAAGCTCCGTGAGCAGTCTTTACGATTTCAGTGCGGAAAGTTTAACTGGACAGCCAGTTTCGCTGTCCAGCTATCGCGGTAAGGTTCTGCTGATCGTGAATATGGCCAGCGAATGTGGCTTTACGCCGCAATACAAAGGCCTGGAAGAAATCTACAAAAAATACAAAGACCGGGGTTTTGAAGTTCTCGGCTTTCCCTGCAACCAGTTTGGTGGTCAGGAACCCGGCAACAGCGAACAGATTGCTGCGTTCTGCGAGAAAAACTTTGCGGTCACTTTTCCCTTGTTTGCCAAAATTGACGTCAATGGCGCAAACGCGCATCCCTTGTTCGTCTGGATGAAAGCCCAGGCACCCGGCTTTCTGGGCAGCAAGGACATCAAGTGGAATTTCACCAAGTTTCTGGTCAGGCGCGACGGTCGAGTAGTGGATCGCTTTGCATCGATGACCGCGCCAGAAAAGGTCAGCCAGGACATCGAAAAGCTGCTGGCTGAGCAGGGCTAACCAACGGCCTGATCCTTTAAGCCGCTGCGGCTGGTTTATCCCGTCGCGAGCCGGCCACCAGTTCAAACGCAAACAGGCGGCATTCAATCGCACCATTGAATAACGGCGTCCGTTTGCTTGGCGCGAGCCGAAGTTTTTTCTGGAAGGCCATATCGCTGGTCAGCACATAGCAGTTCCAGCCAGCGAAGCGCTGCTTCAGCGTATTACCGAATTCGGCAAAAAAATCCTCTGCGCTTTCCGTTCCGCGTACCCCTATCCGTTCGCCATAGGGTGGGTTGACCACCATGATTCCGCCTTCGGTTACGGGTGGTTTGATCTGGCGTGCGTCGATTTGTTTGGGTGCAATTTCAAGTGCGATGTCAGCAGGTACGCCAGCGCGCTCTAGATTGGCGCGGGTTGCAACGACCGCATCACCCGATACATCGCTCGCAAAAATATCCAATTTTTGGCTTGAAGTTAGGGGTTCAATTAATTGATTTTTAATTGATTTCCATGACTCTTCATTAAAGTTCTTAAGTTGCTCAAAGCCAAAGGAACGGTTCGCGCCGGGAGCAATGCCGAGCACCATCTGGGCAGCTTCGACGACGAAAGTGCCGCTGCCGCACATCGGATCAAGCAAGGGGATGCCGGGTTTCCAACCGGCCAGACGCAGAATGCCAGCGGCAAGATTCTCGCGCAGCGGCGCCTCACCAATGTCCAGACGCCAGCCGCGTTTGAACAAGGCGTCGCCGGAAGTGTCGAGATAAAGCGTGCAGTTATCCGCGTTGAGGAAGCCAAAAATCCGGACATCCGGATTGCGCGTATCCACGTCCGGGCGTTTGCCGCTTTGCTCGCGAAAGCGGTCGCAAACCGCATCCTTGATTCTTAGCGTGACGAATTCCACGCTGCGCACCGGGCTTTTGGTGGCCGTAACGTCAACCCGAATGCTTTGGTCAACATCGAACCATTGCGACCAGTCCTGTTTCAGGGCTAGCTTATAAACATCTTCTTCGGTGCGATAGCGGCCTTGGGCCACGCGCCACAAAATGCGACTCGCAAGACGGGATTGCAGGTTGGCCCGATAGCAATCGGCCCAGGAGCCGCTGAAATAAACGCCCCCAGCAATGGCACCTGCATTGGCGATGCCGATTTCTTTAAGCTCCTCGGCCAGAGCCTCTTCCAGCCCGCGCGGGCAGGTGCAGAAAAAATTCAGGGTGCTCAAAATGGTTTCACCACAACCAGAATCACGACGGCCAGCAGGAACACGACCGGCACTTCATTGAACCAGCGATAAAACACATGCGAACGCGTATTCCGGCCTTGTTCGAATTTTCTAAGCAGGATGCCGCAAGCGTGGTGATAGCCGATGATCAGCAGGACAAATAGCAGCTTGGCGTGCAGCCAGCCCTGACCAGGGATCATCCAATAAGCCATCCACAGCCAGATGCCAAGCAAAACTGCGGGGATCGCCAGGATGGTCATGAAACGGAACAGCTTGCGTGCCATCAAGAGCAGTCGAGCTTTTGCTGTGGCATCGGTCTCCTGGGCCAGGTTCACGAAAATGCGCGGCAGATAAAACAGCCCGGCGAACCAGGAGGTGACGAAAAGAATGTGAAAGGCTTTGATCCAGAGCATGAGGTTCCTGATGAATGACGTCAACTGATTTTGCTCCTCCCCTCTTAAGAGGAGGTTTGGTGAGGATAGGCAATTGAATGTGGTCAGATGAACCCATCCCCATCCTGACCCTCCTCTTGAAGGGGAGGGAATTTCTTTGTTCAAGTTGGTGATTTAGCTACGCACTTCCCCATGCCCAAACACCACATACTTCTGACTCGTCAGGCCTTCGAGTCCAACCGGGCCGCGTGCATGCAGCTTGTCATTCGAGATGCCGATTTCCGCACCCAGGCCAAACTCGAAGCCGTCGGCAAAACGGGTCGAGGCATTGACCATGACCGAAGCGGAATCGACCTCACGCAAAAAGCGCAAGCTGCGGCTATAGTCCTCGGTAACGATGGCATCGGTATGCTTGGAGCCATAGGTGTTGATATGGGCAATCGCGGCGTCGAGATCATCGACGATGCGCACGGACAGGATGGGGGCGAGGTACTCGGTGCGCCAATCTTCTTCCACCGCGGCACTCATCGGGACGAGGGTACGTGCGGCATCATCGCCGCGCAGTTCGACCTGTTTTTCTTTGTAGATTCTCGCCAGACGCGGCAATACCTCGGCGGCAACACTGCGATGGATCAGCAGCGTTTCCATCGTATTGCAGGTGCCATAGCGATTGGTCTTGGCGTTATCGGCGATGCGGATCGCTTTTTCGATATTAGCGCTCTCATCGATATAGACGTGGCAGATGCCATCAAGATGCTTGATCATCGGCACCTTGGATTCACGTATTAAGCGTTCGATCAGGCCCTTGCCACCACGTGGCACGATCACATCCACATACTCGGGCATGGTGATCAGTGCGCCGACCGCAGCACGGTCGGTGGTATCGACAACCTGTACGCCGTCCGTAGGCAAGCCCGCAGCAGCAAGGCCTTCCTGTATCAGCTTGGCCAGCGCACGGTTGCAATGAATGGCCTCCGAGCCACCACGCAGGATCGTCGCATTGCCGGACTTGATGCACAGTCCGGCCGCATCGATCGTGACATTGGGCCGGGCTTCGTAAATGATGCCGATCACACCCAGCGGCACGCGCATCCGGCCGACCTGGATGCCGCTTGGCCGGTAACGCAATTCGCTGATCTCGCCAATCGGATCGGGCAGTTTTGCAATTTGTTCCAGTCCTTCAGCCATCGTCTCAATCGCCTTGTCCGAAAGGGTCAGGCGGTCGAGCAGGGCCGGTTCCAGTCCACTCGTTCTGGCTGCGGCCAGGTCTTCGCCATTCGCTGTCTTCAGCGCTGCAGCCTCGCGCCGGATGGCTGCGGCAATCGTCAGCAACGCCGCATTCTTGGTGGCCGTATCGGCGCGTGCCATCGCTGCAGACGCGGCCCGCGCACGCGTTCCGATTTGCAGCATCAGTTCCTGAATATCGAGTGGTTTCATGATTTGCTTTCCAACAGATGATGCCATTCAGGCCGGATATCAAGTCACCGTTCGAGTGAGACTCAGACCCAGCCGCATCAGTTCATCCCAGGCATTGCCGGAGTTTTTGATCGACAGACCCTTGACCAGTTTGTCGAGTTCCGCTGCGCGGCGCAAGGCCTGATTCAGCAAGGCTGGTTTCAGGCGACGCAGGGCCGATTCGTACAAACGTTCGCGCGGCCCCCAGACTCGTAATTGACGCAGCAGCATCGCCAGCGGTTGCCCTTGTTTCAAGCCGGTTTGGGCGCGCAGCAAATTGCGGATTTCCTCGGTCAGGGTCCAGTGCACCAGCACCGGCGATTCGCCTTCGGCCTTCAAGCCATCCAGCATTCTTGCGAGCCGGGCGCCGTCACCGGCGAGCATGGCCTCGGTGAGCTTGAAGACATCGAAGCGGGCCACATTCAACACGGCTTCCTGCACCTGTTCCAGACTCAACGAGCCTGTCGGGAAGAGCAGGGCAAGCTTCTGGATTTCCTGATGTGCGGCCAGCAGGTTGCCCTCGACACGATCCGCAATGAAATCGAGCGCCTCGCGCGGCGCAGTTTGCTGTTGCGCACCTAGTCGCGTACTGATCCAGGCGGGCAAACGTGCACGATCAACCAGCGGTACTTCGATGGTCACGCCACTGCGCTCCAGCGCACTGAACCAGGCGGAGTTACGCGTCGCACTATCCATCCGCGGCAGCGTGATCAGTGTCAATAAATCGGGATTCTGTAACTGGACAAAATCCTGCAAGGCTTGCGAACCTTCCTTGCCTGGCTTGCCGGTCGGAATCCGCAGGTCAATCAGTTTGCGGTCGCCAAACAGCGACATGCTTTGACCTGCTGCCAGCAAATCGCCCCAACGGAAATGACGGTCATTGACCAGCACTTCACGTTCGCTGAATCCCGCTTGACGAGCTTTGGCACGAATACGGTCAGCTGCTTCGATCACCAACAGATGCTCGTCCCCATGCAGCACGTAAAGCGATTGCAGTTCGCGCGCGAGATGGGCTTCCAGCTGATCCGGTTTCAGTTGCATCGCGTGTCGCTGCTATTCGAGCTTGACTGCAGCCAGCCGGCGCAATAACTGCTGCACCACATCCGATTGCATGTCGCGGTAAAGCAGATTTTCTTCCGCGGCTTTGGCAAGCTGATTGTTGTCGTCTACCGTGATGTTGCGCTTCAGAACGATTTCGGATGCGGGGATGAAATCCTTGCCTTTGCCGTCATGCACACGGAAACGGAATTTGTAGAACAGATTGTATTCGCGCACCTGACCCGCACTGTTCAAACTCAGAATTTCCTTGACGCGCTCTTCACCCAGAACATCGAGCAGGGCTTCAGCCTGGGATGGATCAGAAACCAGCTGGGTCGACGTGCCGCTGCGGATATTGCGCTTGAGTTCCGTGCCCAGTGGTGAGGTATCGTTGAACGCGACCCACAGCGTCTTGAATGGCAGACTGGCCGATCCGCGCAATTGAAATCCGCAGGCAGTCAACATGCTGAAGATCAAGCCGATCAGTCCTAGTCTGGCAAACCCGGATAGAGATTTTTTTTTCATGTCCTGCATTCTTTCATGACAAGCAGCAAACTTCCTTTTGCGACGTCATTCCCGCAGAATCTTGTAAATGAGCGGAAATCCAGTCAATGAACAATGTGATTAACGACACTGGATTCCCGCCTGCGCGGGAATGACAACTGTGGTTATAAATATTCCCTCAGTCTGGCATAACCACTTCACTACTTTACACAACCACGTTCACAAGACGGCCCGGCACGACCACGACTTTCTTGGGCGCACCGGTCAGGAATTTTTGCAGCGCTTCTTCAGCTAAGGTGAGCCGTTCGATTTCGGCTTTATCGGCTTGGGCCGGAACGCGCACGCTACCGCGCAGCTTGCCATTGACTTGCACCATCAGTTCGATTTCGTCGCGGGCGAGGGCGCCTTCATCAATCTTGGGCCAGGGCGCATGGAGCAAGTTGCCGAACACAGTGGCATAGCCGAGCTGTTCCCACAAGACATAGGTCAGATGCGGGCATACCGGATACAGCACGCGCAGCAGAATACTAAAGGCCTCGCGGGTCACAACACCACTATGGCTCTTGGCATTTTCAAGCGCATTGAGCAATTTCATCGCGCCCGAAATGACGGTGTTGTACTGCATGCGCTCGTAGTCATAATTGATCTGGCGCAACAGGCTATGCACTTCGAAACGCAGAGCCTTGTCATCGGACGTGAGTACGTCCGGCCAGATCGTATTGATGGTACCGGCGTCATGAATCTGCAGAACATGATTCGCCGCATATGCCCAGACGCGCCTGAGAAAACGATGTGCCCCTTCGACGCCCGCATCGTTCCATTCCAGGGTCTGTTCCGGCGGTGCGGCAAACATCGTGAACAGGCGAGCCGTGTCGGCCCCATAACGGTTGATCAGTTCCTGCGGATCGACGCCGTTGTTCTTCGACTTCGACATCGTGCCGACGCCTTCGTAATCGATGCTGGAGCCGTCGCTCTTGAGCTTCGCGCCGATGATGCGCGCACCCTCGAAAACATTTTCCACTTCATCCGGCCAGAAGTATTCGATGCCGCCCTTGTCGCTGCGACGGGAATAGATGTGGTTCAGCACCATGCCCTGGGTCAGCAGCTTGGTGAACGGCTCGTCCACGTTCACCAGTTTCAGGTCACGCATCACTTTGGTCCAGAAACGCGCGTACAGCAGATGAAGAATCGCATGCTCGATCCCGCCGATGTACTGATCCATCGGCATCCAGTACTTTGCGCCTTCGGCCACCATGGCGTCGCCGTTCTTCGCATCGCAATAGCGCATGAAATACCAGGACGAATCGACAAAGGTATCCATCGTGTCGGTTTCGCGGTGGGCTGGCTTGCCGCACTTCGGGCAAGGCACGTTCAGGAAGGCCGCATGCTTTTTCAGCGGATTGCCGGAGCCATCGGGGATCAGGTCTTCGGGCAAGACAACCGGCAGATCCTTTTGGGGAACGGGTACCGGACCGCAGGCATCGCAATGGATGATCGGGATCGGCGTGCCCCAGTAACGCTGGCGACTGATGCCCCAGTCACGCAAGCGGAAGGTGGTTTTCTTTTCGCCGAGGCCGAGGGAGGCAAGGTCTTTCGCAATTGCATCGACAGCGGCCTTGTGATTCAGGCCGTCGTATTTGCCGGAATGGACGCAGACGCCGTTTTGCTTGTCGGCGTACCAATCCTGCCAGCGGGCATTCGTGAATGCGCTTCCCTCACCCCCCGCCCTCTCCCCTGATGGGGCGAGGGGGCCTGAACGACTGGCCGCTCCCTCTCCCGCATCAGTGGGAGAGGGTTGGGGTGAGGGAAAATTCTTTAAGGCAATCACCTGTTTGATCGGCAGACTATATTTTTTCGCAAACGCAAAGTCGCGTACGTCATGTGCGGGAACGCCCATCACTGCGCCATCGCCATAACTCATCAGCACATAGTTGCCGACCCAGACCGGCACTTGCTCACCGGTCAAAGGATGCGTGACGAACAATCCAGTCGGCACACCCTTCTTTTCCTGCAGGGCAAGCTCGGCCTCGGTATTGCCTCCGGTCTTGCATTCTTCGATGAAGGCGGCGACATCGGGTTTGCTGTTTGCCGCATGCAGGGCCAGCGGATGTTCCGGCGCTACAGCACAGAAGGTGACGCCCATGATGGTGTCGGCGCGGGTGGTGAAAACCCAGAGGAGGCCTTTCCCAATCTGCTGGCCCCCATCCCGGCCTTCCCCCAGAGGGGGAAGGGGCACACTAGTCTGAGGCGAATTTGTTTTTATCCCTTCCCCCGCTGGGGGCGAAGTGGGGTTTCGAATAGCACTGCTATTCGCCACTGAGCGCAAGCCCCTCTGGGGTGCAGCAGTGAGGTTAGGATAGGGGCCGGTGTTTCCAAAGTCATAAGGAAACGCAAACCGTACCCCCTCACTCTTGCCAATCCAGTTCTCCTGCATCAGCCTGACGCGTTCAGGCCAACCCTTCAGATAATTCGGATTGCTCTCATCCGTCACACACGCCAGCAATTCTTCGGCGTAATGGGTGATGTTGAAGTAATAACCGGGAATCTCGCGCTTCTCGACTAAAGCGCCTGAACGCCAGCCACGTCCGTCAATCACCTGTTCATTCGCCAAGACGGTCTGATCGACCGGATCCCAGTTGACCGTCTGGGTGCGGCGCTCGGCGATTCCCGCTTCGAGCATTTTCAGGAACAACCACTGATTCCATTTGTAATACTCGGGCGAACAGGTCGCCACTTCACGCGACCAGTCGATTGCCAGTCCCATCGCCTGCATCTGCTTTTTCATCGTGGCGATGTTTTCGTAAGTCCACTTCGCGGGCGGCACCTTGTTTTTCATCGCCGCGTTTTCAGCAGGCAGACCGAAAGCATCCCAACCCATCGGCATCAGCACGTTGTAGCCGCTCATGCGCAGATGACGCGTCAGCATGTCGTTGATGGTGTAGTTGCGCACGTGACCCATGTGCAGCTTGCCGGAGGGGTAGGGCAGCATGGAGCAAGCGTAGAACTTGCCCTTGGGGCAGTGCGGGTCATTCTCGATGACGCGATAAGCCGATTTTTCTGGGTCGGCCATGTTCCAGGCGGCTTGCGCAGCAGCTTCAATGGCAGCGGGATCGAATTGATCAGTCAAAGGTTGTTGCATGGAATCAGGTAGTGCGTACGTAGGCTGAATCAAGCGTAGAAAACTCTAATTCACTGATAACTCGTCGTTCCTGCGAAGGCAGGAACCTAGTGACTTTAACGTCGCTGGATTCCTGCCTTCGCAGGAACGACGGCCAAAATAAGAGCTTTTCTAAACCGATAGTACGTACTGATTGGAATAATCAGTAATTATAACCGTGCGCCCTCTGATTTCCCGGCTGATCCAATAGGAAAAGGATGCGTCGTTATAATTCGAGTGAATCCCACCTTGAGCCCTCATGTCCGCCTCTTCATTGCATCATTCTTCCCTGCTGGACGATCTCAATCCTGAACAACTGGCAGCGGTCACGCTGCCGCCGCAATCGGCGCTGATTCTGGCCGGAGCCGGCAGCGGCAAGACCCGCGTGCTCACGACTCGAATCGCCTGGTTGATCCAGACCGGCCAGATTTCACCGGCGAGCCTGCTTGCGGTGACGTTTACCAACAAGGCCGCCAAGGAAATGTTGACGCGTTTGAGCGCGATGCTGCCAATCAACGTGCGCGGCATGTGGCTGGGCACCTTTCATGGTCTGTGCAATCGTCTGCTGCGCACGCATTACCGCGATGCCAATCTGCCGCAGACTTTCCAGATTCTGGATTCGTCGGATCAGCTTTCCGCCATCAAGCGCCTGCTGAAAAGCCTGAATATCGACGACGAAAAATATCCGCCACGTCAACTTGCCTGGTTTATCAACGGCGCCAAGGAGGACGGTCTGCGTGCCAAAGATGTTGAGGCCAACGACGATTTCAACCAGAAATTCCGCGAGCTGTATCAACTCTATGACGATCAATGCCAGCGCGAAGGCGTGGTCGATTTTGCCGAGTTGCTGCTGCGCAGTTTTGAGCTGCTGAGCCGCAACCAGCCACTGCGCGAACACTATCAGGCGCGCTTCAAACACATTCTGGTCGATGAGTTTCAGGACACCAACGTATTGCAATACCGCTGGCTCAAGCTGCTCGCAGGCTATGGCTCTCCCAAGCTGAATGCCGTGTTTGCGGTCGGCGATGACGATCAGAGCATCTATGCTTTTCGCGGCGCCAATGTGGGCAACATGGCCCAGTTCGAGCGCGAGTTTCATGTCGAGAACGTCATCAAGCTGGAGCAGAACTACCGCTCCCACGGGCATATTCTCGATACGGCCAACGCACTCATCAAGAACAACCTCACCCGTCTGGGCAAGAACCTTTGGACGGCAGCGGGCGTCGGTGAACCGGTCCGGGTTTATGAATCCACCACCGACATTCAGGAAGCGCAGTGGTTGATCGAAGAGGTCAAGGGCCTGATCCGCGACGGCATGGCGCGCTCCGATATGGCCGTACTGTATCGCTCCAATGCCCAGTCGCGCGTGATCGAGCATGCGCTATTCAGTGCAGGCATTCCGTATCGCGTCTATGGCGGCCTGCGCTTTTTCGAGCGTCAGGAAGTCAAGCACGCGCTCGCCTATCTGCGTCTGATGGCCAATCCGCACGACGACACCTCATTTGCACGCGTGGTCAATTTCCCCACACGCGGGATTGGCGCACGTTCAATTGAACAATTGCAGGATGCGGCGCGTCAGCGCCAGTGCTCGCTGTATTCAGCCGCACCCTATGTCGATGGCAAGGCCGGCACGCTGGTCGGTGCCTTTGTCAAACTTATCGAGTCGATGCGTTTCGAAACCCAGGCGATGTCACTCGCCGAGATGATCGGTCATGTCAATGAAGCCAGCGGTCTGATTGCGCACTATCAGACCGAGAGGGAAGGGCATGAGCGCATCGAGAATCTGAACGAACTGGTCAATGCAGCCGCGAGTTTCAGCGGTGAAGAAGGCTTTGCCCTGAATGCGCGTGCCAATGCCATTCCATCGCCGCGTAGCGAGTTTCAACCAATTGCAAACAGCGAAGCCGAAGTTCTGGATGCCGATGCCGAGATTGTGGAATACGCCACGCCGCTTGACGCCTTTCTGGCGCATGCCTCGCTTGAAGCGGGAGACAATCAGGCGCAGGCCGGACAGGACGCCTTGCAGATGATGACGGTGCATTCGGCCAAAGGCCTGGAGTTCGATGCCGTCTTCATCACCGGTCTGGAAGAGGGCCTGTTTCCGCATGAGAACAGCACGACTGAAGTCGACGGCACCGAAGAAGAACGTCGCCTGATGTATGTGGCAATCACGCGCGCGCGAAAACGTCTGTACATGAGTTTTTCACAGACCCGCATGCTGCACGGCCAGACGCGCTACAACGTGCGCTCACGCTTTTTCGATGAATTGCCCGATGGCGCATTGAAATGGCTGACGCCGCAGTTCGCCAACCGCAGTGCGGGTTTCGGTTCCAGCTACGGAAGCAAAACCTATGGTCACTACAGCTCGGCCTGGGATGATGTTCCGGCAGTCAGCGAAGCGGTACCGGTCTGGAGCAACGTCAAGCGCAGCGCCTCCAGCGGTTTCCGTATCGGCCAGAGTGTCAAACACGCCAAGTTCGGCGAAGGCGTGATCATCAGTTTGGAAGGCAGCGGCAGTGATGCTCGTGCTCGCATTAATTTCGGGCGCAGTGGCATTAAAGAACTTGCATTAGGCATAGCAAAGCTTGAACCGGCTTGATATATGTGCTCCCATGAGTAATGCATTAGGATTTCTGAAAAGAAGAGAAATCATGGAGAGGCATATTTTGAAAACATTAACTACTTAATATTAACGTTATATGCCTCTCACAAACTACGCTCTTGATAAGTACGTTGGACAGGGGTTTTCCTCCCTTAAAATGCCCAACACTAAGTCAGTTCGTGGGGAATTTCCAAACCTGGATAGTTGGATTCCAATTTTCATTCGGCAGTCGATTTTTCATCGCAATTTATCTGATGACCGCAAGGCTTTCGCATTCGCTTTAATCCGTCGTGCGCAGGCTGCAATCGAGGACTATGACGAAGCATGTGTGACGTTGACTTATATTATCCGTGGAGAGAATATTATTTCAAAATATTTCCACGCACTGCGAAAAATCGAGAGTAGTGTTGCGCAGCTTTACCAAGCCTTTGACTTCGCTCGTAAAGCCTTATCACAGGATATATTTGAAAAAAACGATGGGACTGTAATTCAGCGCTTGAATTCTATCTACAACGATAGCAGACATCCTGACGTCACCAAACTGCCTCCTGGTCATCTGCAGCCTGTATGGATTCATGATGATGGTTTCTGCACAATCAATGCGAGACTCGGATTTGATGAATTTGAAAGTTTGCTAAGACTAATAGGGAAGAACGTTGATCGTATCTCAAACGGTGACGCTTATACTGTCCCAAGCCGTCCAAGTTAAGTGGGAGTCTGCTCCGAATCATGATTACTTTTGCAAACGTAAGGCCGCTATAAAGAAGACCGTGCTACTTCCAATAGCCGCTGGTTAGCGGCTATTTTACTTCGGACGATTTATTTGATGAGAGGCTTACAGTCATTCAACAAAAAGTCTTAACTAAAAGATTTTATTGTATAGTTTCTCAGTTTTGTATCTATCATATTTATAACTAAAAATGAACAAACTGCTGATCCTATTTGTCACAACGCTTATCTCTACCTCTACCCACGCAAGTTTCTATTGTGAACATCTTGAGGAGGAAAAGGAGACGCTCAGACAGCAAGAAGATTACGCAGCAAGAAGCAGCAATCCAAACGACCCGAAGCTTCTAAAAGACACCGCTTATACTCGCGCGCAGGTCGCCAAATACACTAAATATTGTGAAGATTACAAACCGATAGAAGCGGCTGAAAAAGCTGAAGCAGAACGTGTTGCAAACCTACCTGGTGCGCGTATAGGAATGACAAAGAAACAAGTAATAGAAAAGACAAGTTGGGGAAAACCCAACGATATAAACATAACAATCACGAAGTATGGAAAGCATGAACAATGGGTCTATGGACAAGGCAGCTATTTGTACTTCGAAAATGGAAAGCTGACAGCAATCCAAAACTAATGGCTCTCGCTTAACAAACAGCCAGCCAACAATCCGGGTAAACGTTCATACTCAGCTCAGCCGCGTAGGGCGGAAAAAGCGCAGAGCCTTCCGTCGTATGGAATGTTGCCGTATCCGGTACTAATTTGAAAGCCAAGCGGGTTGCTTGGCGGCAACTTACTTTCTTTGCCTTGCCAAAGTAAGCAAAGAAAGTCGCGTCCGCTATAGCGCCCTACGGGTTCCCAGTCAACACATCAACCGGCGGCCTTCGGAACTCGCTACGCTCAAACGGCCGATGCCCGGCTGCACCGGTTGATGCGCCGACTGCGTTGCTGTAGAGGGCAGTGATGGGGGATTGCGATTGTCTAGAAATAGTCTATGAACTTGCCTTGACATCGTTTTAATCATCTTCTATATTCAACCATATGGTTGAATATAGATCCCAATCCAAATCGGCCCAGGCTTCGGAAAGACTCGACGCAGCATTCAGTGCGATGGCTGACCCGACGCGGCGGGCGATTCTTGCTCGTCTTGCTCGGGCAGATGCGCGCGTAACCGAGATTGCTGGTGAGTTTCCGGTGTCGCTCAATGCCATCTCGAAGCACATCAAGATGCTTGAACGCGCGGAACTCGTGAGGCGCACGGTGCAGGGTCGCGACCACATGCTTTCACTCAACGCTGAGGCCATGGCCGACGCAGCGGAGTGGATGGAGTATTACCGCCAGTTCTGGGAAGACCAGCTGGCATCCCTTGAAAAATTTGTCATCAACCAGCGCAAGAGCGCGAGGAAAGGAAAGTAATCATGAGTGCAGTCGCTAACGCAGTTACCAGTGTTCCTACCATCACCGTCAAGCGCAGGATCGCCGCATCCGCGCAAGAACTTTTCGATGCATGGCTGAACCCAACCGCACTGGCCGAATGGATGCGTCCTTGTTCCAGTGGCTCTCAGCGTTCTGACGTCAAGGTTGACGCGCGCGAAGGCGGTGCATTTGAGATCGTGATGCACGTCGCTTCGGGGCCGGTTCGCCATACCGGCGTCTACCAGACCATCGATGCGCCACGCTGTCTCGTCTTCACCTGGAACTCGCCCCACGCGGGACAGAACGATTCGCTGGTGACGGTCGAATTTCGTCCTGACGGCAAGGCCACTGAAGTGGTCGTCACCCACGAACGTCTGCCGGAAGCAGCGCAGGCAGGACACGTCGGTGGATGGACCGAAATCCTGGAGTCTCTGGCGAAAACAATCGGCGCCTGACTTTCTGCTTTCAAGGCGGCATCCATCCATGCCGCCTTGGCGCCACTTTAATTTTTAAGAAGACATGAACAGAGTGGTCACCACTTCAGAACCTTGTGCCTGCGGAAACTTGATGGACTACGGCCAATGCTGTGGCCGTTATCTGGAGCAGGGTCTGGGTGCACCGACCGCAGAGGCGCTGATGCGGTCGCGCTATAGCGCCTATGTGCTCGGGCACGAAGCGTATTTGCTGCAAACCTGGCATCCGTCGACGCGGCCGACGGCTTTGAACTTGAATGCTGATGTTGCAAGCAAGTGGATCGGTCTGGACATCAAGCGCCATGACCTGCAGGACTCGAGTCATGCCACGGTCGAATTTGTTGCGCGCTACAAGATCAATGGCCGTGCGCATCGCATGCACGAAGTCAGCCGGTTCGTGAAGGAAAACGATCGGTGGTTTTATGTGGATGGTGACGTCAAGTCTTGAACATCGATAGAATTTCCATTCATCCTTCGATACGCCGCACTACGTGCGGCACTCAGGACGAACGGAAATTTTATCGTCGTTGAAGCCCAATTCATTTTTCCTTGACCGGAAGTCCCTCGTGCTTGGGCAGGTCAGCGGCGGACTTGTACCAGGGCGCTCTTGATCCCCAGTATAAATTCTGCAAAGGCTCTATTCCGGGATGCTCATCGAGTGTTCCTGCTGGGATGACCATGACTTTTCCGTTCTTGCTTTTCCAGGGTAGGGCGGAACCGCATTTTTTGCAGAAGGCAGTTGAAAAGTGCTTGGCATGTTCGTGCACATACACGCCCACCTGCTCGCTTCCTTTGGTCCAGGTGAATTCTTTCGGGTCACCATATAGATTGGCGGCATAAGCGCTGCCTGAGTTTTTTCGGCAGCGTGAGCAGTGGCAGGATTGAAAAATTCTCAAACTACCGGCAGCGTAGGCCACTTCACCGCATAGGCAGCTACCCTTTATCTTTTTGTCACTCATCTTTATCTCCAGCAAGTTTCGAAGCAATCAAGATCCGCTGACCGGAAGTCGCTCATGCGCAGGCAAGTCTGCAGCGGACTTATACCAAGGGGCTCTTGATCCCCAGAAAATATTCTGCATGGGTTCGATACCGGGATGCTGATCGAGTGTTCCCGCCGGGATGACGACGACTTTTCCGCTTTTGCTTTTCCATGGGAGCGCTGAGCCGCATTGTTTGCAGAAAGCCGTGGCAAAGTGCCGGGTGTGTTCCGGCACGTAAACGCCGACCCATTCGCTTCCTTTAATCCAGGCAAACTGCTCCGGTGTCACAAACAGATTGGCGGCATGGGCGCTGCCGGTAAATTTGCGACAACGGGAGCAATGACAGTATTGAAAAATTCCGATATTGCCGGTGATGACATAGCTCACTTCACCACAAAGGCAACTTCCGTTTATCTTTTCATCGCTCATTTGCTTGTTCCGGAAAAGGAATCGGTTCTTGATCAATGAACGTGTCCAGCATGTTCATTGGGTAAGACTTCCAGTAGTACAGCTGGGGTCTTCAGGCCTTCGGCGCTGGTTCCGGATGCGGGAATTTCAGCCCAGTTCGATTCCCCCTGTTCGCATTGCTGGCGTACCTTGAACCAGAGTGGACCGGGTTGAGACGGGGTCTGGCCGCGAATCGTGAATTCATCGTACCACGCGTCCTGCAGCCATGATTCACGACTGTTGGCTTTCCAGGTGATGTCGATGGCGTCTTTCGGGCCGCTTGTGATCTCGATACTCCATCCCGGCTTGGGCATGGGCTTGGCTTTCGTAAATCCAGCGGGAATATGCACGGTCAAGGTGTGGGTGGCGCTGCCACTGCAACCATGACCGACGCGGAACGCGGCCTTGAAGGCAGTACCAGCCAGCGCCTGGGGCTGGTCCAGGGTGATATGCGCCTGAGCGATTGAACTGGCACTCAGCAGCGTGGCGATTAAAAGTTTTTTCATAGATCGACTTTCAGTTCTGCGCTGTAACTGCGCTGGGGATAGGGATGGAAATTCCAGTATTTGTAATTGTTCAGGTTGTCGATACCGAAAGCGGCGGACCAGTTCTTGTCGATCTGGTAACGCACACGCGCATCGGCGGTAAAAAAGCGACTCACGCCTTGGTAAGTAAAGCCGTTGACATCGGCGTTGTTGAGCGTACGGAACTGCGGGCCACTATAGCGTAGGCCCAGTGAGGCATTCCATTGTGCGTCGATCCGGTAACTCAACAATGCGCTGGCACGCCACCGTGCAATATTGGGTTGCTGTTTGCCAATGGTGTCACCTGGGCTGTTCACGAAACCCGCGTTTTCTTTGATGATGGAGTCGGTGTAGGTTGCGCTACCCGAGAAATCCAGGCCTTTGATCAAAGCGTCTTTGGTGGTGTACGCCAGTTCGATGCCGTTGGTCTTGATGCGGCCAATGTTCTGTACGCGACTGACCGAGATGTTGTTGATCAAGGTACTCTGGGAATAGAGCGAGTCTTTGGTGCTCTCGGTAAAGTAAGTCACGCGCAACACACCATTGCTCAAATCTTTTTCTGCCGTCAGTTCGGTGGTCCAGGATTTTTCAGGCTTCAGGTTCGGATCGTTGATGTACTGGGAGTTGGTGGTTGATGTGGCCCCATACAACTCTGAGACAGTCGCCATGCGTACGGCGCGTCCGGTCGAAGCCTTCAGCACGGTGTTGTCTGTCAACTGATAAGACAATGCGGCTTTGGGCGAGACGAAGTTTTCCGAGCGCTTGGCATAACTGGCGTTGTTCACATTGTTGACACCGAATGTGGTGAAGCCGCTCGAGGCGGACCAGTTTTCGGCGCGTGCGCCCAGCACGGTTTTCCATTTCGGGTTGAAGGTCCAGCTGTCTTGCAGGTAAAGGCTTTGCAACTGTGTCTTGCCGCCGACTTCATTGGTCAATGTTCCGGCACCGTCGCTGATCCAGTTGCCGGTAATATTGGAAGTGCGGTACTTCAATGTGTAGCGATCCTGCTGCACGCCAAGGTCGACAATGTGTGCGCCATTGATGTCTATGGTGCCTATAATGCCCTCTGGCCGCCATACGCCTTTGAGCGCCAAAGTATTCCAGCCGGTCCCGTTGCCATCGGCAATCGTGCCTGAGCCGCCGTTGATTGCGTTCGGTAACGTGTTGGCAGCACTGTTCTGGCGCTTCTGATCTTTGCTGTAATCGTAGAGACTATTTAAGAAATAATAAAATAACAAATCGATATTATGCATTGGATAAAAACGGAAATAGCACATACTCTAATGCAGAGTTAACCTGCGAAGCCATTAAAGGCTTAGCACATGATGGCTTTA